>JANLTH010000182.1:0-80019 GCA_031362865.1 Burkholderiales bacterium | reverse complement strand
CATGCAAACCTTCTCAAACCATTTCTGCACCGATACCGCAAGGTGTTGACACTGGTATTTCTGCCGCCTTACAGCCCGCAACTGGCGCCTATCGAGCGGGTGTGGAAGCTCACCCGCCGTATGGCGACTCACAATCGGCATGTCCAGACGCTAAACGCAGTGCTCGTTGCGGTTCAAGAATGCTTTGCGCGGTGGCTCAAACCAAATTCAGTTCTGAAACGATTATGCGGCGTTATTTAAGTCGCTATGTTTAATACCAGCCTACTCGCCAATCGCCGCATTCACCCGCGGGAGCACTTGCTCGGCCATCAGCTGCATAGAGCGCTTGGCCAACGTCGGGTCCATCCAGTCATGGCAGGCGTACAACAAAGTGCCAAAGTCGCCAACTTGCTGGCGAAATGCCAGTAGCTGGGCGACAACCGAGTCCACCGTTCCGGCCAGCACCAAGCGCTCAGTCACGTACTCTGGCGTGATGGCGGCATCAGGCATCGCCGGGTCGGTTTTGAAGAGGTTGCCGCGCTTGCCTGCGCCGACCAGCTTGCGCACGAGTTGCTTGAAGTAAAAATGGTAGGGGCCATCGGTGCCATGCGCATAGCGTTTGGCGGTGGCTTCGTCATCAGCCACAAAGATGCTCTTGGCGATGCGCCACTCGCTCGGCGAGGCGACTGCACCAACCGCCTGGCGACCTTCCGCATATTTTGGCCAATGGCTTTTCACCCACTCCGGCATCAAGAAGTTGGCCGAGATCGGCTGCCAACCGCGCTTGGCCATCTCGGTCACGCCCTGGGAAAATGGCGCAACCGCAGTACCCACAATCAAGGGGTGTGGTTTTTGAAACGGCTTCATGATGTAGCCTTGACCAATCTCGGGGATCATGGTTTTGGCAACCGACACCTTCCAGTACTTGCCTTCGATGTTATAGGGCGGCTCGGACTCCCAGATTTTCAGCACCGTGTTGATCGCCTCGACGAACATCTCATTGCGATTTTTCTCAAAACTACCGAATACTTCTGCATCCGACATCAACCCGCCGGGGCTGATGCCCATGATGAAGCGGCCCTTGAGCATATGGTCCAACATGGCGGCCTGCGCAGCCACGTTGGCGGGGTGGCTGTTGGGCAGATTGATGGTGCCGGTCCCGAGCACAATGTTTTTTGTTTCATGCGCCAAGCTTGCCAAAAACATCATGGAGGAGGTGACCGTTTCAGCCGCGTCGGTCACGTGCTCGCCGACGAAGGCCTCGCAATAACCCAGCTTGTCGGCCAACAGCACCGCTTCGCGGTCTTCGGCCAAGGTTTCGGCGATGTCGCGGCCTGGGGGATGCAAAGGCATCATGAAGGTTCCGAGTTTCATGGTTTTCCTTGGGGTAAATGGAAGATTAGGCAACTCTCGCCATTAGCGCGGGCGATGATGGAGAAGCGGGTTGCAAGCTCGGTGGAGCCGATGAAGACCCATCCAGGTCAACACCCTGGATGTATTTGCCGTTGAAAAACAAGAGCGGGGCGGCATTGACATGCGCATAGCGCACTACCCGGCCAATGAAGAGCACGTGGTCGCCGACGATATGTTCATTCATCACGGCACACTCAATGGTGGCGGCACAATCAGCGAGTATCGGCGCGCCTTGAAGTCCGTCTGTAAACACGACACCCGCAAACTTGTCGTCCGACGGGCGAGAGAATTTGCGCGACAGTTCAATTTGATCCAGCGTCAACACATTTACGACAAAGTGCCCGGCCGCGCGAAAGACCTCCAAGCTCGGTGATTTGCCAGCCAAGCTCCACAGCACAATCGGCGGGTCGAGCGACACGGTGTTAAACGAGTTGGCGGTCACACCCACCCGCGTACCTTGGGCCGTGCTGGTGGTGATTACGGTCACACCTGTGCCAAAACGGCCAAACGCCCGGCGCAAGTCCAAGGGATCAATGTCACCGTCGCCGATGCTCGATTTCATTTCTATTCAGTTTCCTGTCCGCATCTTGGTCCGCGTCTTGGTTCGCGTCCTTGGCGGGTTCGACCTGCATCAGCAATATTTATCAATTGCTAAATTATAGCCATCGATTACAAAAATGCCAAGTTCAATGGCTTGAGGAAGTGCCGTTCGATTAGGGCGCACGCATAGAACGCGGCTTGGCACGCGCCACGACGGACGGGGAAATTTCTGACCGTGTTGGGCACGAAGTCAGACAAAAGGAGAGTTTGCGGACTCTCAGACTGAATCGCGGCAATCAGTGCAAGACCCCATCGTGCGGTCACGGCGTGCGTCACGGCATGTGGATCACCAGCCACAAATTCAGCCAGCCTAGCCGGGCAAGAAGCCCGAGCTAAGCCAGGTCAAACCATCGTGAGATGGTCCAAGCCCTGAGTCACGTCCCTCGACTTGGCTTCTTTGCTGTGCAGCTTGATCATCAGCCGCAAATCATTGACTGAATCGGCATTACGCAGTGCATCTTCGTAGGCGATCACGTCTTTTTCGTGCAGGTCGAACAAGGCTTGATCGAAGGTTTGCATACCGAGCTCGCGCGACTTCTTCATGATCTCTTTGATCTCATGCACGTCGCCCTTGAAAATCAGGTCTGCAATCAACGGGGAGTTGAGCAGAATCTCGATTGCGGCAGCGCGACCTTTGATGCCTTTTTTCGGAATCAGGCGCTGCGAAACCAAGGCCTTCAGGTTGAGCGACAAGTCCATCAGCAATTGCGCACGACGTTCTTCAGGGAAGAAATTGATAATCCGGTCAAGCGCTTGGTTTGAGCTATTGGCATGCAGGGTTGCCATCGCCAAGTGGCCGGTTTCGGCGAACGCCACCGCGTGTTCCATGGTCTCACGATCACGGATTTCGCCCATCAAAATCACGTCGGGCGCTTGCCGCAGCGTGTTCTTGAGCGCTGCTTCCCAGCTGTCGGTATCGACCCCGACTTCGCGCTGCGTAATCATGCAGTTCACGTGCGGATGCACATACTCAACCGGGTCTTCAATCGTAATGATGTGGCCGTGGCTATTGGCATTGCGATAGCCGATCATCGCCGCCAGCGTGGTTGACTTGCCCGAGCCGGTGGCCCCCACCACGATCACCAGGCCGCGCTTGGTCATCGCGATGTCTTTGAGTACCGGCGGAACGCCCAATTGCTCGATGGTTGGAATCGACGTTGTGATGGTCCGCAACACCAGGCCGGTGTGGCCCTGCTGCACGAAAGCATTACAGCGAAAGCGCCCGATGTTGGCGGGCGAAATTGCAAAGTTGCACTCCTTGGTGGCTTCAAACTCCGCCGACTGCTTGTCGTTCATCACCGAGCGTGCCAAATCTGCGGTGTGTTGCGGGGTGAGCGCCTGGTTTGACACCGGAGTCATCTTGCCGTCGATCTTGAACGCCGGCGGAAAGCCTGCCGTGATGAACAAGTCCGAGCCGTTCTTGCTGAGCATCAAGCGCAGCAAGTCGTACATGAATTTAGTGGCTTGTTCGCGTTCCATTTTTTACCGTGAGGAGTCAGGGGGGGGTTAGGAGTAAGGTTGATCGCGGTTCGAGCGGTATGTGCAAGGGGGAAGTTCAGCGAACCTGCCCCTCACACCTTACGCTTGGCTTAGCCCGCGAACATATCCTTATTCTGCGCTTTGTTGCGCGCTTCAGCAGGAGACACAATATTCTTGCGTACCAACTCTTGCAGGTTTTGATCAAGCGTTTGCATGCCAAATTGCTGACCGGTCTGGATCGCTGAATACATTTGCGCGATCTTGTTTTCGCGAATCAAGTTACGGATGGCGGGCGTGCCGATCATGACTTCGTGCGCTGCCACCCGGCCGGTACCGTCTTTGGTTTTGAGCAGGGTTTGCGAAATCACCGCGCGCAGTGATTCGGACAACATCGCGCGCACCATGTCTTTTTCGGCCGCCGGAAACACGTCCACAATCCGGTCAATCGTCTTGGCAGCCGACGAGGTGTGCAGCGTGCCAAACACCAAGTGACCAGTCTCGGCTGCGGTGAGCGCCAAGCGAATCGTTTCCAAATCGCGCAACTCGCCTACCAGAATCACGTCCGGGTCTTCGCGCAGCGCAGAGCGCAGGGCGTTGTTGAACGAGAGTGTGTGCGGCCCGACTTCGCGCTGGTTAATCAGGCATTTCTTCGACTCATGCACAAACTCAATCGGGTCTTCGACCGTGAGAATATGGCCGTATTCGTGTTCGTTCACCTCATTGACCATGCCAGCCAGAGTAGTGGATTTGCCCGAGCCGGTAGGCCCGGTCACCAGCACAATGCCGCGCGGCTGATTGGCAATTTCGGCGAAGCCCTTGGGCGCGTTCAACTCTTCGAGCGACAAAATCTTCGATGGGATCGTCCGCATCACGGCGGCGGCACCCCGGTTTTGCACGAAGGCATTGACGCGAAAGCGCGCCAGATTCGGGATCGCAAACGAGAAGTCGCACTCGAGATTCTCTTCATAGTGCTTGCGCTGCGAATCGTTCATGATGTCGTAGATCATTCCGTGTACCTCGGAATGATCCATCGCGGGCAAGTTGATGCGGCGCACGTCGCCATGCACGCGGATCATCGGTGGCAGCCCGGAAGACAAATGCAAATCAGAGGCTTTGTTCTTGACGACGAATGCCAACAGTTCAGAAATATCCATTTGAATCTTCTCCCTCGTAACTACCGGTCGTTAAGACGTTAAATAGCGGGCTTGCGAGATAATTGAGTTTCGAGTTTAGCGGATTATGTTCCCGGTGGAAGCAAAGCAGCAAGTAGCGCACGAGATCAAAGTTGCAACCGCTCTGCGAGCCGTGCTGGAGCGGACTGCCGCCGCCGCCCGTGCATGTGGCAGGCCGCCTGAAGAAGTCCGCCTGCTGGCCGTCTCCAAGACTTTCCCTGCTGCGGCGGTACGTGCGGCGCATGCCGCAGGTCAGCATGCTTTTGGCGAAAACTATGTGCAAGAAGGGGTCGCCAAAGCCACCGAGTTGGCAGCCTTCGGCTTGGAATGGCACTTCATCGGGCCGCTGCAAAGCAACAAAACCAAGCCAGTCGCGGAGACTTTTTCGTGGGTCCACAGCGTTGAGCGCCTGAAGATTGCCGAACGGCTTGCCGTGCAGCGCCCGGCGCATCTACCCGCGCTGCAAGTGCTGATTCAGGTCAATGTGAGCGGTGAGGCAAGCAAGAGTGGTGTCGCCCCGCAAGAAGTCGCTGAATTGGCGCGCGGCATCGCGGCCTTGCCACGCCTTCAATTGCGCGGCTTGATGGCTATCCCCGAGCCTACCGACGATTCAGCACTGCTGCGGGCACGCTTTGGTACAGTCGAAGAATGCTTGAAGAGCCTTGTCAGTCAAGGCTTTTCTGTCGATACCCTGTCGATGGGCATGAGCGCCGATTTGGAAACCGCCATCGCCTGCGGCAGCACCATGGTGCGGGTTGGCACCGCAATTTTTGGAGGCAGAACGTGAGCGGCACACGACAGATCGGATTTATTGGCGGCGGCAATATGGCGCAGGCCTTGATTGGCGGCCTGCTCAAGCAGGGCTTTGCTGCCGCGCAGATTAGCGTCGCTGAGCCAAACGAAACGGCACGCCTCAAACTTACCGCCACCTTCGGCGTGCGCTGCGCGGCCGATGGCACCGCATTGGCAGGCAGCTGCGAGACCCTGGTTTTGGCCGTCAAGCCACAGGTGATGCGCGAAGTTTGCATGGCGCTCGCACCGCAACTGGCATCGCGCCTGGTGCAGCCGCTCATCATCAGCATCGCCGCAGGCACGCGCATGCCCGACATTGCGCGCTGGCTGGGCGGCATAGCCAATCAAGCCCGCATCGTGCGCGCCATGCCCAACACACCCGCCCTAGTAGGCAAAGGCATTGCCGGCTTGTGCGCCAACCAGCTAGCCACACCAGCAGACCATGCACAAGCGCAGAAAATTCTTGAAGCCGTGGGTGCGGCGATCTGGGTGGAAGACGAGGCTTTGATCGACCCGGTGACCGCCGTTTCAGGCAGTGGCCCGGCCTATTTTTTCTACTTTCTCGAAGGAATGATCGCCGCTGGCATCGACTTAGGCCTAAGCGAAACCGCCGCGCGGCAGCTCGCGGTGCATACCTGCGCGGGCGCGGCGGAACTGGCCCGCCAGTCCCCCGAGGCGCTCGCCACCCTGCGCGCCAACGTCACCTCCAAAGGCGGCACCACGCAAGCCGCGCTGGAGTCGATGGAAGCAGATCAGGTACGCGCCGCGATTGCGCGCGCGGTCAAGGCCGCTTCCGCACGCGGGCGGGAGTTGGGGGATTTGTTGGGCGCGGATTGATGCCTGATGTCACCAATGCCTTGCCTCGTTTTTTGGATGCGGCGGCACTGCGGTCTTTTTCACCACTGAAGCGTTCTGATTCCATTTCTAAATCATTACGATATGTCGTTGCCCCTTCCTAGCCGTGCTACTCGCACTGTCGTCGTCGGTGCGCCTAATCTCGTAATGATTTAGAAAAGGAATGACACGTTGTCCACCCCCACCATTTCCGTCGTCAATCTCGTCAAGCGTTTTGGCACCGGCCCGAGGGCAGTGGAAGCCGTGCGCGGCATCAGCTTTACTGCCCCAAGAGGCAAGACAGTCGCGCTTCTCGGCGGTAATGGCGCGGGGAAAACGACGACTATTTCGATGCTGCTGGGGGTGTTGCAGCCGACCTCTGGGTTCATCGAAGTGCTGGGTTGCGACATGGCAACTGCGCGCCACACTGCCCTTGCGCGCGTGAATCTGACATCGCCCTATGTTGACTTACCCAAGCGCCTCACGGTGGCGGAAAACTTGACCGTTTTTGCACGGCTGTACGGCGTGCGCGACCCGCGCGAGCGCGTTGCCCAGGTGGTGCGCGAATTCGACTTAGGCGCGCTGATGCCGCGACCTTATGGCGCGCTCTCCGCCGGGCAGCGCACCCGCGTCTCGGTCGCCAAAGCGCTGCTCAACGAGCCGCAGGTGCTGCTGCTCGATGAGCCAACCGCCTCGCTGGACCCCGATGCCGCCGATCAGGTTCGCACGGCGCTCAGTGCTTATCAAGTGCGCACCCACGCCACCTTTCTGCTCGCCTCGCACAACATGGCCGAGGTGGAGCGGATGGCCGACACGGTGCTGATGATGAAGGCAGGCGAAATTGTCGATCGTGGCAGCCCAGATGATTTGATTGCCCGCCATGGCCGCGCCGACATGGAAGCCGTTTTTCTAGCCATCAGCCGCAACGAATCCATCTCAGCAATGGCTGGAGATGCTTGATGGGGGCTGATCTTCAGGCATCCTTCGGCAGAATTAGCGCGCTCTGCCTGCGCCATTGGTACTTGCTGCGCAAATCGTGGATTCGGATTGGCGAGCTCACCTACTGGCCCACCATGCAGATGATTATGTGGGGCTTTCTGGCCAAGTATCTGGCGGGCGGCGGTGCGGGGAGCGGCGCTGCCGCTGGACCCCTAGCCGGTTCGCCGATGTTGCAAACTGCGGGCTTGCTGATCGCCGGCGTGCTGCTGTGGGACGTGCTGTTCCGTGCGCAAATCGGCGTGGCGCTCACCTTTCTCGAAGAAATGTACTCGCGTAATCTGGGGCATTTATTCGTCTCGCCGCTAAGGGCATGGGAGTTGGTGGCGGCAATGGTGGTGATGAGCACGGCGCGCACGCTGTTTGGCGTTGGCGTGGCAGCACTGTTGGCGATCTGGCTGCATGACTATTCAATTTTTTCGCTGGGGTTGGGGCTGCTGGCTTTTTTCGTGCAATTGCTGATTTTGGGTTGGTCGTTCGGCATTGTTGCCTCGGCCTTGGTGTTGCGTTACGGCTTGGCAGCTGAAAATTTTGCCTGGGGCTTCGTGTTTGCGATTGCGCCGTTAGCTGGTATCTACTACCCCATTGCGGTACTACCAGGTTGGCTGCAGCCAGTGGCGTGGGCTCTGCCAACCGCCCACGTGTTTGAGGGCATGCGCGCCGTGGGCACGGGCGGGGCGTTTCACTGGGGCCACTTTTGGGCCGCCACGGGGCTCAATGTGTTTTATCTCGTGGTGGCCTCGCTGATTTTTCTCGCCGCCTTCCGCGCTGCGCGACGGCTGGGGCTGTTGCTGCAAACCGGCGAATAGCGAACCTCTGAGTCGCCCTTCAACTACAGCCTGATTGCGCCAGCGGCAGGCTCACCGCCTGCAAAATTTCGCCCCCGCGCTGCGCAAACATGACCAAGCGCAAGTCGGCCAAAGGCGCGTTTTTGGGGATCGCAAGGCGCTTTTCGAAGGCGACCGTGCCGTCGGGCAACACGGCAAACGGGCCGTGCCAGTCGCGTACCACATGGTCGTGTTTCAGGGTCACGCCCTTGTTTTCGCCACGCTTGACCACCGTGCTGACCTTGTCTTGTGTGAGCGCGAAGTAAACCTGGGCATCGCGCCGATGGGCGGGGTCAGCAATTTTGGCGGTGGCGGCCACGGCAAGCGCGTTTTTGGTGGGCATCGCCGTGAGATTGAGCGCGGCGCGGGCGGTTTGGCCGTTGATCCGTCGGAGATCCGCCTCAAAACGCGTCTCGCCCCAGCCACGATAGTCAGTGCCTGACAGTACGATTTGCGGCGTATACACGAAGCGCGAGCGATGCGCCTGCGACCAGTCGCGCTGGCGCTGGGTAAACGCGGCGCTGGCAAACTCGTCTTTCCAGCCGATGTAATCCCAATAGTCCACATGCAAACCCAGGCCAATCAGCCGATTGGCATTGGCAGGCGCACTCGCCATGCCGGAGAGCCATCGATCCGCTGGCGGGCAGCTGCTGCAACCTTCCGAGGTGTACAACTCAACCAACGCCACTGTATGCACCGGGCTGACCGCACTGCATGTGGGCTGAGCTGCGGGCTGGGCCGCAAGCTGGTTGGCGGCAAGCAAAAACGCCGCAGCGAGCGATAAGCGCAGCAATCGGGTGACAGGTTTCATGGCAATCTCCGGCAATCCTTTCCTCTACGTTCGCGCCACACGTGCAGATGCATCGCTATACTCCAGCCTTCTCCAATCCCCAATCCCTGATCTCCGATGGCAAAAACCTACGACCCCACCCCTTCCCGCAACGTGGCCTTTTTGGGCCTGGGCGTGATGGGCTACCCGATGGCTGGGCACCTCAACGCTGCCGGTCATTCCGTGACCGTCTACAACCGCTCTGCCGCAAAAGCGGAGCAGTGGGTCAAGCAGCATGGCGGAAAATCCGTCGCCACCCCAAAAGCCGCTGCAGCCGGCGCAGACATTGTGTTTTGCTGCGTTGGCAATGACGACGACTTGCGCTCGGTGGTACTGGGCGACAACGGCGCTTTAGCCGGAATGCGCGCTGGAGCAACTTTCGTCGACCACACCACCGCTTCGGCTCAAGTGGCGCGCGAGCTGTATTCAGTAGCCAAAGCTGCGGGGCTCCACTTTATCGATGCACCGGTTTCCGGTGGCCAGGCAGGCGCTGAAAATGGCATGCTCACGGTGATGTGCGGCGGCGATTTGGCGGTATTTGACGACATCAAACCGGCGGCGATGGCGATGGCCAAGGCCGTGACTTTGGTGGGTCCTTCCGGGGCTGGGCAGTTGGCCAAAATGGTCAATCAAATCTGCATCGCCGGCTTGGTGCAGGGTTTGTCTGAAGGCATCAACTTTGGCATGACCGCAGGGTTGGACATGAAGCTGGTGCTCGATGTGATCGGCAAAGGTGCCGCGCAAAGCTGGCAGATGGACAATCGCGGCAAAACCATGGTGGACGACCAGTTCAATTTCGGCTTCGCGGTCGATTGGATGCGCAAGGATTTGGGGCTGTGCCTGGACGAAGCGAAGAGCAATGGCGCACCCTTGCCAGTCACCGCACTGGTCGATCAGTTCTACGGCGACGTGCAGCGCTTAGGCGGCAAGCGGTTTGACACTTCTTCATTAATTAAACGGCTGAAGAAGTAAGCTAGGCGGTCTTCTTCGAGCATTTCTTAAAAACTGAAAACACCATGGACCGGATTGACCCTGATTCTGAAACGGCGGACGACCGCGCAAAAAGCCTGCGCAATTTGATCATCGCAGGCATCGTGATCTTGATTGGCATCACTGTTCCTTACCTGATGTACGCCAAGATGAGTGCGCAAAAGCACTCCAACACGATGCGTACGATCGAAGCTGAGCGGCGCGCGACCTTGGGCGTACCGCCTGGTGTGGACGAAAAAACTTGGGCGGCCGAGCAAGCACTCAAAAAACGCGACGCAGAGGATGCCGCCGAAAAAATTGCCGCTGACAAGGCCCGCGAGGCGCGTCAGAACCGCTCCGCCGAGCAGGAGGCGGCATTTCAGAACACCGCTAACGCAGCTTTCCAAGCGCAGACAGGCCGTATGCAGCAAGAGGTCAGGCGCGAGCAGACTGGCTTAACAGCCGCGGAGCGTTCGCAAGCGAAAGACCGCTTTGTCGATGAACTACGCGCTGATCGAGAGGCCAAGTTCAAGCAAGAAGATCAGGAGCGCCAAGTCGAAGCGCGCTTGCAGGCGCAGCGCGATGAACTGCGGCGCGTTTGCACGGAACGCTACGGCAAGCCAGATTGCTGAACTGGCAGCTTGTATCGACCAGCGGCGAGAACTAAAATAGGCCTATGTCCGCTCTCACCGATACCCCCAATTTCACCGGTCACTTTCTGATCGCCATGCCGGCGATGGGCGATGGCGTGTTCGGCAAAACGCTCACCTATATTTGCGAGCACAACGACCAAGGCGCACTCGGTTTGGTGGTCAATCGCCAGCTTGATCTGAAAATGGCCAAGCTGATGGAGCAAATCGAAATTCCTCTGCACGAAGAGGGCACCGATGGTGAAGCCGGCAAAGCCAGTTCGCTGGGCGAGCGGCGGATTCATTTCGGCGGCCCGGTGCAGCAAGATCGCGGCTTCGTGTTGCATCGCCCGATTGGCGACTGGAATTCGACCCTCAAGATCACCTCTGAGATTGGCTTGACCACCTCGAAAGACATTCTCAAAGCGCTGGCTGAGGGCAAAGGCCCGCACGACATGCTGCTCACCTTGGGCTATGCGGGTTGGTCGGCGGGGCAACTCGAATCTGAGATCGCGCAAAACTCCTGGCTCACGGTAGAAGCTACACCTGGCATCATCTTCTCATTGCCGATTGAAGAGCGGCTGGATGCGGCGATGGGCTTGATCGGTGCCAACTGGGCCACGCTCTCGGGAGTTGCCGGGCGTGCCTGACACGCTGCTGGCCTTCGATTTTGGTGCCAAGCGCACCGGTGTGGCAGTTGGCAATACCCTGACCAAGACTGCCCAAGCGCTTCTGACGATTCATGAAGAGGCAAGCCAGGCGCGGCTCTTCAAGATCGCAACGCTGGTCAAAGAATGGCAGCCCAGTTGCCTGGTGGTCGGGCGGCCGCTCCACCCCGACGGCACAGCCCATGCGATGACAGCGCGCGCTGAAAAGTTCGCCCGCCGCTTGAAAGCGCAATTTCACCTTCCCTTAAAATTGGTTGATGAACGCTACTCGTCAGCGGTAGTGGCAGACAGCCAAGACCTTGATGCCAGCGCCGCCCAGATCATCCTCCAGCAATATTTAGATGAGCACCACACTCCCTCCAAGCATTGATCCGGCTGAAGCGCTGATCGCGCAACTCGTGCTGCAGTTGCAGCCGCAGATTTCCGACAATACAGTAATGATCGGCATTCACACCGGCGGCGCATGGATCGCAGAAAAGCTGCACCCGGCCTTAGGCATCAAAATCCCGCTGGGCATGCTCGACATCAGCTTTTACCGCGATGACTTTGACCGCATCGGCCTTAGCCCCAACGTCAAACGCTCGATCATTCCGGTCGATCTTTCCGACAAGCGCGTGCTCCTGGTCGATGACGTGCTCTACACCGGGCGCACCGTGCGTGCTGCGATGAACGAATTGTTTGACTACGGCCGCCCCGAGCGCATCGACCTGGTGTGCTTGATCGACCGGGGCGGGCGCGAACTGCCGGTAGCCGCGCGGTATGTCGGTGCGACTGTGCCGCTGCCGCCCTACCAATCGCTTAATCTGGTTCGTGATGCTGCGGGCTTGTTGTCGTTCACCTTGGTCGACAAGCGCAACGGCAGCGGAACTAAAGCGCGCAACTGATGAACCACCCCCAGCTGAACGCCAAAGGCGAACTGACCCACCTGCTTTCGATTGAGGGCCTGCCCAAAGCCATCCTGACGCGCATTCTCGACACTGCCGATTCCTTCGTCTCGGTAGGTGAGCGTGAAGTGAAAAAAGTGCCGCTGCTGCGCGGCAAATCAGTATTCAACCTGTTTTTCGAGAACTCCACGCGCACCCGCACTACCTTCGAGATCGCGGCCAAGCGGCTCTCGGCCGATGTGATTAATTTGAACATCAACGCCTCTTCAGCCAGCAAGGGTGAATCGCTGCTCGACACGGTGGCCAATCTGGAAGCGATGCAGGCCGATATGTTTGTCGTGCGTCATGCCTCCAGCGGCGCGCCCTACCTGATCGCCCAGCATGTCGCGCCGCATGTACACGTGGTCAACGCCGGTGACGGTCGCCACGCGCACCCCACGCAGGGCCTGCTCGACATGTACACGATTCGGCATTTCAAGAAAGACTTCACGCAGCTGCGGGTGGCGATTGTCGGCGACATTTTGCATTCACGAGTGGCGCGCTCCGACATCCACGCACTCACTACCCTGGGCGTGCCTGAAGTGCGGGTGGTCGGGCCGCGCACCTTGCTGCCAGCCCACATTGAAGACATGGGAGTCAAGGTTTGCTACACGATGGAAGAGGGCCTGCGGGATGTCGATGTGGTCATCATGCTGCGCCTGCAAAACGAGCGCATGAAAGGCGCGCTACTGCCTTCGGCCCAAGAGTTTTACAAGAACTACGGCCTGACCCCTGAGAAGCTGGCGCGTGCCAAACCCGATGCGATTGTGATGCACCCAGGCCCGATGAATCGCGGTGTAGAAATTGAATCTTCGGTCGCCGACGGCAAGCAGGCAGTAATCTTGCCGCAGGTCACTTTCGGCATTGCCGTACGCATGGCGGTGATGGCGATTCTGGCCAGCGCCGATGCTGGAGGTGCCGCATGAGTGTGACCTTGAGCCACCCCAGCATTGCCATACTCGGTGGGCGCGTGCTCGACCCGCAACACGGCACCGAGCGCGTGCAAGACATCTATATCGCTGATACGCGCATCGTTGGCATCGGGGTCAAACCTGACGGTTTTATCGCCGCCCACACGATTCAAGCCAAGGGCTTGACGGTAGCACCAGGCATTGTGGATTTGTGCGCGCGCCTGCGCGAACCAGGCTTTGAATACAAAGCCACGCTTGAAACCGAAATGGCGGCAGCAGCGGCCGGTGGCGTGACCACGCTGGTCTGCCCACCTGACACCGACCCGGTGCTCGACGAACCAGGCCTGGTCAACATGTTGCGCCAGCGCGCCAAAGCCTCGCGCGGGCCGCGCGTGCTGCCGATGGGCGCGCTGACCGTGGGGCTGAAAGGTCATGAAATCACCGAAATGGCGGTACTTACCGATGCCGGTTGCGTGGCGTTTTCGCAAGCCGACCGACAGGTGGAAGACACTCAGGTGCTGTACCGCGCGATGCAATATGCCGCCACCTTCGGCTACACCGTGGTGCTGCGCTGCGAAGACCATCACCTGACCAAAGATGGTGTCGCGCATGAAGGCGAAATCGCTGCCCGCCTGGGGCTGCCCGCCGTGCCGCCGCTGGCTGAAGTGATTGCGCTGCAACGCGCGCTCAGCGTGGCGCGCGCCACCGGGGTCAAGCTGCATGTGGCGCGCATTTCCACCGCCCAAAGCGTGGCCCTGCTGCGCGCTGCCAAGGCGGACGGCATTAAGGTGACTTGCGATGTCGCCGTGCATCATCTGCACATGACCGACATGGATATTGGCTACTTCGACGCGCGCGCCCGCGTCGTGCCGCCGTTTCGCGGCAGTGCCGACAAAGCGGCCTTGCGCGCCGGTTTGGTTGATGGCACGATTGATGCGATTTGCTCCGACCATGCGCCGGTCGATGAAGACGAGAAGCAGCTGCCCTTCAGCGAAGCCGAGCCTGGTGTCACCGCACTCGAATTGATGCTGCCCTTGACGCTCAAGTGGGCGGAGGAGCACAAGCTACCGCTCGCGCAAGCGTGGGCGCGCATTTCCACCGGCCCCGCCCACGTGCTGGGCATGGGCATGGGTCAGCTTGCCGTCGGTGCCAAGGCCGACTTGGTGGTATTCGATGCCGATGCGTGGTGGAAAGTTGATGCCGGCGCATTGCGCAGCCTGGGGCATAACACGCCCTTTTTGGGCCTTGAAGTCAAGGGCCGGGCGCGTCACACCATTGTTGATGGCGAGGTCACGTTCGCAGTATGAGCACCGCTGCGAACCGCGCGTCGGTCAGCGCGCCGCTCGCAGCACTGCGCTTGTGGCGGGTCTTGCTGCACGTGGTTAAAGGCTATTTCACGATTCGTCTCACCTTTCCGAAGCTTAGCCAGGCGCAGCGTGAAGCACGGGTAGCGGCGTGGGCCAGTCGGCTGGTGACCTTGAGTGGCGGCGAATTGCGGCAGCTGGGTCTGGAAAACGACCGACCCGATTGGTGGCGCAGCACCATGGTGGTGGGCAATCATATCTCGTGGCTCGACATTCATGCCTTGCATGTGGTGTGCCCGGCGCGCTTTGTGGCGAAAAGCGAGATCGGTGCATGGCCACTGATCGGCCCGATGACCAATGCCAGCCGCGCGATCTATGTCGAACGCCATCGCCGCCGCGATGTGGCCCGCATCAACAGTTTAGTGGCTGACGCGTTGCGCGACGGCGACTGCATTTCAGTGTTCCCCGAGGGCACCACCAGCTACGGCGACGAGTTGCTGCCCTTTCATGCCAACTTGTTTGATGCGGTACTGCGTGACAACTTGGTTGCCGAGGTTCCGGCGCTTGCCGTGCGGCCCTTCACCTTGCGCTACCTCGATGCCCAAGGGCAGCTCACGCGCGCGCCCTCTTATGTTGGGGAACAAAATTTGATTGACTCGATGTGGCAGACCTTGCGCGGCGGGCCGTTTGTGCTTGAGCTTCATTTTCTGCCGCCACTGGCGTTTGACGGCAGCATGAAGCGCCGTGAGCTGGCACGCCTGGCGGAAGCGCGCATCCGCGCCGCCCTGGGATTGACTGGCAGGGCGAGCGCACCGTGAAGGCACGCGGCGTTGTCGATGTCGAAGCCTTGCGCGCCACCGTATGGGGCCGTCTCATCACACCCGCTCAGCTTGCGCGGGTGGCTGAAGATGCGACCCTGCGGAAGATTGCGGCGGGCGACGCGGTGTGCCGCAAAGGCGAGCCGGTGGAAGCATGGATCGGCGTGCTTGATGGATTGGTCAAGATCACCTCGGTCTCGCGACAAGGCAAAACCATCACCTTCGCCGGCGTGCCGCCGGGCGGCTGGTTTGGCGAAGGCTCACTGCTCAAATCCGGTTTGCGCCCTTACGATGCGTCGGCCCTGCGCGCGAGTCGCATTGCTTACCTGCCACGCAGCACGTTCAACTGGCTGCTCGACACCAGCCTGCCGTTCAACCGTTTTTTGTTGATGCAGCTGAACGAACGCTTGGGGCAATTCATCGCACGGGTTGAGCACGACCAACTGCTCGGGCCCGACGCGCGCGTTGCTCGCGCCGTGGCCGGGCTTTTTAACCCGATGCTCTACCCCAACAACGGCATGAAGCTCTCGATCTCGCAAGAGGAAATCGGCTATCTCGCTGGGGTCTCAAGGCAGCGCGCCAACCAAGCCTTGCAAGTGCTCGAAAGCGCGGGGCTGTTGCGCGTGGAGTACGGCGGGGTGACGGTGCTCGCGCTAGAGAAATTGCGCAGTTTCGACACGACTAATCCAACTTTGATTGACCTTAAAGGCCGCAGTTTTTAGCAGGATAATGCCCGAAGAACGAAGCTGGGCGCGGCTTTCGAGGTAACTCCTGAAGCAGTCGATAGCGGAGCGCGCTACGTGCCCAATTTTTCCTTAACGGCTGCAAGCAGCATCGGGTAGATCGGCGGGTGAGCCTGCAATTACTGCAACTCGCTGGTCGAGTACCCCGGCCTAACGAAAGCGCCGGAGCCCTACTAGGTCGGGTAGCCGCCGCTGTTCCCGCATAATGCAGGGCTTCTCCGTCTGCCTTGTGTGTCTGCCACCGTGTCTTGTCAATTTGAAGTTTGTACCTGCAACGGCTCGATGCCGCTTGATGGCAAAGCCTTAAGCGCCGCGCTCAACCAAACCATCAACCTGCGCACCGAGTTGTGCCGCCGTGACGTGAGCGCGCTCGATGGGCGCCTGCAAGGTGTGGACGATTTGGCCATCGCGTGCACACAAGAAGCACCACTATTCAGCGAATTGGCCTTGAGCGCCAAGTCGGTCGCACCTTTGCGTTTTATCAACATCCGCGAAACTGGCGGCTGGTCTTCTGAAGCCAAATCGGCTACGCCGAAAATTGCCGCTCTGCTGGCACTGGCGGCGCTGCCCGAGCCGGACCCCGTGGCTACAGTCAGCTACCAATCACAGGGCCGCACGCTGATTTTGGGGCGCGGCAAAGACGCACTGCAATGGGCCGAAAAGCTCAAAGGGCAGCTTGCGGTGACGGTGTTGGTCACCGAAGGCATGGCCGGTGGCGAATTGCCGCCAACCCGCGAGTTTTCAGTCGTCTCTGGCAAGCTGCATTCACTTACTGGCTGGTTGGGGGGCTTTAAAGCTACGTGGGGCCAAGAAAATCCCATCGACCTGGAAGCCTGCACGCGCTGCAACAAGTGCATCGAGGCCTGCCCGGAAGGCGCGATTGATTTCGGCTACCAGATCGACTTGGACAAGTGCAAGGGCCACCGCGCCTGCGTGCGCGCCTGTGGCGAGATTCAGGCAATCAACTTTGCGCGCAGCGACAGTCGAAACGAAGAAGAATTCGACCTCGTGCTCGACTTCTCTGCCACACCCGCGTTCGCCATGCACCAGCCACCGCAAGGCTACCTGCACGCCGGGCACGATGCGCTCAAACAGGCGATTGCTGCGGCCCAAGCCGCAACCATGGTGGGTGAATTCGAGAAACCCAAATTCTTCAACTACAAAAGCAGCCTGTGCGCCCACAGCCGCAGCGAAAAGCAGGGCTGCAACGCCTGTATCGACATTTGTTCCACCAAGGCGATCTCGCACGCGGGCGAGCATGTAAAAGTCGAGCCGCACCTTTGCATGGGCTGCGGCGCTTGCGCCACGGTGTGCCCTTCGGGCGCGATGACCTACCAGTACCCGAACGCCAAAGACTTAGGGTTACGTCTCAAAACCGCGCTCGCCACCTATGGCAAGGCGGGCGGCAAAGATGCCTGCATCCTGCTCCACGATGCCGCCGGGCGCAGCATGATTGGTGATTTGGGGCGACAGGCAGCCCGCAAACACAGCGCGGGCATGCCCGCGCGCATGATCCCGCTCGAAGTGCATCACGTCGCCAGCACCGGCTTGGATTTGTGGCTGGCAGCACTCGCTTACGGGGCCGCGCAAGTGGTCGTACTCGCAACCGGCGACGAAGCGCCGCAATATGTCGAAGCCCTGCGCGGGCAAATGGCTGTGGGCAACGCTATTACGAGCGCACTGGGCTTCACCGGTGGCACAGCCTTGCAGGTGCTCCCCGCTGCCGACGCCATCGCCCTCAATGCAGGCTTGCAAGCACTTGTGCAAGCGCCTGCACCGAAGTCAGTCAAAGAGCGTGCCACCTTCAACGCCTCGCTGGAGAAGCGCACCACGCTTGAGTTTGCAATCGAACACTTGCAAAAGCAAGGCGGGGCGGGCCTCTCCGAGATACCCCTCTCGAAACCCTCGCCCTTTGGCACTCTTCAGGTGGATACCGGGAAATGCACGCTCTGTCTGGCCTGCGTGGGCGCATGCCCCTCCAAAGCGCTGGCGGACAATCCCGAGACCCCGCAGCTCCGTTTTATCGAGAAAAATTGTGTGCAATGCGGCCTGTGCGCCAATACTTGCCCAGAAGACGCGATTACGCTCTTGCCGCGCTTGCTTCTCACTGATGCGGCAAAAAAGCCCCATGTGCTCAATGAAGCCCAGCCCTTCCATTGCATCAAGTGCGCCAAGCCCTTTGGTACCAAGCAAATGGTCGATGGCATGCTCGCCAAATTGACTTCGCATTCCATGTTTGCCGGTGGCGCAATCAATCGTCTGCAAATGTGCGCTGATTGCCGCGTGGTGGATATTTACACCGCTGAGAACGAACTCAAGATTACCCAAGTGAAGAAGGGCAGCTACTGAGATGGCGACGGCACTCCCCTCTCAGACGGTGGCGCAAGTGAACTTGTTGCCCAAAGAGGACAGTGCCCGAGCCGACCTCTACGCTCTGCTCGCGCGGCTCTTCTTCGTTGGCCCCGATCAGGGCATTTTGTTCACCATCGCGCAGAGTGACGATTTTGGTGCCGCTGAAGACGCGCTGACCGCGGCCCCGCTGTTTGCAGCGTGGCACGAGCTGAAGCGAGAAGCGGCGGTCACCGATGCCGAAAATGCGACCAACGAATACAACGACGTGTTCGTCAGCTTGGGCCGCCCGCCAGTGTCGATCTTTGCTTCGCATTACTTGTCGGAAAACTACAAAGACTTGACCCTGGTGCATCTGCGCGACGAGTTGGAGCGTTTGGGGCTGGCTCGCGAAGAAAATTCCAGTGAGCCTGAAGACCACTTGGCTGGGCTGCTCGAAGTGATGCGCCACCTCGTGCTGCGCGGCGCGGGGCCAGAGCAACTTGAAGAGCAGCATCGCTTTATCAACAGCTATCTGGCTGGGTGGTTCGAGAATTTTTGTGATCTCGTCGCCGCGCAGGAGAGCACCGTGTTCTACCGCCCGGTAGCCGAGCTGTTACGCATTTTTTTGCGGCTCGAAGTTGAGTCGCTGAGTATGGCCTGACCCCACGCCGAGCCAAAACCAGGGCGTGCGCGATGGCTCCACCCGCGAAACGTGCCAGGCCCAATTGAATTTTTGCCAATCGATGACAGCCTCGACCGACCCATGGTTTTGTCCTGAATGATGTGGCTCTCCAAAGATCCGATGGGGCGGCGCACCGCCGCAAGCCCGGCCCTGATTGCGCTGCTGGTCGCATTGTGGGTGTCCTTGACCGCGAATCTCCCGTTTGCTGCCGCCTTCTATCGTTCTGTCGAGGCGGGCAGCGGGGCCGGGCAACTCTTCTTCACTTTCACCGGTTGGCTGCTGGGCTTCGCCGTGGTGGCGCTGCCACTGCTGCTGATAGCTGGCATCCTGCCGCTGCGCGCCACTAAAGTGTTGCTGATCGTGGTGCTGCTGGTGTGTGCGCCCGTGGGCTACTTCGGCAACTTTTACGGTACCCAAGTGAACCGTACGATGTTCGAAAGTGTGCTGGCGACCCATCGCGGTGAGGCCATGGAATTGCTCGGCTGGCGCCTGGGCCTGTGGGTCGCCTGCATCGGCCTTGTGCCGGTTTGGTGGGTGTGGCGCACGCCGTTGCGCAAGGCGGTTTCCGTGCCCAAGCGAGCGCTGCAATACGCCCTAGCCTGCTTGCTGGGCAGCGCAGTGGTGGTAGCGGTGGCGTTGGTGGAATTCAAAGGCCTGGCCTCTGCCTTGCGCAACCGCAGCGTCAGTTTTTATGCGGTGGCCCCCGTCAATTTGGTGTTTGCGGGCATCGGCCACGGGCGCACGGTACACGAAACGGTAGCAGTACGAGCCGCCCGCGGCACCGACGCACAGGTCGGCTACGCGTTGCCCAAGCACCGCCTGGTGGTGCTGGTGCTGGGGGAAACCGCACGGGCGCAAAATTATTCGCTCGAAGGCTACCACCGTGAAACCAACCCGCGCATGCGGGCGCTCCAGGCACTCTATTTCCCCGGGGCCACCGCTTGCGGAACCGCCACCGCAGACTCTGTGCCCTGCATCTTTTCCGGCTTGGGACGCGGCAAGTACGCCACCGCCCTGGCAAAGAATCAGGAAACCCTGATCGACGTGGTGCGCCGCGCTGGAACCAAAGTCATCTGGCGTGACAACGACGGCGGGTGCAAAGGCGTATGCGCGGCCGCTGAGGTTGAAAACGTGACCGACTCCACCGACCCGCGCTTTTGCCGCCCCGGCGAGCAAAGCGAATGTGTCGATGATATTTTGCTCGAAGGTCTGGAACAGCGCCTGACCGGGCTGGATGGTGACACGCTGCTGGTACTGCATCTGAAAGGTTCGCACGGGCCGGCCTACTACAAACGCTACCCCAAGGCTTTCGAAAAATTTACCCCAGCCTGCGAGTCAAACGAACTCACCGCGTGCAGCAATGCCGAATTGGTGAATGCCTACGACAACACGATTCTCTACACCGACCATATTTTGGGTGAGGTGACGCAGCTTCTCAAGCGACTCGATGCGCGCTTCGCCACCGCCATGTTCTATGTTTCTGACCACGGTGAGTCCTTGGGCGAGCATGGACTGTATCTGCATGGCGCACCCTATGCCATTGCCCCGGCGGAGCAAACCCGCATCCCGATGCTGGCCTGGCTTTCACCGTCGTTCATTGCGCTGGAAAAATGGAGTGAGTCCTGTCTGCGCACCGCCCTGCCCAAGCCGCCCTCGCACGACAACGTGTATGCTACAGTTTTGGGTTTGCTCGAGATCAAGACACGCGAGTATGACAAGGCCCTTGACCTGTTCGACCGCTGCGACCCGCAGTGATCTGCTTTTCTCGATGGCACTCGCAAGAAGCAAAGCAGGAGCCATTCTTCAGGCATTGTGTCGATGGCTTTTGCGGCTCTGCGGGAGCACCGCCCTCGTATTGAGCCTGCCGCTCGCCGCCGTTGATGCCTTGCCTGCCGCGCTGACCGCGCTACCGGGCGACGCGGCTCGTGGCAGCAGCCTGGTGCGCAGCCGTGAGGGCGGCCACTGCATTCTCTGCCACAGCGTACCCGAGCTGCCTGCCCGCGAGGCTGGCAACATTGGCCCGCCGCTTGCTGGGGTCGGCACGCGCCTCAGTGCTGCGCAGCTGCGTTTACGGGTGGTTGACAATGCAGCACTGAACCCGGCCACGGTAATGCCGTCGTATCATCGCACCACCGGCTTGCAGCGCGTCGGCGCGGCCTACTCAGGAAAACCGGTGCTGACGGCGCAGGAGGTGGAAGATGTGGTGGCTTATCTACTCAGTTTGAAATGATGCAAACGACGACTCAATACGCAAGCGCCGCTGCGCGAAAACTTTCGCATCCAAGCACTCGCTTGGCCCGGCGGCGACTGCTTCAAGCGGGCTTGAGCTTGGCGGCTACCAGCGCGCTCGCGCAGTCACCTGCTGCTCCCGGCACTCCAGCCTACTTCGTGCCGCTCGGCAACGCCTTGCCCGACTGGCCAGCGATTCGCAATCAGCTCGGTGGGCGCACGCCCAAGCACGGCCGGGTGCAGGTCGAAGCGCCGCCGTTTGCCGAAAACGGCAACTCGGTGCCGGTGGCCATTACGATCCAAAGTTCGATGACTGCCGCCGAGCATGTCCGCATGGTTTGGCTCTTCCCAGAGCGCAATCCGCGCCCGACGATTGCCACCTTTAACTTGGGGCCTGACAATGGCCGCGCGCAGATCGACTCGCGCATTCGCTTAGCGGGCACACAAAACATGATCGCGCTGGCCGAGTTTTCGGACAACTCGCTTTGGTGGGGCAGCGCCCATGTGGTGGTGACGATTGCCGCCTGCCTGGAGGGTGGCTAAATGAGCGACGCTGTAGACGGGCGCATCCAAGTGCCCACGAGTGTCAAGGCGGGCGAGGCCTTCCCGGTGCGCGTGGTGATTCGCCATCCAATGGAGTCGGGCCTGCGCTTTGACAACGACGGCAAGGCGGTTCCGCAAAACACGATTCGCCGCTTTGTGGCACGGTATGACGGCCGCGAAATTTTCACCGCGCAACTGGGTAGCGGGGTGGGGGCGAATCCGTATCTGCAGTTTTTTGTGCGCGCTACCAAGAGCGGCGAAGTGGTGTGCGAGTGGGTCGATGATCGAGGCGCTGCTGGCATGGTGAAGGCGATGGTCACGGTGACCGCGTGAGGGCTTGGGTTAGGTGGCTCGGTCTGCTCCTTGCCATTGCATTCGCTGCGCCTGGGGCTGCGCAAGAGCTGTTTTCCCGCACCTTGCCCTTGCCCGAGAGCCGCTCTGGTATTGCCTCTTCAAGCATCGACCTGCAGAAAATGCAGGCCGATGACTTCAGTAATCCTGGCATGTTGTGGATCGAGCGCGGGGCCAAGCTGTGGTCGAGTGCGCCATCAGGACAAAAGTCGTGTACCGATTGCCATGGCGCAGCCGCCCAGGCGATGAAGGGCGTGGCGTTGCGCTACCCGGCCTTGGTGCGCGACGGCGCTACCGAAAAATTGCTCAACCTCGAAGGCCGCATCAACCTGTGCCGCACCGGCCAGCAGGGTCAACCTGCCTTGGCGTTTGAGTCTGAGGAATTGCTTGCCATCACCGCTTTGGTCGGGCATCAGTCGCGCGGACAGGTATCGAAGCGACAGATCGACGAACCACTCAAGCCCCATTTCACTCGCGCGAAAGACCTCTATTTCACCCGTGTCGGGCAGCTCAATTTGGCTTGCAACCATTGCCATGAAGCCAATGCGGGGAAGCGACTGCTGCAAGAAACCATCTCTCAAGGCCACGGCAATGGCTACCCGGCTTATCGCTTGGAGTGGCAAAACCTGGGTTCTTTGCAACGCCGTCTGCGCGCCTGCTTTTCGGGTGTGCGCGCCGCCGTGCCCGTGTTTGGCTCAGAAGAATTGAATGGGCTTGAATTGTTTTTGCAATGGCGTGGCGAGGGACTGAAAATCGAGACCCCGGCGGTACGGCGCTGATGCCAGCGTCCCTGCCTGCCGCAATGCACGTTGCGCGCAACAATGCTAAATTTTGAGTTGGTATGAGTTGGTATGAAGAAACCCTTCTAAGGAGCAACTGCAATGGCAAAGCTGAATATCAATGGCAAAGAAATGGACGTTGCGGTGGACCCCGCCACGCCACTGTTGTGGGCGATCCGCGAGCAGGTAGGCTTAACCGGCACCAAATATGGCTGTGGCGTGGCCCAATGCGGGGCCTGCACAGTGCATATCGACGGCGTGCCGGTTCGTTCCTGCATCATGCCGGTGGCAGCAGTTCAACCATCGCAAAAAATTGTGACGATTGAAGGCTTGTCGCCCACCTCTTCGCACCCGATTCAAAAAGCCTGGGTCGACGGCGACGTGCCGCAGTGTGGCTTTTGTCAATCCGGCATGATTATGGCGGCTTCAGCGTTGCTGGCGAAAAAACCCAAGCCCACCGATGCCGACATTGATGCCGAGATCACCAATGTGTGCCGCTGCGGCACCTATCAGCGCGTGCGCGCGGCGATTCATGCCGCTGCTGGCAACGCGCCCACCAACCGTTAAGCGAGGGAGACCACCATGAACTCATTGATTGATGCACTCAGTGACACACCGAACGACGCAATGCACGACACCCCGAGCGGCATCGCCAACGCAGCCACCCAACCCACCAGCCCGACCCGTCGCAAGTTTGTCGCCGGCAGCGCTGTTGCCACGGCAGCCGCCACCGCTGGATTTACCTTCGGCTTCAGCTTCCCCGGCAAAGGCGCGCTTGCGCAGGGCATGACACCCGGCCCTGAGGTTAATGCCTGGGTCGTCATCAAGCCCGACGACACGGTGGTAATCCGGATTGCCCGCTCTGAAATGGGCCAAGGCACCTTGACCGGCTTGGCGCAGTTGGTGGCTGAAGAGCTCGAATGCGACTGGAGCAAAGTCACCACCGAATACCCGACTCCAGGGCAAAACCTGGCGCGCAAGAATGTCTGGCGCGACATGTCTACCGGCGGCTCGCGCGGCATTCGCGGCTCGCATGACTACGTTCGCGAAGGCGGCGCAATGGCGCGTGAAATGTTGATCGCCGCCGCCGCCGCTGAGTGGAAAGTGGCGGCCACCGAGTGCCGCGCTGCCAATAGCGTGATCACCCATACGCCCTCGGGCCGCACCATCACCTACGGCAAAGTGGCCGCCGCCGCAGGCAAGCTGGAGCCGCCCAAAATGGTGGCGCTCAAAGACCCGAAAGACTGGAAATTGGTCGGCAAAGGCGTGGCACGCCTCGATACCAAAGACAAAGTCAACGGCAAAAAAATCTTTGGGGCCGATCTCAAGATGCCCGGCATGCTCAATGCCACCATCAAAGCCTGCCCGGTATTTGGCGGTAAGTTGGTGAGCTTTGAAGAAGCGAAGATCAAATCCATGCCCGGGGTGAAGCATGTGCTCAAAGTGGGCGACGATGCCGTTGCCGTGGTAGCCGACCATTGGTGGCAGGCCAAAACCGCGCTCGACGCGCTGCCGATTGTGTGGGACAACGGCCCCAATGCCAAGGTGAGCAGCGCTGACATTAACGCACGCCTGAAGGAAGGCTTGGAGGCGAAAGAAGCCTTCGTCGGCAACAAGGTAGGCGATGCTGCTGCGGCGATTGCCGGGGCCGCGCGCAAGGTCGAAGCCACCTACAGCTACCCCTACCAAAATCACGCCACGATGGAGCCAATGAACGCCACCGCGTTGTGGACTCCTGAGCGCTGTGACGTGTGGTGTCCTACACAAAACGGCACGGGGGCACTGGCCGCTGCCGCCTCCGCGGCTGGTCTGCCCCAAGATAAATGCGACGTGCACAAGATCGACTTGGGCGGCGGCTTTGGGCGGCGCGGCGGGTTTACCGACTACGTGCGCCAATCCGTACAAATTGCCAAACAACTGCCAGGCACACCGGTCAAGCTGATGTGGACGCGCGAAGAAGACATGCTGCACGGGGCCTACCACCCGATCACTCAGTGCAAGATGACCGCGGGCCTGGACGCGCAAGGCAATATCACCGGCTTGCAGATGCGCATCTCCGGCCAATCCATTTTGGCCGCCGTGCTACCCAATTTGATGATCGACGGCGCTGATTTGTTGACCTTCCAAGGCCTCCTGCCGGTCGGGCATCCGCGCTTTGCCGACCACGCGATCAGCTACTCGTTTGACCACCTGATGATCGACCACGCGATGCGCAACCCGCACGTGCCACCGGGCTTTTGGCGCGGTGTGAACGCGAATCAAAACGCGATCTACATGGAGTCGTTCGTCGACGAAATCGCTCACGCCACCAAGCAAGATGCGCTGGCGCTACGCCGCAAACTCCTCGCCAAAAACCCTAAGGGCCTGGCCGTGCTAAACGCCGCCGCCGAGAAAGGTGATTGGGGCAAACCGCTGGAGAAGGGCCGTGGGCGCGGGCTTTCGGTCTTTTACTGTTTCGGCTCCTACATCGCCGCATGCGCCGAGGTCTCGGTGAGCGCGGCAGGCAAGCTGCGCGTGCACCGCATCACCGCCGCCACCGACCCTGGCCACGCCGTCAACCCCAAGCAGATCGCGATGCAGGTGGAAGGCTCGTTTGTCTATGGCTTGGGCGCGATGATGTACCAAGAATGCACCGTCAAAGACGGTCGCATCGAGCAAGACAACTTCCACACCTACCAACCCCTGCGGATCGACGAAATGCCGCGCGTAGAAACGATTGTCATGCCATCCGGCGGATTTTGGGGCGGGGTTGGCGAGCCGACGATTGCGGTCGCCGCACCTGCAGTGCTGAACGCAATTTTCAACGCCACCGGCAAGCGGGTGCGCAGCTTGCCTTTGAAGCATGCGGATTTGAAGGCTTGAAGTTGAGGTCGGCGGGAAACATCCATGCCGCCCCCTCCGAAACCGGGGATAGACATCGTGAGCGCTGAGGTCTTTTAAAGGCCAAAGAAAGATGTCTGTCCCCGCTTTCGGCGGCTCGTGGACTAAAAACAATGTGAGCGAAAAACCAGGGACCGAAACCTTCCTCTGCGGCCAAGTGGCTCATGGTGTACCTCCCCAATGTTTCGGCGATGCTCGCGCGAGCCTCTATCGTCCGCGCGCCTCGCGTCGGGCGATCCAAATCGTGGCGCACGAAATCACCACGCCACCCATGATGGTTGAACTGCTGGGCGTATCACCAAACACCATCCAGCCCAGAATCGCGGCCCACATCAGGTCGAGAAACTTGACCGATTGCGTGGATGAAATATCTGCAATGCCGAAGGCCCGCGTGAGGCAATAATGGCCAGCATTGCCCAACAGGCCGCACACCATAAATGCCGCGCATTGCAGTAGCGTGGGCATTTGCCACACCATCGCCGCGAGCGGCAAACTAAAGAGCGTCACGGTCAAAGCCTGCCAGAAGACAATCACCCCGGCGCTCTCGTCTCGAGTGAGCGATTTGGTAAGAAGAAACGACGCGGCGAATACAGGCGATGCGGCCAGCATCACCACGTGATACAACCCGCCGCCGCCGGAAAGCTTGGGAGCCACCACAATCATCACGCCAGCGAAACCCAGCAGTGCTGCCACCCAGCGGTCCCAGTGCATCGGCTCTTTGAAGAACAGATACGCGCCCAGCATGATGAAAATCGGCCCGGTAAATCCAATCGCCGTCATGTCGGCTAAAGGGATTTTCGGCAGCGCGATGAACCACAGGCACAGGCCGACGGTATGAAACGCACCACGCGTGAATTGCCCGCCGATACGCTTGGGCCGGTAGGCCAGTAAGCCGCTTTTCATCAGCAAAGGCACAAACAACAACAGCCCCGCCGCGTACCGCATGAACTGCGCCTGCAACGGGTCCATCTGCTGCGTGAGGCCACGCACCGTGGTGTTGAGCAGCGCAAACAGCAGCCCCGCCAAGCTGGTCCAAATCATGCCCTTGAGCGTGGGGTCGAGCGCGCGCAGATAGGCCAGTGCTCGCCAAGGCGTGCCGCGCCAGCCCAACGGTAGGGGCGCAAGCTCGACAGATGGAGTGGAGGGCGGGGCGGGCAACATAAGCCAACGCATGTTAGCCCAGCATAGTCACATGGATTTCTTATCCAGCGCTTGCGTTCCGGCCCAGCGATCAGGTGATTGGCAACGGCTTCGCCACCATCAGCCAAAAGAGCGCCAGCAACGCCAAAAATGCTGGCATTCCAAGCGCAAACCAGTACGCGAAGAGGCGATGAAACTGCTTCGGGAGGGCAGTGACACTGGGGGCCAGCAAAGCCAAGGTACGCAAGCGCATTTGTATCCAAACCACCGGCAGCCAGCACAATCCAATCACGCCAAACAAGCTGCCGACTGCCAGCATCCACGGGCTGGTGAACGACCAGCCGAGCGCTTTCACCAGCCAGTAACCGGTCGCTGCTTGTACCAGCACCGCTGGGGCGGTGAAGCAAAAATCGGCGAGTACGGTTAGTTGCAGAATCGTGCGCAGCGCGCCAAGGTCATGCGTGCGCAGGGCGCGGCGCGAGCCGAACCACGCGAAAAAAGCGATGCCGATGCCGGTGCCAAACAAAATCGCAGCCGACAGAATGTGCAGCGTTTTTAGCGCGAGAAAACTCATTCGCGCACTGCCGCTTCGACCCACTGGGTGGTGATGCCCCACTTGGCAAATTCGCCTGCGAAGTCGTCCAGCGAGAGAAAGCCCATGCAAACGACTGCGCCTGGCGGCGCGAACGGCCTGCCGGTCGCGGTGGCCAGCGCCAATTTGCGTGCCAACAAAATGGCCGGCAGAGTCGGGATTTCGGGGCCGTGATTGTTCGGGGCCAGCAAGTGAAACTCGCGCACCCGCGCTTGGCCCCGCGCATCCCGCCCAGCGATGCGCACCAGCATGCCGCCCGCGCCACTGCCCAGCGGGTCGAGCCAATGCGCCACCGTCTCCATCACGCCGGCCCAGGGCTTGAGATTGAGCGGCAGGCCAAGTTTGATAAGCCACGCGAGCGCCGCGATGGCAGCATGCTGCACGGCGATTTCAAGTGCCGCGTGAAATTCCACCGTGTGTACGCCCGCGTAGCGTTGCGTGAGTACAGTTTGATCGGGCACTTCGCACACCGCGCTCAAGCGCGGCTGCAAGCCCCGCACCGCCACGCGCCGCAAGCCTAGCCAACCGGTGTCGGTTTGCCATGCACCGTCACGCCAAACTCGTACCGGTTTGCCTGCATACGAGAACACCGCTTCTAGCGTCGCGCGCCCGCGCGGTGCGTGCTGGCCGGGTGCGATGCAGGTTTGGATGCTGTCGATCTGCAGCAACTCTTTGACCGCTTGATCGACCACCGCGCTCGAGAATGCAGGCAGCGTACTCGCTCCAGATGCCATGAAGATGCCCGCCTGGAGCGCTTCTTCAGCCATCTCCCGAGGAAAATTGACCACAAAATCACGCCCATCCGCAAGGTCCAGGTAGTCGATTCGCGCAGCACAGCAGGCGTGCGCGACGGTGTAGGCTTGACCTTGATAAGGCCCAACGCAGTGAATCACCAATTGCGCTCGGGTGGCACGAAGCACTGCCGCGAGATCGCTCGCCGCGAGGTCAATTTGCAGCGGGGCAATTCGTGCGGCGAGCGGCGCGGCGAAGGTTTTGCTGTGACGCGCTTCGCTACAGTCTCGCCCAGCGGCGAGTACCGCAATGCCTTCGTCGGTTGCCAGCGCCCGGCAGATGCGCGCGCCGAAGTTGCCATACCCACCGAGAACGAGAACTCGAAACATCGCAGCCCTCGCTCAATGCCTGAAGAAGCGCGCCTAGAAAGCCTCTTCAGGCATCGCCATCACGCCTGCCGCACCCTCAACAATCGAACTGCGCAGGCCTGGCGCGCGCGTCAGAATATGATCGGCGTAGAAGCGCGCAGTGGCAATTTTGGCTTGGTAAAACTTGGCATCGCCATCCGCCGCTGCCAACTTCTGTGTGGCTATCAGCGCGGCGCGCGCCATTTGCCAGCCACCGGCCACCGTGCCTGCCAGCATCAGGTAGGGCACGGAGCCGGCAAACACGGCGTTGATGTCGGCCTTGATGTTGGTGACGACGTAATTCACGACGTCTTCATAGGCCGTGATGCCTGCGGCAAGCTGATTCCGAATCGCTGCCAAGTCGCCCGACGTAAAGCTGGCCAATTCGGCTTCGGTGGCGCGCATTGCGGCGATGATGCTTTTCGCGGTAGCACCGCCGTCACGCACGGTTTTTCGACCAATCAAGTCGTTCGCCTGAATCGCGGTCGTGCCTTCGTAAATCGTCAGAATGCGTGCGTCGCGGTAATACTGCGCCGCGCCAGTTTCTTCGATAAAGCCCATGCCGCCATGCACCTGCACGCCCAGTGAGGCGACTTCAATCGACATCTCGGTGGAGAAGCCTTTGATGATGGGCACCATGTATTCGTAGTAGGCTTGGTTGGCTTTGCGCGTCACCTCGTCTGCTGCGTAATGCGCCGCATCGGAAGCTGCCGCGCCCACATAAGCCACTGCGCGCGAGGCTTCGGTGAGCGCGCGCATGGTCATTAGCATGCGCCGCACATCAGGGTGGCGAATGATCGAGACCGGGCCTGAAGAACCAGTCAGGGCGCGGCTTTGCAGCCGGTCGCGGGCATAGCCCACGGCCTTTTGATAAGCCCGGTCCGCTACCGCAATGCCCTGCATGCCGACCGCAAAGCGCGCCGCGTTCATCATGATGAACATGTATTCGAGGCCACGATTTTCCTGGCCTACCACCGTGCCGATTGCGCCTGCGCCGACTTCGCCCTTGCCGTCGCCATAGATCAGCACCGCAGTTGGCGAGGCCTTGATGCCCAGCTTGTGCTCAATCGAGGCGCAATACACATCGTTGCGCTTGCCCGGCGAACCGTCGGCATTGACCAGAAACTTGGGCACGATGAAGAGCGAAATGCCCTTCACACCTTCGGGCGCATCCGGTGTGCGCGCCAGCACGAGGTGGACGATGTTGTCCGCCATGTCGTGCTCGCCGAAGGTGATAAAAATCTTCTGGCCTGAAATTCGGTAGGTGCCATCGGCCTGGCGCACCGCTTTGCTGCGCACCATCGCCAAGTCCGAACCGGCTTGCGGCTCGGTCAGGTTCATCGTGCCAGTCCACTTGCCGGTAACGAGGTTTTCGAGGTAGATCGCCTTTTGCTCGTCGGTGCCGGCCGTCATCAGCGCTTCAATCGCGCCATCTGAAAGCAAGGGGCACAGCGCAAACGACAAATTGGCCGCGTTGAGCATTTCAATGCACGGCGTGCCCACTAGTTTGGGCAGGCCCTGCCCACCAAACTCCACCGGATGCTGCACGCCTTGCCATCCCGCTTCACCAAAGGCTTTGAAGGCTTCTTTAAAACCCCTGGTGGTGGTGACTACGCCGTCTTTCCAGGTGGAAGGCATCAGGTCACCGTCCCAATTGAGCGGGGCGACAACTTCCTGCACAAACTTGGCGTTTTCTTCCAGCACCGCATCCACCGTTTCCGTGGTTGCGTCTTCACAACCCGGCAGTTGCTGCACAATCGCAAGACCGGCTAACTCATTGAGAACGAATTTGATGTCGGCTAGAGGGGCGGTGTAGGACATGGCTCAAGCCTTTAGCCGAGTTCTTTGACCAACTCAGGCACGGCGGTGAACAAATCACCCACCAGACCATAATCAGCCACCGAAAAAATCGGCGCTTCCGGGTCTTTGTTAATCGCGACGATAGTCTTCGAATCCTTCATCCCGGCCAGGTGCTGGATCGCCCCAGAAATACCGACCGCGATGTACAAATCCGGCGCGACAATCTTGCCGGTTTGCCCCACTTGCCAGTCGTTTGGCACAAAACCCGCGTCCACCGCGGCTCTTGAGGCACCCATTGCCGCGCCCAGCTTGTCGGCCAGCGGCTCCAGAATCTTGAAGGCCTCGCCCGAACCCATGCCGCGCCCGCCTGAGACGATGACTTTGGCTGCCGTCAATTCAGGCCGGTCCGACTTCGCCACGTCGCGCCCAATAAAAGCCGAGATGCCCGCATCAGCGCTTGCCGCGATGTTTTCAATCGCGGCGCTGCCGCCGCTGGCTGCCACGCCGTCAAAACCGGTGGTGCGCACCGTGATGACTTTTTTCGCATCGGTCGATTGCACCGTCGCGAACGCATTGCCAGCGTAGATCGGGCGCACAAAGGTGTCGGGCGACTCAACCGCGATGATTTCGGACACCTGCTGAATATCAAGCAGGGCGGCAACCCGTGGCGCAATATTTTTGCCCGAAGGCGTCGCAGGCGCGAGGATGTGCGAGTAAGCACCTGCCAGCGCCACCACCTGTGCGGCGACGTTTTCAGCCAGTGCGTCGGCAAAATAGGCCGCATCGGCCACCAGCACTTTGGCGACACCGGCGGCTTGTGCAGCGGCTTGTGCAGCGGGGTCGCAATTACTGCCAGCCACCAGCACATGCACGTCACCACCACATTTGAGCGCAGCGGCAATCGTGTTCAGGGTTGCGCCCTTGAGGGTCGCGTTGTCGTGTTCTGCAATAACGAGGACAGCCATTCGTGATTCCTATTCGTGGTTTGTTAAGCCGATTGATCCAACTTGTTCAAAAAATTCTTCACATTCGCAAATTCGGTTGTTGAACAGCCCAAATACGCAGCCGCGAGATGAAGCGTGATTTCGTGCTTGCTTTCCGCATCAACCACCGCTGACGCGAAATGACCGCGTCGGGATTCCCGCACCGATTCCGGAAAGAACGGTGCTGTCGCCTCTTCACGAACTTCCCATTCATTGTTGGGTTGCGTTTCGATGACGGGCAGCTTTCGCAATCCAGACAACGCGCTATTCGTACCGTGATAAGTTCTGCTGCCGTTTTCGATTTGATAGCGCGCGCAGGTGAAGCTCACGCCGTACTCCTCCATAACCTCCCGGATACCTTTGGTCGGGTCATCAGCGCCCAAGAAACGGTTGGCTACCGCAAATCGAGGCGCCAAGAACTCAGCGGCAAATGCGTTCGCTCGCGCCTCGATGAATTGCCCTTGTTTTTTGATGAAATGATGAACCGAGAGGTCTTGATACAAATCCACTGTGACGGCGTGCAGGCGCTCATCTGGATCCCACAGCAGATGCCCTAACTCGTGAGCAAGCGTGAATCGCCGCACCCATACATTTCTATTGTCTCCGACAAGGCTGAGCGCGACTCCCCGATGTCCGTTGCTGGCCACTGTGGCTCCCGCCACGCCCTTAGGCAAAGGGAGTTGTACCAATGGAATTTGCAGGTATTCCATTACCTGCGAGCGTAGCGACTCGACTGGCTCGTCAGCGCCCATGCCGAGAATTTCCCGAGTCAGGGCTGCCAATTGATAGCCCACCTCATAGGCTGGATGGCTGGGTTCACCGTAATCAGCGCAAGGCGGAAAATCATCGCCGATTGACGGCGGTTCGAAGCAGCATTGCTTTTCCACAACCCACGCCACTTCACACAGCGCCAAAGCAAGTGATGTAGAGTCTTGATCGCTGTTCTCCGTCTTGAGTACCCGAAAAGAGGAATTCATTTCCTCCTTGAGGCGCACACCAAATTTTGCATCTGCACCCGCACCTGGTAAACGCCCCAACGATAGTTCGTCCGGCAGATTTAGCGTGGTCGCAAGCTTGAACAGGGTCGAGAAGGGGGACCGCACATGGCTATTTTCAGCGGCCTCAACATCCGAAACCTTAAGCCCTGCTCGCTTGGCAACGGCCACCGTCGTAAATCCCAACTCTTCGCGGCGCTCACGGATGGTCTTGGCAGGTTCCGCTGCGGAGCGGACAACTAGCGCTGAGTCACGTTCCTCAATTTCACGAAAAATCGCCGAACCAAAGGCCCGTTCGACTTGCTCTCGGGTGTAACGCATACCCGTCGCATCAGGATCATCTGCGGCAAGCTGATCCTGACTACGAACAAAAATTGATGGTGAGGTCACAGCGGTGCTCTCTTGGAATATCGAATCGACGAGTCGATACGAAGGGTTCTTGCTGGTCGATTCAAATCGACATCCCAACCCATTGAGATGATGTCGATATCGCCATCGGAAAATGCCTCGCACGCTTCGTCCAGCTCCTCGGCGCTGCGCGGGCGATAGCGCCCTGAATCACCATTCAACACCATCACACCGTCATCGGTCAACCACATCTCCCCACCACTATGAGCGGCATCACCTCCGGTCAAATTCGTATGCGCCAAATACCCTCGCCCCCTTAACTGACCGAAGCTGCCGCGCTCCTGCGCGAAGCAAACATCACTCAACCCAATAATCCACAAGGCCTTCACCGATGCTGTGCGATCTTGTTCCAGCGCGACCAAACTTGCTAGAGACACTGTTGGCATCTCGCCCAAAGACGAAGCACCTCGCCAGTAGCAAAGCCCTTCTTCGGGGGTCATTTGGTCATACTCATCGAGGAGTTGGTGTGAGCGTCGGTCGGGGTCGCGTGCGGGATGCTCTAATCGAAAAGACGTAAATGACACCGGTCAGCCCCCTAGATCACCTTCGCTTCATTCTTGAGTTTTGCCACCAGGGTTGCCACATCGGGCACTTTGATCCCGGCGCTGCGCTTGGGCGGCTCGGTCACTTTGAGGGTTTTCAGCCGCGGGCTGACATCGACACCCAGATCGCCAGGTTTGACGTTATCGAGCGGCTTTTTCTTCGCCTTCATAATATTGGGCAGCGTCACATAGCGCGGCTCGTTCAAGCGCAGGTCGGTGGTGACCACGGCCGGCAGATTGATCTTCACCGTTTCCAGGCCGCCATCGACTTCGCGCGTCACCGTCGCTTTGCCGTCGGCGATCACCACTTTCGAGGCGAAGGTGGCTTGCGGCCAGCCCATCAGTGCGGCCAGCATCTGCCCGGTTTGGTTCGAGTCATCATCAATTGCCTGCTTGCCGCAGATCACCAGATTGGGCGATTCTTTTTTGCAAATCGCCGCCAACAGCTTGGCCACCGCGAGCGGCTGCAAATCCTCATTGCTCTCAACCAAAATGGCGCGATCGGCACCAATCGCAAGCGCGGTGCGCAGGGTTTCCTGGCAGGCCAGGAGGCCGCACGAAACCGCGATTACTTCGGTGACGATGCCGGCTTCTTTGAGGCGCATGGCCTCTTCGAGCGCAATTTCGTCGAAGGGATTCATCGACATCTTGACATTCGCGGTTTCAACGCCGGTTTGGTCGGCTTTGACGCGCACTTTCACGTTGTAATCGACAACGCGCTTGACGGGTACCAGAACTTTCATTTCGTCGCACTCTAGAGGGGTTGAAACAGCAATCGGCAAAGCGGATGCCGCGCACAGCATTGCGCGAACGGCAGCCTTGGATTATAGACAGGCGACTCGTGCTTGCAGATCCACGCAAGCACGATTTAGACGGAAGGCTCAGTATCTGCGGAAATCACACCAGAGGGCGCAAGCGGACCTGCATTCGCTTGCGGGTTTCGCAAAATCGACGCCAAGACCGGCTACTTCACCCACTCGATCAGCGCATACGCCGAGTGGTTGTGAATCGATTCGAAATTCTCTGATTCGACCGTGTAGGCGGTAATGCGCGCCTCCGCATTCAAACGCGCCGCCACGTCGCGCACCATGTCTTCGACGAACTTGGGGTTGTCGTAGGCGCGCTCGGTGACATATTTTTCGTCCGGGCGCTTGAGCAAGCCATAGAGCTCGCACGAGGCTTCGGCCTCGACCAGCTCGACCAGTTCTTCCACCAGCAGATCGCCACCCAGCGTAGCGGTGACGGTGACGTGGGAACGCTGATTGTGCGCGCCATACTCAGAAATTTGCTTGGAACATGGGCACAGGCTGGTGACGGGCACCAACACCTGCAACTGCACCGTGGTCACGCCGTTGATAATTTCTCCACGCAGCATCACTTCATAGTCCATCAAGCTTTTCACGCCGGAGACGGGCGCGGCTTTTTCGATGAAAAACGGAAAGCGCATTTCCACCAAGCCGCTGCTAGCTTCAAGCCGCTTGACCATGTGCTGCAACATTTCGCGAAAGCCGCTGATCGTCATGGCTGCGCTGCTTTGGCCCATGTCGGCATTGAGGATTTCAATAAAACGCGACATGTGTGTGCCCTTTTTGTCTTCAGGCAGGCTCACGTACATGGCAAAGTGCGCAATCGTCGGCATCGCGGCCCCGGCGCGGGTCGCGACCTTGATCGGATGGCGAATCGCCTTGATGCCAACGCGATTGATGGCAATGTGGCGCGTATCGACCGACCCCTGCACGTCGACCAAAATGTCTTTGATCGGGTCGACCATCATGCTGCGCGGAAAATTCAAGTTGTCGCGGGAGTTCATGGCTGTAATTCCTTGTGTGTTTAGCGAGAAGATTGCTACGCCGCTTTCAATTTCAAGGCGATGGCTTCGATCGAGCGCTGAATTCCAGGCGCGTCCAAGCCTTCAAGAGACAACAATTTTGCCGGATCGCCGTGATCGATAAAACGATCCGGCAAACCTAGATGCAGCATTTGCACCGCAATACCGGCCTGCGCCAGCGCTTCGGCACAGGCCGCACCGGCCCCACCGGCAATCACATTTTCCTCCACCGTGACAATCAAATCGTGAGAGAGCGCCAGGCTCATGACAAGTTCGGTATCGAGTGGCTTCACAAAACGCATATTTGCCACCGTCGCGCCGATTGCAGCACCTGCCACTTTGGCCGGGGCCACCATCGAGCCGAAGGCCAAAATCGCGATTCGCGCGCCGTGCAGCACTACTTCGCCCTTGCCCAAGGGCAGCGCGGTAAATTCTTTGGCAATTAGCGCGCCTATGCCACTACCGCGCGGGTAGCGCACCGCCGTGGGGTGCGGCTGCTGAAAGGCGGTGTAAAGCATCTGCCGACATTCGTTTTCGTCCGCCGGGGTCATCACGATCAAATTGGGCAGGCAGCGCAAAAAGCTTAAGTCAAAGCTGCCGGCGTGGGTGGCACCGTCAGCGCCTACCAAGCCAGCGCGGTCAATTGCAAATACCACGGGCAAGTCTTGCAAGACCACGTCGTGAATCAACTGGTCGTAGGCGCGCTGCAAGAAGGTGGAGTAAATCGCCACGACCGGCTTCAAGCCTTCGGTCGCCATGCCACCGGCAAAAGTGACGGCATGCTGCTCGGCAATGCCGACATCAAAATAGCGCTCGGGATACTCTTTGGCGAAGCGCACCAGGCCTGAGCCTTCACGCATCGCGGGAGTGATGCCGACCAAGCGCGAATCGAGCGCGGCCATGTCGCACAGCCAGTCGCCAAAGACTTGGGTGTAGGTGGGTGCAGGGGGTGCCGAGTTGGACGGGGGAGCGGCAGCTTTGACGATGCCGATTTTCGGATCGAACTTGCCCGGCCCGTGGTAGAGCACCGGGTCGGCCTCAGCCTGCTTGTAGCCTTGGCCTTTTTTGGTCACGACGTGCAGAAACTGCGGGCCTTTGAGTTCTTTCAAGTTTTGCAGCGCCGGGATCAGGCTTTCAAGATCATGCCCGTCAATCGGGCCGATGTAGTTAAAACCAAACTGCTCAAACATGGTGGACGGAACCACCATGCCTTTGGCGTGCTCTTCAAAGCGTTTCGCCAATTCCCATAGCGGTGGGGCTACGCCCAATACGCGCTCGCCCGCCTTGCGCGCGGCTGCATAAAAGCGCCCCGACATGAGTCGCGCCAAATAACGGTTTAACGCGCCCACCGGCGGCGAGATCGACATATCATTGTCGTTCAAGACCACGATCAGGCGCGCGTCTTCGTACACCCCGGCATTGTTCATCGCTTCAAACGCCATGCCGGCTGACATTGCACCGTCGCCGATTACGGCCACCGCAAAGCGGTCTTCGCCCTTGTGTTTGGCGGCCAGCGCCATGCCCAGCGCCGCCGAAATGGAGGTCGATGAATGCGCCGTGCCAAAAGTGTCGTACTCACTTTCAGCGCGGCGCGGAAAGCCGGAAATGCCGTTCAACTGACGCAGGCTGTGCATCCGCTCGCGTCGCCCGGTCAAAATCTTGTGCGGATAGGTTTGATGCCCCACGTCCCAAACGATCCGGTCGTAAGGCGTGTTGAACACGTAGTGCAGCGCAATCGTAAGCTCCACCGTGCCCAAGTTGGACGACAGATGCCCGCCGGTTTTTGAGACTGATTCGAGCACGAAGGCGCGCAGTTCGATTGCCAGCGGGTCCAGCTCACGGCGCGCCAAACGGCGCAGGTCGGCCGGGTCATTGATTGTGTTGAGTAGATCGAACATCAAAAGCTCCGCGTACCGATAAAAACAGCGAGCGCATCCAGGCGCTGCGCCTTCGCGCCAAACCCCTGGAGCGCGGCCCGTGCTTGTGTGAGCAGCTCTTCGGCGCGCTGCCGGGCCTCAGTCAAGCCCAAAATCGACACATAGGTCGGCTTGCCGTCTTGAGCATCTTTATTGGCGGTCTTGCCTAGTGTGGCAGAGCTGGCGGTGGCATCCAGAATGTCATCAACCACCTGAAACAGCAGGCCGATGCACTTGGTGTAGTGCTCCAGCTTGGCGCGCTGCTCGCCACCCAAGGGCGCACCGCACAGCGCGCCCATCAAGGCTGAAGCGCGGATCAGCGCACCGGTTTTGTGAATATGCATAAACTCAAGTTCAGGCTCGGTGAGCGCTTGACCTACTGCCGCCAAATCAACCGCCTGCCCGCCTGCCATGCCGCGCGAGCCGCTGGCGTGCCCGAGGAGTTTGACCATCTCGATTTGCACCGCCGGGTCGTCGGCCAACGCTTGAGTCGCGAGCAATTCAAACGCCAACGGCTGGAGCGCGTCGCCCGCCAGCATGGCAGTTGCTTCGTCAAACTGCACATGAACAGTGGGCTTGCCACGTCGCAGCGCGTCATCGTCCATGCAAGGCAAATCGTCGTGCACCAAGGAGTAAGCGTGGATCAATTCCACCGCCGCGGCCACAGTTTCGATGCGCGCCGGCGCAGCACCAGTGAGTTCACCGGCCGCAAAAGCGAGCAGCGGGCGCACCCGCTTGCCGCCGCCCAGCACGGCGTAACGCATCGCTTCATGCAGGCGGGTGGGCGAGAGCGTGGCGGCGGGCAGAACGCGATCCAACACGCTCTCCATTTGGTGGGCGGTGTCGCGCATCCAGTGCTCAAACGGCTGGCCGCTCATTCGCTAGACCCCGCGTTTGCTGAGGCAGATGCCATGGAGAATGGCTTCAGTAGCCCTTCTTCGAGCACTCTCACCTGGATTTCGGCGGCTTGCAGGCGCTTTTGGCAGTGGGCAGCGAGCGCAGCACCGCGCTCGTAAGCTGCCACTGAGGCTTCGAGCGTCAGTGCGCCGCCTTCCATCGAATCGACCAAGGTTTCCAATTGGGCAAACGCCTGCTCATAGCTCAAGGAATCGATCGCTGAGCCAATCGCCGAGTCAAGTTCGGCAGATCGCGACGATGTCAACGCTGAACCATCTGCTTGCGTTTGACCCACGGGTTTAGGGGCTTTTCCAGCCATGCAATCAATATTTCCGTGAAATTTTCAAGCCAACCCTGAATTTTAGCGATTGCGCCCTCGTCATTCGAGGCTTTTCATTAAAATCTGCTGTTGCCTTTTTCATTCCATTCTTTACTCTTTGGAGGGTGGGAAACATGTCGGACGTGGGTGTGGTCGCTCATTTGCAGCGCAGCCAATCTCAGTTGCCGGTACACAGCTATATCGACCCCGCGCTGCTTGAAGCCGAGCGGCGCTTGCTCTTTAGCCAAGCGCAGTACGTGGGCCACGCCGCCATGGTGCCGCAGTTATGCGACTACGCGACCGTGCCGTGGGAAGACCACGCGCGCGTGCTGGTACGCAACGCGGGTGGGATCGAATTGCTGTCCAACGTATGCCGCCACCGTCAAGCCATCATGCTCGAAGGCCGGGGCAATACGCAGAACATTGTCTGCCCGCTGCATCGCTGGACTTACGATCTCAAAGGCAGCCTGCTGGGCGCACCCTCGTTCGGTGAAAACCCCTGCCTCGACCTCGAATCGAACCGCCTCTCGGCCTGGCAGAGCCTGCAATTTGCCGGCCCCGAAGCGTCTCGCAACAAGCTGATCGAGGCGCTGCAAAGCATGGCTTGCGCCAACGAACTCTCGTTTGACGGCTATGTGCTGGACCGGGTGCACACCCACGAGTGCGCCTACAACTGGAAGACCTTCATCGAGGTCTATCTGGAGGACTACCACGTCGAGCCCTCGCACCCGGGCCTGGGCCGGTTTGTTACTTGCGACGACTTGAAGTGGGAATTCAACGACCTGTTTTCGGTGCAAACGGTTGGGGTCAACAACGCCTTGGCCAAGCCGGGCTCTGAGGTTTACAAAAACTGGCATCGCGCGGTGCTCGACTACCGCAACGGCGAACCGCCCGCCCATGGCGCGATTTGGCTCACGATTTACCCCAATATCATGGTGGAGTGGTATCCGCATGTGTTGGTGGTTTCGACCTTGCACCCGACCGCACCCAACTGCACCACCAACGTAGTCGAGTTTTATTACCCGGAAGACATCGCCCATTTCGAGCGTGGCTTTATCGAGGCGCAGCAGGCCGCCTATTTTGAAACCTGCGCTGAAGACGACGAGATCGCCGCGCGCATGGACCGCGGGCGGCGCGCGCTGTTTGCCCAAGGCAAGAACCAAATTGGCCCCTACCAAAGCCCGATGGAAGACGGCATGCAACACTTCCACGAATATCTGCGCCGCCATTTGGCCGGGCGGATCGACGCCCTGCCCGAATTGCAGCCCGAACTTCAGCCCGAACTGCAGCCCGAATCTCTGCCCACCTCCCCACCATACTCGGCTCTTTGAAAGCACCAGCCCACCATGCGCTTTACGACAATTGTCAGTACCGAAGAGCTTGCCAAACACATGGACGACCCCTCGTGGATCGTCTTTGATTGCCAGCACGATTTGGGCAATTCTTCGTTCGGAAAAACTGCGTTCTCCATCGAGCACATTCCGGGGGCGCGCTTTTTCCATATGGATAACGATGCCGCCGGGGCCAAAACCGGCACCAACGGCCGCCACCCGCTGCCGCCGCCTGAAACGCTGGTGGCCAAGCTGGGCAAAATGGGGGTTGATGGTGACAAGCAAGTCGTGGTTTACGACGGTTCTGACGGCATGTACTGCGGCCGCCTGTGGTGGATGCTGCGCTGGCTCGGGCACGACGCGGTTGCCGTGCTCGACGGTGGTTTGGGCAAATGGCAAAAAGAGAAACGCCCGGTCACGAATGAAAATTCGACCATGACAGCCACCAAATTTCGGCCAAAAATCCGCAATGAAATGCAAGTCGATGCCAATTTTCTGATCGCCCACTTGGGGCTGATGGATGTCTCGATCATCGACGCGCGCGCGCCGGAACGCTACACCGGTGCGAAGGAAACCATCGACCCGTTGGCGGGCCACATTCCGGGTGCGTTCAACCGCTTTTTCAAGCTGAACTTGAAGCCGGACGGCACCTTCAAAACTCCCGAAGAACTGCGCTACGAATTTGCGCCACTAGTGGGCGAAATGCCGGTCGAAGACATCGTTCACCAATGCGGCTCGGGTGTCACGGCCTGCCACAACCTGTTGGCTATGGAGATTGCCGGATACACCGGTTCTAAGCTCTACCCGGGCTCGTGGAGCGAGTGGTGCAGCGACCCGATGCGCCCAATGGCAGCCGGGCATGGCTCGCTGGCGCACGGCCTGTAGGTTTTCACAAAGCCCGCCTGAAGCGCTTTATGGGGCTTGGTTCTTCAATGAGCATGCTTGAAGACGCGCATCTGGCAAGGTTCTTCACGGCACGGCACATTGCAGTATTGACCGGCGCGGGCGTTTCTGCGGAGTCGGGTGTGCCAACGTTTCGCGACGCGCAAACCGGCCTGTGGGAAAAATATCGACCAGAAGACTTGGCAACACCAGAAGCCTTCCGGCGCAACCCGCGCATGGTCTGGGAGTGGTACGAGATGCGCCGTGGCATGATTGCCGCCGTGAACCCCAACCCTGGCCACTTCGCACTGGCAGCGCTCGAAACTTGGTGCATGCAGCGCGGCACGGCCTTCACCCTGATTACCCAAAATGTGGACGGCCTGCACCGCGCGGCGGGCAGCCAATCGGTGCTCGAGCTGCATGGCAACCTGCTCACCAACAAGTGCTTCGAGTGCGAAAAAGTAATTCCCTCTGATATTTTCGACACCCTGCCGCTGGCCTCACCGCCGCCCTGCCCGTGCGGCAAGTCGAGCGTGCGGCCCGATGTGGTGTGGTTCGGTGAAATGCTGCCGCTGAAGACGATTCAGGCCGCAGGGCGCGCTGCGGGCGAATGCGACGTGTTTTTGAGCATCGGTACCTCAAGCCAGGTGTACCCAGCAGCGCAATTGCCGCACGACGCGAAAGCAGCCGGTGCCCTGGTGATCGAGATCAACGCAGACGACACACCGTTGACTGCGCACGCAGATCTAGCCTTGCGCGGGGCCAGTGGGGCGCTTTTGCCCGCTCTGCTAGAACGCCTGAAGAGCCAATCCCAGAGCGGCTCTTCGAGCAGTGATTAGAATCGACTAACGCTGCCAAACGCCCGATTTTCCGCCGGTTTTGGTGTGCAGGCCGATCTCGCAAATCGTCATGCCGCGATCCACCGCTTTGACCATGTCGTACACCGTCAGCAGCCCCGCAGCGACGGCGGTCAGCGCCTCCATTTCTACCCCAGTGCGCCCGAAGGTTTCGACCGTGGCGGCGCAATGCACGGCGTGGTTGGCGGCATCAATCTCAAACTCAATCGCCACCTTGGTCAGTGCCAAAGGGTGACACAGCGGAATCAGGTCAGACGTTTTTTTTGCCGCCTGAATCGCCGCGATGCGCGCAATCCCCAGCACATCGCCTTTTTTGGCGGAACCGGCTTGAATCAGCGCCAGCGTGTCGGGCTGCATTGTGATGGTGCCGCGCGCCACTGCAACGCGCTGCGTTTCGGCTTTGCCGCCCACATCGACCATATGCGCCTGGCCATGGCGGTCGAAGTGCGTGAGTGGGGAGGCAGGCGCTGGCAAAGGTTCGGTCATGGCGATGGAGATGGAGGTAATAGTGACAATGATGAGGTCTACGATTGATTACAAAAAGCACAAAACCGGCGCAGTGAACTTCATCAAGCCAACGGTATCATAGACAGATGCGCCGATTTTCCGCTTACTGCAAACGCACCACCAAGGCTTTAAGCGCCGTGCTGGCACTCACACTGGCCCTGCCCGCCGCGCTGCACGCGCCAGCCTTGGCTCAAGCGCGCCAGCCGATCAACCTGCCCAGCTTGGGTGACGATTCGGCCGATGTGCTTTCTCCAGCGCTGGAACGCAAGATTGGCGAGCAGTACTACCGCCAACTACGCCGCGAGCGCTCCTTCATGGACGACCCGGAATTGGTCGAATACGTGGCGGGTTTGGGTGCGCGGCTGGTGGCCGCGATTCCGCCGGGCACAGTTGAATCGCGCCCCGACATTGAGTATTTCCTGTTGCAAGATTCGTCGATTAACGCTTTCGCGATGATCGGCGGTTACATCGGCGTGAACTCCGGCTTGCTTCTCGCGGCAGAAAACGAAGCTGAAGCTGCCAGCGTGATCGCCCACGAAATCGGTCACCTGACGCAAAAGCATTTGGCGCGTGGCATTGCCAAATCGGAGCGTAACTCGGCGCTTTCACTGGCAGCCTTGGCATTGGCGATTTTGGCGGCACGCTCCAACCCGGACGCGGCCCAAGCCGTGGTGGTGGGCAGCGAAGCGGCGCAGGTTCAAGCGCAACTCGCCGCCTCGCGCGACTTCGAACGTGAAGCTGATCGGGTCGGCATTCAAACTTTGGTGGCGGCAGGCTTCGATGCCAATGCCGCCGTGAGTTTTTTTCAGCGTATGCAGCGCGCCACCACGGTGTACGACACGAATGCGCCGATCTACCTGCGCAGCCACCCGGTAACCAGCGAGCGCATCGCCGACCTGCAAGCGCGGGTGCGCGAAGCGCGCTACCGGCAGCGCGAAGACTCGCTCGACTTTCACTTTGCCCGCGCCAAGCTGCGCGCTTTGAGCGACATTTCAGCGCAAGGCCTGCGCGAGACGGTCACGCTCTTTAACCAACTGCTGCGCGAGCGCGCCAATGACCCGCGCCTCGCCAGCGCGCTGCGCTTTGGCCTGGCCCACACCCATTTGCTGCAGCGCGATGTACCTGCCGCCCGCGCGGTAGCCAACGCGATCGCAGAGAAATCCCCCAGCGCGATGGTTGACCACTTGCGCGCCAAGCTGTTGCTGGCTGAAGGCAATAGCACTGCTGCCACGGCACTATTGGAGCAAAGCACCAAGCGCTTTCCGGATTCACGTGCCTTGGGCTACGCCTTGCTCGAAGCCAAACAAGGCCAGGGCGCGCACGCCGAAGTAGCCAATTTTCTGCGCGACAAACTCACCTTGCATCGCCAAGACCCGCGCCTCTACGAATTGCACGCCAAGAGCCTGGGCGCACTCGGGCGGCGCACCGCCGCACATCGCGCGCTGGCGGAAGCCTATGCCCTAAGCGGCGCGCTGCCCGCTGCGATTGAGCAGCTGCAAATTGCGCGGCGTGCCGGTGATGGCGATTTTTACGAGCTCTCCATCGTCGATGCTCGCCTGTGCGAGCTGCAAGCGCAAACCGCGCGCGAGGCCGAAGAGTCGCGCGGTGGCTTCGCCAGTGGCCGGGTTCCGCTGCGGGCGGAGCGGCGCGGCTGCGGGTAGTTGCGGGCACCGCTGGAGTCAGACAACGGCAAAAACCACGCTTCTCGCGCCGTCATTCCCGCGCTCAGCGGGAATCCAGACTGCCGCTTGATCGATGCCGACGCGAGTTCGCGACACCCGCTGGATTCTTGCCAGGGTTCGGTGCAATGAGGGCGCACATGCTTGGACGCTATTGAATTTTGTAGCAAGATCACCGATTCATTCAACCCGCTCTCAACCCAAACCATGCGCACACCCGCCAACCCCGCCCTGCTCTCCCCCTCCCGCACCGCCCGTCTGCAATCCACTCTCGAAGCCGATGTCGCCAAAGGCAGCATCCCTGGCGCGGTCACGTTGATCGCGCGCCGTGGCGAGATCGCGTATCTCGATGCCTTCGGTAGCAGCAATCGCGAAGCCGGCAGCCAAATGGCCACCGATTCGATTTTTCGAATCGCCTCGATGACCAAGCCGATGGTCTCGGTGGCGATCATGATGCTGGTCGAAGAGGGGCGCGTACGCCTCGTCAACCCGATCTCGACCTATCTGCCTGAAATGAAAAATGTGCAGGTCGGCGTTGAAGTGAGCGACAGCGCGGGTAAGCCCAGCCTAAAACTCGAAGCCCCGCGCCGCGAGCCAACCGTGCAAGACTTGCTGCGCCACACCTCGGGCCTGACCTATGGCATCTTTGGCGATTCGCTGGTCAAGGCGGCTTATCGCGCAGCTGACGTGATGAACCCCACACAAAGCATGGCGCAATTCATCACCAAACTCTCACAACTGCCGCTGCAATTCCACCCCGGTGAAGTGTGGGATTACGGCATGTCTACCGACGTGCTGGGCTGCATTGTTGAAGTGGTGTCCGGCATGCCACTCGACCAATTTATCTCGACCCGTATTACCGGGCCTTTGGGGATGAAAGACACTGGCTTTGTGATTCCAGAATCGCAGATTCATCGGCTCGCTGAGCCACTCCTGCACGGCAGTTCAGGCGCGCCGCCGATGTCGCGCACGCTGACGGTACGGCCCAACTTTCTTTCCGGCGGCGGGGGCATGGTTTCCACCGCGCCCGACTACTGGCGCTTTGCGCAAATGCTGCTCAATGGTGGCGTGATCGCTGGAACGCCGGGCGAGCGCCTGCTGTCGCGCAAAACCGTCGCCTTGATGGCAAGCGACCATCTGCCACCGGGCATTGCCTACGCCAGCACGGCGCGCGCGCAGTTTGAGGAATCCGCACCGCTGCCTGAATTCGGCCAAGGCTTTGGTTTGGGGTTTTGCGTACGCAAGGAAGCCGGGCGCAACCCTGCACCGGGGTCAGTGGGCGACTACTACTGGTCGGGCGTGTTTGGCACTTACTTTTGGATCGACCCCGCCGAAGAGTTGATCGGCATCCTGATGCTGTGTGCGCCGGATTTACGACGGCACTACCGCGCGCTGATGCGCACGCTCACGTATCAGGCACTGGCGGATTAACGGGCCGTGAACCCGATGCAGCGAATCCTCCTCACCCACCCGCCCGAAGCGCGGGAAAAATATTACGGCGAGCGCGCTTTGGCGACCTTAAGTGAAATTGCCGAAGTCCGCTTGAACCCGCTCGCGCGTGAATTCACCATTGATGAATTGGCTGAAGCGGCGCGCGGCTGCGCCATCGTCATCTCGTACCGCCAAACCGCTTGCCCGGCCGAATTGCTCCAGCGCCTGCCCGACGTGGCCGTGTTCTCACGCTGCGCGATCGACATCCGCAACATCGATGTCGCTGCTGCGAGTGCGCAGGGCATCCTCGTCACCCAAGCCAGCGCGGGATTTATCACCTCGGTGGCAGAGTGGGTGATCGGCGCGATGATCGATCTCTCGCGCAGCATCAGCGCCATGGCTGCGGCCTATCACGCAGGCCAAGTGCCAACCGCGCCGATGGGCCGCGAACTGCGCGGGGCCACGCTGGGCATCATCGGCTACGGGCAAATCAGCCGCTACTTGGTCAAGCTCGCCCTGCCGTTTGGCCTGCGCGTTCTGGTGACCGACCCTTACGCCGCAACTGACGATGCTGGACTCACTGCCGTACCGCTCGACCAACTGTTGCACCAAGCTGATTACGTGGTGTGCCTGGCGGTGGCGACCGAAGAAACCGAGAACTTGATGAACCACGCCGCCTTTACGCAGATGAAGCCGGGCGCGTTTTTTATCAACCCTTCGCGTGGCAACCTGGTGGACGAAGCGGCGCTGCTGCAAGCGCTCGACACTGGCAGTTTGGCAGGCTGCGCGATGGACGTAGGCCGCGCGCCCGATCAGATGCCTTCACCCGCGCTGGCGCGCCACCCCAAGGTGATCGCCACGCCGCATTTGGCGGGCTTAACGCCACCGGCCATCGAGCACCAGGCGCTTGAAACCGTCGCGCAGGCCCGTGAACTGTTGGCTGGGCGCGTGCCGATAGGCGCGGTCAATCCGGCGAGCTCCACGCGGCTGGCACGATTGATGCACTAGTCCTCTAGTTTCCGAAGAAGCGCGCTGGATCAGCGTCTTCAGGGCACACCACCTGAAGACGCTTTCTGGACGGCCTTCTTCATCCCACATCCGTCAAATTCCCCATGCAAACCAGCGCCGTCCGTCGCCTTGATAACCCCAGCGCCTCGCAACTCGAAGCACTCGCACAATTGCTGATTGATGTGGTCGAAGGCGGCGCTTCGGTGAGCTTTATGCTGCCGCTTTCGCACGAAACCGCGCTCACCTTTTGGCGCGGTGTAGCCGCCGCCGCCGCGCGGGGCGAGCGCGCCTTGCTGGTGGCCGAAGATGCGGGCGGCATCGTAGGCACGGTACAACTCATCCTGGAGCAACCCGAAAACCAGCCACACCGCGCAGATCTGGCGAAGATGCTCGTGCATCGCCGCGCGCGGCGGCGAGGTTTGGGTGCGGCGCTGATGCAGGCGGCGGAAGAGGTTGCTCTCGCGGCCGGCAAAACCCTGCTCGTGCTCGATACCGCCAGCGCCGATGCCGAGCGTCTCTATGCGCGACAGGGCTGGCAGCGCTGCGGCGTAATTCCGGGCTATGCGCTCTTGCCGCACGGCGGCTCGTGCGACACGACCTATTTTTATCGCGCTCTCAAGCCGGCCTGAAACGCTGCCGTCAGAAACTGGCTGGCACCTTGGTATGCCAATCGGTTGCGCTCTGATAAGCCGCCCCTAGGGCGAATAGCGTGCCTTCGGCAAACGGCCTGCCAATCATCTGAAATCCGCAAGGCAGCCCATGCGCCTGAAAGCCACAGGGTACGGCAAGCGAGGGCAGGCCCAGATAGTTGATCGGGCGCATCAGGCGGGTAGCCATGCTGAGCACCTCGGCCATGCGTGCACCGCCGCCGACATCGGTTTCGGCAATCGTCGGCGTAGCGAAACTGACGACCGGCGCATGCAGCGCATCCACTTGACTCATCACCTGCTCCAGCCACACGTGCAAGGCGTGGGCTTTGAGCCGCAGGGCGTTGATGTATTGCGTGGCGGTCACGGCTGCGCCAATTTCAAGCCGAGCTTTGACCTGATCGGAATAATCTTGCGGGCGCTCGCGCAGCCAGTTGGCGTGGTGGGCGGCGGCTTCTGCGGCGATCACTGCAACCCCGGCCAAGTTCCAAGCCTCCATGTCAGGCAGTTTCACCTCGACGATTTCACACCCCAAGGCGCGATACACCTCGAGACTGGCGCGTACCAGCTTTTCAACGCCCGCTTCGCAGTTGTCATAGAAGAAGGACGTGGGTACGCCGATGCGCATGCCCTTAACCGGGCGCTTGAGCGCGGCCAGATAATTGGGCACTGGCATGGTGGAGCAGGTGGCATCCTGTGGGTCATGCCCGGCGATGGCTTGAAACACCAAGGCCACGTCTTCGACCGTGCGGGCCAATGGGCCCACAGTGTCCATCGAAGTCGAGAGTGGCATCGCCCCAAAACGCGAGACCCGACCGTAGGTGGGCTTGATGCCGACCACACCATTGAAGTGCGCTGGCAGGCGGATTGAGCCGCCGGTGTCTGACCCCAACGCGGCAAAATTGGCGCGTGCGGCAGTGGATGAACCCGAGCCGGATGATGAGCCACCGGTGATGTAGTCCGCATTCCAGGCGTTGCGGCAATGCCCGTGGTGATAGTTGTGACCTACCGGGCCGTAGGCGAACTCGGTCATGTTGAGCACGCCGAACTGCACTGCGCCCGCTGCGTCAAGGCGCTTGAGCGCAGTAGCCGTTGCCGGGGCGGGCCGATCCAGCGTGATTTTTGAGCCGCACGAAGAGGCGACACCCTCGCGGTAATACATGTCTTTGTGGGCCATTGGCACACCAGCCAACGGGCCTAAGCGTTCGCCGCGCGCAATCGCGCTATCGACCGCGCTGGCTTGGTGCAGGGCTGCTTGATGGTCGATGCGCAGAAAGGAGTTGTGAGCGGCCTTGGCGCACTCGGCGGCCGTCAACGTTGCCTGCATCGCCTCCGTGGCGGAGATTTTTTTAGTCGCAATCGCGTGCGCGAGCACACTGGCGCTCAGGTGAGTAATCTGAGTCATTCTCAAGCTCCTTGATGCAAAACGGCTTGAAACGCTGAAGGCTCAAGCTCAAACGGCAAGCCGCGCGTGGCTGCCTGCTCTACCTTGAGTTGGCCGGTGATCGCACTGGCGACCGAGGCGGTGCGCGCCGCAGCGATTTGCACGCCTCCAGCTTGCACCACTTGCGCGATGGCATTTTCAATATTGGGATTGGTGTCCATGAGATTTTGCTCGCTCCTTTGGTTGAGGTTCAATGCAGTTTAGGCGGCGCAATTGCGCTCAAGGCGGAATCTACAACATTGCCAAGGCGCGTTTACTGGTGGGGCGCGGGAAGGCTTGCTCGATTGCCGCAAAATCATCTGCGGTGAGCTTGATTGCCTGCGCCCGATAGTTTTCTTCGAGATGTGCGTGCCGCACCGCTTTCGGGATCACCACCATGCTGGGCTGCGCCAGTGCCCAGGCGAGTGCTGCCTGGACTGCGCTCGCACCGTGGCATGCACCGATGCGCGCGAAAGTGGCATCGTTCGCCAATGCGCCTTGATCCACCGGGCTATACGCCATCGCAGGAATCTGGCGTTCGCACAGCCACGGGAGCAGCGCGACCTCTGGGCCGCGTTGACTGGCGGAGTAGTAAATCTGATTGGCAGCGCAATTTACGCCGCCGGCCGCCAGCAGCTCAAGCATGTCATCCACATCAAAATTGCTTACGCCCCATTGGCGAATTCGCCCGGCGGCGCAGAGTTTTTCAAAGGCCTCAACGGTTTCTGCCAAGGGCACGCCGCCGCGCCAGTGCAGCAGATACAAATCGATGCAGTCCACGCCTAAGCGCGTGCGGCTGCGCTCGCAAGCGGCCAGCACACCCTTGGCAGTGGCATTTTGCGGATACACCTTGCTCACGATAAAGGGGCGCTCGGCGAGACCCCGCAAGGCCATGCCGATCACCTCTTCGGCCCCGCCCTCGCCATACATTTCGGCGGTGTCGATCAAGCGATAGCCCAGTTCGATCGCGTAGCGCACGGCCGCAACTTCGCGCGCGCGTTGACTGGCCGCTTCGCCCATGCGCCACGTGCCCAGGCCAAACGAGGGGATGATCTCACGGGTGCGGGGACTGGCGGTTTTCATATTTGTTTGGCGCAAAGTGGTTGCAGGAAGAAATTGGGCGAGGATTTACAGTAGTTGAGCGCTGGGGCGGGCGGGCCGCTGGCCCGTAATTCCATTTCTAAATCATTACGATATGTTGTTGCACCTTCCTAGCCGTGCTAGCAGCAGTGTCGTCGTCGGTGCGCCTAATCTCGTAATGATTTAGAAATGGAATAAGTCTTTCAAGCAGCGCAGTCGATCTCAAAAAAAATCGCGCCGGACTTTACAGTCACGGCGCGATCTTTCGTACCACGCGCTTGCAGCGCTTTCAACTTGACCCAAGGCGATCAGGGCAAAACCCGCTCCGCCGCTGGTGGCAAGAAGCTGGAGTTGAAGATCGAATCAGCGCTCACTACATTTTTCAGGCCATAGGCTGCCGAGACTTGATCGACCGTGTTGTCCAGGCGCAGCTTGTTGATAACCCCCAAGCCGCTGGCACGGTGTACTGGCGTGTTGACAAATTCAATTGCCATTTTGAGCTTGCGCAGCTCGGTGGCTTCAACCACGAGAGGGTCGCGCTCTTTGACCAGCTTGATATGCGCTTCGGGGTTGGCAATCACCTCTTTCATGCCTTTGTTCAAGGCGCGGATGAAGCCTGCCACGGCCTTGGGGTTTTCTTGCGCAAACTTCGGAGCCACGATTACGGCGTTACCGTAGAGCTGCACGCCCAAGTCGCTGTATTTCCACATGGTGACGTCTTCTTCCTTCACGCCGCGCGAGATCAGGCCGATCAGGCTGGTGAAGGTGAAGCCGGTGATCGCGTCCACATCGCCGCGCTGCAGCATGGTTTCACGCAGGGGCGGGTCCATGGTTTTCCAGGTGATTTTGGAAGCGTCCATGCCGTTGGCTTTCACCACCATCGGGAAGGCTTTGCGGCCCGCATCGAACACTGGCGCACCCATGGTCTTGCCCTGTAGGTCTTTGATCGACTTGAAGTTGTTCTTTTTCAAGCTGAACACTGCGGCGGGCGTGGTTTCGTACACCATGTAAATCGCGGTTGGCTTAACCGCTGCGCCCGGATTGTTGCCAACAAACTCAATCAGCGCCGAAATATCGGCAAAGCCCATATCGTAAGCACCAGTGGCCACCCGGTTCACGGCAGCGCCTGAGCCGGTGCCCGAGTCGATTGTTACGTCCAAGCCCTCAGCTTTGAAATAGCCTTTAGCAATCGAGTTTAAAAATAGGGCAGAAGGGCCTTCGAAGCGCCAATCAAGCGTGAACTTGATTTTGGTTTGCGCGAAGGCCGGGGCTGCCAGCAGGCCTGCACTGGCGGTGAGCGCGAGCAATGCGCGGCGCACCAAATTAATGCGGGATTTCATCGAAGTTTTCCTTTGGTTGGTGAAGCTTTTTAGGTATTGTGAGGCAGCAAACCGGACCTGAGTTTGCAGCACTCATAATTCTAGCGAAACGCAAATTGCATGCCAGCAAAAGTAGAATGTGGTCGATGAAATCAGTCTGTGTATTTTGCGGCTCCAACCCCGGCAGTCGCCCCGAATTTTCCACCGCCGCCCGCGACACCGGTGCGGCCTTAGGCCAGCGCTCGCTTGAGCTGGTCTACGGCGGCGGGCATCGCGGCATGATGGGCACGGTGGCCGATGCCACACTCGATGCGGGTGGCCGGGTACACGGCGTGATTACCGAGTTTCTGCGCGACAAAGAGCTGATGCACAAGCGCATTCAGGTCTGTGATGTGGTGCGCGACATGGCCGTGCGCAAAGACCGCATGGCAGAACTCTCCGATGCGTTTTTCATCCTGCCAGGCGGCGTGGGCACGCTCGAAGAACTGTTCGACATGTGGAGCCGCAACCAGTTGGCAGGTTTTCCCGATGCGGCGATTAAACCCATCGGCATTCTCAATGTCGCAGGCTTTTTTACGCCACTGCTAGAGATGATCGAATCGATGGTGCAAGGCGGCTACGTGCCGCGCGCGCAAACCGCGACGATTCTGGTGGGTACCGAAATTCACCCTCTGCTCGACCAACTCGCGGCTTTCAAACCAACCAATACTTCCAAATGGTTTTAGACAAACTCTTGGGCGCGGCCTATCCGCTGGCACGTACGGCGCTCTTCAAGCTGGGGCCTGAAGCTGCCCACGCCCTCACCCTCAAAACCCTGCAAGCGCAGGCTTGCGCGGGCGTTTCGCGCTTCGCCTACCCGCGCGTGCCAGACGACCCGCGTACCGTCATGGGAATCCGCTTCGCCAACCCGGTGGGGCTGGCGGCCGGGGCCGACAAAAACGGGGAGTGTATTGAAGGTTTTGGGGCTTTGGGCTTCGGCTTTCTCGAATTGGGCGGGGTAACACCGCGCCCGCAGCCGGGTAACCCGCAGCCGCGCATGTTTCGGCTGCCCGCCGCCCATGCCATCATCAACCGCTTAGGTTTCAACAATCAAGGCGTGGACCAACTTGTGCAGCGTCTGCAAGGCCATGGCTACGGCGGCGTGGTCGGTGTGAACCTGGGCAAGAACTTCGACACCCCGCTCGAAAACGCGACCGACGACTACCTGATTTGCTACGAAAAAATTTACCCGTACGCGCAGTTTGCGACCATCAATATTTCTTCGCCCAACACCAAAAACCTGCGTCAATTGCAAGACGAGAGCGAGCTTTCACCGCTGCTCAAAGTGATGAAAATCAAGCAAGCCGAGCTGGCACAAAAGTACGGCAAGCTGGTCCCGCTGTCAGTGAAGATTGCGCCCGATCTTGAAGAAGGGCAGATTGAGGGCATCGCCAAGCTGCTGGTCAAACACCAACTCGATGCTGTCACCGCCGCCAACACCACCATTTCTCGCGCCGCCGTAGCTGGCATGGCGCATGGCGATGAAACTGGCGGCCTTTCGGGCGCTCCCGTGCTCGAAGCCTCAAACCACGTGGTACGCCGCTTGGCACACTATCTGGACGGCGCGCTACCGATCATCGGCGTGGGCGGCATCATGTCTGGGGCTGATGCCAAATCCAAAATGGATGCAGGAGCCGCGCTGGTGCAGTTCTATACCGGCTTGGTTTACCGAGGGCCCGCGCTGGTGGGCGAAGTGGCCGCCGCGCTGCGCACCAATTGACTAATACCCGCTTTTTTTTGACTGACTGAAACCACACGCATGCTCTACGTTCGCTTCACCCACAATTCCAAATCCGCCTTGGGCCGCCTTGAAGGCGACTCGGTGATCGTCCAAAAAGGCGATTTGTTCAGCAGCCCTTCTGACACCAAGCAGCACTTTGCGCTTAGCGAAGTCACGCTGGAAGCGCCGCTCAAACCCGGCAAGATTGTCGCGCTCTGGAACCAGTTTCACGCGCTCGCCGCCAAGCTGGGGCAATCCGTGCCCAAAGAGCCGCTTTACTTTTTGAAATCGCCCTCTTCCGTGATCGGGCCGGGTGCGCAAATTCGCAAGCCCGCGCACTTTGAAGGCAAGGTGATTTACGAGGGTGAGCTGGGCTTGGTGATCGGCAAAACCTGCCGCGCGGTGAGCGAGGCAGAAGCTGCTGCCAGCATTTTTGGCGTTACCTGCATCAACGATGTCACTGCGGTGGACTTGCTCAAGCGCGACCCGAGCTTCGACCAATGGAGCCGCGCCAAAAGCTTCGACACCTTTTGCCCTTTGGGGCCAGCGATTGCCACCGGGCTGGATTTATCCAAGCTGTCGATCAAAGTCACGCTAGCAACCAACGGCGAAACTCAAGAACGGCAAAACTACCCGGTTAGCGACATGGTATTTCAGCCCGCCAAACTGGTCTCGCTGATCTCACAAGACATGACCCTCGAACCCGGCGACGTGGTGGCGTGTGGCACTTCGGTGGGCGCTGGCACGATGAAGCCAGGGCAAGTGGTCACTGTCACGATTGAGGGCATCGGCAGTTTGAGCAACCCCTACGCAGCCTGATTTTCTGCATCAACAATGCCTGAAGAGGCACTCTGGATAAATGTCTTCAGGCATGCTCCGAATGAAAAAAGCCCACCGGAGTGGGCTTTTTCTTTTGCCGGTTACCGCTCAATCCCACGCCAACGCGACGACCATCACACCCAAACCCACCGGGATCCCGACACGCCGCCATTTCGGAATCTGCCCAGATACGACCACTTCCACCGGCACATCGGCGCGGTCAATCACGCGACTTGCCAGCGAACCGGTGATCCAGCGCACCATCGCGTCGCTGCGGCGGGTCGACATGACAATATGGTCCGCACGAATGCGACGGGCGATCTCAGCAATTTCACCGGCCGCGTCCCGCGTTTTGGGCACATGGACTACCACAGTGGCACCAGCCGCTTCGAGACGGGCTTGATACGGTGCAATCGCGGCTACCGTGCGGGTATCTTTGTATTGGGCGCGCATCGCCGTGGTCAAAAAGCGCGTCGTGTTACGGGTCAAGCGTGGGAGAACGTGCACCAAGTGGATTTCGGCCGCAATGCGGCCTTGGGCATCGCGTGGTGCCCGGCGCAACACGTGTGCCACCGCTGCTTGAGCGGACGGCGAAGTATCCACCGGAACCAGAATCCGCGAGAGCGCAGCCGCAGCCAAATCAGAAGCAGGCAAAACTGCATTCAGCGAAGTTTGCACTGACGACTCCAGGCCAGCGCCGGATTTGCGTTGATTGAGCCAGTGTCCCATCCCAAGCGTCAAACCGACTGCCGCCGCGTAGATGATCCAGTTCAAACCGGTGATATCGCCGAGGTACTCAGCCACCATCGGCTCGCTGACGATCATCTTCGCAGCGGTCAGAGCAAGCACCAGCGCGCCCAGATAAATAATCGCCGGAAAGCGGTCAATCAGCTTCAGAACAATGCTGCTACCCCACACCACAATCGGAATGCTAATCAGAAGGCCCAAAATGACCAGCAGATAGCTGCCATGCGCCGCACCAGCGACGGCCAGCACATTGTCGACACCCATCACCGCATCAGCGATCACGATCGTTTTCATCGCGCCCCAAAAGCCGACATCTGCGGCCAAGTTGTGCGCGTCATCCGACTTCGGTGCCAAGAGACGTACCGCAATCCAAACCAACGCGATCCCGCCAATCGCCAACAGTCCCGGAATCTGCAACAACCAGACCACCGCAAAGGTCATCACCGCACGCACGGCGATCGCGCCAAAGGTACCCCAGAGAATGGCTTGTTTGCGCAGGTGGTCGGGCAAGTTACGCGCCGCCATTGCGATCACTAGGGCGTTGTCGCCCGCAAGCACAAGGTCAATCAGTATGATCGCCCCAAGTGCATAGAGAAATGTAGATGAAAAGATATCAGGCATGATGAACTCCAGAAAGGGTGGGGAAAATTCACCAAAGTCTCGCTTGCTTGGAGTCCGGCGGCCCGAAACGGCTGACCACGCGGTGGAACCCCAAGGAAACGGCCCGGAAATGCTGCGTTGGCTGTGTTTGAGCGCCCACTATCGCCAAAAATACCTGCAACATTTCGTCTTGACGGACCGCTCGCCACTCTCTGAACCGCATCCCTACTTGGCGCAGATCGCAGAAGCTACTCCCCTTGCTGGTCGTGCCTTGAAATTAGTGGTCTGCTTGCCAAACTTTTTGCAGAAATCCATGCATTTTTCGGAACGACAACTTCATTCTGAGAGCAAAAATCTAATATGTCAATGATTATCTCAATCATCATCTTATTTTATGGACTATCAACCAATTTGGCCTGCGGCGAGGTGCTGCGCAGGAAATCGTAGAAAGCCTGACCCACGGTCGAAAGACGCTTGCCGCGCGGATAGACCACATACCAGTCATCCGCCAAGGGAAAGCCCGCCACATCCAGAGTGGCAATCCCGTCGACGGACGGGTCCGCGTGCAACGAGTGGCGCGACAGGACTGAAAGCCCCAGACCGGCCGCGACCGCGTGCTTGATCGCCTCATTGGTGCCCAACTGCATGCGAATCGCTGGTTCAAACTTGGCTTCGTCAAACGCGCTCTGAGCCCGCAGCCGTGTGCCCGAGCCGGTTTCCCGCAGCACAAAGCGTTCGCGCTGCAAGCGCTGCAGCGGCAAATGCTTCAAGCCCACTAACGGATGATGCAAAGGAGCCACCACCACCAGTGGGTTGCTCATAAACGGGGATTTCTCGACATCGAGCTCTTCCGGCGGCAGCATCATCACGGTGAGATCGTCGAGATTGCCGCGCAGGCGCTCGATCAACGCGGCCCGATTGGCGATTTCGAGCGAAACCTCAATGTCCGGGTAAAGCGCGCAAAACTTGCCGAGAATCTCAGGCACGAAATACTTTGCCGTGGTCACACACGCCAGACGCAGGTGGCCCTGTTTCAGGCCATGCATGTCGGCGATTTTCATCTCGAAGCGCGCCCACTGGTCGAACACGGTTCGCGTGGTTTCAAGCAATTCGTTCCCAGCATCGGTGAGCGAAATGGTTTTGCCGATCTGCTCAAAGAGTGGCATGCCGACTTCGTTACTCAATTGCCGCACCTGGGCGGAAATGGTCGGCTGGGCCAAGCCCATCTCTTCGGCCGCGCGCGTAAAACTCAGACGCCGCGCCACGGTTTCAAAGACCAACAGTTGGTGAAAAGTAACTTTCATGCGAACTCCCCCGAGTTGCTAAACGCATTTATTTGCTAAATATAGGGGAAATTATCGCATTTTATCTATGATTCAGTTGGCCAGAGAGTGGAAAGTTCGTGTCAGTTCGCGCCCCGCATCGCCGCGCTCATGGCCCGGTCCAGCGTACCGACCACCTTGGGTACGCCTTCGTAGTTGGCAACGAAAGTAATACCGTTGGCGTAAGCGACAAAATAGCTGCCAAACAGGCCGTACAACTCGCCGTCACGCCCGCCGCGCAGGTTGAAACTCCAGCTGCCGCTGTGAAATGCGTTGTAACCGCCTTCCGGCTGGGCGCGCAGATTCATGCCGAAAGCGTAGAAGGGGGCATTGGCGACGCGGTTGGTGGAATCGGTACCTTTGTCGTCGCGCACTTGCAGCCAGGTCCAAGCGGGGCCATTGCGTTGGCGCATCGTGGCCAAATTGGCGGCAGCGAACTTTGCATATTCCTCGGCCGAGATCTTCCAGCCGCCATACGCCGCCATGACCGCCCAGTCCGGGTTTAGGCCGGTTTTGCTCAAGCCCTGCGCTTGCAGCACGATCTCGCTACAGTAATCCTCGTAGGGTCGTTTGGTCACGCTTTCGACAATCAGCCCCAGCGCTAACCAATTGATGTTTTGATAGTGGTAGCGCGCGCCGGGCGCAAAGTCGAGCTTGATCGACGGGAGCTTGGCGATCAACTCAGCCGAGCGCTTTTCGCGCGCGGAATACGACATCAAGTGGCGCGCCAAGCCCTGGCCCACCGTCATGTTGTCGCGCTCGGTAAAGCCAGAACGGTTGCTCAGCAAGTGCGCGAGCGTGACTTGCGCAAAACGCGGGTCTTCAGGCTCGCCTTCCTTGGCAAAAATGGATTTCAGGAGTTCGGCCATCCGGTCTTCCAGCCGCAGCTTGCCCGCATCAATCAACTGCGCCACGCACGCCCCGGTAATCGCCTTGGTCAAGCTGGCCACAGGCACGGCAGCATTCGCCGTGCGGTTGCCAAAGCCATAGCTCCCGATCGCCGCGTCACCGCGCATCACCACCAGCGCGCCATTGGCAAAGCCCTGCTCCTTGAGCCATGCCTCAAACGCGGCGCGCATGCGCTCGGCCTGCGGGTCTTGGGCAAACGCCTGCCCGGTGGCGGCAAGCAGCAGCAAGGGCAATAGCAATGCGCGCAAGGCATTGCCCCAAGAAGCTTTCCAGTATTGGCTTTTGGAATACATGGCTTGAAGACCCTTATCTGTATTGCTTCTTCAGGCCGCCGCGATTCTCGTCAGGCCACCCATGTAAGGCTGCAAGGCTTGGGGAATCGTCACGCTGGCGTCGGCGTTTTGATAATTTTCCAGCACCGCCACCAGCGTGCGCCCAACCGCCAAGCCGGAACCGTTGAGAGTGTGTACTAACTGCGGTTTGCCTTTTTCATCCCGATAGCGGGTTTGCATGCGCCGCGCTTGAAAGCTCTCGCAATTCGAGCACGACGAAATTTCGCGGTAAGTGTTTTGTGCAGGCAGCCACACTTCAAGGTCATAGGTTTTGGCCGCACCAAAGCCCATGTCGCCGGTACACAGCAGCAACACCCGGTAGGGCAATTCAAGCGCCTGGAGAATCGCCTCGGCATGCCCGACCATTTCTTCAAGCGCCTGGTATGACGTGTCGGGATGCGCGATCTGCACCATTTCCACTTTATCGAACTGGTGCTGGCGGATAAAGCCGCGTGTGTCTTTGCCGTAACTACCCGCTTCGGAGCGAAAGCACGGCGTGTGCGCAGTCAGACGCATCGGCAGTTGCTTGGCCTCCAAGATGTCGCCACGCACCAAGTTGGTCAGCGACACTTCGGAAGTCGGAATCAAATACAACTCTGCCTCGTCCGCCCCTGCGCCGCCTTTTTTCACCGAAAAAAGATCGTCCTTGAATTTGGGCAACTGCCCCGTGCCCTGCAAGGTTTCGGCGTTGACGAGATAGGGTGTGTAATGTTCGAGATAGCCATGCTTTTGCGTCTGGGTATCGAGCATGAAGGCCGCCAACGCGCGGTGCAAACGCGCCACGCCACCGCGCAGCACGGCAAAGCGCGCTCCCGAGAGCTTGGCGGCGGCTTCAAAATCCAGCCCCGCCACCGCTGCGCCGACATCCAAATGGTCTTTCACCGCAAAATCAAACGCACGCGGCGTGCCCCAGCGGCGCACTTCCAGATTGTCGTCGGCGCTTTTGCCCGGCGGCACGCTCTCGTGCGGCGTATTGGGCACGTCGAGCAAGAGCGCCGCCATTTGCTCCTGAATCTGCGCGAGCTTGACTTCAGAAGCCTTCAGTTCATCGCCAAGTCCGGCCACTTCGGCCATGATGGCTTCGACGTTTTCACCCTTGGCCTTCGCCTGCCCGATGCGCTTGGAAGCGCTGTTGCGCGTGGCCTGCAGCTCTTCGGTGCGGGTTTGCACCGATTTGCGCGCCGCTTCGAGCGCCTGGAAATCGTTCATCGGAAAATCAAAGCCGCGCGCCTTCAAACGAGCGACGACGGGGTCAATTTCTTTACGGAGGAGTTGGAGGTCGAGCATGTCAGCAGGGGTGTTCAGAAGATAACGGGACTAACTGGGCCAGAATTCCACGCACGGTGATGACTTCGATCACGGCTGCAATTCGTTCATCAACCCGACAACTCTTTCATGGGCGCGGACTTTCTGGTTGCGCAACGCGACCAGTATCCATTTGTCAACGACCACACACGACCTCATTCCTTTTCTAACTCATTACGAGATTAGGCGCACCGACGACGACAGTGCGCTTAGCACAGCCAGGAAGGGGCAACAACATATCGTAATGATTTAGAAATGGAATCACTTGCCAAAACCTGCCAAATTTTTAGGGTCGGTCGAGAGATCTCCTGGGCCTTCGACACTGCCAATCCAGCGGCTTGCTAACTGGGCGCAAGAATCGGCTTGCGGCTGCGAATCGGCCTGGCCACCTGCGGCTGCAAGGCACACAAATTCGCTTGGCGCGGCAGCACTGGATCTTGTACGCCGTGTCAAGTCGTGAAACAGCCGATCGAGAAGCTTGAGGGAAAGAGCTTTCATTCACCCATTGTAATGTCACACTAACGTCCGGTGTTTCGCGCGCGAGGCAGTTCGACACGACATTAACGAAAATCAGGTTGAGCTCAGAGTTGCTTATAAATACCTAATTAGGTATAATCAAATCATGCCATTCAGACCGTCGGAAAAACCATTGCACTGGGTGGGATCAGCCAAAAAAGACCTTTTGGCAATGCCGGAAGCTGTGATTGATGATTTTGGCTATGGTCTGGGCGCTGTGCAATCAGGTGCTACACCACCGCAAGCAAAACCATGGAAAGGCGAAGGCCTGGGTGTGCTGGAATTGGTGGAAAACCATCAAGGCGACACCTTTCGTGCGGTGTACACCGTGCAATTTTTCAAAGCCGTTTATGTCTTGCATTGCTTCCAGAAGAAATCTCCCAGTGGTATTCGCACCGCGCAAACCGATATCGATCTGATTCGCGCCAGACTCAAATTGGCACGCAAGCACTACGAGGAAAATCATGAGCGCTAAAGTAAAACCAGTCCCTGCCGAAACCGTAGAAGCTGGCTCGGGCAATGTGTTCGCCGACTTGGGTCTGGCCAACCCCGAAGAGCGTCAATTGCGCGTGCAGCTCGCAATTCGCTTGAATGAATTGGTGGCAGCCGAGGGCGGGACTCAAGCGGCTACGGCTAAACGTCTCGGCGTGGCACAGCCTCATGTATCGGAACTCAAACACTACAAGCTTGGGCGCTTCTCCAGCGAGCGCTTGGTCCACCTCATCACGCGAATGAACCGTGATGTGGAAATTGTGATTCGACCGCAGTCGTCGCGACGCAATGCCAAGGTATCGGCAGGCTCGGTGACGGTTTTAGCGTTGGCCTAAAAGCAATTGGCAAACATCGCCACCCTGAGATATTCAACAGATCGGACCCGCTTCGGCCAGCAGGCGCTTGAGCTTGGCGTTCTCGAGATCAAGCTCGCGCAGTCGTCTGGCCTCGCCGACATCCATGCCACCGAACTTGCTACGCCATTTGTAATAGGAGGCATCACTGAAGCCGTGTGTGCGCCCGATTCCTCGATTGGCCTGCCGGCCTCGGCTTGCCTCAGAAACCCAATGATCCGCTCTTCGCTGTATTTGCTCGTTCTCATGTCCATCATTCTCCGGGTTGATCGACTTCTTGGAAAAATGACTGGTACGGTTTATGGGGGGCAGGTCAGGCACCGAAACACAAGTATGGGTTGTCTGCCCTATTGGCCTCCCCTATTTCCTACGGGCGTGAGAATTTCGGTATGACATGCCTGAAGAAGCGCTCTGGGATTGGTTTTTCGTGGGTGATGGCTGGAGAGGCTTGTCTGGGACGGGTTTTGATGATGTGGTTGATTTTATTCAACCGTAGTCTCTTTAGTCGTGAGTCCAAGAATTCGACCTAAATGGATGTTATTGGGTGCATTTCTGGTGAAATCCAGTTTTGTCACCTTTAAATTAGGTGTAAATGGGTGTACTATTGGTTACATGCTCCAAACCAACTCCCTCCAAATCACGCCAGAAATCCTCACCCTAATCGCGCGCATCGACGAGTTTAAGGGTGCTTGGCGGGCGCTGGGTCGTTTGGCGCCGGAACGCTTGTCTGCACTGCGCCGCGTAGCGACCATCGAGAGCATTGGCTCTTCCACCCGCATCGAAGGTAGCCAGCTTTCTGACCGTGAGGTGGAAAAACTGCTGGGCAATTTGGCGATTCGGTCGTTCGAGACGCGCGATGAGCAGGAGGTGGCGGGCTACGCGGAGTTAATGGATTTGGTGTTCACGGCATGGCAGGACATTCCGTTTAACGAAAACCACCTCAAGCAACTGCATCAGACGCTGCTGCGCCATAGCGAAAAAGACGTGCGGCATCGCGGCCACTACAAAACCAACTCCAACAGCGTGGCCGCGTTTGATGAAAATGGCATGCAGATCGGTATCGTGTTCGCCACGGCTTCACCGTTTGATACGCCCCGGCTGATGAGTGAATTGGTCGCTTGGCTCAATCACGAGCGCGCGCAAGCGCAGTTGCACCCGCTGCTCTTGATCGCGATCTTTGTCGTCACCTTTCTGGAAATTCACCCGTTTCAAGACGGCAACGGGCGCTTGAGCCGTGTGCTAACCAGCCTGCTGCTGCTTCAAGCGGGCTATGCCTACGCGCCCTACAGCTCGCTGGAAAGCGTGGTCGAACTGAACAAGGAAGCCTACTACCTCGCCCTGCGGCGAACCCAAGGCACGATTCGGACTGCTGCTCCCGATTGGGAACCTTGGCTGGTCTTTTTTTTGCGCTCACTCGCCGAGCAGGTAAGGCGACTGGAGAAAAAAGTCGCGCGCGAAAAAATCGTTCTGGCGGCGCTGCCCGTGCACTCGCTGCACATCGTGGAATTCGCGCGCGAGCATGGGCGGGTGACGATTGGCGATGCGATCAAGCTCACTGGTGCCAGCCGCAACACGTTGAAACAGCATTTCCGAAATTTGGTCGAGCGCGGCCACTTGGAACAACATGGCATGGGGCGCGGGGTTTGGTACGGATTGAAGTAGCGTTGCCACCCCTGGCGGCTCGCCCTACTTCGCCTTTGCTTTGGCATCCAGCTCGCGCAGCCACGCCAGCTTCTCAGCGATCTTGCCTTCCAGCCCGCGCCCTGTGGGTTGATACCAGTTGACTTTCGGAAAGCCTTCGGGAAAATAGTCTTCCCCGGCGGCGTAAGCATCCGGCTCGTCGTGCGCATAACGGTAGGCTTTGCCGAATCCGAGTTCCTTCATCAGCTTTGTGGGCGCATTGCGCAGATGGACGGGCACAGGCCGTGACTGGTCTTTGGCAACAAAGGCGCGCGCCTGGTTCCACGCTTCGTACACCGCGTTCGATTTGGCGGCGACCGCGAGATATACCACGGCTTGTGCGAGGGCCAGCTCGCCTTCGGGCGAGCCCAGGCGCTCGTAAGTTTCGGCGGCATCGAGGGTCAGGCGCAGCGCCCGCGGATCGGCCAGGCCAATGTCTTCGCTCGCCATGCGCACCAGGCGCCGCGCAAGATAGCGCGGATCGGCACCGCCGTCCAGCATACGCACGAACCAATAGAGCGAAGCATCGGGGTTCGAGCCGCGCACCGATTTATGCAGGGCGGAAATTTGGTCGTAAAAGGCATCGCCACCTTTGTCGAAGCGGCGCAGGTTTTGCCCAAGCGTGGCTTCGAGAAACGCGGTGTCGATCACGCTGAGCGCCCGCATCTGCGCAGCGTTCGTCAGCACATCGAGCGCGTTCAACAAGCGGCGGGCATCACCATCAGCCCAACCGGCAAGCTTGGTGCTGGCATCCTCGTCAAACGTGACCCCGGCTACTTGCTGCGCGCGTGTGAGCAAGGTGCGCATGTCGTCGGCACTCAAGGCTTGCAGAACGTACACCGTGGCGCGCGAGAGCAAGGCCGAATTCACTTCGAACGAGGGGTTTTCTGTCGTTGCGCCGATAAAGGTGAAGAGGCCACGCTCGACGTAGGGCAAAAAAGCATCCTGCTGCGCTTTGTTGAAGCGATGCACTTCGTCCACAAAGAGGATGGTGCTTTTGCCAATCGACTGCGCGGCTTCGGCCTGCGCCACGGCTTCGCGGATTTCTTTCACCCCGCCTAGCACGGCGGAAATGGCGATGAATTGCGCGGTGAAGCCGGTTGCCATCAGGCGTGCCAGCGTGGTCTTGCCTACGCCGGGCGGCCCCCAGAGAATCATCGAATGCGGCTTGCCGGATTCAAACGCAGTGCGCAGGGGCTTGCCTGGCCCCAAAAGGTGGGTTTGCCCGATCACCTCGGCTAGCGTAGTGGGGCGCAGGCGTTCGGCTAAGGGGATGTTGAGCGGGTTGCTCATTGTGCGGTGATGCCTGAAGAAGCGCAACCAGAGCGGCTCTTCACGGCAGTTCCTTGGAAACATAGGCGCTGAGGCGGTCTTCGAGGACTTTCCTCTCAGAATCGCTCACAAATGCAGCGCAAAAGCTGTTCCTCGCCAATTGCACAGCGTGCGCGGCGGTGAGCGGCAGCGCGGCAAACGTCTCGCGCCAGTTTTGATTCATGTAGCCGCCAAAGTAGGCCGGGTCGTCTGAGTTGATCGTAGCGACCAGCCCGGCTTCGAGCAGGCGCGGCAGGTTGTGTGCGCGCATCTGCGGGAAAACCTTGAGCTTGACGTTCGAGAGCGGGCATACCGTGAGCGGCACGCGGTCACGCGCCAGGCGCGCCACCAGTGTGGCATCTTCCAGCGCGCGCACGCCGTGGTCGATGCGCTCCACCTTCAGCAAGTCGAGCGCCTGCCAGACATACTCGGGCGGCCCTTCTTCGCCAGCGTGCGCGACCAGCCGAAAGCCCAGCTCGCGGCAGCGCGCGAACACGCTGGCGAATTTTTCAGGTGGATGCCCGACCTCACTCGAATCGAGGCCCACGCCGATGAAGTGGTCACGAAACGGCAGCGCGGCTTCGAGCGTCTCGAAGGCTTCGCGTTCGCTTAAATGGCGCAAGAAACACAGAATCAGATTGGCACTCACGCCCAGCTTTGCGCGGGCCTCGATGCAGGCGCGATGTAGGCCGCCGATCACAGTTTTCATCGCCACACCACGCGCCGTATGGGTTTGCGGATCGAAAAAAATCTCGGCGCGGATCACTTGATCGGCAGCGGCCCGTTCGAGGTAGGCCCACGCCATGTCGTAGAAATCGGCTTCGTGCAAGAGCACACTGGCCCCGGCGTAGTAGATGTCTAAAAACGCTTGCAGATTGCTGAAGGCATAAGCCTGGCGCAGCTCTTCGACCGTTGCATAGGGCAGCGCCAGGCCGTTGCGCCGGGCCAATTGAAAGATCAATTCCGGTTCGAGCGAGCCTTCGATATGGATATGCAGCTCGGCTTTAGGCAAACCTTCGACAAAAGTAGCCAGTGCAGCCATGGTCAAAACGAGGAACCCGGGGTGGCGAGAAACGCAAGTTCTTCTGCCGTGGAAACTCGGCCGAGAATCGCATTGCGATGCGGGTAGCGGCCGAAGCGTTCGATGATCTCGGTATGGGAACGGGCCCACTTGAGCACGTCGGCTTGGCCTGGCTCTTGCGCCAACGCGTTGAACAGGCGCATTGAATCTGCTTGCACGGCGCGGTCTTCGGAATGCTCATACGGCAGGTAGACGAACCAGCGCTTGAGCGGTGTCAACTTCGAGTCCCAGCCATTGGCAACCATCAACTGCGCTGCGCGCAATGCGACAGGGTCGCTCGCAAAAGCGGCAGGTGTGTCACGAAACATATTGCGTGAAAACTGGTCGAGCACGATGATTTTGGCCAGCAGTGCCAGTGGCGTTTGCTCCCAATCGGCGTGGTCACCTGCCATCAGTTGCGCATGCAGCGTGGCAAAGCGCGCGCGAATGGCTGCATCAAACGCCGCGTCTTTCTGAAACCACTCTTTGCGCGAGCCCGCGCTGGCGGCGCTGCCCGGCTCCCCGAACCAGAAATCGAGTACATCTTCCCACACGGGTTTGTTGATCGCATTTGACATGGCAGAATCCTTTCGGTCGATTCTAACGAGAGGGAAAAACAGATGTTCAACCTGACTGACAAAGTGGCACTGATCACCGGCTCAACCAAGGGCATTGGCAAATCCATCGCTTGGAACATGGCCAAAGCCGGGGCCAAAGTGGTGGTGTCAAGCCGCAAAGCCGAAGTATGCGCCGCCGTGACCAAGGAGTTGACCGACGCGGGCTTTACCGCGATTTCGCTGCCGTGCAACGTGGGCCGCCGTGAAGAGGTGGAAAAGCTCGCCGCCGACACCTTAAAGCACTTCGGGCGCATCGACATTTTGGTGTGCAACGCCGCCACCAACCCGGTCTACGGCCCGACTGCCAAGGCGAGCGACGAGGCCTTCGACAAGATCATGGGAACGAACGTGAAGAGCGTGTGGCAGTTGTGCAATATCGTGATCCCGCAAATGGCGGAACGCAAAGACGGCGCGGTGATCGTGGTCTCTTCCATCGGTGGCTTGCGCGGCAATGGCATCATCGGCTTGTATGGCATCTCGAAAGCGGCTGACATGGCGCTGGTGCGCAACCTGGCCGTGGAGTGGGGGCCGCACAACATTCGCGTCAACGCAATTGCGCCAGGCTTGGTGAAAACCGACTTCGCCAAAGCACTGTGGGACGACGCAAAATTGCGTGAAGCGCGTGAGGCGGAGACACCCCTGCGCCGCATCGGCGACCCGGACGACATTGGCGGTGTGGCGGTGTTTCTCGCCTCGCGCGCTGCGGCGTTCGTTACCGGGCAGGTGATTGTGGCTGATGGTGGAGTGACGATTGCGTAAATTTTGTGCAGCGTGAAGCGTTCGGCGTGAAGTTCGTCGCAGTTGTCGCAGCGTTCTGGTTGGCGAGCTGCGGAACCTTGCCGCCGGTTTTTAATGGGCCAGACGCACCGCATTTTGATCCAAGCCTGACCGTACCACCGCGCGCGGACGGCAAGCAGCGCATCGGCTTTGCGCTCTCTGGCGGCGGTACGCGTGGCTTCGCGCACATCGGCGTGCTCATGGTGCTGGAAGCAGAGGGCATCAAACCGGATGTGATCGTCGGTTCCAGCGTGGGCTCGATCATCGGCGCACTCTTCACGGCGGGCTACACGGCTCTCGAAATGGAAGAGATCGCGCTGCGTTTGAGCGCGGCCGACATCGTTGAACTTGGCGCGCTTTTCAATCGGGGGATGCTCAGCGGCTCTGGCATTCAGTCTTACGTGAAGGCCAGGCTCGACGACAAAGCTCGCCCGCACCTGATCGAGAAGCTGGCTGCCGCTGGCGACAAGCCGCGCTTTGGTGTCATGCTCACCAAGCAAAAAGATGGCAGCGCAGTGCTGGTCAATGCCGGTGATGTGAGCGCCGCCACGCGCGCTTCAGCGGCGATTCCCGGGCGCATCTTGCCGGTGGTGATTCGCGGTGAAACGTATATCGATGGCGATGAAGCGAGCCCGCTGCCGATGAACGCGGCGCGCGCACTGGGTGCAGACATTGTGATTGGCGTCAATGTCTCAGCCTTCGCTGCCGATGCCCCGGCGGGCGCGCCCAAAGTCTGGGTCGAGCGCGACATAGCCCGGCAAAAACTGGCCGATGCGCAAGTGCGCGCAGGCGACATCGTGATCCACCCGCGCACCCAGTACTACACCAACTTTTCGATTGCCTACCGCAAACAATTGATCGCCGCCGGCGAAGCCACGGCGCGTGCCGCGTTACCGCAGATTCGCGCCGCGCTCCAGACAAAATAAGCCATCCATGCTGTCAATCCTCGACCCAAAAACCCATCGCCAAGCGTTTTACATTCTGATTGTGTGCACACTGATGTGGAGCATCGGCGGGCCGGTTACGCGCTTCGTTGAAGCGGCCCCCGGCTTTGAGCGCACCTTGTGGCGCAGCATTTTTTGCGCGGCCACGGTAGCCGTCATGGTGGCATTCGCCTCCGGCGCTGCCGGATTCACCCGCATGCGCCAGGGCGGCATCACGCTCTGGGTCACGGGCCTTTGCTGGGGCGTGATGTTTAGCTGCTTTATGGTGGCACTCTCGCTCACCACGGTGGCCAATGTGCTGCTCACGCAAAGCCTGGCCCCGGTGCTGACCGCCCTGCTCTCACGCGCCGTGCTCAAGCGCCCGATTCCGCCGCGCCAGTGGGCGGTAATCGCGATTGCTTCCAGCGGCGTGGCGCTGATGTATGTGCTGGACGTTTCTTCCCTAGGCGGCAAGCATATTTTGGGTGTGTTGGTGGCAGCAGGTGTGCCGGTCGCGGTAGCGGTAAATCTGGTATTTCTGCAAATCCACCAAGCCAAAACAGCGGCCGCCAAGGCTGCGGATGCCGATGCACCGCCCGACCTTTCCACCTCAGTATTGCTGGGCAGCCTGATCTCGATTGCGATGATGTTGCCGCTCGCTTTGCCCCTGCAAGCCACTACGCACGATGTGGGGCTGATGGCATTGCTGGGGGTGGTGCAACTGGGCATTCCCTGTGTGCTGATGGTGCGGGCGGCGCGGCATCTCTCAGCGCCCGAGGTGTCGCTCTTGGGCTTGCTCGAAGTGATCTTCGGCCTGGTGTGGGCATGGATTTTTGCGGGCGAAACACCGGGGACGATGACACTGATTGGCGGCGCGATGGTGTTAGGCGCGCTGGCCGCGAACGAGCTGTGGGCGCTGCGCGCACAAAAGGCTTGATGGCGCGCGACGCGCGGTGCTAGACTCAAACCACGGGGGCAACAGGATCCCCCAGCTAAGCTTCCCAAGACGGTGCCAAGTCAACACGTCCAACTCCTGAAAGCGCTGGCTAACCGGCGCGGGCATCGTCTTACGAGCATCCGGGTTTGCCCCGAGTTTGCTACGAGTTCGCTTCCCGCGCCCAACGCCATGCGCCTCTTTTAAGTTCTTCCTGGAGGCTTTTCATGCGTTACCAACTTACCCCGATGCACTGTCGTCCTTGGCTTTTGAATGGCTTGTCGCTCAAGCTGATTGAAAGCCACTACGAGAACAACTACGGCGGAGCACTGCGCCGCTTAAATGTCATCAGCGATCAACTCGCCGCACTCGACCACGCGACCACACCGCCCCACGTGCTCAATGGTTTGAAGCGCGACGAACTGGTTTCGCTCAATTCCACGCTGCTGCACGAGCTGTACTTTTCCACGCTGGGTTTTGGTGACGGCAAGCCGACCCCGACGATGGTCAGCGCACTGACTCGCGACTTCGGCTCGGTGGACCGCTGGCGTAGCGAGTTCACCAGCATGGCCGCAGGCCTGGCCGGTGGCTCGGGCTGGGTGCTGCTCACGTGGATTCCGCGCGACGAACGGCTGGTCAACCAATATGCTTCGGAGCATGGGCATTCGGTCGCAGGCGGCATACCGGTATTGGCGCTTGATATGTTCGAGCACGCCTTTCACATTGATTTTGGGGCTAACGCCAAAGCCTACATCGACACCTTTATGCGCAACATCGACTGGAAGGCAGTCGAGGGCCGGTTTGAAGATGCGACTCGCACGCTGCCGCCACGCAGCTTGGTGCAGCCAGAATTTGGCGACCTGCAAGGCATTAGTGTCGAAGCCGTCAAAGCGATGATCGATGCGGGCCAACCCGTGCAATTTATCGATGCGCGCCCCAAGCACTACGTGTCACGCACGCAGGACATCATCGTCGGTGCCACTTGGCGCGACCCGGAAAAAGTGGACGAATGGAAAGGTGAGTTGTCAAAAACCGATCCGGTCGTCACCTTTTGCGTCTATGGCTTTCACGTTGGTTGCAAGACCGCGATTGCGCTCAAAGAAGCGGGGTTTGATGCGAAGTATATGGTGGGCGGGCATGCGGCCTGGCGGGCGATTGGCGGGCCAGTGAAAGCGTTTACGACACCGTAGCGCAACCAAGCCCGGAGAGCCGCGATGGCAGTGGCTTTCCGGGCTTGATGCCTGAAGACGCTTACTGAATAAGCGTCTTCAGGCATTTTCCTCGCAGAATTCTAGGACAAAATCGGCCTAGCGCCGCAAACCAAAACGCCGTCGGTAGTCTTGCGGCGTAACCCCTGCCCGGCGCTTGAACACACGACGAAAAGCCGAGGCATCGGTGTAACCGCAACTCGCGGTGATCTGCTCAAACGGCAAGGCGGTCGATTCGAGCAAACCTTGGGCGCGCTCAACCCGAAGTTGTTGTAACGCGCCTTCCGGGCTCTCGCCGGTGGCTTCGCGAAACCGCCGCAGCAAGGTGCGCTGGCTCACGTGGCAGTGCGTGGCCAAGTCGGCGAGCACGACCGGCTCACCCAGATGGCGGTTCAGCCAGCGTTGCGCCCGCTCCACAATGGCGTAGCCGGGCGACTGCAACACTGCTTGCATCACATACGGCGCCTGGGAGTGGCGTTGCGCGTCAATCGCGAGAATCCGCGCGACGGCTTGGCGCAGCGGTTCACCGCCAAACTTGGCCACCAGCCAAAGCGCCAAGTCCAAATACGACGCGGCCCCACCGGAACTGACAAAGCGCCCGTCGCTGACAATCAACTCGTGCGCATCAAGGCTGACCTTGGGAAAGCGCGCCTGAAAATACGGCGCAAGCCACCAACTGACCGTGGCCCGATGCCCGTCCAGCGCGCCGCTTGCAGCCACCAAACAAGTACTGGAGCAGGTTGAGACCACCAATGCATGAGCGTGGCGGTCCGCTAGGGCGCGCTGTAGCCAGACAGCTTCGGCATTCAGCGCGGCCAGCTTGGCATCCATCTCGCCCCGCGCTTGATGGTCTAGCCCAGGCAGAAACAGCACCTCAAATTCACGCAAATCGCCTGCGCGCGCACTGGCGACCGAGATACCCGCCGAGCTGGTCACGCTGCCACCACCGCACGAAATCAACGAAACCTCGAATCGTGGAGCGGTTTTGTAGGGCACGTAGGCGCGTAAGGCATCGATCACGCGGAACACATCCAGCGGCCCGGTGATGCCGCTGGCCAGGCAGCCGGGATACACGAGTAGCGCGATGCGGACGACTGCTGTAGCACCGTCAGGAGGCAACGCCACCGCCACGCGCACCCGCGCAGCGCGATTTTCCGGAATCGGCAGCTTTTTCATGTTGGCCAATTTAGCATGAACAATGTCTTTTTCGTCAATTGCGACACGGGCAGCGTTCTGCCACACTGAACGCTCGCTCAGTCCTGCTCGATCCCAGTTCAACGCCTCTGGCCCCTCCGATGACATCCAGCTCAGCATTCCCGGCGCTCGCGCCCTTTGTGGCACTCGTCTTGGCCTTGCTTCTCAAGCTGAGCCTGACCAGCCTGGCGCAAGTAGTCACTCGCCTGCGGGCAAGAACTTTTTTGCTCCCCGAAGATGCGGCGCTAATGCGCGCCACCGCAGTGGCCAACGAAGCACCGGCAGTAGCGCGCTTTGCGCAGGTCTGGCGCAACGATCTGGAGAATTTGCCGTTTTTCCTCATTTGCGCGCTCGCCTACACGCTGGCTGGCGCGCCAGCCACCCCGGCGTGGTGGCTCTTTGGCCTCTACACCGGCTTGCGGGTGGCGCATACCGCCGTCTACCTTGCCAAGCTGCAACCATGGCGGGCAATCTTCTACCTGGGCAGCCTCGCCACCATGTGGATTGTTGCGGTGCGCGCGGCACGGGCTGTGCTGGCGAGCCCGGGTGTTGTGTCATGAGCGCGGTTGGCTCTTACGCCTGGGCGCTGCAAACCGGTGGACGCTTGCGCACCCTGGACAGCGTGCGCCTCACCGCGATCGCCTTACGCGCGCAGCTCTATCGCAAACTGACGAGACACGCACAGGCCAAAGCGGCGCAGCGCCTGGCCGCGCTGAATCTCGACGACATCCAAATCCCCGACAGCGCGGCGGCGCGGCAGGCGCTGGAGGCGTGCCGCTCGACTGAGCTGCCCTACTTGCTAAACCATTGCGTGCGCACCTATCTCTATGGCGCGATGCTGGGTGCTGCCGAGGGCTTGCGGCACGATGCTGAATTCCTCTACTGCGCAGCGCTGCTACACGACATCTCTATCGCTAACCGTCACACCACCGGGCAAGCGCTACGTTGCCAGTGCTTCGCCCACCAAAGTGCCGCATGGAGCCTGCGCTGGGCAACGCAGCAAGGCTGGGCGGAGGAGCGCGCGGCAAATCTGGCCGATGCGATCAGCCGCCACATCAACCCGGCCGTACCCCTTCGCGATGGCGTGGAAGCCCACTTACTCAATCGCGCCGCCGCGCTCGATGTCGCTGGGGTGGGGCGGCACACCGTGCCGAAACCGCTGCGCGACGCCTTGCTGGCGCGCTGGCCCCGCCTCGACCAAAATGAGGCGCTGGCTCGATTTATGACCACCGAGGCGCAGGCTTGCCAGCAGGGGCGAGTGGGATGGCTGGCGCGGCATGGTTTCATTGATCGAATTACAACGGCAAAATGAACGAGGCCACCGCTGAAGAGCCGCTACCAGCAAGCGTTTTCAGGCACTCATAACGAAGAAGCCCGCAGCGCGGGCTTCTTCAGGCAAGCAATAGAAAATTAGGAAAGCAGCGCAACCCCTAGCACGGGGCCACGCTAACTTGCTAGGACTCCTGCTGAATCCCAGCGAGCACCCAGCTTGCGCGGGCTGCGGCAGGCTTTTCCAAATTCCACACCTCCGCAAATGGCTCAGCCGGAGCACCGACCGCCTCACGCAGCATGCCTGACAAACGCACGCTGGCCAAGGTTTTCTCGCCACGCTCTTCCACACCAAGCAGTTGCGCATCGAGCGTCACCACGTCGGTTTGGTTGTGCGCTTCTCCACGCGCCACCAGGTCAAGCTTGATCTCGGCAAACATCTCTGGCGTGGTGAAAGTGCGAATATCGCCTTCGTTGCGTGCGTCCCATGCGGCTTGCAGGCGGACGAAGTACATTTTGGAGATGTGAATAAAGTCATCAGTGTCGAAACCAGCTGGAATCGCCCAAGTCGCGCCACCGGCCGCCGTTGCGGCAGTTACCGCCCCAGCCATCGCGCCGCCCGCCAATCCAGCCGCCACGCCGCCCGGGCTGGCACCAAATGCGGCAGGAGTTGCTGGTGTGAAGGCCGTGACGTTGTCTTTCGGCGTAAACGCGGTTGGTTGCGCGGCTGGTTGCGCGGTCGGTTGCGCACCGGTGTAGCCAGTGCCAGCACCTGCGCCCGCAAAGGCGGGTTGGCCCGCTGCACCGCCCGCATTGCCAGCGCTACGGTTACGCCACCAGCGCCATGCCAGCAGAGCCACCAACACCAAGCCGCCAATCAGGAGCATCGAGCCAATCATCTCAGCCATCGCCCCACCCAAACCCATGCTGGAGAGCAGCGCGGCGATACCCAAACCAGCAGCCAAGCCAGCCAAGGGGCCGAGCCACTTGTTGCGTGCTGGTGCGGCGGCAGCAGCGGCTGCACCCGGAGCGGCAGCTGCAGCGGCGGGCGCAGCAGGAGTCGCGGCCGGGGCCTGCTTTTGCGTCACGTTGCTCGATTGCGTGCCAGTCGACTTGCCGCCACCCAAGCGCTTGGCTTCAGCCCATTGCGGCAATACGGTCAAGCTGGCAACCAAGGCCAGTGAGAGGCCCAAGACAGTGCGTTTCAGGAAAGTTTTCATGGCTAAGCTTTCAAAAAGTCAGGAAAAACGAAAAAGTCGACACAAACCACAGATGGGATCAGTATGCCTGAATTGCAAGACTGCTGTCGTTCGATTCATTTAGCATATACGATTAATCTATAAATAATCAAATACTAATAACTATTTTTTGATGGCCCGACACTCCAAGACACAGAAGGCTAACTGAGTTTTTTGCGCCGTCACTGACCGCACCCGCGTATCCGCACCGATTGGGACGGACGGATTTTCTACCCAAACGACTCGGGTGGCCGTACCGGTGGCAGCCAATCCCCTGCCCTGGCCCGTTTCTGAAGTTTCTTGTCGAACGTGGCAAAACCGAGCGCGTCTCGCGCAGCCGCCAGATGCAGCGCATCGGCAAAATCAGCGCCGGACTCATATTGCTCAATTGCCTCCAGCACTTCCCCGCGATCTTCCAGAGTGACGTGCGTCAAGCGGGTCAAATGGCGCAACGCTTTTAGGATCGCGGACCTCGATTGCGCTGCCGCTCCGCGTAGCACCCATTCAAGCTCCAACAGCACCGTCTTTGCCACAAAAATCGGCTGGCGCGCCATCAAGCCAGATGCCGCCATTGCCTCTGCACCCTCGTCGTCCAGAAAATAGCGCGCCAGCACGTTGGTATCGACTGCTATCACGACGCGCACCCGATCATGTTCGAGGCAGCGCTTTGAGTGGATCCATCTCCTCAACACTCAAACGCGGGCCTCTGCGCTTGAGCAAGCCCGCGCCCTGACGCACCGCCGCCGCATCTATCGCCAGCGCCGGCTGCAAACGCAGACCGCTGGTGGTGCTCTCAAATCGCACGCTCGAACCGGCATGCAAGCCCCATTGATCGCGCAATGCCTTGGGAATGACTACCTGCCCTTTGGTTGAAATCAATGCTTCCATCACGTTCCACCTTTCAAACTGTTTTTCGCTGGTAGGTATTGTACGAATAAGTATTACCTGATGGAATTACTTTGGAAGGACCACGCATGTTCGATGCCCCGCTGGCAAATACAACTCAAAACGCTGGCTTGGTCTTCGCCTTCTGATACCGCTTTACACCAGCAAAAATTGCCTTTTTCGCCAACTCTGGCCCACCCCAGCCTTTGACCTTGACCCACTTGCCTTTTTCGAGGTCTTTGTAGTGCTCGAAAAAATGCTGAATCTGCGCCACGCGCTCGGGCTGCATGTCGGCGGGCTTTTTCCAGTGCTTGTAGAGCGGCAAGGCTTGGTCAATCGGCACGGCAATCAGTTTTTCGTCGCCACCGGCCTCGTCTTCCATTTTCAAAATGCCGATCGGGCGACAGCGCACCACCACACCTGCGATCAGAGGCCAAGGCGTAATGACCAGCACGTCCACCGGGTCACCGTCGTCTGACAGCGTGCGCGGAATGTAGCCGTAGTTGCAGGGGTAATGCATCGCCGTCATCATGAAGCGGTCTACGAACAGTGCGCCGGTGGCTTTGTCGACCTCGTACTTGATCGGGTCGGCGTTCATGGGGATTTCGATGATGACATTAAAGTCATCCGGCAGGCTGCGGCCAGAGTCCACGCGGTCCAAGTTCATGGTGCTGCTCCCATTCAATGTAAGGTTTTGCGAATGCTCGGATTATAGTTTTGCCACTTCTGTGGCGCGGCATAATGTTTCGCTCGAACCTTCACCCGTATCCCCTACGAACAACGCCCATGAACCTCGCTCTGCAAGCCGCCCACTTCATCGGTAACCAATGGATGCGCCCGGCATCGGGCCAGGTGATCGATGTGCTCGACCCTTCGCACGGCACGCCGTTTGCAACTATCGCGCGTGGCAACGCCCAAGATATCGATGCTGCCGTACGCGCCGCCCGCCAAGGTTTTGAGACTGGCGCGTGGGGCAAGCTCAACGCCATGGAGCGCGGCCGGATGTTAATGAAGCTGAGCCAAGCGATCACCGCTCACGCCGAAGAGCTGGGGCAAATCGAATCGCGCGACACTGGCAAGCCCTTGAAACAGGGTCGTGCCGACGCGCTGGCGTGCTCGCGCTATTTCGAGTTTTATGCGGGCGCGGCAGACAAGCTGCACGGCGAAACCATCCCTTATCAAAACGGCTACGCGGTACTCACCTGGCGCGAGCCGCATGGCGTCACCGGCCACATCATTCCGTGGAATTATCCCTTGCAGATTTTTGGTCGCAGCGTCGCGGCCTCGCTCGCCGTAGGCAACGCCTGCGTGGTCAAACCGGCAGAAGATGCCTGCCTTTCTCTGCTGCGCTTGAGTGAACTCGCCTTGCAAATTGGCCTGCCCGAAGGCGCGCTCAACATCGTGACCGGCTTTGGCCACGAGGCGGGCGCAGCGCTCTCGGCGCACTCGGGCATCGACCATATTTCATTCACCGGCTCGCCACAAACCGGCGCGCTGGTGGCGCAAAGTGCGGCAAAAAATCATCGCCCTGTCACCCTCGAATTGGGCGGCAAGTCGCCGCAAATTGTGTTTGCCGATGCCGACCTTGAGGCCGCTTTGCCGGTGCTCGTCAATGCAATTATTCAGAACGCCGGGCAAACCTGTAGCGCCGGCAGCCGCGTGCTGATCGAGCACAGCATTTACGACAAATTGCTGCACCGCCTGGCTGAAAAATTCAACGCGCTCAAAGTCGGCCCTTCGGCGGCTGATCTCGACTTGGGGCCGATCATTAACCAGAAGCAGTTGCACCGCGTCACCGCCTTTGTCGAGCAGGCTTTGGGTGCTGGCGCGCATTTGATTGCGCACGGCACAGTGGCTGAAGACGCGCCACAGGCGGGCTTCTTCGCGATCCCAACGCTATTGGGCAATGTCCAGCCCGAGAACCGCATCGCGCATGAAGAAGTGTTTGGCCCAGTCTTGATCGCGCAGCCGTTTAGCGACGAGGCCGAAGCCGTAGCGCTTGCCAACAGCACCGAGTACGGCCTGGTCGCAGGCGTGTGGACGCGCGACGGCGCACGCCAACTGCGGATGGCGCGCAAGCTCAAATCCGGCCAAGTATTCATCAACAATTACGGCGCAGGCGGCGGCGTTGAGCTGCCGTTTGGTGGCGTGCGTTCCAGTGGCCACGGGCGCGAAAAAGGTTTTGAAGCGCTGTATGGATTCACGCAGTTAAAAACCGTGGCAATCAAACACGATTGATTGCCCGTCAACCCCAGTCCACCTCAAGGAGCAACACCATGCGTTTGAGCCACAAATCCATAATCGTCACCGGTGCCGGTTCAGGCATCGGCGAAGGCATTGCCAAACGGCTCGCGGCAGAAGGGGCTAAGGTCATCGTCAACGATCTGAATGCCGTGGGCGGCGAGCGCGTCACCGCGGAGATCAAAGCGGCCGGCGGAACTGCGTTGTTTGTGCAAGCCGACGTAACCAAGGATGCCGATTTCAAACGCTTGATAGCCGCCGCTGTGGCAGCGCATGGCGGCTTGGACGGCGTGGTCAATAACGCCGGCTGGACGCATCGCAAAAAGCCGATGCTCGAAGTCACCGAAGACGAGTTTGACCGCTGCTTTAACGTGAACACGAAGAGCATCTTCATGTGCGCGCGCCACGCCATTCCGCAATTTCGTGCGCAGGGCAAGGCGCGCGGCGGCGCACTCATCAACATCGCCTCAACCGCCGGGGTGCGCCCGCGCCCCGGCTTGAATGTGTACAACGCCTCCAAGGGCGCAGCGATCCTGCTTTCCAAGTCAATGGCGCTTGAATTCGGCCCCGATAACGTGCGCGTGAACTGCGTTAACCCGGTTTTCAACCCCGACACCGCGCTCTCGGCTGAATTCGCCGGTGGCGAAGTCACGCCGGAAGCCCGCGCGATGTTCTTGGCCTCAATTCCGCTGGGGCGCTTTTCCACCGCGCTCGATGTGGCTAATGCGGTGCTGTTTTTGGCCTCAGACGAAGGCGCGTTTGTCAGCGGCGTGAATCTGGAAGTCGATGGCGGGCGCTGCGCGTAAGTGCGTCCCGCGGCGCGCCACGTCGGGTGATCTGATCTGCCAATTATGGCGCGGCGATGCCGACGACGGTAGCAAGCATTGCCACCGTGCCGCGCCAGACCGCACATTCGTGAGCCTGGGAGACTGTCGGACTTAAGAAAATCGGCCCAAATCGCCAAAAATTGGTGGCGACAGGCGCGGCGCGCATCTCCCCTGTTTGGAAGGGCAATGGCAGGCAATCGCGCCGACTACAACGCTTGGATTAGGGGGCAGCACCGCATTGCGCCGCCCCAAATGGCCTCAGGTGAGTCATAATCCGCTTGACGCGGTGCGCTGAAGATTTCATTCTCCTTATCGCGCAGTCTTCGCACGCGGTTCAGCACGCGGTTCAGTCCAACAAGGTTTACCTGTCGCGGGAGACGGACATGCTTCGATTCACTTCACGCGCGCGACAGCTAAACGCTATTCGTTAGGCGGCATAGGGTCAAATGATGGAACCTACTTTGTACTTTCACCTTGAGCTGAAGGACTGGGCAGTAGTTGGCGCGACAGTTCTTGGACCGATACTTGCCGTCCAGGCTCAAAAAGCCGTTGAAGCTTTTCGAGAGCGTCGTGGCAGAAAGACTCGCCTCTTCGAGCAGCTAATGGCGACCCGTGCTTCAAGAGTCGCGCCGGAACACGTTCGCGCTCTAAACATGATCGACTTGGTCTTTTACGGTGAGCGAATCTTTGGCTTCCCACGGCGAAGTGGGAAGGAACAGAGGGTTCTGGATTCGTGGAAGGAATATCTTGACCATCTGAACAACCGTGGCCCTGACGATCAGCTGTCGCAGTGGGGAGCAAAAGGGGATGAGCTCTTCACCAACCTTCTGTATGCCGTTGCGGAAGATATAGGCTTCAAGTTCGACCGAGTCCAGCTGAAGCGTGGTTCGTATTCGCCAATTGCACACTGGGAGCATGAGGCGGAGCAAGCCGAACTCCGACGTGCCACGCTGTCACTGGTAACCGGAAATCACCCGCTAAAAATGAACGTAGTTGGCTTTCCTATCGACGCTGCAGCGGTTCAAGCGAACAAGGAGGTAATTCAGAATCTTGGGAAGGCACTAGAAACTGGCGTTCTTCAGGTTCAAGTAGTCCCACCCTCATAGGTCGAAGTCGAATCAAAGAAATCAAAGGGGTCTATCGTCTAAACTGCCTATGCTTCACCTTGCAGATTTAGACGATAGACCCCCCTTGATTCACCTCGATTCAACACGAACGAGGGGCATTAGGCTTCACGGAGCCTCGCGCGCCAGTAGCCGGGCTTTCGCCTTGATGGTGCTACGGCGACGACGTGGAGCTCAGTCTCGATGTGCAGATACACCAGAGAGAACTTGAACGTACGATCTACCACCCGGCGGGTTCCATACTTGTACTTCGGCCAGGTTTCTGGCGTGTCCGCCGCCTGCTGCTCGGCAATATGGACTGCCCTGTCGTAACGTTCTGCCAAGCGATCGCTGATCGCGATGTAGTACTCGACCTGATCCAGAAACTCCGCACGAGCATCCGGGTGATACCGGATTAGTCTCACCGACGGATCAGGCGGCGAGCTTCTGCATGGACATCTTCGGCTGAGACGAGCTTGACTGTGCCAGCTTCGATCTCTGTGACTCGCCGTTCAATCTCACGGTCCCATGCAGAGTCGGCCTCGGCATCAGAGTCGCCTTGCAGCGAGTCCAACAATTCTTCGGCGAGGCGGGCGCGGTCATCGTTGGGCAAGGTCTTTGCGCGGGCTGACAGTTCTTCAACAAGGGTGGGCATGGCTACCTCCGACTGGGTTCGTACTCAGTTTACAGGTACGGTGCAGAAGGGGTGTTGGTGTGAGGCCTAACGAGAATCCGAGCGGGGAGAGATCAAAGGGAGATCAATGGGGTTGTGGTCGATTAAATTTCGCAAATTTGGGGCGACCCTCGCATCACCGCAAAAAAATGCCAATCCCGCCCCGATGCCTAGTCAAATCTGTTGACAAGCCCCGAAACGATTTGGCGTAAGCTCTCAGCGTGGCGTCGCCTAAGCCGCGTGAGCGCCATTTTCAGCGTCAGCCAATCCGGGCTGTCGCGCCCTCTAGCCAGGAGCACACCATGGGAGTCGCCCACCTCGTCTCGGCCCGCACCGCATCGGGCAGGCCGGTTACTGCACAGGCATTCCGCTGCCTCAGTATCGGGCGCACACCTGCGTTGCGCCAGGAAATTCTTGCGGGACGCTTTCACCGCGTTGCCAATCCTGAAGGCGGTACACCGCTCTTGCTGGAGAAAGATTTTGTCTACGTCGACTTGGCGCGCAAGACCTTGATTTTGGTGCGCCCGCGCAGCAAGCGCCATGATGCTGCGCGCACCGAAGAGGCGCTGGCGCGCATGGCGGCTTCGCTCGCACCGGCTGGCGTGCCGCTCAAAAAGCTCTACTCGCGGGTGGTGTTTGGCCTGGAGGAACTGCGCGAAAAACTGCTGATTCAAGATGCAGAAATGGACGACCGCCTGATCGAACTGGTCAAAATCTATGTGATCGACGACCATCCCTTTTTGACCAAGACGGCGCGCCTGCGCATCAGCCTGGCAGCAGTCACCACCGAGGCGCTGCGTTTTCGCGCGTGGTTCGACCACAGCAAACGGGTGTTCGACATTGCCGTGCCCCACTCCACCTATGAAGAACTCGCGGCGCGCCGCCCGGAAATGAACCTGTGGCTCGGCAAGCGGATCAAGGCCAATCCGCTCACCGCCAACGGCAAATGGGTCAACCTGTGGACCCTGTCGCCGAAGAACAAGGCACTGGAACTGCTGCGCGCGCTTGAGCAGCAGTTGGCAGCGAGCACGCCGGTGATCGACACCACCTCCAAAGACTTCACCTACATCCTCAAACATTTGCCGACTGGCGACCACCTGCCTGACTGGGCCAAGACCTGCCTGCGCAAGCTTTTTTTGTGGGTCAAAGGCCGCGGCCTTGCGCAACTGGAAGACCAGTTGTTCGAGATTCGATTCGGCAAGCGCTTGGACGACGACTGGTATCTCAACGACGATCCGAACGACATTGATACGCTGTGGAAGGTGCTCAAAGACCTGCCTGACACGCATGTCGAAGGAAACTCCAAAATTCGCGAGATCGCCGTCGAGGAGATGGATTTTGGCGGCTACTGGAATGGCTCGGATATCGTCCTGGCGGCTGGCATGGGTTCGGCAGACGGCGATTTCGATGACGTGCTGCGCCACGAAGTGGGGCATGCCGTACACGACAAGAACAAGAAATTGGTAGATGACTGGCTGCGCACGCGCTTTGGGTTCGAATCCTTCGGGCCGCAGCAGATCGACCAATGGATTGCCAAGATGGGTGGCTGGGGCAATCTCAAAACGGCCGAGAAAGCCGATATTCGCGGCTTCTTGCGTACCGCCGTTGGCCCGGGCGGCACGTTTGTCGCCGCACCACGTCCGATCGCACCCACAGGCCACGTCTGGCGCAGCACCGGTTTCGCGCCACGCCTGGCGGTGGAAGGCAGTCTCACCGAGTGGTGGGAGACCAACTCGCGCTGGCATCGCGCCGGTGGCAAGGCCTTCGCGTTGAATTACTACTACCGCGAATTCATGGTGATCGACAGCGCGGCCCTTGATCTGGTCAACGATGTCATGCCCAGCACCTATGCGGCGATGTCGCGCTTCGAGTTCTTCGCCGAACTGTATGCCTTGCACTACGACGTTGGCAATCCAGCTAACCGTCAGGTGGCAACCAACATCCGAACTTGGCTTAACACCAATCTGGGCGCGGCCGCGACGAGCGGCCAGCCTGCTAAAACGCGTGCCAACAGCACTGACTGAGGAAGCAATAGTACCAAGCGTTTTCAAGGCAGGTGACGGCAGCGGCGTGACTTTGTAGAATGAGAGTCTCGCTGCAATTGCCTTCCCAGGAATCACCATGTCTGCCGTCACCATTGATGATGTGTTTGCCCTGTTTAAAGAGCAATCCAAGGAAGCAGATCGGCGCGCTGCTGAATTTACCGCTCAGCTTAAGGTGCAGGCGAGGGAAGCTGACCGGCGTGCCACTGAAGCTGCCGCCCAGCTTAAGGAGCAGGTCAAGGAGGCGGATCGGCGTGCGAAGGAGGCCGACGCGCGCGCCAAGGAAGCCGACGAACGCATCAAGGAAACTGAGCGCTTCCTGAAAGCGCAGTCTGCCGGAACAGAGCAGAAGATCAAAGAAGTCACCAAGCAGATTGGCGATCTGGGTAATCGCTTTGGCGAGTGGGTCGAGGACTTGGTGGCACCAGCGGCGATCCGCCTGTTTGTGGAGCGCGGCATCAAGATCAAAACCATGCAGC
>JANLTH010000162.1:0-4722 GCA_031362865.1 Burkholderiales bacterium | reverse complement strand
GCTGACCAACACCAGCGGTGCCACGCTGAGCGGCATGATTGTCGGCACTTCGGGCGCTGCCAGGCTAAACAAGACCGGGGTCGGCACGCTCACGTTGTCTGGCAACAACACCTACTTGGGCGCGACCAGCGTCAATGAGGGTACGTTACGAGTTGGGAGCATCAACGCGCTGGGCGATGTATCAGGTGCAACCAACGTTCGCAACGGCGGTACGCTCGATTTGAATGGCTTCACGATCACCGAAGCGGTCAATTTCACCGGCAATGGCGGCATCGCCACCCTGACCAACAGCGCGGTGAGCGCGGGTGGCATCAGCGGTGCCGTCTCAGTCGATACGTCGGGTGGCGGTGCGGTCAACTTCGCGGGCACTGGTGACTACACCCTGTCGGGCATCGTCAGTGGAGCGGCGGGTTTAGCGCCGATCAACAAAGTAGGTGTCAACACGGTCATTCTGTCGGGCGTCAACACGTTTGACACACAACTGTCCATCTCTGCCGGTACGGTAGAAGTGCAAAACGCCAGCGGCCTGGGATCGGTGATTGGCAGCACGGTGATCGGTGCGAGCGGCACACTCAACTTGAGCGCAGTTACAGTTGCCAACGAGAATATTTCCGCGCAGGGCGGTACGCTGCGCGGGACTGGCGCAGCAGGCTTGAATGGCGGTACGCTGGTGTTGAGCACTGCCACGAGTACCTTGAGTACGGTGCTGGCGGGCGATTCTCTGCTGGTTAATGCGCCAATCAGCGGCAGCACCGACCTGAGCAAGACCGGAGCGGGCAGCGTCAATCTCACCGGCAACAACTCCTTCACCGGAAATCTGACCGTTGCGGGTGGAACTCTGCTCGCGAGTCATGCGAATGCGCTTGGTGTCGGGGCAGGAACCACCAGCGTGTTGGCGGGCGCGACTCTGAATCTTTCGGGAGTGGCAGTCACCGAGAATTTGAGTCTGAATGGCATTGGCGATGCTGGCGCAGGCGCGCTTGCCGCGACGGGTACGGCATCGAATGCGGGCACGGTCAATCTTGCGGGCGACACCACCGTCGGTGGTGCAGGCGGGTTGACGCTCTCGGGGGTACTGTCAGGGGCAAATTCGCTGACCAAAATTGGCGCAGGCACGCTAGTTTTGGGTAACGCGGGCAATACGTTTGGCGGGGCCACCAAAGCGGTCAACATCAACGGCGGCATCGTTGAAGTTTCTGCGGATACTCAGTTGGGCGATACTGCGAACGCAATCACCTTTAATGGCGGCAGCCTGCGCGCGATCAACGGTTTGGTCACTTCGGCGCGCGGCATTACGCTCAATGCGGGCGGCGGCGGGATTGCCACCGCAGCGGCTGGCAGCTTCACGCAGACTGGCGTAATTGGCGGCAATGGCGCGCTGTCTCTTGGTGCCAATGCGGGTGACATCACGCTCTCCGGCAACAATACCTACGCAGGTGCGACGGTGGTAACCGCCGGAACGGTGCGCCTGGGGCACAACAACGCCCTGGGGGCGATTGGTGGTGGCAATCAAACCACCGTCAACAATGCGGCGACACTGCTGGTTGGCAATGGCATCACCACGCCCGAGGCGATCAATCTCACCGGCGGCACGCTTGGTACGGACACTGCTTCGGCAGCGGTGTCAGGTTTGGTCACGCTGCAGGCGAATAGCACGCTCAGTGCGGGCGCTGCAAATCTGCTCACGCTATCCGGCGGCCAGAACTTGGGCGGCTTCACGGCGGCCAAAACCGGCGCGGGCACGCTGCGCTTGAGCGGCACGAGCAGCGGCACTGGTGCGCCGACAGCGTTCGACGCGACCGCTGGCACACTTTCCGGCACGACCGACAGCTTGGCCGGGGCGATCACCAACAGCGCGGCAGTGGTATTTGACCAGTCGATCAACGGCATCTACGCTGGCGTAATGAGCGGCACGGGCACGCTCAACAAGACCGGCACCGGGGTGGTGACCATCACCGGCGCGAATACCGTGAGCGGATTCAAGACCATCGACCAAGGCGAGCTGTTGCTCGATAGTGGCACCGCGTCACTGGGCACGAACACGATTACCGTCAACGGCGTCGGCATCCTCGGGCTGGGCGACAACAATGCGCTGGCCGGCCCTGCCAATGCGCTGGTGCTCAACAACGGCGGGGCCTTGTTGCGCGACGGTGTGGCTGCCACCCAGAAGCTCTACGCGGGTGCGATCACGATTTCGGGCACAGGCGGCATTTTGGCGGCCCGCACCAATACGACGCTGAATCTTTCCGGTACCACCGTCACCGGCGGCACTGGCACACCGACCCTGTTCCTCAACCCCTTGGCGCTGGTGGGCGCAACGCCGGGTCAGGTGATCCTGGGCGCGGTCGACAACTTGGGAATCACAGCCGGTCCCGGGTCATTCACGCTGACGGGAAACATCACGACCAACGGGCAGCATTTGGATTTCACGGCGGCCAGCGTCGTCAATATCAACGGCAATATCACGCTGGATACGGACAACACGGGCGGCGTGAATCCAGCCGCCGGTAACGTGTTGTTCGGCACGGCACCGCTGCAAGGTCAGGCCACCGGTTTTAATCTGACGATTGATGCGTCCAACGACAACGCCGGGGCGCATGGCATCGTGACGCTCGGTGCGGTAGGCACGGTCACTTCGCTCAACAATTTCAGCGCGATTGGCGGCACGCTTGCCCTCAATGGGGCGATGGTGCTCACCGGCAACGGTCTGCTCGAAGCGCGCAACGCCGGGCAAGATTTGAACGTCGTCAACAGCATCAACCGCAGCGGCGTGGCGCTGTCAACCCTGGAGCTCAAAGCTACGCGCAATGTCAATCTCAGCGGCGCAATCAGCGTGGGGCAGCAAGCCGGTGTGTTGAATACGGACCGCACCAATGTGGTCATCACGTCTGATAGTGATAGCGCAGGCGGCGGCGGCATTTATGTGCAGGCCGGTGCGGCAATCAATACCTCGGGCGGCGCAGTCACACTGACCGGCGGTACGGGCCGTGCGATCGGTGCGGGGGCTAACTCACTCGGCACTGCGGTCAACCAAGGGGTGTTCATCAATGGGGTCAATTCGGGCATCAACTCCGCTGGCGGTGCGATCAATATTTCCGCTACCGGCTTTGCCGGAGCCAGCAATGCACATGGATTGGAAATCAGCGCAGGCGCGAAGGTCGTTTCGACGTTGGGCAACATCACGCTCGATGGCAGCGGCGCTACCGGTGTGGGCACGCTCAATCACGGGGTATTGATTTCGGGGGCCAACACCGAAGTGTCGGCTCAGGGTACACTGGTGGGCGTGAACGGCATTATCGCGATCAAAGGTGTCGGCGGCGCAAACGGTGCGGGTGTCAGAGTTGACGGCACGGCGTTAGTCGAGTCCAAAGCTTTTGGCGACTTGACCCTCAATGGCACGGGCGCAGCATCTGGTGCAGGCCGTGCTGGTGTGGAAGTGGACGCAGCCACTGTGCGCGCCACTGGCATCACGGTGGGCAACGTGCTGCTCTCGGGCTTGGGCGGCGTCAGCGGCGCGGGTGTCGCGATCAGCGGCGCGGCAGTGGTGAACGTGATTAGCAACGGCAGCTTGACGGTGGTGGGCACCGGGGTTGGTGGTGGCAGCGGGGTCGCGCTTGGCGGTACGGCGGCGGTAGGTTCGGCGAACAGCTTGCTCGCCACCGTGCGCGGCGCAGGCGGCAGCGGTATCGACTTGGGCGCGACAACAACGCTTGCGGCATCTGCCACTGGTCGCGTGGTACTGCAAACTGTGGGTGGCGGTACCGTCGCGCAGGCGACTGGTTCGGTCATTTCCGGCAATGGCTTGGAGCTGCTGGGCGACAACGCGGCGGCGAGCACTTTCAATCTGACCTCCACCGGCAACAACGTGGCAGTGCTGGCAGGCAATGTGCAACATACCGGCAGTGCGGTCAATTATCGTGACACCAACGGTTTTGCCATCGGCACGGCGGGCAGCGCCGGCTTGACGGTTGGCGTTGCCGGCACGGGCGGCACGATCAATCTCACGGCGGGCGGCGCGCTCACCCAAACGGCAGCGCTCAGCGCCAATACCTTGAGCGTGAACAACTCGGTGGCGGCAACCACGCTCAATAGCGCCGCGAACAACGTGCGCAACCTCGCAGCATCGACCACGACAGGCGGAGCGTTTGATTTTGCCAACGCCGCCGCGAATGACTTGATTCTGACTGGCGCACTGACCGCGACCGGGCAAACCGTCAATCTGACCGCCAAGTCGATCAGCGACGGCAACACCACGGCTAACGTGATTAGTGCCACTAATGTCAATCTGTCCACATTGGGCGGGGCAGGCGTTGGTGCGATCGGTGGCGCAGGTGCGAATAATGCGATTGATATCGCTGCGACCAACCTCACCGTCAATACCGCCAATGGCAACGACGCATTCGTCGCCGCGGCCGGCTCAGTCAATCTGGGTGCGGGAACCTCGAATGTTGGCATCGGCACTCTCAGTTTGGTGGTTGGCACCAACGTCACGCAGTCGGGTGTAGTCACCGCAGGAACCTTGACCGGCAGCGCGGGTGGCAGCGTCACCTTGGGTGGCGCGAACCTGCTGACCAACCTGGGTGCCTTCAGCAGCAATGGCTTGACCCTGAACGACGCAGGCGGCGGCCTGACCGTCACCGGTGTCGTCAACGCTGGCACTGGCGCACTGAACCTGACCACCGCAGGCGGCATCCTCGCCCTGCAAAGCAACAACCTCAGCGG
>JANLTH010000116.1:0-14855 GCA_031362865.1 Burkholderiales bacterium | reverse complement strand
GCGACTTATAAAAATGATGGATTTTTCGTCGAATCGAGGCGCAAAGCACAGTCATAGTTCCACTATGACGAGCATTTGCAACGACGAGTCGGCGGAAAAGACGCATTTTTAAGTCGCATTAAGTGTGCAACACTACACTAGATCATGCCCCGCAAGATGGCGAGGGCACAGCCGCACCTGGCATGCTTCGGCTTAAGCCGCGCGTCGATCAAACCGGTTCCGAAAAATGTGCGGAAAATCACATGGTGCGATGCAACATTTACAAATTGTTGCAAGTAAACAGATACTTAATCACATTATTGTAATTTCTCGAAGAGAAATACGAAATATTCATTAAGTGATTGATTTAATTATGTTTTTAGTATCAAGTTTACTTATGTCAGCTATCCACTTTTTAGGTATCAAAATCCGCGACGCGCTTCTTGCATCGCACAATAAATCAGTGTATAGTTGGTTCCGTGGTCAGCAGCAACTAGTTAGCAATTAGCCATAGTCGCTGGTCTGGCAAAAAGTGTCTCCTCCACCCTCCTCCTTTGGTGGATTAAGCCCGAACCCTCACCGGTTCGGGTTTTTTTTGTCCAAAACTAAGGCAAAAACCTTGGCAACTCTTGACCAAGGGCGCAAAACCGGGCTATCATAGTCGGCTTTCCACGGTACGTTCGCTGTTGCGCTGGCTGCACGCCAGGTTTCAGCAAAGTGTCTCAGCAGCCAAATCGGCCTGCCGTGGTACAACAATTTTGATCGCTTTAAGCTTCGGGTTCACTATGAAAACTTTTTCCGCCAAGTCGCACGAAGTCAAGCGCGACTGGTTCGTTATCGATGCCGCCGACCTCGTTTTGGGCAAGGTTGCTGTTGAGTGTGCCCGTCGCCTGCGCGGCAAGCACAAGCCTGAGTACACGCCGCACGTTGACACGGGCGATTTCATCGTCGTGGTAAACGCTGGGCAGTTGCGCGTTACCGGCAACAAAGCTCAGGACAAAACCTACTTCCGTCATACCGGCTACCCCGGCAGCATCATCGAAACCAATTTCGCCAAAATGCAGGCGCGCTTTCCGGGCCGCGCACTTGAAAAAGCGGTCAAGGGCATGCTCCCCAAAGGTCCGCTGGGTTACGCGATGTACAAAAAGCTGAAGGTTTACGCAACGGCGAATCATCCGCACGTCGCGCAGCAACCCCAAGCGCTTAAAGTTTAGGTCGGGAGAAGACTATGATGGTTGACAACAAAAATTATGGTACGGGCCGCCGCAAAACTGCAGTTGCGCGCGTATTCATCAAATCAGGCACGGGTTCCATTGTCGTCAATGGCAAGCCGGTTGACGAGTTTTTCTCGCGTGAAACTGGCCGCATGGTTGTGCGCCAGCCGCTGGAGCTGACCAAGAATCTGACCACCTTTGACATCGCTGTCAACGTGCATGGCGGCGGCGAATCAGGTCAGGCTGGTGCCGTGCGCCACGGTATCACCCGCGCCCTGATCGACTATGACATCGGCCTCAAGCCTGCACTGTCGGCAGCCGGTTTGGTCACGCGCGATGCGCGCGAAGTGGAACGAAAGAAAGTCGGCTTTCACAAGGCGCGGCGTCGCAAGCAGTTCTCCAAGCGTTAAGCCTTTTGGAGAAATCCACACAAAGCCGCCAGCCTTGGCGGCTTTTGTGTTTCTGCAAATGCGGTTTTTCAGTGATTTTGCGAGCATTTAGCGCCGCTATCTCCGCTGTTCATGCAACTTAATCGCACGACAGCATCTAATTCCATTTCTAAATCAATACGATATGTTGTTGCCCCTTCCTAGCCGTGCTACTCGCACTGTCGTCGTCGGTGCGCCTAATCTCGTAATGATTTAGAAATGGAATAAACTGATCGGCGGCAAAGATTCGTGATGAAAGAGGCTGCACCATGATTAAAGTTGGCATCGTCGGCGGAACTGGCTACACCGGGGTTGAGCTCTTGCGTTTGCTCGCACGCCACCCAACCGCCCGCATCGTGGCCATCACGTCTCGTTCTGAGGCGGGCTTGCCGGTCGCCGATATGTTCCCTTCCTTGCGCGGCGTGGACACCTTGGCGGGCCTGGCCTTTTCCGAGCCCTCACACGAAACTTTGAGGGGTTGCGATGTCGTCTTTTTTGCCACGCCGCATGGTGTGGCAATGGACAAAGGCCCCAAGCTGGTCGACGCTGGTGTAAAGGTGATCGATCTGGCGGCTGACTTCAGGATGCGCAATCTGGCGCAATTCGAGAAGTGGTACAAAATGCCGCATACCGCGCAAGAGCTCTTGGCTGAAAGCGTATATGGCTTGCCGGAAGTGAATCGCGAAGCGATCAAAAAAGCACGCGTCATCGGCTTGCCGGGCTGCTACCCCACCGCTGTGCAGCTGGGCTTTAAGCCCGCGCTCGAAGCCGGTTTGATCGACCCACTGCACTTGATTGCCGATGCGAAATCGGGCGTATCGGGCGCGGGCCGCAAGGCTGAGGTTGGCAACCTGCTCGCAGAAGCTGGCGACAATTTCAAAGCGTACGGCATCAAGGGCCATCGCCACCAGCCGGAAATCGTCGAGCGGCTTGAACTGATGGCAGGCGGCAAAGTGGGCCTGATTTTCACCCCGCATCTCACGCCAATGATTCGCGGTATTCACGCCACCTTGTACGCGCGCATCAAACCCGAAGCCATCGCCACCGACTTTCAGGCGCTCTACGAAAAAGCCTACGCAGGCGAACCGTTTGTGGACGTGATGCCCCCGGGCAGCGCACCCGACACGCGCTCGGTGCGGGGTGCCAATGTCGCGCGCATCGCCGTGCATCGCCCGCAAGAAGACACGCTGATGGTGCTGGTGGTCGAAGACAACCTGGTCAAGGGTGCTTCGGGCCAGGGCGTGCAGTGTATGAATCTGATGTTTGGGCTGCCCGAAACCGCCGGCTTGCAGCAAGTCGCGCTGCTGCCCTAGGCCTTAACACCAGCTGCCCGCGGATGTCGTCCAAGCGCTTCGAGTGGTTGTCGCGATTTCGCCGCCTGCGGCTATTGCGCCGCCGCGCCACGATTTCGGCCACGCGCATGTCGATCAAGACGCATGTGCCGTGGTACTACCGCCTGCCCGCTTGGGGTTTGGTGCTGGCTATCGGCTTGGCAGGCGCCAAGCTGATCTATGAAGAAGGTCGCAAAATCGCCGGGTTCTCGGCTGACCAAGTGCAAGATGAGCTCAAGTCGCAAACCGCAAAAATCGCTGAACTGACCGAAGAGAATCGCCGCCTGCGAGCCGATTCAAATGCGGCGAACGCCAAAATCCAAATTGAGCTCACCACGCGCGAGCAGGTTGCCGCACAAATCAAAGCACTAGAAGCGAGCAACGCCAAACTGAAAGACGAACTCTCGTTCTTCGAAAGCGTGCTCGCCTCTGGCAAGCAGCAGCCCGCCATGACGATCAATGGGTTCAAGTTTGAAGCCGACCCAGCTGCTCCCAATCAATTTCGCTACCGTTTGATGCTCGCCCGCGACGCGCGCCAAGGCGGCTTCGCTGAAGGCAAGGCCGAGCCCGAGTTCAACGGCCACCTGCAGTTTGTGCTCACCTTGGTGCAAGACGGGAAGAGTGCTATAGTCTCCTTCCCCGACGCGAAAGCGGGCAAAGAAAATGAACCACATCGGGTCCGGTTCAAGTATTTCGAACGTGCCGAAGGCGTTCTCAACATACCGGTTGGCGCGCGCGTCAAGCAAGTGCAAGTCAAGGTGATGGAAGGTTCGCCCGGCAGTACAACAGTGCGAGCAACCCAGTCCATCAATATCCAATAGGCCAGCGATGGCTAAGCCGGGAGACGAACATGTTTGGCACCAAAAAAGGACACAAACCGATCAGCACGATTGACAGCCTGATCGGCTCCGCAACCCAGATCAAAGGCGATGTCGAGTTTTCCGGAGGGCTGCGGGTTGACGGGCACATTCGCGGCAATGTGCTGGCCGCCAAAGGAGAGGCATCGACGCTGGTCATCAGCGAATCGGCCAAGATCGAAGGCGAAATTCACGCCACGCATGTGGTTGTCAATGGCACGATTTTTGGCCCCGTGGATGTCTCTGAGTTTCTCGAATTGCAGCCCAAGGCACGCATCGTCGGTGACGTGCGCTACAAGACGATAGAAATCCATCTCGGTGCTACGGTTGACGGCAAGCTTGAACACATCGATAGCGAAGCCAAAGCGCCGATTCGCTTGGCCACCAATAACGCCGCTGCCAAACAGGCCAACGGTAGTTAACAGCGGCGTAAAAACCGCCGTTTTCTGTAGTGGGAATGCAGATAGCAAGTGCTTTTCCGCTATACTCTCGCCTCTTGGCCCGGTAGCTCAGTTGGTAGAGCAGAGGACTGAAAATCCTTGTGTCGGTGGTTCAATTCCGCCCCAGGCCACCAAATTTTTCAAAGGGTTACGTGAAAACGTAGCCCTTTTGTTTTTTCCAATCCAAATTAGTCGCCAATTAGTAGTCGGCTGGGCCCAAAATCGCGCGTGGCAAGGCAAGCCGCTTTGGGCTGCTGCGCGACTCAATCTACAAGCGACTCCAGAATGGCCGAGCACTCACCCACGAGGCACGCTTTTTTGCATGCCCACAAACTGATGTGCCAAACCGAGCACCACCTGAATATCACTCGCGTTGTTGTACAGATGCATTGAAAACCGCAGAATTCCATGATGCCACGCCCCTTGTGCCAGCCGTGCGCTTCGATTAGGGCGATGAGTTCCTTAACTTTCATGCAATTGCTTCAAGAGCCATATTCAGTAAGGCTTTTCATAAAGTGATGTGTCTAGAGTGGCCATGGATGCGCTTTTCCAGATTCTGCGGAAACGAATCACGGCTGGCCCCTCATTTCGCTGAAATTAATTCGTCTACGACCCCTTTTTTCGACCCCTTTTTTCTATCAGTTTCCATCAAACTGATGCTGGAGATTCGCCATGTGGGCCGACAGAATTACTTTTGATCCTGCGGTGATGGGTGGCAAGCCTTGCATCAGGGGGCTGCGCGTCACCGTCGGTACGCTGGTGGGGCTGCTGGCCAGCGGCGAGAGCCACGAAGCGATTCTGGCGGCTTATCCTTACCTTGAGGCTGAGGACCTGCGCGCCGCCCTTTCGTATGCTGCCTGGCGCTCACAGGAGCGCGAGCTACCGCTTCCCGCAGTCACCCTGGCGGCCTGATTGCCTTTGCGCAAACTTCCTTACGCACGAACCTCCACAAAGGCGCTGGACGAATGCGGGGCGGGAAACTGCTGACCCTCTTCCTTCAGGCCCTCCAGATGAAACCCGATAGCTTCACGGATCAGTTGCAACGCCTCTTGCTCCGACTCGCCAACAGCAACGCAGCCTGGAAGGTCAGGGACATATGCGCCCCAGCTCGTCGGGCCTTGCTCCAAAACAACCATGTAGCGCATAGCGATTACTCCTTGAGACCGGCTTGCTTCAGTACGCTGCCGAGCGTTCCGGGTGGCACGTCAACACTGGGTTTTCCTGCAACGGTGACAGTGCCTGGTTTATCGGGATGATGGAACTGGCGATGACTGCCCTTCTGACGCACCATGTGCCAGCCGTGCGCTTCGATTAGGGCGATGAGTTCCTTAACCTTCATGCAATTGCTTCAAGAACCATATTCAGTAACGCTTTTCATAAAGTGATGTGCCTAGAGTGGCCATGGATGCGCTTCTCCCGATTCCGTGGAAACGAATCACGGCTGGCCCCTCATTTCGTTGAAATTAATTCGTCTACGACCCCTTTTTTCATGGATAGGCTTTTTGCCGAAATTAATACGATCTGACCTCAATTACTCGATCTCCAGTTCACGTCCGCTAGCGCGTTACCTCCATGAAGCAATTTCGGGAGAACACTGCTCCAACGCACGCATGCATTGCTCCAATGAAACTATTCCTGGATGCTCCACGCTAAGTCGGTACAAGCAGTAGGCGGCAACCGAATCACCCGCTTGCGAGCCAGTAGCCAAGCTCATTATCTCGGCAAATTCGTGAGGATCCGAGCCAAGAGTTTTACGATGATTTTCAATGGATGAAAGAATTGATCCAAGGAGAGCGCCCTGTTTCTGGCTTTTGACCACCGTTTCAATGATAGTGACCATCCCGCCTTCCGGCGTTCCGAGGAGTTGAAGCTTTCCCAACTGTTTGACTCGCAGCCGCGAATCCATGTCGTCAAATCCCTCCTCCCTCATCCGCTGCTCCAGCAGTTCCCGAATCAACTCCAGTTTTCTTTTTCCACCAAAAACAAAATCAAACATGGGCGGTCTCCGCGTGAATTTTCTCGAAATTGAAATTGTGAAACGAATTGCTCAGGCACAAAACTACGCTTTCCCGCCGCCTAAACTTTCTTTTGGGCTCCCGGCACTCAATGCGCCACCCGCTTCTCCAGCGCGGTAACCCGATCCAGCAAGCTTTCAATATCGTCTCTCAGTTGCCCCTACTCTTGTGCTGCTCCCGCCTCGTCATGGCGAAGTCCGAGGATTTGATGCTCGACGGTCTTTAGCCTTCGCTCAATTCGCTCCAGTCGCACATCGGTCTTATCGAAGCGCCCGCCGACTTGCTCAAAAGACGTTCGCAATTCGACGCGCAGCTCCTGTAGTAACGCGATGGTGTGATTTTCAACGTTTTCAGTCATGGCGTTCTCGCGTTTCTATCGGGCTTCTTGTGGAAATCTGAAATGAATTTAACTGTATTTTTGCACATAACTCTGACCGTACGCAACCCGCCCATCGTGCATTCGCATCGATCATTCGATTTACAACCGCTGCCGTCGCGTGAAATTAGAATTTGGGGACGGGTCCATACCATTTCCAAAAGTTTCGAGGAAGCAAGTCAAGCGTCTTTTCCCAGGCAGATTTACCACACGGCGTTCAGTTGACTGCCAGCTTATGCCACACCGCTCACCAGCGTGTAGGTTCGAGGCTTCATCGACGCGAGCACTCGCTCAAGCTCAGGCACCAAAGGCAACAATGCCGACAACTCATTGGAGAACGCGTCCAGCACGATCACGGCTATCGGGAGCGCTGTCAGCTTCTGCTGATACGGCAGATTCTTGTCGACGGTGACAAATGCGTCGAATTCTGTTGCCGCCAACGCAAGTAGTTGGCCGTTTTTTACGCCGGACCAACCCATCTCGACAACCGTTCGGACACCATGATTCGGCAGCGAGCGGCGAAACTTGACTGGCACCGACTCGTCAAGCAGCAAGCGCATCATCAACCAGGCGCGCTCTTGCGGCCTCAAGTACTGCTACCGCCTTTTCACGAGAGACCGAGGGGAAATCCTCCAGAAAGTCGTCGAGAGAGGATGCGCCCTCCAGGTAGTCAAAGAGGTTCTTGACCAGCACACGAGTGCCCGTGAAGCAAAGTGCCCCACTCATTATTTCCGGGTCGCGACTGACGAGGGAACTGTCCATAACTGTCTCCTGCTTTGTGAAAACAGTTTACTCGCTACCAATCAAAACCGCGCCATCAACTGGGGGGGATCGGCATCAAATCAGGTTCGTCCGAGAAAGCCTTCCGAAGAAACCTATCCACTCTGAATCCCAATTTCCCACAATACGAAACCCCGTTCCACAAAACAGGAACGCCCTCCCCATCGTTTGCTATAGTGTTGGCCTCTCAATCCATCCCTCGAAAGCCTTCATGTCCGCCGTCCTCAAGCCCTCTTCCCCCTATGCGCCCGGCATTGAAATCACTGCCGAGATCACCGCGCAATACGCTGAAATCCTGACCCCCGAGGCGATGAATTTTGTCGCCAAACTGGAGCGCGGCTTTGGCGAGCGCCGCAACGAATTGCTGGCGGCACGCGCTGAACGCCAGAAAAAGTGGGATGCGGGCCAGTTGCCTGATTTCCTGCCCGAAACGGCCCATATCCGCAACGACCCAACCTGGCGCGTCAACCCCTGCCCGGCAGACCTGCAAGACCGCCGTGTCGAAATCACCGGTCCGGTGGACCGCAAGATGGTGATCAACGCGCTCAATTGCGGCGCGCTGACTTTCATGGCGGATTTTGAGGATTCGAATACGCCCACCTGGACCAACCAGTTGGACGGCCAGGTGAACCTGCGCGACGCAGTTCGCCGCACCATCAGCTTCACCAATGAAAACGGCAAGGAATACCAGCTCAACGAGAAGACCGCCACACTGATCGTGCGTCCGCGCGGCTGGCATTTGCCCGAAAAACATGTGCTGATTGATGGTGAGCCGATGTCGGGTGCGCTGTTCGATTTCGCGCTCTATTTCTTCCACAACGCGAAAGAATTGCTGGCGCGCGGCTCAGGCCCTTATTTCTATCTGCCGAAGATGGAAAGCCACCTCGAAGCACAATTGTGGAACGACATTTTCTGCCTGGCGCAAGACGATTTGGGCATTCCGCGTGGCACGATCAAGGCCACTGTGCTGATCGAAACCCTGCTCGCGGCTTTCGAGATGGACGAGATTCTGTACGAACTCAAGGAACATAGCGCGGGCCTCAATGCCGGGCGCTGGGACTACATCTTCGGTGCGATCAAGAAGCTGCGCGTGAACAAGGACTTCTGCCTGGCGGAGCGTTCACAGGTCACGATGACGGCACCCTTCATGCGGCCCTACTGCCTGCTGATTGTGAAGACCTGCCACAAGCGTGGTGCCTTTGCGATGGGCGGCATGGCGGCGCAAATCCCGATCAAGAACGACGATGCAGCCAACGATGCGGCGATGGCGCGCGTCAAGGCCGACAAGCAGCGCGAGGCGACTGATGGCTTCGACGGCACCTGGGTGGCGCACCCCGGCCTGACGGCAATCGCCAAGGCCGAGTTTGATGCGGTGATGACGACCCCGAACCAGATCAGCCGCCAGCGTGACGATGTCTCAGTGGCCGCCAAAGACCTGCTCAACTTCGGCCCGGAAGGCCCGATCACCGAAGCCGGCCTGCGCATGAATATCAACGTCGGCATCCAGTACATCGGCTCCTGGCTGGGCGGCAATGGTTGTGTGCCGATTTTCAATTTGATGGAAGATGCCGCAACCGCCGAAATTTCACGCTCGCAGATTTGGCAGTGGATCCGCTCACCCAAAGGCGTGCTCGACGATGGTCGCAAGATCACCAGGGAAATGGTGAGCGCGATAGTGCCTGAAGAAATGCCGAAAATCCGCGAATACCTGGGTGACCTCGGCTGGTCAAAAGGCAAGTACGACGATGCGGCGAAGATGTTTGAGCAGATGTGCATCGACGACAACTTTGTCGAATTTTTGACCCTGCCCGCGTATGAGGCGATTGCCTGAGCGTCAAACGGCTGCAATAAAAAAACCGGCACAAAGTGCCGGTTTTTTGTTTTCAGGCTCCAGATAAATGCCTGAAGATGCTTGATGGGTGGACTTCTTCAGGCATCACTCCTTACGCTGCCTGCTTCAGATCCGCACCCTCGCGGCTCGCGCGCTTGCGCTCATGTTCCTTCAAGAAGCGCTTGCGCAGGCGAATCGACTTCGGGGTGATTTCGACCAACTCGTCATCGGCGATGAATTCCACAGCCTTTTCGAGCGTCAGCTCAATCGGCGGCACCAGACGCACCGCTTCATCGGTGCCGGAGGAACGCACGTTGGTCAGTTGCTTGCCCTTGATCGGGTTGACCACCAAATCGTTGTCGCGCGAGTGGATGCCGATAATCATGCCTTCGTAAAGCGCCTCGCCGGGCGAGACAAACATGCGGCCCCGGTCTTGCAGCTTCCACAGTGCGTAGGCCACGGCGGCACCATCGTCTTGCGAGATCAGGACGCCGTTGCGGCGCTCGGCCATCTCGCCTTTGTAGACATCGTATTCATCAAAAATGTGGCTCATCAAACCGGTGCCGCGTGTGAGCGTCATGAATTCGGTCTGAAAGCCGATTAAGCCGCGGGCCGGAATGCGATACTCAAGACGGGCCCGGCCTTTGGCATCGGACGACATGTCTTGCAGGTCGCCTTTGCGCCGCCCCAGCTCTTCCATGATGGCACCTTGGTTGACCTCTTCGACATCCACCGTGAGCATTTCGTAGGGTTCGAGCTTTTCGCCGTTGACTTCCTTGAGCACCACGCGCGGGCGGCCGACTGCGAGCTCATAGCCTTCGCGGCGCATGGTTTCAAGCAAAATCGTCAAATGCAATTCGCCGCGCCCGGAAACGATGAAGGTGTCCGAGTCGGTGGTGAATTCAATCTTCATGGCCACGTTCGATTGCAGCTCGCGCTCCAGCCGTTCGCGAATCTGCCGTGAGGTGACAAACTTGCCTTCGCGCCCCGCCAACGGCGAGGTGTTGACGACAAAATTCATCGTCAATGTCGGTTCGTCCACACGCAACAGCGGCATGCCGACTGGGTCAATCGGGTCGCAGATGGTGACCCCAATGCCGATGTCTTCCACGCCGTTCACCAGCACGATATCGCCCGCTTCAGCTTCGGGCACGACCTGGCGCTCCAGCCCTTTGAAAGTGAGCACCTGGTTGATTTTGGCCATTTTCGGCGTACCGTCCGGGCCGTTGATAACAGCCACCTGCTGACCGGAGCGCACGCGCCCCTGCTTGACCCGGCCAATGCCGATGCGGCCGACAAAACTGGAATAATCGAGCGAGCAGATTTGCAGTTGCAGCGGCAAATCCGGGTTGGCTTCGCGCACTGGCACGTAGCGCAGCACCGCCTCAAAAAGCGGCTTCATGTTTTCTTCTTGCCGGTTGTAGTCCAGCGTGGCCCAGCCGTTCAGTGCTGAAGCGTAGACCACCGGGAAGTCGAGCTGCTCTTCGGTCGCGCCGAGCTTGTCAAACAGGTCGAAGGTGGCGTTGACCACCCAGTCAGGCCTGGCACCCGGGCGGTCGATTTTGTTGACCACCACAATCGGCTTCAAGCCAAGCGCTAAGGCCTTGCGGGTGACGAAGCGGGTTTGCGGCATCGGGCCTTCAACCGCGTCGACCAGCAGCAATACGCTATCGACCATCGAAAGAACGCGCTCGACTTCACCGCCAAAATCAGCGTGGCCTGGGGTATCGACGATATTGATGTGCGTGCCTTCATACATCACGGCGCAATTTTTCGCCAAAATCGTGATGCCGCGCTCGCGTTCCAAATCATTGGAATCCATCACGCGCTCAGCGATATGCTGATGCGCGGCGAAGGTGCCCGCTTGCTGTAGCAGCTTGTCAACCAGCGTGGTCTTGCCATGGTCAACGTGGGCGATGATGGCGATATTGCGGATGTTGCGGGGCATGGAGTGCTCGCTTGATGAAGTGGGTGGCCAAGCGCCCGGGAAAGCCGGACGTGGGCAACCCTCCATTATAACGCATCCAATTGTTGCGTCGCAACAATTGGATCATCGAGGAGCCATTTTTCAGGCTAGAACTTGATATCCAGCAGCCGGGCGGCATTGCCGCCCTGAATCAAATCGCGCGCCGCTTGGGGCAGGCGTTTGATTTTTTTGATCAAGCCGAGCGGGTCGTCTTCGCCCATGTCGTAAGGGTAATCGGTGCCCAGCACGACATGATCAGCACCAAACTTGTCGATCAAGCGCTTGAGCATTTCAGGGTCGAAGGTGATCGAGTCGAAGTAAAACTTTTCGAGGTAAGACGACGGCGGATTTTTGATAATGGTGCGACAGTCGGGTCGAGCGCGCCACGCGTGGTCCATCCGAGCCCAATAGTGGGCGATAAAACCGCCACCATGCGCCACCACAACTTTGAGCTTCGGGTAACGCTGCATGACCCCGTCAAAAATCAGGTGCGACACCGCCACCGTGGAATCCAAGGGGTTGCCGATCACGTTGTTAAAGTAGTGGTGCGTCAGGCGGTCGGCTTGGGTGTAGCCCAGCGGATGCATGAAGATGACCACGTCCAGCTCTTCGCAGCGGGCGAAGAATTTGTCCAGCTTGAGGCTAGGGTCGGTGAGGTTTTTACCGTTGACATTGGTGCAAATTTCCACACCACGCATCCCGAGCTTTTTCACGCAGTAATTCAGTTCTTTGATGGCCAACTGCGAATTTTGCAGCGGCACGCTGCCCATGCCGACAAAGCGGTCGGGCGTGTCGGCCACGACTTGCGCGATGCCTTCGTTGACTTCGCGCGCCAGCTCGGCGCCGTAGTCTGGCTCGGTAAAGTAAAAGAAATGATAGGGCGCGGGGCATACCGCTTGGATGTCCACGCCCATCCGGTCCATGTCCACCAAGCGCTCGGTTACGCCGGTGAGCTTGGGTGCGCGCGTGGCCATCTGTTTGATATTGGTGTCGCGGGTGAGCTGGTCGGCAAACACCGTGGTGGGATCGTGCTCCCATGCTTTGAGATGCGCTGTTTTCGCGTTAACCGTCGGGTTAAGGTAGTGGCAATGCAGGTCTACCACTTTCGATTTGCCGCGCGTGCTTTTTGCGACCGGCCGCGGTGCGGATTTGACAGATGCTGCGGCCTTCTTGGCTGCGGCACTGCGCGCGGGGGCGTGGCGATGCGCGGGGTTTGTGCAGTTGGGGGTGCAGGTATAAAACATCGGTAATCCTTAGGGGAAAGCTCAAAAGGTAATTCTGGAATTTTATTTATCCAATGATAACTTATAACTTTAGCCGCATCGGGAGCGGGTGACTCGGCAACATGAGTAGACCGCGTGAGGCGTTGCCGGAAGGATTTACCGCAGCGTTTATTTATCAGCTGATAATATATCGTTGTGACTACCAGTCAGATGCCATTTGATCGTCAATGCCCTTTGTTTACGCACCCAACCAAGGAGACTTTTGTGAAAACCGTTCTCTCACGTCGTTCAATGTTGTGCCGGTTGCTGATGGCTTCGCTATGCCTTACCTCGTTCGCAGCGGTGGCGCAAAGCTTTCCCAATAAGCCGGTGCGCTTGGTGGTCACTTACCCGGCAGGAGGCAGTTCCGACCTGATGAGCCGCATCATGGGGCAAAAGCTGAGCGCGCTGTGGGGGCAGCCGGTCATCATCGAAAGCAAACCCGGCGCAGCCGGTTCGATCGGCATGGAGTTCGTAGCGCGCCAGCCGGCCGACGGTTACACCTTTGTGGTGGGTAACTTAGGTCCGGCGTTGGTCAACCCATTGATCACCAAGGTGCCCTACAGCATGGAGAAAGACTTTATCCCGGTGGCGCTCACCGCGACTGGGCCGAACGTGTTGGTGGTGCCCGCCAGTTCGCCCTATAAAACCTTGGCCGAGTTGTTGACGGCCGCGCGTGAGAAACCTGAGGTCTTGAACTTTGGCACGAGTGGCCCAGGCAGCATGGCCCACTTGGGCGGCGAGCTGATGATGCGGCAAGGCAAAGTCAAGCTCACCGGGATCGCGTACAAAGGCAGCAGTCAAGCCGTTGCCGACTTGCTGGGGGCTCAGGTAAACATGATGGTCTCTGACGTTTTGCCGGTGTCACAGCACATCAAGTCAGGCAAGCTGCGCGCATTGGCGATTACAACCGCTGTGCGCTCACCGCTATGGCCTGATATCCCAACCTTCGCCGAAGCGGGTTTAAGTGATCTGGTTGCCGAAAACTGGTGGGGGGTGTTTTTGCCTGCCAGCACACCCAAAGCCGTCGTTGATACCATGCATGCCTCGTTGGTCAAGATCATGGCTGACCCGGAGGTGAAAGAACGTTTTGCCGGTTTGGGCGTAGAAGCCAAAGCCAGCACGCCTGATGAGTTCCGCGCGTTTTTGGCTTCTGAAAATACCAAATACGCCAAACTGGTTGCCGACAACAAAATTAAGGGCGACTAGTTGCGGCCTCAAAGTGAGCTCAAAAACTGCATCTAAAACCAAGGCAAAACCCGCCTCTGAAGCCAAGCTCGCACAAAAAAAATCCCGCCTGTCTCCGGCAGAGCGAGAGCACCAAATCATCCAGGGCGCAATCGCTTACTTCGCCGAGGCAGGTTTCTCGGGGCAGACCCGTGAGCTTTCCAAGCGCCTTGGCATCACCCAACCCCTGCTGTATCGCTACTTTGCCAGCAAGCAAGACTTGGTGGATCGGGTCTATCAAACCGTGTTTGAGGGCCGCTGGAACCCGCAGTGGCTGGCGCTTTTGCAAGACCGCGATCTGCCCCTGCGAGAGCGCCTGGTGGAGTTTTACCGTCAATACTCGGCGGCCACCTATCGCCCTGAATGGATCCGCATTTACATGTACGCAGGCCTGTCCACCCCGTCACTCAACCAGCGTTACATCAAGCTCATTCGCCGCGAACTTTTACCGGTGGTGTGCCGCGAGCTGCGCCTGTATTGTGGCATCGACGATCAGGCGACCAAGGTGTCTAACGAGGAGATGGAGTTTTATTGGAGCCTGCACGGCGGCATTTTTTACTTTGCGGTACGCCACCACGTTTACCAAATCAAAAATCCAGTGGACTTTATGGGGAACGTGGGCTTCGCCGTGGACAATTTTTTGGCTGGCGCCAAAACGGTATACCCAAGGGTCGTCTCAGGTCGATAGCCTGCTTGCGCATGTATTCGTTGCTCTACAGCCCGATTTAATGGATAAAACCACTACTGTCCGGTTAAAAAATGAACAAATTCAATTGGTTAGCGTTGGGTGATGGATTGATTCTGTTGGCATCGGCTGAAAAGGCTTGCTGGATCAGGGTTTTCTCAAAAACGGACACCGACAAAATCTGTAGAAAAGTGTAGAGCGAGGCGTTCAAGTGCAACTCCTTTTTGACAATCGCAATCAGCACGTAGGTTGCAATCGCGCACCAGATTTGCGTCTTGACGGCGTTCTCGCTGGTACCGAAAAATCGCTTGATGCGCAAATGCTGCTTGATCCATTTGAAGAACAATTCGACCTGCCAACGGTTTTTGTATAAAGCCGCGATGGTCAGCGGTGGCAGCGCGGTAATGTTGGTCAGGAAGACCAAAGTCTTGCATGTTTTGGGGTCTTTGAAACGAATGCGCCGC
>JANLTH010000156.1:0-7429 GCA_031362865.1 Burkholderiales bacterium | reverse complement strand
CAGTGCGGGTTGGGCTTGGCGACGTGGGCCTCAAGCACCAGGTGTTCGCCGCGCTGGCTCACAATGATCGGCAGATGGGTGGCAAAGGGCTGGCCTTGCGCGTCGGTAGTGACGAGCGTGGCAAAGTTGTGGGCGCGCATCACTTCAAGCGTGAGGGCGTGGTCTTTTTGATTGAAATGGGGAGGTAGGTACATTCTGCGGATTTTCGCGCGAGTTGCGCTAAATTTCCACTCTAGAATGCGCAGCCGCGCCGTTTCAATCGATGCAATCGCCACAGCAAACACGCCACCTATGAGCATCAAGTCAGACAAATGGATTCGCCGCATGGCCGAATCAACCGGCATGATCGAGCCGTTTTCCGCCGAGCAGGTGCGCTTTGTCGATGGCAAACGCATCGTTTCCTACGGCACTTCGAGCTACGGCTACGACATTCGCTGCTCGAACGACTTCAAGATTTTCACTAATATCAATTCGACGATTGTGGACCCGAAAAATTTCGACGAAAAGTCTTTTGTCGACTTCAAGGGCGACGTGTGCATCATCCCGCCCAATTCGTTCGCGCTGGCGCGCACGGTCGAGTACTTTCGGATTCCACGCAGCGTGCTCACGGTGTGCCTGGGCAAGAGCACCTATGCGCGCTGCGGCATCATCGTCAACGTAACTCCTTTCGAGCCAGAATGGGAAGGCTACGTGACGCTGGAATTTTCCAACACGACCCCGCTGCCGGCCAAAATTTACGCCGGTGAAGGCTGCGCCCAGGTGGTCTTTTTTGAGAGCGACGAGGTCTGTGAAATCTCGTACAAAGACCGGGGCGGCAAATATCAAGGCCAGCAAGGCGTGACCTTGCCGAAAATGTAATTTTTTGTGGCGTAGCGCCAAGAGCCTTACTGTGCATCACTCTTCAGGCACGCTGCCTGAAGAGCCAAACCCAGAAAGCGTCTTCAGGTAGCTACTTGGTGATCGGGCGGGCTGCTTGCAAGATTCGTTTGTCACGCGCGGCCCATTCTTGTGACACTGCCTGATCGACTGCCTCACGCACAATGTCGCGCACCGTCAGCTTGAGTTCAGCAGTCATGCCAGCTAACACTTGCTCGAGCAGATCGGCCAACTTCTCTTTCAAGCGCGCCTCAACCAAGGGTTCGATGCGCATATTGAGGTCGCGCAGAATTGCGCCCTCGATTTCGTCGCGCAACTGCGCTGAAGCGCGGGCTACTTCTTCTGGGCGCAGGGCCAGTTCTTGCTGCGCGGCGGGGGGCGGTGCGGCAGTGTCGAACTCAAGCTTTACGCTGGGGGCCGCCGTTGCGGCTATGCCTGCTACCTGAAACGGACGCGCTGCCGGTTGGCCGTACAAGGCCTCAAGCGGCATGGTGCGGGCCAGGCGGTCAGGCGTGGGATTGGGGCGCGGCGCGGCTGGAACTGCCTGCGGTGCGGCAGGCAAGGCGGTTGGGGGAGCAGGTGCAACTAAGAGCGCAACCGCAGGGGAAGCAGCCGGGCGCGCGACCCGCACCACGTCAGTCAGTACCGGAAAGTCGTCGTCAGTCGTCGCCACTACTGCGCCTTCGCCAAATCGTGGTGGTTGAGCGCATAGCCACGGTCTTTGTAGAACTTGTAGCGTTCACGCGCCCGAGCCTTGTCCTGCTCGGCATCGTCACGCCCAACGATTTCAACCACGCGCTCAAAGCGCGCAAAGTGTGGCGGATGCTCACGAGCCAGATTGAGCAGCACTTCGTCCTGCGGGTGCTGGGCTTCGTCGGCGTGGGTGGCGATCACCACCGGAGTTTGTGCCGCCAGCGGGTCGCTGGCGCGCACATGCGGCACAAAACCGGTGGGCGGCGTGATCCACAGCAGCTTGTCGATGCGTTCGTGGGTCGCTGCATCAGGCGCATAGATGACGACCCGCAATTTCTGCGAGAGCGCCTTAACGACCAGCTTGATGGCGGTTTCAAACCGGCCGCTGGCATTGGTATAAAAATCGATGCGGGTCAAGGCCTGGCTCGCTCAGGTCAAACTACCTGGCCCGACCCAGCACAAACTCAACCAACAGCGCAACCGGCCTACCAGTCGCACCTTTGGCAGCACCGGATTTCCAGGCCGTGCCCGCAATATCCAAGTGCGCCCACTTGTATTTTTTGGCGAAGCGCGAAAGGAAGCAAGCGGCAGTCACCGAGCCTGCGGGCCTGCCGCCGATATTGGCCATGTCGGCGAAATTGGATTTCAGCTGCTCCTGATAATCCTCCCAAAGTGGCATGTGCCAAGCGCGGTCATGGGTGGCCTGGCCCGCGCGCAGCACTTCGGCGGCCAGTGCCTCATCATTCGCGTACAGGCCCGAGGCCACGTGCCCAAGCGCCACCACACAAGCACCGGTAAGCGTGGCAATGTCGATCACGGCCTGTGGCTCGTAGCGTTCGGCGTAGGTCAGCGCGTCACACAGAATTAAGCGGCCTTCCGCATCCGTATTGAGAATCTCGATGGTCTGGCCCGACATCGAGGTGACCACATCGCCAGGCTTGGTGGCAGCACCCCCCGGCATGTTTTCGGTAGTTGGAATCAGGCCAATCAGATTGATCTTGGGCTTGAGCGAGGCAAGCGCTTGGAAAGCGCCCAACACCGAGGCGGCACCGCACATGTCGAACTTCATCTCGTCCATGCCCTCGCCCGGTTTGAGCGAAATGCCGCCGGTATCGAAGGTGATGCCCTTGCCTACCAGCACAACCGGTTTTTCGCTTTTGGGCGCACCCCGGTACTCCATCACAATGAACTTTGGTGGCTCGCGCGAGCCCGCCGCCACCGAGAGAAACGAGCCCATCTTCAGTTTGGCGCACGCCGCCCGATCGAGCACTTGGGTTTTGAAACCACCCGCCTTGGCCAGGCGCTTGGCCTCATTGGCCAAGTAGGTTGGCGTGCAGATATTGCCGGGCAAGTTGCCCAAGGTTTTAGCAAGGCTCACGCCAGCGGCAATCGCGTTGCCAACCTTGGCACCGGCTGCCGCAGCCTTGGCCTCCTCAGCCGACTCAAAGGCCAGCGCCACTTCTTTCAGGTGGACAACTTTGCTGTCTTTCTTCGATTTAGTCAGGTCGTATTGGTAGGCAAGCTCGCCGGTCAACAGCGCCGCCTCGCGCGCACCCCAGGCCGCGCCGCGCGAAGGTGGCAGCGGCAGGTAAAACGCCGCCGTAGCCGCACCCGAATCGCGCAGCACCGAGAGCGCCGCACGAAAGGCTTCGCGCCAGGCTTTGTCGCTGAATTCAGCCGATTTCCCTAAGCCTACCAGCAGCACGCGCGGCGCAAGCATGCCATCCAGATTGCGCAGCATCGCCGTTTTGGCGCCCGCGCCCTCCATGTCGCCTGCCCGAATAAGCACGCCCAGCGCGCCTTTTGAGGTTTTGTCGAGCGCCTCAGCGGTGGCACTCAGCTTGCGTGGCTCATACACGCCGACCACGACCGCGCCCACCTTCAGTGCCTGCGGCGCACCGGTTCGCACGGTGCTTGCCATACTCGTTTTGATACTTTCCATACGTGTCGTCCTCTAGAATGCGTTCGCCTCATTTGAGACATCTTCGAACGATTATCGCCTGATTTACCCATGATCTTTGGCCGCTCCCTGATACGCGAAATTGCCAGCAGCGCCACCGCTACCTTCGTGGTGCTGTTTAGCTTCATGGCCACGCAACAAACAGTGCGACTGCTCTCGCGGGCCGTGCAAGGGCGGATTGAAAACGAAGGGGTCTTGGCCCTGATCGGCTTTGGTCTGCTCACCTCGTTGCCGGTGATTCTCTCGCTGACCCTTTTTATTGCCGTTTTGTTGACGATTTCCCGACAGTACCGCGATTCGGAGATGGTGGTCTGGTTCGCCTCTGGCCAAAGCCTGCTCGCCTGGCTGCGCCCGGTATTGTTGTTTGCCCTGCCGCTGATTTTGGTCATCGGAGGTATGAGTTTTTATGTGTCGCCGTGGGCCGCAGCGCGCAGCGAGCTCTATTCAAACCGCATCGGCAACAAAGGCGATGCGGATCGGGTCGCTCCCGGCGCATTTTCCGAGTCGAGCAATTCGGAACGCGTGATCTTTGCCGAATCCATCGGCGGCACCGAAGTGCAAAACGTCTTTGTGAACACCCTGGATGGCACGAAAAATTCGATCATGGTCGCCAAGCGCGGCTACGAACGCGTCGAGCCCGAAGGCGACCGCACCATCGTGCTGGAAAACGGCACGCGCTATGAGGGACGCCCAGGGTCGGCGGACTTTCGCGTAATCGAGTTTGAGCGGCATCTGATGAAAGCGAAAGACAAAGAAGAGACTGTCGCGCTCGAAATCCCCGCCAAGCAATTGACTTGGCAACAACTGCGCGCCAATCCCACCCGACAAAACCAGGGCGAATTGGTCTGGCGGATCGGGATCGCCGTCTCAGGGCTGCTGCTGGTTTTGCTGGCAATTCCTCTGGCGTTTGTGAACCCGCGCGTGGGTCGCTCGGTCAATCTCGTGCTCGCCTTGCTGACTTTCTTTGTGTACTTAAACTCGATCAACGTGGCGCAAACATGGGTGGTCAGCGGGCGATTGCCGTTTTCACGCGGCTGGTGGATCGTTCACGCGATTGTCGGTATGGTCGTGCTGCTGATGTTTGCCAAGCGGCTCATGGTTAGCAGCCCGTGGCGGCGACTTAAGGGTCTCGCGCGATGATTGTGCGCCGCTACTTGGTGCGCAATATTTACGCTTCCACCGCAATGGTGTTGGCCGCCTTTGTAGCGCTTTTTGTGCTGCTCGATGTGCTGCACGAACTGACCGACCTGGGCAAAGGCAGCTACTCCTCGCGCCATTTGGTTCGCTACGTGGCAATGCTGATCCCTGGGCACATTTACGACGTGCTGCCGGTGGCGGCGCTGATCGGTGGCATCTACGCCTTCGCCCTGCACGCACAGCATTCGGAAATTACGGTGATGCGTGCATCGGGGCTGTCAACCTTGCGCTTGGCCAGCATTGCGGTAGCGCCCGCGCTGTTGCTGGTTCCGCTCACCTACCTAGTCGGCGAGGTGATTGCCCCGCCGCTTGAGCAGCGCGCCCAACGGCTCAAACTGACCACGACCCAGCAGGCCGTGAACAAAAATTTGAAAAGCGGCTTTTGGCTCAAAAGTGCCACCAGCTTTGTTAATGTACGCAATGTTTTCGGCAATGCGCTGCTCGCTGATGTGCGGGTTTATGAATTTGATGCGCAACGGCGCATGACCAACATGTTTTTCGCCGAACGCGCTGAATTCAGCCAGGCGGCAGCGTGGCAGCTGCAAAACATCACGCGCACCCATTTCAACCGCGACAACACGGTGCGCGTGGAAAAAATTGCCACCATGCCGTGGGTCTCTGAGTTGCACCCAGCGATGATGGATGTGCTGATGGTGCGCCCGGAAAAAATGCCCGCCTTAGGGCTTTACACTTACGTCGAACATTTGAAAGCAAACCGGCTTTCCAGCCAGCGCTATGAAGTCGCGTTCTGGAAAAAACTGGTGTACCCGGTCTCAGTGATTGTGATGCTGCTGCTGGCCGCGCCCTTCGCCTACCTGATCGCGCGTGAGGGTGGGATTTCGCTGCGCATCTTTGCGGGCATCATGCTGGGCATCGTTTTCTTCTTGATGAATGGCTTGGCCTCGCATTTGACCGTGCTCAATACCTGGCCGCCCTACGCCAGCGCTGCTGCGCCAGCTGCGGCCTTTGCGCTGCTCGCGTTCACGATGCTCTGGTGGGTGAACCGGCGATGAGAGGCTTGATTCTCTTCGCCCACGGCGCACGCGACCCAGCGTGGGCAGTGCCGTTTGAGTCGATGGCAAACTTGGTACGCGGCCAGCAGCCCGAGGTCAAGGTAGCGCTGGCGTTTTTGGAGCTGATGGAACCGAGTCTGGAAGCATCAGTGGCTGCTATGGCAAGCGTAGGCATCACAGAGATTGGGGTCGTGCCAGTCTTCATGGCGGCGGGCGGTCACCTCACGCGTGACTTGCCGATTCTGGTGGAACAGGCGCTGCTGGCAAATCCCGGTATTGAGCTGCGCTTGCATCCTCCCGTGGGAGAAAACCGCGCAGTACAAGCCGCGATTGCACAAGCCTGCGTGGCGGCACTGACCACAGCCTGAAACCGGCTATTTCGGCATCAACCTGCGTGCCAGACTTTTGCCTCTCGCGGGGGTGACTTAGCTGCGAGAACGTCGCGTTCGCAATGCGCGGGTCGGGTGTTCGATTGATCTCTCCGGCACCAATAAAATCAACGACTTACGAGTCGTTGTTGCCTCAAGTGCCGTCATCTGTCACACTCATGTCACAGTTGACGGCATTCTTGAGCAGCACTGGCCATCAGTGCCGTTTATCTCCAGCGCCAGATTTCGCGCCGTCAACTCAACCCCTGGCAGTTACGGTAGCAAATTAAATGTCACCCTTCAGTAGTGTCCGGTTTATTTGATATCAACCGGCTGGAAAGCCAGTATTGACGCGGGTTTTGAGGGATTCATGGGTGTCCACGATTTGAATTGGGAATTGCGCATTTGCGAAGCTTTCGGGTTTAACCACTCGGGAGCGTTGCATGAACGTGGGCAAGACACCGTTTGCGCAAGTCATGGAGTTCGTGCCATGGAAGAGGTTTGATCGAATCATCAAGCGCCACGACGGCGACGCGGGCGTACGAACGCTGGATTGCGCCGATTTGTTTCGCGTCATGGCGTTTGCGCAATTGACATGGCGCGAATCGCTGCGCGATATCGAAGTCTGCCTTGCGGCCAATCAGGCCAAGCTGTTTCACATGGGCATGAAGGGCGTGTCGGCGCGCTCGACACTGGCCGATGCCTTGAGCCTTCGCGATTAGCGCATCTATCACGAGTTGACCACGTGCCTGATTGCACGCGCCAGACGACTGTACGCCACCGATTCGCCGGGCATCGAGCTCGATGCTACCGTTTACGCGCTGGATGCAACCACCATCGACTTGTGCCTGAGCCTTTTCGATTGGGATCCAGTTCGCAGCACCAAGGCGGCGGTGAAGCTGCATACCCTGCTCGACTTGCGTGGGGCGATCCCTGCTTTTATCCACATCAGCGACAGCAAGATGCACGATGTCAGGATGCTTGATATCCTGCCCATCGAGGCGGGCGCTTTTTACGCGATGGATCGTGGTTATTTGGATTTTTCTCGGCTCTACAAACTTCATCAAGCCGGTGCGTTCTTTGTCACTCGTGCCAAGAGCACTATGAATGCGCGTCGCGTGTACTCGACACCGACCAATCGCGATACCGGCGTGATCTGCGATCAAACCATTGCCATGAATGGCACCTACACCGCCCGCGACTACCCCGGACACTTGCGGCGCATTCGTTTCAAAGACCCCAAAACAGGCAAGACTTTGGTCTTCCTGACCAACAATACCGCGCTGCCACCGCTGACCATCGCGGCTTTATACAAAAACCGT
>JANLTH010000115.1:0-58339 GCA_031362865.1 Burkholderiales bacterium | reverse complement strand
TGCCCCTTCCTAGCCGTGCTACGCGCACTGTCGTCGTCGGTGCGCCTAATCTCGTAATGATTTAGAAATGGAATAAGTTCCATCGTCTTACCGCCATCGACCACCTCGCAAGAACCCTCATCACCATGTCCGTCGGCCATTCCCGTTCCAATCGTTGGCTGCGCCGTCTCCTGCCCGACGAAACCACGGTTAGGCGCTTCGGCCTGGACCGCTATCTCACGCCGCGTTTGCTGCATCCGGCGCTGTGGGGCATCAACCGGCGCTCCGTAGCTGGCGGGTTTGCGGCGGGCCTCTTTTGTGGCCTGATACCCGGGCCATTCCAAATTCTCGCCGCAGGTAGCTGCGCGGTGTGGTTGCGGGTAAGCCTGCCGGTGGCTCTGGTGACCACCTTGTACACCAACCCGCTAACCATCATCCCACTCTATGGGCTGGCCCACACCTTGGGCGCATGGGCGACCGGCCAACGAGTTGCTCTGACGCTGCCCGCTTCGGCCACCATGACAGACTTGGCTCAATGGGCGCAAACCCTGGGAGCGCCGCTTTTTGTCGGCTTGCCGCTCCTGGCCGCACTCCTCGCGTTGAGCGGCTATTTGTTGGTGCGCTGCGGCTGGAGTCTGGCATTGAGGTGGCGCTGGGCGCGGCGCACGGGGATTGCCCGCACCGGCTAAAACAGTGCCCGCTCCGTTTCCAATTCATTGCTGCGGTCGCTCGCCCAGCTCCGGTCATTCCTGCCTACGCAGGAATGACGGAATCCGGGTAATCGTTGTCGCGATGGGTTGGCGTGGGACTCAACGGTCGCGTGTGTCGTGCAGGTTCAATGCCTGCGCCACCCGTCGGGTCAAGTGAAACGCGAGCCAGTGCAGCAGGCGTGACCAGCGCGTGCGCCGCCCCAGGCCCGCGACGCTGACTTCCCGGCCATGCTCAGCGATCCATTGCCCTAATTTGGTACGCAACTGTTGCGCGAGCCGGGCATCGTCTGAGACCAGATTCGCTTCGTGCGAGAGCCACAGACTGAACGGGTCGATGTTCGATGACCCCACAGTGGCCCAGCGCGCGTCGATCACCGCCGCCTTGGCGTGCAGAAAGCTGGTTTGGTATTCGACGATTTGCACCCCAGCACCCAGGAGGATGCGATATAGGTGAATTTCTGCCGCCTTGTGCAGCGGATGGTCGCTCGGGCCTTGCAGCAGCAAGGTTACGGCCACACCCCGGCGCGCGCTACGCATCAAAGCCCGGCGAAATCGGCCAGACGGGAAAAAATAGGCCGAGGCAATCACAATTTCGTGCTTGGCGGCCTCAATCGCGGTGAGGTAGGCACGTTCGATATCGCGCCGATGCCGCAGATTGTCGCGTCGCACCAGCGCAGCACGCATCGATGTCTCGTCCGCCAACAGAATAGGCGGCGACAATTCCTGCGCAGCTTGTGGCTGCTCGCGCCAGATCGCCGGGAGCCGGGCCGGCGAGAGCGTGCGCAAGCCTGCCCGCAGCCACAAACTGTGCATTGCCTGGGCGACGTGGGCGGCGAACGGGCCTTGCGCGCGGATCGCCAAGTCACGCCGCGGGGCCATGCCTGGCGGAGCGTTGTAGTCGTCGATGATGTTGATCCCGCCGATAAACGCGACGACCTGGTCAATCGCGATCAGCTTGCGGTGCAACCTGCGCAAACCGTGCACCGGTCGCAGCAGCGAAGGCGGCCCGTAGACCCGCAGCGCAACCCCGGCCCCGGCAAACTGCTCACTGAACTGCTTGGCCAGATCGCGTGCGCCAAACCCATCTACCAATACGCAGACGCGCACGCCGCGCGCCGCCGCTTGGCACAGCGCTACAGTGATCGCCTGGCCGGTCGCGTCGTCGGCATAGATGTAGGACTCCAGGTGAATCTCGCGCTGCGCCAGCGCCATCGCGGCCAAAACAGCCGGGAAGAATTCCGCCCCTGAATCGAGCAAAGTGAGTTGGTTGCCTGCGGTAAACACGGGCAACATCGCGGCCTTCGCCTTAAGCTAACGCCAGTTCGGCGTACAAGCCCAAATGGTCAGAATGCGCCGACCACTGATGCATCACTTTGGCACTACGCGCCACCAAGTTGCGCACATAGATTCGGTCGAGCCGGAACCAGGGTGCGCGTGCCGGAAAAGTGCGCGGCGACACGCCGTGCAGGCCGACGAAGACATCGGTCAGACCGACTGCGGCAAGCTGGCGGCCCAATTGCTCCCGCCAGTCGTTGAAATCGCCCGCGACGATGACCGGATCGCTCGCGCCCACCCGTTCGCGTAGCGCACGCAGGATGTCTTGCACCTGGCGCGCGCGCGCTCGTTCAGTTAGGCCGAGATGCACACAAAAGCAGTGCACGGTTTCACCGTTGATGACGACGTCTGCATGCAGCAGGCCACGGCTCTCAAAACGATGCGCCGAAATATCGTCGTTGCGGGTGCGCGCCACCGGAAAGCGCGTCAAAATCGCGTTGCCGTGTTGGCCGTGGTCGTATTTGGCGTTGCCGCCGTAATGCACCTCGTTCCAGTGCGCCCCGGCCAAAAATCGGCTTTGCGTGACCGTCGGCCACTCTTTGAAGCGCGCCGCGTGCCGATGGTTTTCTTCTTGTACTTCCTGCAAAAAAACCACATCCGGGCTGAGCGCGTGCAGCTCCCGGCGCAGGTCGTGAATCACCAAGCGCGTGTTCAGGGGCGACAAGCCCTTATGAACATTCAGGCTGGCGATGGAGAATTGGCCGTCTTTGGCAAGTACTGCAGCAGGCATTCGCATACGCTATCACAAGATCGCCTGTCACAATTCCCCGGCCCGCAATCCCACACCTGCGAATCGCCCCAAAAAATCGGGGCCGCTGGCTCAAGCTGCGTCAAGCGCGCAGAAAAGCGGGGGGCCGCGTGTGGTTCACAACCGGTGGCAAGACCGAGGCGGCGGCGTAGCGCGAACGCTCCGGTTCGATGCGATTGCTCGGCACAGGCTGGACCGGCTCCGGGGGCCGATAGGCCAAAATCTCTTCGAGCCAGAAAATCAGCGGTTGCCACTCTTGCAAATAATGCTCAACCTTCGATTTGGGGAAGTCGAACATCGACATACCTTGGTCGAGGCAGCGCGCGTAGGCTTGCGCTTCCTTGATCGTGCCCAAATGGTTCAGGCCCAAATCGGCGGCCCATTGCGCCACTTGGGCGGCGTTGCGAGTGCGCGCGTCGATGCGCATGCCAATGCTAGCGATTCGGCATTTGCCCAGCGCCACGCGCGGCAGCGTGCGCAACTCTTTGACGCAATCAGCGGCCGCTTCGCGGTCAAACAGTGACGCGGTTGAAGGCAGCAAAATCGCGTCGGCATAAAGCGCCACTTTCATCAGGCCGATACCCTGAAAGCCACCTGGCGTGTCGAGCACCACATGCTTTACACCGGCGGGCGGACGCGCGAAATTGCGGTCGTCAATCGTCCAGCCCTGGATTTTCGGTTGAGTATCAGGGCGCAGCCCGAGCCACAGGCGCGACGACTGCTGGCGGTCCACGTCGCCCAGCATGACATCATGGCCACGCTGCGCCAGGTAGCCGGCGATATGGGTGGCGAGCGTCGATTTACCCGAACCGCCCTTGCGGTTGACTACTGCGATGACTGACATGATTGCGCCGCCCTTTTTGTGCGCAACGCCCCGAACGGAATGCCGGACGACGTTGTGCGAATAGCCCGAAATTTAGGCAACCTTACTGCTATCGCACCCCAAATGTCCAGTGTTTTCAGCAACTTGCCGCGCGAAGCTTGAAAGTACTTCAGGAATTACAACACTTCCGATGAAAAGGCGCGCCCGGTAAGGTTTTACGAAGGGCATGCCTGAAGAGTGTTACTGGATAGGCATCTTCAGGCATCAACCTCAGCTGTCCGCCAGCGCCCACGCTACGTGCTCACGCACCAGCACGCTGTCATGATTCGCCTTGCCGCTTAAGGCTTGCTGAATGCGGCTCTTCACGGCATCTGCCTGAAGAGCCTTATCTGACAAGGCTCTTCGGGCATTGCCTAAACCCACCGCGAGATTGCGCAGCCAGCGCTCATAGCCGATCCGGCGGATCGCGCTGCCGCTCAAACGTTGGTCGAAATCGGCTTCACTCCAAGAAAAAAGCTCGGTCAGCTCCACGTCGTCCAAGCCATGGCGCACCTGAAAATCAGGTTCATCGCTGACTTGTGCAAACTTGTTCCAAGGGCAGTAAAGCTGGCAGTCGTCGCAGCCATAAACGCGATTGCCGATCAAGGCGCGCAACGGCACCGGAATGCTGCCTTTGAGCTCAATCGTGAGGTAGGAAATGCAGCGCCGCGCATCGAGCTGATAGGGCGCGATGATCGCCTGGGTCGGGCACACATCCATGCAACTGCGGCACGCGCCGCAGTGGTTCGCCTGCGGCGCGTCAATCGGCAAAGGCAGGTCGGTCAGGATTTCGCCCAGAAAGAAATTCGACCCGGCTTCGCGCGAGAGCAGCAGCGTATGTTTGCCGCGCCAGCCCAAGCCCGCTTTGGCGGCCAGCTCCACCTCCATCACCGGAGCCGAATCGGTGAAGACGCGATAGCCAAACCCACCGATTTCGGCCTCAATTCGAGTGGCAAGTGTTTGCAAGCGGCTGCGTAACACCTTGTGATAGTCGCGGCCGAGCGCGTAACGCGACAAAAACGCCTTGTGCGGTGCTTGAAGAATGGCTTCAGATGCACCTCTTCGAGCATCATCAAACCCTGGGTAGTCGAGTCGCACACTGATCGCACGCACCGTGCCCGGCACCAGCTCAGCTGGGCGGGCGCGCAACAGGCCGTGCCGCGCCAAGTAATCCATTTCGCCATGATGGCCTGCCGCCAGCCATGCTTGGAGTCCAGGCTCGGCGCGGGTGAGGTCAGCGTCGCTAATGCCAACCGCGCCAAAGCCCAGCTCCCGTCCCCACGCTTTGATGGTGAGTGCGAGCGCGGCGTAATCGGGCACGGCGATGCCCATCAGGCGCTTGGGCCCAGGAGTCTTACCTCAAGTGCTTTTATGATGCAATTCATGGTCATTGGATGCCATCAAAACACGGGTCTCCCGCAGCGCCACACAACTCACTAGAGGCCCTATCGGTACAAAGCTTCAACCAGCGCAGCGCGCCGCGCCAGCGTAGCGGCTTGGTTGACATAGCCTTTATCGGCGATTTCGCCTGCATCAATCGACGGTGGCTCGACCAGCATCGCAATCCGCTTGATGGCCATACTGCCTTGATCTGGCCCTTGCGCGGCAATCCGTTGCTGCAAAACGCCGGTTACCAGCGGATGGACCAACAAATCGGCCAGCGCGATCTCTTTGAGCGACGGGTCCAGCGCCCGGCACGCTGCTTCGTTGGGCCAGGCAAGCACGCCAACCTCGTCGCGATCATGCCCGCACACGACCGCATCGCGCACCAAGGGCGTGAACAGGTCCAGTGCTGCCAGGCGCACCGAACCGACGCGTACCCACGTGCCTGAAGCAAGCTTGAAATCTTCGACCACCCGCCCGACAAAACGCAGACCCGCTGCCGGAGTGCTCGGGTCCACAAAACTTACCGCATCGCCCAGCTTGTAAAAGCCCTCTTCGTCGAAGGCGGCTTTGGTCAAATCAGGCCGTTTCCAGTAGCCCGAAAAAACATGTGGGCCACGGGTGCGGCATTCGTAGCGGGCATTTTCGCGACCCGATTCCCCGGCAGGTACCAGCTTGATTTCCGCGCCCGGAATCGGTGTGCCGATGTTCCCGACATCGTCGCTCGCCCAGTTAAACAAGGTTCCGGCCGCGGTGGTTTCAGTGGCCCCGTAGCCGGAAAGAAAGGCAATTTTTTCGCCGACCGCGCGCACCGCCACGGTTTCGATCCGCTCCCAAGTATCGCGGCTCAGTGCTGCGCCACCGTAGCCCAAGGCATCGATGCCTTTGAAAAAGTGTGCCGCTAACGCCGGGTCGCGCTCAAGTTCAGCAGCAAGCATGGCAAAACCGGCCGGTACATTGGCAAAACCATCCACCTTGATGTCGCGCAGATTTTTAATCGTCGCGGCAAACAGACCCGGCAGCGGCTTGCCCTCGTCGATGTAAATCGAATTGCCGTGTGCCAGCGCCCGGTGCAAGTTGGCTACGCCGCCAAAGGCGTGATGCCAGGGCAACCAGTCAAGGTAGACGCGCGGAAAGCTCAAGTCGCCGGTGTATTGCTGAATCGACATGCGCTCGGTCGCCATAAAGTTGGCATGAGTCATCGGCACGCCTTTGGGTGCGCCGGTCGAGCCAGAGGTGAAGTAGATGCGCGCGACATCGGTGCTCTTGATCGCGGCATGCGCTTGGTCCAATGCGGCTTGCGCGGTGGGGTCCAACGCCAAGCCGGCCAATTGGCTATAGAGTCGATGGTTCGGGTTGGAGCTTTGCACCGCAATTATTTGGCTTTCGACAAACTCCCACTCGGCCAGTTTCTTAAGCACCGGCGCGTACCACGAGGCCGCCTGCACGAAAAACGCGCCCGGGGTCACCAAGTCAAGCACGCCTTTCAAACGCCCAAAATCTTTGGACATCATCGAGTAGGCGGGCGACACGGTGGCCACCGTCACGCCCGCATAATCAGCCGCGTAGAGCATCAACGCATATTCGATGGAGTTACCGGAGAGCATTGCCAGTGGCCGGTCTTCAGAGAGGCTCAGAGTGAGCAACTGAGCCGCCAAGCGCTGCACCTCGGCCCAAGCTTGGGCGTAGTTGACCTGCCGCCATACGCCTTCCGGCGTGCGCTGTAAAAACATTGGCGTATCGGCCCGCTCACGCGCCCAATGGGGCAAATACTCAGTGACAGTTTTGCGCGTGGGCAACTCCATCGCGAGCGCCGAACGCAGCAGGATGCTACCGTCAGCGCGAGTCTCGCTCACCACTTGCGGGGGCGAATACGGTGCAGGGCGAAACGGGTATTGGCTCAGGTCGATAGTGGTCATATTGAGAATCAGAGGGTGGTTTAGGACTTTACTAATGCTTTGACAACCGCCCAAGCGCGGCGGCTTACGCCCAAGCGCTCTGGCACGCCTTCCAGAATGACCTGCCACTGGGTATCAGCATCGTCGTCGTGGGATTTTTCGAAGCCTTTGATCGCGCGATGGGCAACGATGGCGTTGCGGTGCACGCGCACAAAAATCTCGCCAAATTCTTCTTCGAGGGCGATCAGCGACTCTTCGAGCAGATATTCCTTGACCGGCGTGCGCACCGTCACATACTTCAGCTCAGCCCGCAAGTAAACCACTTCGCTCAAGGGCACCAGCGAGAGCCGCCCGCGCTCGGCAATCGCGAAATGTTTGCGGGCCGCGCCGGGTAGCTTGGCCAGTGCATCCACCGCAGGCGCACGCGGTTCACGGCGGGCAGCTGCCTTGGCGAGCGCTGCTGCGAGGCGTTCGGCACGCACCGGCTTCATCAAGTAGTCGAGCGCATTCACATCGAAGGCCTGAACTGCATACTCGTCGTGCGCGGTAACAAAAACCACCGCCGGGGCTTGCGCCAACCCACCGATGTGGCGCGCTACTTCAAGGCCGGTCATGCGCGGCATTTGCATGTCGAGAAAAACCAAATCGGGCTGATATTCCTCCACCGCTGCGATTGCCTCGAAGCCTTGCGCGGCCTCGCCGACAATTTCGTGCTCGGTGCCGCCGGGCAGGGCCGCGCAGTCACCGAGCAACTCGCGCAGGCGGCGGCGCGCAGGCGCTTCGTCGTCAACAATCAGAATTTTCAATGTCATGCCAGCCCCCGCCGATTTGGAATCAGGATTGTGACTTGGTAACTGCGGCCCGCGCCGGGCAAGTCGAGCACTTCGTTGGTCATGCGCGCTTCCAGGTCGAAAAACAGTTTGAGCCGTTCCCGCACGTTCGACAAGGCCATGTGGTTGCCTTTGCGCGGGGTCGTGTGGTCCAGGTCGTGCCACGGGTTGATGATGCGCATTTCCACTTGCTTGCCCTTCGCGATGAGCTGAATCGTGACCTGCCCCGGTTCGCTGGCAGGCTCAATGCCATGGTGAACCGCATTTTCAATCAGCGGCTGCAACATGAGCGGCGGCAAGCGCGCACCCAGCACCGCATCGTCAATTTCCCACACGACTTGCAGGCGCGCCCCCAAGCGCAGGTCTTCGATGGAAAGATAGCGCTTGCAGATTTCGACCTCCTCGGAGAGGCTTACCCAGCGCCGTTCTTCACGCATCAATACGCGCACCAAATCGGCCAGATCTTCCAGCGCGCGCTCGGCCCGGCGCGGCTCGGAGCGGATCAAACTGAGCACGGCTGTCAAGCTATTGAAGAGGAAATGCGGGCGGATGCGGGCCTGTAAAGCTTGCAAGCGTGCGTGGGTGAGCGCGGGCGAAAAGGCGCGCTCGCGCAACGCGAAGTAGTACAGCAACAAACCAGTGACACCCAAGGTGAGCAACCAGTAGCGCGGCAAATCAAGCAAAACCGGGCCATCGTTAAAGCCCATCAAGGGCCGAAACAACACCCACACGGCGGTCACGATCACCAGCTCGAGCATCATGATGGAGGCCACGCCAAGCACATAATTCGACTTGAATACCAAGCGCAGCGGGCAAAGCACCACCAGGCTTGCCAGCAGTGCCGGTTCAACCACAGTGGCAATTTCGAGAAAACTTAAAGGTACCGCGTCGATGCCGCGCGCTTTTGCCAAGGCGGCCCCCAAGCAAAGCAGATTCACCCCAAGCAAAATGCGCAGCATCACGCCCAAATTACAAAAATCGGGCAGCGTGAGCGAGCGCGACCCCACGCCCTCCTCTGATGGCAGAGGCGCGTGACTTATACTGACCGGGCCGCTGTCAGATCGAGAGTCAGATCGAGAGTCAGATCGAGACTTAGACACAAGAATTCACCAATTTCCTTGCAATTTCAAAGGCTTGCAGCAACAATGCAGATTCCGTCTCACATCGTACTCTGACAGCGGCTCAAGTCGCCTGTTCGACCTTCATACATGGCCAAGACCAGCAAGCAATCACCTTCTTACACCTGGGGCGGGCGTTTTTCTGAATCGCCCTCCGACCTGGTGAAACGTTATACCGCGTCGGTGGACTTTGACAAGCGCTTGGCGATGGCCGACATCGCCGGTTCCATCGCCCACGCCAACATGCTGGGCGCGTGCAAGATCATTGCTGCCAAAGATTTGGCCGCGATCAAGCGCGGCCTGACCCAAATTAAAGGCGAAATCACGCGCGGCGAGTTTGTTTGGTCGGTCGATCTGGAAGATGTGCATTTCAATATTGAAAGCCGCCTGATTGCCCTGGTGGGCGATGCCGGCAAACGCCTGCACACCGGACGCTCGCGTAACGACCAGATCGCCACCGACATTCGGCTCTATTTGCGCGGTGAAGTCGATCAGTTAACTGGCCTGCTGCGCGACCTACAGCGCGCCTTGGTAAGCATAGCCGCCCAACACACGGCCACCATCATGCCCGGTTTTACGCATTTGCAGGTGGCGCAGCCAGTTACTTTCGGGCATCACATGCTGGCCTATGTAGAGATGTTTGAGCGCGACACCGCGCGCCTGACCGACTGCCGCAAGCGGATCAACCAATTGCCACTGGGCAGCGCGGCGCTGGCCGGCACGACCTTTCCGATCAACCGCGCGATGGTGGCCCAAGAGCTCGGTTTCGAAGGCGTGTGCGGCAACTCGCTCGACGGTGTGTCGGACCGGGATTTTGCGATTGAGTTTTCAAGCGCGGCCACGCTCATCATGCTGCACATTTCGCGCCTGTCTGAAGAGCTGGTCAACTGGATGAGCCCGATGTGGGGCTTTATCAAGCTGCCAGACCGCTACACCACCGGCTCGTCGATCATGCCGCAAAAAAAGAACCCGGATGTGGCCGAGCTGGCGCGAGGCAAGGCCGGGCGCGTGGTCGGCCACCAAATGGCGCTGATCACGCTGATGAAGGGCCAGCCGCTGACCTACAACAAAGACAACCAAGAAGACAAAGAGCCGCTTTTCGACACGGTCGATACGCTGGCCGACACGCTCACCATCTTTGCCGAAATGATTGCCGGGATTGAGGTGAACAAGGATGCGCTGCGCGCGGCCGCGTTGAAGGGCTTCGCCACCGCCACCGATCTGGCGGATTATTTGGTCAAGCGTGGGGTGGCGTTTCGCGACGCGCATCACGCCGTGGGCGCAGCGGTCAAGTTTGCGGAGGGCAAAGGCTGCGATTTGGCCCAGCTGTCGCTCGCCGAACTCCAACAGTTTTCACCCAAGATCGAGCCAAACGTCTTCACCGTGCTCTCGCTCGAGGGCTCGGTAGCGGCGCGCGATCATGTGGGCGGCACCGCGCCGCGCCAAGTAAAAATCGCCGTCGCCGCCTGGCAAAAGCGGCTGGTCAAATCGTCAACCGCAGCACGCACGACCCAACCAAGATAGGGCAGGAAAGATCGTGGAAAAAATCGGCAAGTACCCCATTCTGCGCAAGCTCGGAGAAGGCGCTACCAGCATCGTCTATCTGTGCCAAGACCCGTTCAACAACCGTGAAGTGGCGATCAAGCGCGTCAGCCCTGAAGCCCTGGCCGACGAGCAGTCCGGGCACTTGTACAAAAAACTCTTCATCGCTGAAGCGTCGCTAGCCGGCAAGCTGATCCACCCGCATATCGCCTCGATTTACGACGCGGTCTCGGAAGACCTCGAAAAATACATCGTGATGGAGTATGTCGAGGGCACTACACTGGAGCGCTATTGCGACCCGAATAACCTGCTGCCGGTCGAGGTGGTGGTTGAGATGATTTTCAAAGGTACGCGCGCGCTCGATTTTGCGAGCAAGGTGGGCGTGTTGCACCGCGACATCAAGCCGGCCAATATTCTCGTCACCGAGAATATGGACATCAAGATCACCGACTTCGGTGCCGCAATCACCGGTTCGGCAGATCAAACCGCTGTGGCCGGAATCGGCTCGCCCGCCTACATGTCGCCGCAGCAGGTGAAAGACCATCCGTTAAACCATCAAACCGACATCTACTCAATGGGCGTGGTGATGTACCAACTGTTAGTCGGGCAGTTGCCATTTCAAGCATCGAACAATTTTTCGATGATCTACCAGATCACGACCACGGAGCCCATGCCCGTTTCTTCGCTGCGCCCGGAACTATCGCGTTCGATTGGCTACATCGTCAAAAAGGCGATGGCCAAAGAACTCGAAGACCGCTATCAAACCTGGGAAGACTTCTCGATCGATTTGGCCGAAGCGTTCCGCAACGAAAACATGAGCGGTGGCGAAAACGCTTTTGCTGAAACCGAAAAATTCAATACCTTGCGCGGCCTCTCGTTTTTCTCCAACTTTGACGACATCGAGCTCTGGGAAGTTTGCCGCTTTTCGCAGTGGGAGGCATTGGGCCCCGGCCAGTATTTGATGCGTGAGGGCGAAGCTGGCGACGGCTTTTGCATCGTCGCGGCAGGCCAGGTGAAAATCACCCGGCGCGGCAAGCTGCTCAATATTCTCGATGTCGGCGAGTGCTGCGGCGAAATGGCCTACCTCTCGCGCGACAACCACTCGCGCGGGGCCGATGTCTCAACGATGATCGACACCAAGGTCATTACGGTCAAAACCGCCGCACTGGAAGGCGCCTCTGATGCGACCCGACACGCCTTTGACCGTGCTTTTCTCGCCATTTTGGTGGATCGGTTGGCCTTGGCCAATCAACGACTCACCGCATGAAACGCGCGCTCGCAGTACTGGCTGCGACCTGCGTTGCCAACCTGGCTCAGGCTGATCGCGGCGAAGACATTTTCAAGCGCGCACTCGACTACACGGTACAGATCAAAACCACGGTGCAACTGCCGTTTGACGGCGACCGCAAAGGCACCTCTACCGGCTCAGGCTTTGTGGTTGATGCCGAGCGCGGCTGGGTGATGACCAATGCCCACGTGGTGTCGCGCTCACCTGCGGTGGTGCAGACCTCGTTCAAAGACCGCGAGTTCACCCGCGCTGAGAAGGTCTATGTTGACCCTTTTCTCGACCTGGCCATCATTCAGGTCGGCGAGAAAGAACGCCCAGCGCGCCTGGTGCAAGGCGATCTGGAGTGCGGGGCAATCACCGCAGTGGGCCACCCGGTGGGCGCGTTTGGCCACCCTTGGGGCCTGAAATACACCGGCACGCGCGGCATCATTTCCGGCGTAACCAACCGCTTTGAGACCGAGATGATGCAAACCGATGCGCCGATCAACGGCGGCAATTCGGGCGGCCCCTTGATCTCACTCGAAACCGGCAAGATCGTTGGGATTAACACGGCAGGCTTGTCGCCGGGCGAAGCGCAAAACACCAATTTTGCGGTGGCGATGAAGTACGCGTGCCGCATCGTGGAGCTTTTGCGCCAGGGCAAAGACCCGTCGCCGCCCAGCGTGGGATTGGTCTACTTTCGGGACGTTGACGACCGCAAGGTGCTCAAAGTTGCCAAGAATTATTTGGGTGGCGAAACGCTTGCGGTGGCCTCGGGCGACGTGCTCAAGCGAGTCGATGGCGAACCGGGTACGGTGCAAAACGAAACCCAGTTGATTCACGCGCTGCGTGGCAGACTCGATGAATTCGTGTTGCACATCGAGCGCGACGGCAAAGAGTCAGTCGTACCGGGCAAGTGGCAGGCCACGCCCAAGGTGATGCAGCGGCGCGGCGTGCATTTCTCGGGCCTGGTGCTCGGCGTGCGTGATTACGCAGACTTGAAAGACTCGGGCTTTGGCCGCGTCTTCATCGTGCATATCGAACGCGCCTCTTTGGCGGAGAGCCTCGATCTCGAATTCCGCCAAACGATTGAGACGATTGATGGAGCGCCGATTGCCACGCTTGATGACGCGCATACCAAACTCAAAGAAGCCTTTGATGCCAAGCGCCGCGCCAAGCTGGTGCTCAAGCGCTTGGTCGGGCGCGGCAGCGGGATATTCGGCTATGTCGAGCGCGAGATGCCGGTACGCAACTTGATGTGGCTGGAAGACAAAAAAGGCGCGCAGGCCGACGAGTAGTGTCAAGCTAATGCCTGAAGAGGCTTACTGAATAAGGTTCTTCAGGCATTCAATCGTTTGGCTGACCCTCAAGAAGCCATCAATTCACCCATCCGAATCGCGCCGCCGGGCTGCCACGCTGGGTTGAAGGTCAAGGTGTTGCGCGGGAACAGTATCACCACCGTAGACCCTAATAAAAATCGCCCCATTTCGGCGCCACGTGCCAGTGTGACTTCGCCCGAAGCGTAGTTCCACTCTCGCAGAACCCCAGTGCGCGGCGGATTGACCACACCGCTCCAAACCGTGGCCATGCTGCCGACAATCGTCGCTCCCACCAGCACGAGCACAAACGGCCCAATCGGCGAGTCGAACGCGCACACCACGCGCTCGTTGCGCGCAAACAATCCGGGTACACCACGCGCGGTGGTGGGGTTGACGGAAAAGAGCTCGCCCGGCACGTAAATCATGCGTGTGAGCATCCCTTCACATGGCATGTGGATGCGATGATAGTCGCGCGGACTTAGGTATAGCGTGGCAAACGCGCCGTCGTCGAACTGGGCGGCCAATTGCGCGTCGCCACCGACCAGCGCGCGCGTGCTGTAGGTATGGCCCTTGGCTTGAAAAATCTGGTCTTTCGAAATCGCGCCAAACTGGCTGATCGCCCCATCGACCGGGCAGAGCCAGCCCTCTGGCACCAAAGGCCGCGCACCTTCGCGCATTGGTCGCGTGAAGAACTCGTTGAAGCTGGCGTAGCTCTCAATCTGTGGATTGGCAGCCTCCGCCATATTCACGCCATAGCGCCTGACGAACCAGCGGATCACGGCGTGGGTGGTGGCCCCACCCTGGCGGCGCGCCAGGGCACCCATCAGCGTGGTGAGGGCCTGTTTGGGCAGCAGATATTGGGGCAATACTTTGAGGCGGTCAGACACGTTTTACGTCTCCTTCTGATTCATCGGGGCGGCGCGCCAAGCTGAAATCAAGCTGGCGCAAACAATAAGACCACCCCCGGCGACACTTTTAGCATCCAGTGTTTCGCCCGCCAAGAGCCAGGCGCTAACGGCCGCAAACACCAATTCGGAAAGATAGATCACAATCGCTTGGTTTGCCGGGGTTCGCGTCAGGCCGTACTGCACTACAAAGTTGGTCATCAGCATGGTGAAACCTACCAACAGGATGAGAGCCACCACGTAGCCCATGGAGGCGGTTGGCTGCAAGCGCGGCGCGAGGTTGCCTGTGAACAGGGTGGCCCCCGCACTGAGCAGCACACAGCCTAAAAAAATGTAGAACGACTTGACCTCAATCGAAATGGTTCCAGCGCGGCGGATCATGACATTTGCCAGCGCAAAGGTTACACCCGCGCCCAAGGCAATCCACTCCGCGCCATTTTTGGGCCAGGGTGCGCCCAAAGCTGGGTTCCACAGCATCACCAACGCGCCGCTCAAGGCGAGCGCCGTCGCGCCCAGAGTGGCGGCGCTGGCCCTCTCACGCAGCAGGGCACGGGCGAAAAACACTGTCCAGACCGGTGCGAGATAAAAAAGCAGCGTGACTCGCACCACTTCGCCATAAATTGCCGCGACCAAAAAGCCGACATTCGCGCAGCCCGCCGCCAGCATCAACAGCAGCAACTCCCAACGCGGGCGCGTGGTGAACAAGCGGCCGCGATACCAGCCAATCAGGCAAAGCAGCGCAAAACCGTAGGTCAGAATGGTGGCCCACTCAGCCGCCAGGCCCAGGCTGCGCAATTCGCGATAGGGATACCAGACCACGCCCCAAACGAGCGCGCCCAGAACGATGGCCCAAATATGCGGTGCAGGCAGGGTCGAGCGCGGGCCAGGCGAGGGTTGCTGATTGGAATCCACGCCGGTTTTTACCATGGCATTGCTTCACCAAACCGGCGCGATTGGCAATTCCGGGAGTCTTAAAATGGCGCGCATGAATCCACGCCTCCAACACCTGCAACCCTACCCTTTCGAGCGCTTAAAAGCCCTCTTCACCAGCGTTAAGCCCAATCCGTCCAAGCCACACATCAGCTTAGGGATTGGTGAACCGCAGCACGCCACGCCGCCCTTCATCACCGCCGCACTGACCGAAAATCTGGCCAAGCTGGCAAGCTACCCCGCAACCGCGGGCGGGGACGTGCTGCGTGAAGCCATTGGCAATTGGCTGACCCGCCGCTATGGCTTGACCAAACTCGACTGGCGCGCCCATGTGCTGCCGGTGAACGGCTCACGCGAAGCCTTGTTTGCCTTTGCGCAAACGGTGATCGACCCAAGCCTGCCCGACCCAGTGGTGATTTGCCCAAACCCGCTCTACCAAATCTACGAAGGGGCCGCGCTGCTGGGCGGCGCTACCCCGGCTTTCGCCAATGCCGGCCCGGCCCATAACTTCGCGCCCAACTTCACACAGATCGATCAGGCAACCTGGCAGCGCACCCAACTGCTGTTCGTCTGCTCGCCCGGCAACCCCACCGGCGCCCTGCTGAGCCTGGCCGATTGGCAAGCGCTGTTCGCGTTATCTGACGAGCACGGCTTTGTCATTGCCTCTGACGAATGCTATTCCGAAATCTACTTCCGTGAAGGCGAGCCGCCCTTGGGTGCGCTCGAAGCGGCTGAAAAGCTGGGGCGCGATTACACCCGGCTGATGGTGTTTTCCAGCCTTTCCAAGCGCTCCAATGTGCCCGGCTTGCGCTCTGGTTTTGTTGCCGGTGACGCGGCACTCATCAAAGCCTTCTTGCTCTACCGCACCTACCATGGCGGCGCGATGAGCCCACCCACGCAATTGGCCAGCGCCGCCGCTTGGGGCGACGAAACCCACGTGGCCGAAAACCGCGCGCTTTACGCCGCCAAGTTTGCAGAAATCACGCCCATGTTGGCGCAGGTGTTGCAGGTGAGCTTGCCAGACGCCGGCTTTTACCTCTGGGCCAAGGTGGACGGCATCACTCGCCAAGGCAAGCCGCTCGACGATGTCGGCTTCGCCCAAACACTGTTTGCGGAGGAGCACGTCACCGTGTTGCCGGGCAGCTATTTAGGGCGCACGGCACACGGCGTGAACCCAGGCGCCAACTACGTGCGCATGGCACTGGTAGCCGGGGTAGCCGAATGTGCCCAAGCGGCACGGCGCATTGTCGAATTTTGTTCGCGTCCTTAGCCTACAATTCTTGGTCATGAGTGATACCGATCCCCGCCCCGCGCTGGCGCTGCGAAAAAAAGGCGTTTACCTCCTGCCCAATGCGGTGACCACCGCGTCGCTGTTTGCCGCCTTTTACGCCGTGGTGCAAGCGATGAACGGCGACTTTGAGCGCGCCGCCATTTCCATTTTTATCTCCATGGTGCTAGACGGCATGGACGGGCGTGTGGCCCGCTGGACCCACACCCAGTCCTCCTTCGGCGAGCAGTACGACAGCCTGTCCGACATGGTGGCTTTCGGGGCCGCGCCCGCACTCATCATGTATGAATGGATTCTCAAAGACCTGGGGCGCTGGGGCTGGTTTGCTGCCTTCGTCTATTGCGCCGGTGCGGCCTTGCGGCTGGCGCGCTTTAACGCCAATATCGGCGTGGTCGACAAGCGCTATTTCCAGGGGCTGCCCTCCCCCGCCGCCGCCGCCTTGGTAGCCGGATTTATTTGGTTAGCCGACGACCTTGGCCTGCCGGTGGAAGACACAGCGTTGATTTGGGCGGCCTGGGCCATTACGCTCTACGCTGGCGTCACCATGGTCTCCAATGTGCCGTTCTACAGCTTTAAAGATTTAGGCCGCCACAAGCGCGTGCCAGTTATCGTGATTTTCTTGATCGGCATGGCGATGTTCGTCTTGTCAGCCTATCCCCCGACCGTACTGTTCATCCTGTTCGTCGCCTACGGCCTATCAGGCTACGTGGTGTGGCTGTGGAACGCCCGGCGCGGCAAACGCACCAGCGACATCATCCGCAAAGCGCCGGTGGAGTAGCGCCGGCTCGGCGTAAGGTTCTTCAAGACTTCGTAAAAGCTATTCCACTGCCAATTCATCGCGACGGGGGCTTGAATCATACGAAGAAATCCATCAACGCGCAGCCTGGATTCCCGCTTGGCGCAGGAATGACGGCGAGGAATCGTGATTCCGGCAACGAACGAAAGTTGGAACCAGAAGCGCCGCCGTACTACGCCAACGCCGCCCTCACCGCCGCCGCCGCCCAAACCATCTGCTCCCGCGCCGCCGGCACAATGCCTTGCTGGCGTGCAAAGCCATGGGTCAAACCCTCGGCCTCGACCTGCTTCACATCCACCCCGGCTTCGTCGAGCAGCAAGGCATAGAGCGCACCCTCATCACGCAGCGGGTCAAACTGGGCGAGCACGATGTAGGCGGGTGGCAGGCCGCTTAACGAATCGGCCTCTGACGGAATCGCGCGCGGGTCTTCATAGCTTGGCCCGCCGGGCATAAAGGCGTTCCAGAAAAACTCCATGTCGGCGCGGGTCAGGCCGGGGCCGTTGGCGTGGGTGGTCATCGATTCGGTGTCGAACACAGGTTCTACCGTGGGGTACAGCAGCAGTTGAAACGCGATTTCAGCCGCGCCGCGATCCCGCGCGGCGATCGCGACACCGGTTGCCAAGTGTGCGCCCGCGCTGTCGCCACCAACGGCAATGCGCCGCGCGTCCACGCCCACGCTTGCGGCATTGGCGTGCGCCCAGATGAAGGCATCGTAGGCATCGTCACACGGAATCGGAAACGGGAATTCAGGGGCCATGCGGTATTCGACGGAGAGCACCGCCACGCCTGCGTCTTGGACCAGATTGGCGGTTAAGCCGTCGTGCGTTTGCACCGAGCCGATTACCCAGCCGCCACCGTGGTAGTAGATCAAAAGCGGCAGCGTTTTACCGGCTGCGTCTGCAGGGCGATACAGCCGTGCCGTCAGCGTGCGTCCAGCGAGTGGCAACGCGAGCTCGCGCACTTCAACCCCAGCGGGCCGCTCAGCGCCGAAACGCCGCGAAATCCATTCCATTCGTTCGCGCCGCTCTTGGACGGTGGGCGTGCTGCCGGCAAGGGCTGGCACTTCGCGAGCCAAGGTTTCAAAGTAGCGGGCAAGGTCGGGGTTGAGTGGCATGGCAAGTCACCGATTTAGCGCTTTATGTACCGAAGATCAGGAGCGCGGTGGCAAAAATTTGAGTGGGTCAACGGGCGTGCCTTGTTGGCGGATTTCGAAGTGTAGTTTTGGTGTATCGCTATCGGTTTGCCCGGCTTCGGCGATTTTTTCACCGCGCTGCACGCTCTGGTCTTGCTTGACCAAAATCCGGCTGTTATGGGCATAAGCCGAGAGGAAGGTGGGGTTGTGGCGAATGATGATGAGCTGGCCGTAGCCCCGAAGGCCCGTGCCTGAGTAAATCACCCGGCCTGGGGCGGCAGCCAGCACCGGGTCGCCCACTTTGGCCACCAAGTCAACGCCTTTGTTGTTGCCGCTGAAGTTGGAGAGCACGCGCACACTGGCCATCGGCCAGGCCCATTGAATGGCGTTGTCGGCAACTGTTGGTGCTGGAGGCGCTGTTCCAATCGGGCCAGCCGGGGCCGGTGGTGGCGTGGATGGTGACGGGGGAGAGGCCGGTTTGGGCGGCGTTACTACAGCGACAGGAGCCGCCGCGACCTTGGCCGCATCGGCCTGGGCTTGGGTGAGCGCCGCATCGGAATATGGCCGCACCGCAACTTTGGGTTCGCGCAAGGTGGGTGCGGGGGCCGCTGCGGCTGGGGGCGCGGCAGGCGGCGCGGCTCCGGGTGGGCCGACGGGTGGGCCGACGGGTGTGACGACCACGCCGGTGGTATCGCCGGTTGGCGGTGGTACTGCACCCGGTGGCAGGGGCTGCACGCGCAGCACTTGCCCGGCGCGAATCAGGTTGGGGTTGTCCAAGTTATTCCAGGCGGCGATGTCGCGATAATCCTGACCATTGTCGAGCGCAATCGCATAGAGCGTGTCGCCTGCTTTCACGGTGTAAGTCACTGGCTTGGCCGCAACCGGGGCTGGCACCGGGTTGGTTGCCGGTGCTGGTGCGCTGCCCGGCTGCGGTGGCCCACGGTCAATCACCGGTGCACGGGTGGCCGAGGTGCAGGCGACCAGAGCCAAGCACGCAAGAACTCCTAACGCAATACGAAAAAATCTCATCGTTTCATCCTTCCGTTGCGGCGCGCCAGGTGGCGCGACATCATGTTTACGGTTCACAAGCGCGGCGCACAAGCTACTCGTCTAGAAAGCCGAGAATTCCCGGCGCACCACACCGGAGAGCAGTGGCACAAAGCGCACTTCATCAAAAGTTTTCTCAACAAAACCGGCGACGCGCCGCTCATAGACTTTTAGCACCTGCCGTCCATCAGCCTGAGTGACCGGCACCACCATCTTGCCGCCAACCGCGAGTTGCGCGCGCAGTTCAAGCGGCAACAAACCCGCTGCCGCGACGATGATGCCGTCAAACGGTTGCTTTTCCGGCAGACCCAGCAAACCATCGCCAAAGATCAAATGCACATTACGCAGGCGCAAGTGCCGAAAGTTCGCTTTCGCTTTTTCGTGCAGGCCCTTGATGCGCTCAATCGAGTGCACAGTTTTTGCCAGCATACCCAGTACGGCGGCTTGATAGCCGCAGCCAGTGCCGATTTCCAGCACATTCTCAAACGGCTTGGGTCCGCGCATCACTTCGATCATGCGCGCCACCACGTAGGGCTGCGAAATCGTTTGCTCCATGCCGATCGGTAGCGCTGTATCTTCATAAGCGCGGCTGGCTAAGGCCGCATCGATGAAGCGCTCGCGCGGCACGCTGGCGAGCGCTTCCAGCACCGTTTCGTCGCGCACGCCTTGTGCTCGAAGACGAGCCACCATGGCCATTCTTGGGGCATTCGGCGTGCGCCAATTGGCTTCGATATCGACCACCGGCTTGGGCGCTCGCGGGGCCGGGCTGGGTGGCTTTGTGGCGGCGTTCATCACAGCGCTCATGCAAGCCACGCCCGCACGTCGCCCATTTGCTCGTTGTGCGTCAGGTCGATTTTGAGTGGCGTAATCGAAACAAAACCAGCTTCCACGGCCCCAAAATCCGTGCCTGGCCCAGCGTCGGCAGCATCGCCCGCAGCGCCGATCCAATAGACGGCTTGACCACGCGGATTGACCTCTTTGATGACTGGTTCGGCTTGATGGCGCTTGCCTAGGCGCGTGGTTTGCATGCCTTTGAGCGCGGCGTGGGGGATGTTTGGCACGTTGACGTTGAGAAGCATCGTTTTTGGCAAGGGCTTGGCACTCAAGCGCTTCACCAAATCGTGCGCCACTTGGGCGGCGGTAGCCACATGCTCCAAACCCCGGCTGGCAAGCGAAAACGCAATCGACGGCACGCCGCACAAAAACCCTTCAGTCGCTGCGGCCACCGTGCCCGAATAGAGTGTGTCGTCGCCCATGTTGGCCCCGTTATTGATACCGGAAACGACCAAATCGGGCATTGCGAGCTGGCGCTCATTGAGCATGCCGGTCACCGCCAAATGCACGCAATCTGAAGGCGTGCCGTTGACGTACATAAACCCATTGGGCGCTTCGCGGACGATCAGCGGGCGGTCTAGCGTGAGCGAATTGGAAGCGCCGCTGCGGTTTTGTTCGGGTGCGATCACGGTTAACTGCCCCAGCGGGCGCAGCGCCTCGACCAAGGCGGCAAGTCCAGGCGCGAAGTAGCCGTCGTCGTTGCTGATTAGTATCTTCATCATGCGGGTGATTCTAATCGCCGGAACCTTTGCCGCACTCGCAAAACGTGTACGATTCTCCTTCGTTTTCTGTCAGCAAAGAGCCCTCATTTCATGTATCAACTTTCCTATCTCAAGGCAAGCTCACTGGCGCAAGCGGGGCAGTGGCTCGCAGCACACCCCGAAGCCAAGCTGCTGGCCGGCGGCATGACGCTGATCCCCACGCTCAAACAGCGTTTGGCGCAGCCCTCGCACCTAGTCGACATTGGCAACCTGGCTGAACTGCGCGCCATCCGCCGCGACCGGGCAACGCTGGTGGTGGGGGCTGCGGCCCGCCACGCTGAAGTCGCCAGCTCCGGCGTGGTCCGCGAAGCAATTCCGGCACTGGCTGCTCTGGCCAACCAAATCGGCGACCCGGCGGTGCGCAACATGGGCACCATCGGCGGCTCAGTGGCCAATAACGACCCAGCAGCGGACTACCCGGCTGCCGTACTCGGGCTCAACGCCACGGTGGTCACAACCACGCGCGAAATCGCGGCGGACGACTTCTTTCAAGGCATGTTCACCACCGCGTTGGCGGAAGGTGAAATTGTCACGGCCTTCAAGTTTCCGGTGCCCAAGCGCGCTCACTACGCCAAATTCCCCCACCCGGCTTCTGGGTATGCGATGACCGGCGTGCTGGTAGTTGATACCGGCGCTGGCGTGCGCGTGGCAGTCACCGGGGCCGGGGCTGGCGTATTCCGTTGGCAAGCGGCTGAAGAATCGCTCCAGGCCTCATTCTCGGTGGCATCTTTCAAGGCGTTGCAACACTCTGCAGACGGCCTGAACGAAGACATGCACGCCGATGCGCGCTACCGCGCCAACCTGATCAACGTGATGACCAAGCGCGCAGTTGCGGCCATCACCGGTGAATCTCTTCTCTAGAACAGTCATGTCGAACCTAAACCGCGTCACCCTAACTCTGAACGGCAAAACCGTTTCCCACGACGTTGAAGACCGCACGCTGCTGGTCGATTTCATCCGCGACCACGCGGGCTTCACCGGCACCCATGTCGGTTGCGACACCAGCCAGTGCGGTTGCTGCACGATCCACATGGACGGGCGCGCGATCAAGTCGTGCTCGCTGCTCGCGATCCAGGCGCAGGGTGCTACGCTCACCACCATCGAGGGCCTCGCCAAACAAACCGCCACCGGCCTCGAACTGCACCCGATGCAGCAAGCGTTTTCTGACTGCCATGGCCTGCAATGTGGCTTTTGCACACCCGGCATGATTATGGCTGCGGTCGATTTGGTCAAACATTGCCCCAATCCGTCGCGCGAAGAGATCATCCATGGGCTGGAAGGCAATTTGTGCCGCTGCACCGGCTATGTGAATATCATCAAAGCCATCGACCAAGGGGCCAAGGTCATGCGGGGGGCCGTATGAAAGTCGTCAAAACCGATGCCGAATGGAAGGCAATGCTGACACCACTCGAGTTTGAAGTCACCCGCAAGCACGGCACTGAGCGCGCCTTCACCGGGCAATACGATGCCAATAAAGCTGTCGGCGAATATGCGTGCAAATGCTGTGGCGCGTTGCTGTGGGACTCGGCGCATAAATTCGATTCCGGGACCGGCTGGCCCTCTTTTTTTCAGGCAGCCGACGCGAACAACGTTGAAACCCACAAAGACCGCAGCTTTTTCATGACGCGCACCGAGGTGCACTGCAAAGACTGCGGCGCACACCAAGGCCATGTGTTTGAAGACGGCCCGCAGCCCACCGGTTTGCGCTATTGCATCAACTCTGCATCGATTACATTCAAACCACGCGCTTAATCGCTTCGCCCCGATCCCGGATACCCCAATCCCCGATCCCGGAATCAGCTCAGCATGACCCTCACCGAGCTACGCTATATCGTCGCAGTCGCTAAAGAGCGGCATTTCGGGCGTGCCGCTGAAGCGTGTTTCGTCTCCCAGCCCACACTCTCGCTGGGCATCAAGAAGCTCGAAGAAGAGCTGGGCATTCTGATTTTTGAGCGAGGCGGCGCTGAAGTGCAGGCCACCCCGGTTGGCACGCAAATCGTCGGCCAAGCGCGCATGGTGCTGGAGCAGGCGCAGCTGGTCAAAGACATCGCGCGGCAAGGCAAAGACCCGCTCGCTGGCCCCTTGCGCTTAGGCGTGATCTACACGATCGGGCCGTATTTGCTGCCGCAGCTGGTGCGCCGCATGTTGAAGGCCACGCCGGAAATGCCGCTGCTGATTGAAGAGAACTACACCGTGCGCCTACTGGAACTTTTGCGCCATGGCGAAATCGATGCGGCGGTGCTCGCCCTGCCCTTCGACGATGCGAGTTTGATGGTTCGCGCGCTGTATGACGAGCCATTCGTCGTAGCCCTGCCACGCGGCCACGCCTGGGAAAAACGCAAAACCATTTCGGCCGACGACCTGAAGACCGAGACCATGTTGCTGTTGGGCGCAGGCCACTGCTTTCGTGACCAAGTATTGCAAGTGTGCCCGGAGATTTCGCGCTTCTCGCCCGGCTATGCCGCTGGCGCGGGCGATGCCGGGATTCAAAAGACTTTTGAAGGCTCTTCGCTGGAAACCATCCGCCAAATGGTGGCCTCTGGCGTAGGTATCACCGCGCTGCCGATGAGCGCCGTGCCCGCCAGTTCTCCTAAAACCAGCCTGCTGTCGTATCGGCCTTTCGCCAAGCCCGTGCCCGACCGGCGCGTGGTGCTTGCGTGGCGGCGTGGCTTTCCGCGGGGTGCGGCGCTGGATGTACTGGCTGCGGAGATTGCTGGCTGCACCCTCAACGGAATCACGTTGTTGCGCAAGTAGGCATCAAGTGCCTCTCTCCAGCGCTTATCGGTAAATCGCCGTTTGCGCGGGCGTTGCTGAAGTCACCCAGCCGCGATACATGCCGCTACTGTTAAACACCATTTGAATGCGCCCGTCGCGGTCGACTGCGACCACCCCGCCAACTCCATCGACCTTCGGTAACTCGTCGAAGATGACCGCCTGGCAAGCTTCTTCAAGGTTTTGCCCAGCGTAGCGCAAGCGTGCGTGGATGTCGTGCGCCACACAGGCGCGCAAAAACGCCTCGCCCGTGCCGGTGGCCGCAATCGCGCAAGTCGTGTCGTTCGCGTACACCCCAGCCCCGACGATAGGCGTGTCGCCAATGCGCCCGACACGCTTATTCGTCATGCCGCCAGTAGACCCCGCCGCCGCCAAATGCCCATACCGATCACGGGCGACTGCGCCCACCGTGCCAAGCTTGCTGCGCTCGTCGAGCGGCGCACCACTCAGATCACGGGCCAGCGCGTTGTGGTCCAACACCGCAGCGTTGGTACGCGCCCGCACAAATTGCAGTTGCTCACGGCGTGCGGAGGTTGAAAAGTAGCTCGGTTCGACCAAGGCGATTCCCTGTTCGTGCGCAAAGCGCTCCGCCCCGGCTCCGCTCAAAATCACACTGCCGCTGCCCATCACAGCTCGCGCAAGCTGCACCGGGTTGCGCACTCGTTGCACGCCCGCGACGGCCCCCGCTGCCAAGGTGCTTCCGTCCATCACCGAGGCATCCAACTCATGCGTCGCATCGGCGGTGAACACTGCGCCAAAACCGGCGTTGAATTGCGGTGCATCTTCGAGTGCAGTGACAGCAGCCACCACAGCGTCTAAAGCGGTGCCACCCGCCGCCAGGATCAGCCGCCCCGCGTCAAGTGCAAGCTGCAAGGCAGCGTGATAAGGCGCTTCGTCCGCACTGCCAGCCAAGATCGTGCCTGCGCCACCGTGGAGAGCGAGGGAGAAATCGGCGGGCTGATTGGTAGGTGCGGTTGATGGCATTTTTGTCATTAAGTGAGTGCGTATGTCGTCATCTTAGCCGCGCAAACTGCAAGCTATGCATCGCAACCACCCTCACAAAAAGGAGCACATCATGCGCGCACTACCGCAGTTAATCGTCTGGTCTTTGTTTGTTGGCATCAGCCTTTCGTGGATCGCACCGCACAGCTACGCGCAGGCGACCTCTGGGAAAGAAGCGTTTCCCGGAACGTTTCAGGGTTTGCAAGGCGGTTCCAGCGGTCAATCGTCAACCGGTGAACAACGCCCGCCCCAGCGCGCAGAAGGCGGGCCGCGCCGACCACCGCCCGAAGCCGTGCAAGCCTGCGAGGGCAAAACGCGCGACGCGGCATGCAGCTTTAAAGCGCCAGCCGGGCAAACGCGCAACGGGAGCTGCTTCTCACCTCCTGCAGAAGGGCAAGCCACCCAGCGCCCCTTGGCGTGTCGCCCCCAAGGCGGCCCAGGCAATCCCGGCGGGTCGCCACCGTCAAGATAATCACAGGACGATGCATGAAGAGGCTTATGGGACGGGGTTCTTCAGGCAATTCCGCTCTAGGTATTTGCCTACACCGCCGCTCTGGATGCAGCGGGAGGCAAAGCCCGATAAGATGGCGGCATGACAAGTTCATCCCCCTCTTCTGCCCTGCTCCAGCTCGCCCAAGCTAAGCGCCTCAAGGCGGAACTGGATGCTTTGCGCCCGCTTGACCCCGCGCAAGAAGCGCGGATTTGGCAGAAGTTTCGCCTCGACTGGAACTACCACTCCAACCACATCGAAGGCAACTCGCTCACCTTTGGCGAGACCAAGGCACTGCTGCTGCACAACATCACCGCGAGTGGCAAGCCGCTCAAAGACCACCTCGAAATTCACGGTCATAACGGGGCAATTCACGCAGTTCTCGACTTCGTGAAGGGCGGCGAGCCGCTGACCGAAGCTTTCGTGCGGCAACTGCACCAGATGATTCTGCGCGAGCGCTACGAGGTTGCCGCAGAAACGCCGGGCGGACTGCCAACCAAACGCTGGATCGAGGTAGGAATGTACAAGACCGCACCGAACCACGTGAAGACGAAGACAGGCGAAACCTTTCATTTCAGCGAGCCGTTTGAAACGCCCGCCAAAATGCAAGCGCTGGTGGATTTTGTGAATCAAGCAATGGCAGACCCGGAGACAGACGGCCTCGCGTTGGCGGCACAAGTCCACTACCAGTTCGTGGTCATTCATCCATTCGACGACGGCAATGGTCGCATGGCGCGCCTCCTGCTGAATTTCATTTTGGTGCGATACGGCTATCCGCCCGCGATTGTTCCGACGGAGACGAAGGAAGATTATTTTGCAGCGTTGCGCATGGCGGATGGGGATGACTTACCCGCGTTTGTGGAGTTTGTCGCGGCGCGAGTAGTGGAGTCGCTGGGCATAATGCTAAGCGGTGCGCGCGGCGACGAAATCGAGAAAATTGACGATTTATTTAAGCGCTTGGAACTAATCCAAGAACTTGGTGCGCAGAAATTCACCCAATTGAGCGAAGTCAAAAGCGAGGCAGCGCTGCGGCTCATTTTCCAAAACTTCATCCTGCCAATGTGCCAACAGATGCATGGGGCTGCCGAGCGCAACGGCAAGAGCTACCTCCAATGGGGCGTGAGTCTCAGCAACCACGCTTTTACGATTCACTCGCAAAACGGAAAGCTGGACGGCAAATCTAAATTTGATGATCTGCCTGTCCGAGTCGATACGCCTTCCATTTTGATCGGCGTGAGTTTTAGTCACTTGGCGTATACCGGATTTAGCGACCATCACAACGGGTGGCAGCTAGAGTGCGATTTTAGAAGTCCCGCGGAGTACGTAGTACGAATGCCAAATCCGGAGCTCAATCTAAGTTTCCGATACGATCAACTGCCTTCCTCTGAAGACCGCGAAAAAATAACTCGTGACGTAACGGCCTACCAAATTGGCCAAATCGAGCGCACGCTGGGTGTAAAAGCGCCTGAATAAGATCAGGGTTGCGTCAAACCTCCAAATTGTCAATCAAGCGCGTATCGCCCAACTTCGCCGCCCCCAGCACCACCAGCTTTGTGTCCCGGTCCCCTGGCATCTGCAAATCGTCTCGCCGCCGTACGGCGATCTAGTCCAGTTTCCAGTTGCTGAAAATCGCGCTCACCTTGGTTGAGCTGAGTCACCATCACGCTTATGCCGCGATGCGGCGGTGGCGGTCCGCATAGAATCAGCGCAACAGCATGCCTGAAAACGCGCGCCCCGCTTGCCTCTTCAGGCATCGATGCGCGAAGAAGCGTAACGGTAAAGCTTCTTCAGTCAGCCACCGCGGTCAATTGCGCATCTGCATCCCGCGTCGGTTTACTGTGTGAAGGTGTTTGGCGCTGCGCAAACACCGAGAGCAGCCCTGCGGCCATGATGATGCTCATGCCGCCCACGGCCCAACCGTCGGGCAAAGCCCCAAAAGCGATAAATCCACCGGCCACAGCAAAGGCCAATTGCGAGTATTGGAACGAACCCAAGGTGGATGCCGGGGCCGCCCGAAATGCCAAAATCACCAAGTAGTGGCCAAACGCTGCAACCACGCCCAAGGTGATGAGCAGATAGCCATGCTCGGGCGCAATCGGTACCCAGTAAAACGGGGCAAACACGGAGGCCAATATCGCCCCCACCAAACCGGTATAGAAAATGGTGGAGACCGGGTCGTCGTGGCCTGCATATTTGCGCGTGAATATCTGAAAATTCGCGCCGACGAAAGCCATGCCAATCGGCAACAAGGCAGCCCAGCCAAGCGCCCCCGCCCCTGGGCGCACCACGATGAGCACGCCCACAAAGCCCAACACCACGGCGGCCCATGCCAAGCGGCTAATGCGCTCATTCAAAATCGGCCCGGCCAGCAAGGTCATCGCCAATGGCCCAATGAAAGCCAGCGCCGTGAATTCGGCCACCGGCATCAAGCCCAGCGCCGTGATGGCGAGGCTGGAGCAAATGAAAAGCAGCGTGCCGCGCGCCACCTGCCAGCGCGGCGTAGTCACCCGAAACAGCTTGACCCCATAAGCCGGAAAGGCGATCACCAGCACGGCCAAGAGGTGAAATGTGTAGCGAAACCAGATGACTTGAAACGCCGGGTAGTACTGGCGCAGCCAGGAAGATAGCGTGTCGTTCGCCGCAAAACACAGCGAGGCCGCCACGATAAAAAAGATGCCGCGATGGACGGGTGAGAGGGAGGGGTTGGTTTCTGATTCCATTTCTAAATCATTACGAGATTAGGCGCACCGACGACGACAGTGCGAGTAGCACGGCTAGGAAGGGGCAACAACATATCGTAATGATTTAGAAATGGAATGACATGGGCGCGAGCTGGGTGTGACAAGTATGCGGGGCACGCGCCAAATTCGGGCGCATGTGCTCGATGAGCTACACAGTTTGCAGCACCGGGGCGAGGCTGGAACATCGGTCGTTTCTTCGCGGGTGCAATTTCGGGTAAGCTTCAGCTGTCCTCCCCGTGTCACACCATTGCATCACTCCGAACCTCGCGCCGCACGCCATGCTCCCCTTCATCATCCGCCGCTTAGGCCAAGCCGTCATTGTGATGCTGGCGGTGGCATTTTTTGCCTTCAGCCTGTTTCAGTACGTCGGTGACCCGGTCAATCAGATGATGGGGCAGGATGCCTCGCCTGAAGAGCGGCAAAAAATGCGCGTCGATTTGGGCATTGATCGCCCGTTTTACGTGCAGTTTGCACGCTTTGTGAGCAACGCCGCGCAGGGTGAATTTGGACTTTCGCTCAAGCAGGGGCGCAAAGTGGCTACGCTTATCAAAGAGCGCATGCCAGCCACGTTGGAGCTTTCGATGGCCGCCGCCGTGCTGGCGCTGGTGTTGGGACTGCCGCTGGGCGTTTACACCGCGCTCAAGCGAAATTCTTGGCTCTCGCACGCCTTGCTCACAATTTCATTGGTGGGTATTTCGCTGCCAACGTTTCTGATCGGCATTTTGCTGATCCTCTTTTTTGCCGAGCAATTGGGCTGGCTGCCCTCTTACGGGCGTGGCGACACCATGCTGATTGGCTGGTGGAGCACCGCGCTGCACACGCAAAAAGGCTGGGCACACTTGGTGCTGCCCTCGATCACGCTGTGCCTGTTTCAGATGACACTCATCATGCGCTTGGTACGCTCTGAAATGCTGGAGGTGCTGCGCACCGACTACATCAAGTTTGCTAGAGCGCGCGGCCTGACCGATCAAGCGATCCACTTCGGCCACGCGCTCAAAAACACGCTAATCCCGGTGATTACCATCGTCGGCTTGCAGCTTGGCGCAATTATTGCATTTGCCATTGTCACCGAAACGGTGTTCCAGTGGCCAGGCATGGGCCTGCTCTTCATTCAAGCAGTGGGCAGTGCCGACATTCCGGTGATGGCTGCTTACTTGATGCTGATTGCGCTGATTTTTGTGACCATCAACTTGATGGTTGATCTACTCTACTTTGTAGTTGATCCGCGTCTGCGCGCCGAGCGTGCGGGGCATTGAGAGTCAAGAATGATGAATCTATTTTCTGGCAGCATCAAACCCATCGGCCCGGTGAAAGCAGTCATGGGCTTTCACGACGAACTGACCGCGATCCGTCGCGATTTGCACGCTTACCCCGAATTAGGCTTTCTTGAAACGCGCACCGCCAAACGGGTGGCTGACGAGTTGGACAAAATCGGCATCGAATATCACACCGGAATCGGCAAAACCGGCATCGTCGCGGTAATTCACGGCAAAGATGGCAAAGGAAGTAAAGGAGTTGGCCTGCGTGCCGACATGGACGCGCTGCCGATGGTGGAAGAAAACACCTTCGAGCATGCCTCCAAAATCAAAGGCTGCATGCATGCCTGCGGGCACGATGGGCACACGACGATGCTCCTGGGCGCGGCGCGTTACTTAGCGCAAACGCGCAACTTTCAGGGTACGGCCTACATGATTTTCCAGCCGGGTGAAGAGGGTTATGCAGGCGGCAAAGCGATGATGGAAGATGGCCTGTTCAAGCGTTTCCCGGCCGACGAGATCTACGCGCTGCACAACTGGCCCGGCCAGCCACAAGGCAAGATTGGCGTTTCGCCCGGCCCCGCAATGGCGGCGGCCGACAAGTTCAATATCCTGATCGAAGGCCGTGGCGGGCATGGCGCACACGCCTACATGACGATTGACCCGGTGGTAGTCGCCGGTCACATCATTACCGCCGTGCAGGCGATCGTGAGCCGCAATGTGAGCGCAATTGACACAGCGGTCATCAGCATTTGCTCAATGAATGGCGGGCATCCTGATGCATTTAGTGTGATCCCGCGCACCGTAACACTTGGTGGGACGGTGCGCACCTTCAAACCGGAAATCCAAGTGCTGGTCGAGCGTCGCTTGAAAGTAACCTGCGAGTCAATTGCCGCGGCCTTTGGTGCCAAAGCCACGGTGAATTACGAGCGGGTTTATCCGGCCACCATCAACACTCTAAAGGAGTCGCAATTCGCCGCGCGCGTGGCCGCGTCACTGATCGGCGAAGAAAACGTGATTCCCGATTTGCCGCCGAGCATGGGTGCGGAAGATTTTTCGTTCATGCTGCAAGAAAAGCCCGGTGCCTACTGCCGCCTCGGGCAATCGACCAGCGCTGAGCCGATTTTTTTGCACAACACGCGCTATGACTTTAACGACGCTGTCATCCCTTTAGGCGCAGGATTTCTTGCTGCACTGGCTGAACAGGCGATGCCCGTTTCAGGCTGATTCATCCGATAGACTATCTGCATGCGGTTACGTTGCAAACCATCGCAAAACTAAAAGCCGCAATTTACTTATCCACCTTTGGAGACACTATGAACCTGCCTTTCAAGAAGCTTAGTCTGGGCGTAGCGCTCGCTGCCGCCTTCGCCATTTCAGCCGCACCCGTTTTCGCCAAAACCATCAAGGTTGGCAATCAGGGCGACATCACCATGATGGACCCGCATTCGTTAAACGAGAGCCTGCAACTCTCGATGCTCTCGAACGTCTATGAAGGCTTGGTGGTCTACAACAAAGAAACCGGTGTGGCCCCAGGGCTTGCAACCGAGTGGAAGCAAACTGCACCAACGGTGTGGCGCTTCAACTTGCGCAAAGGCGTGACCTTCCACGACGGCACGCCGTTCACCGCTGATGATGTCTTGTTCTCGTTCGCTCGCGCCAAAGGCGAAGGCTCCGACCTGAAATCGCCGGTTGCCAGTGTCTCGGAAGTCAAGAAAATCGACGACTTCACCATCGATTTGGTAACCAGCGCTCCCTTCCCGATCCTGCCTGAAACCCTGCGCACGCTGTCGATCATGAGCAAGAAGTGGTGCGAGACGGTCGGTGCCCAGCAACCGGTTGACGTACGCAAAGGCAAAGAAAACGCCGCCACGCTCAAAACCAACGGCACTGGCCCGTTCATGACCAAATCACGCGCCCCGGGCGTGAAAACCGAGTTCGTCATCAACCCGAAATACTGGGCCCCGGTTGAAGGCAATGTCACCGAAATCATCTTCACGCCAATTGGCAACGATGCTACCCGGGTTGCCGCGCTGCTCTCCGGCGAGATCGACATCGCCGAGCCGGTGCCGCTGCAAGACGTGCCGCGCGTACAGAGCAATGCCAATCTGAAAATGTTGCAAGCCCCCGAGCTGCGCACGATTTTCCTGGGCATGGACCAAAAGCGCGACGAGCTGCTCAATTCGAGCGTGAAAGGCAAAAACCCCTTCAAAGACAAACGTGTACGTCAGGCTTTCTATCAAGCCATCGACATCGAGGCGATCAAAACCCGCCTGATGCGCGGTGCTGCCACGCCAACCGGCCTGATGATTGCGCCAGCCGTCAAGGGCAATCCCGGCGGCGCGATGAACAATCGCCTGGCCTACGACGTGGACGGCGCGAAAAAGCTGCTGGCTGACGCCGGGTATCCGCAAGGCTTTGAGATTGGCATGAACTGCCCGAACGACCGCTATGTGAACGATGGGGAAATCTGCCAGGCAGTGGTCGGCATGCTCGCGCGCGTGGGTGTGAAGGTGAATTTGATGGCTGAATCCAAAGCCACCTACTTCCCGAAGATTCTGGCCCGCAACACCAGTTTCTATCTGCTCGGCTGGACCCCTAGCACCACCGACGCGCACGACCCGCTGACCGCACTGATGGCAACCCCCCCGGCCGATGGCAAGGGTGGTCAGGGTCAGTTCAACTTAGGCTCTTACTCCAACCCCAAGCTGGATGAATTGACGCTGAAAATTCAATCCGAAGTCGATCAACCCAAGCGCAACGCCATGATCGCGGAGGCCTACAAGATTCACCAGGACGACATTGGTCACATCCCGCTTCACCAGCAAGCCCTTTCGTTTGGCATGAAGAAGAATATCGACATGCACGTGTTGCCGGTCAACTATGTGCCATTCAAGTGGACCAAAGTGAATTGATGTTGTCGTAAATCAGAAAGCGGGGATCCAGGAAACTGGGTTTCCGCGTTCGGCTTGAACCAAAAAAAACAATGACCGTATCAGGGGAGCACGCGCCTAGAATTTTGGGTAGCCTGCAACGCGCTTGGCACAGCGACGTGGGCCACAGTTTTCGCCAATCGCCGCTGGCGATGGCTTCAGCGCTGGTTGCAGCGCTGTTGGTGCTCATGGCAGTTTTCTCGCCATGGATCGCGCCACACAATCCGTATGATTTGGCATCGATCAATTTGCTCGATGCCCGTCTGCCACCTGCCTGGGTCGCTGAAGGTCAGGCCAAATTTTTGCTAGGTACGGACGACCAGGGCCGCGACATTCTCTCGACCATCATGCACGGCTCGCGACTGTCGCTGACAGTCGCGTTTCTGGCGGTGGTTTTTTCGGTGGCGATTGGCGTCTCGATGGGCCTTTTGTCCGGCTATATCGGCGGCTGGTTTGATGCGCTGATCATGCGTATCGTCGATGTGCAGCTCTCGTTTCCGGCCATTTTGGTGGCGCTGCTGATTAGCGGTGTCGCCCAAGCTCTGCTCAAGGGCACGCAAATCGCCTCCACGGCCACCTGGGTTTCGGTGGCCATTATCGTGTTTGCGATCGGCATTACCGATTGGGTGATTTATGCCCGCACGGTGCGCGGCTCCACGCTGGTGGAGCGCAATAAAGAATATGTGCAGGCCGCCCGCGTGATCGGCGTGCCGTCGATCAAAATTGCTTTTACTCACGTGCTGCCCAATGTGTTGGGGCCAGTGCTGGTGATCGCCACGATTCGCTTGGGGCTGGCGATCATTACCGAGGCGACGCTCTCGTTTCTGGGGGTCGGCTTGCCACCCACCCTGCCCTCGTTGGGTACGCTGATTCAAGATGGGCAGAAGGTGCTGCTCTCCGGCGAATGGTGGATCAGTATCTTCCCCGGCTTGGCCCTGGTGCTGCTGGTGCTCTCGTTCAACCTGTTGGGCGATTGGCTGCGCGATGCGCTCAATCCAAAATTGCGCTAAAAGCTCACACCTATGGCCCAAGCGCTGCTCGAAGTATCTAATCTCAAAGTCGAGTTCCCTACCCGCCATGGCAGGCTGTTGGCGCTGGACGACATTTCTTTTTCGATTGCGCCCGGTGAAATTCTCGGCGTGGTCGGCGAATCGGGTGCGGGCAAATCGCTCACGGGCTCGGCAATTTTGGGCCTGCTCGAACCACCTGGCCAAATCAGCGCCGGCACGATCTCGCTTGAAGGCCAGCGCATCGACAACCTGCCCAACGCCGAAATGCGCAAGATTCGCGGGCGCAAGATCGGCGCGATTTTTCAAGACCCGCTGACGTCACTCAACCCGCTCTATAGCGTGGGGCGGCAATTGATCGAGACCATCCGCACGCATCTGCCGTTGAGCGAAACGCAAGCCCGAGAACGCGCGATTCAATTGCTCGAAGAAACCGGTATCCCCGCCGCACGCGAGCGGATCGAGCATTACCCGCACCAATTTTCTGGCGGCATGCGCCAGCGGGTGGTGATCGCGCTGGCCTTGGCTGCAGACCCAAAATTGATCGTCGCCGACGAACCCACCACGGCGCTCGATGTCTCGATTCAGGCGCAAATCATCGCTCTTTTGAAGCGCCTGTGCAAAGACCATGGCGCGGCCGTGATGCTGGTCACCCACGACATGGGCGTGATTGCCGAAACGGCTGATCGCGTAGCCGTGATGTACGCCGGGCGCATCGCCGAAATCGGCCCAGTCGCCGAGGTGATTCATCGCCCGCAGCACCCGTATTCCGAAGGCTTGATGGGCGCGATTCCCAAAATGGACGAAGAGCGCGAACGCCTGCGCCAGATCGACGGCGCGATGCCGCGCTTGAACGCGATTCCGCGTGGCTGCTCATTCAACCCGCGCTGCCCGAATGTGCTGCCGCGCTGCAAAGAAGCACGCCCCGAGCTGATGCAGGCCGGTAGCACCCGTGCCGCCTGCTGGCTGGTCGAGTCGGGCGCGCGCGTTCCGTCGAACGAGAGCGTGGGAACCTTGAACGGGAGCATCATCAGATGAGCGCCCTGGTAGCGGTCGATGATCTGGCAAAAACCTTTGACGTCTCGCCGCCCTGGCTGGACCGGGTGCTCACCAAAAAGCCCAAGGTGTTTTTGCAGGCGGTCGCGGGCATTAGCTTCGAGATCGCCGAGGGTGAAACGCTGGCCCTGGTGGGTGAATCCGGCTGCGGCAAATCCACCGTCGCGCGCCTCCTGGTGGGCCTCTACACCCCAACGCGCGGCACCGTTTCATTCGAAGGCAAAACCACCGCCTCGATGAACGCAGATGAAATTCGCGCGCTCAAGCGCCGCCAGCAAATGATTTTTCAAGACCCCTACGCAAGCTTGAACCCGCGCTGGCGCGTCAAAGACATCATTGCTGAACCGATTCGCGTCCATAAGACCCTGACTGACGAAGTCGCGATCACCGCGCGCGTGGGCGACTTGCTCACTCAAGTGGGCCTAAACCCGCTCGACGCGGTCAAATATCCGCACCAATTTTCCGGCGGGCAGCGCCAGCGCATTTCGATTGCACGCGCGCTTGCCACGCAGGCCAAATTTTTGGTCTGCGACGAGCCAACCTCCGCGCTCGATGTCTCGGTGCAAGCCCAGGTGCTCAACCTGATGCGCGATTTGCAGCGCGAAATGAACCTGACCTACCTCTTCATTTCGCACAACTTGCAGGTGGTGCGCCATATTTCGGACCGCGTCGGCGTAATGTATCTGGGCAAAATCGTCGAAATCGCGCCCAAGAAAGCGCTCTTCACCGCGCCCCAGCACCCCTATACGCGCATGCTCTTGGACGCTGTGCCCGACATGCACATGAGCGGAAAATCCCGTACGCCGGTAGCTGGCGAAGTACCCAACCCCCTCAACCCGCCCAGCGGCTGCACCTTTCACCCGCGCTGCCCGCAAGCCAACGCGCGCTGCAAAGCAGAATCCCCTGCCTTGCTGAAAACGCTTACTGGTGGCGAGATTGCCTGCCATGCCGTTGAAGAACGGCGTGTGGATTGGGTTTCCAAGGTAACTGGCTGAAGAGGCAATAGCAGAAACGGCTTTCAGCGCATCGGTTGTCCGGATGTTCCGTCATGCCCTATCGCGAAGCGCTCGCCCGGCGGATCTGCCGGAGTGTCGCGGGGCATGACGTAACCAGCAGTAGCTTGGGCTTCATCGTGCAGCGCCAGATGTGGGTGGAATCAGATCAAACAAAGGGTGCTGACCGCCCGACGGTAAGCGTAGGCTCAGCTGCGCACCCCGCTGCCCTGCGGCTTGAGCATGCCACACCGATGGACGTTACCGGCAAGCCGATGAAGGGGTTTTTCTTCGTCGCAGCAGCGAACCCAGCCTCGCCATGCGAGGTGACGGCGTGGACTCAGCGCGCTTTGGCATTTGTCCCGGAACGGCTCTCACGTCCGCTCGATGCCCTGAAAATCACTCAACCGCCCTGAGTTGGCTCAGCGAAAACTCCGTACGCAAAATGGCGGAATCCCCCCCGCGCAATTGCACGGGAATATCAAGGCGCACCTGGTCACCGTCGCGCGCAGCATTTGATTTATTGGACATTGGGAAAAACGCAACCTGCCGGAGCGCAGGATCCGGTGCCAAACGCACCCCCACCTTCGACCGCTGAACATGATTGCGATCAGCATCGAACCGGTCAAATACTACCGCGGGGTTTTGTGTATGAACGCTTTGCGTAATGAAGCTGGCGACCCAAAGGTCGCCGATTCCGTCCGTCCAAAAGCCGACCAAACTCAAACCCGAGTACTCAAAGTGGGTTTCCGTGGTCGGATCGAGCAAATAGAGTTTACTTCCGTCGTGCGTCACGAAAATGCCACGCGGAGCAGCATCGACCCACGCGCGAGGCGGACTCTGCGAGGGGGTAGTGTGAACAACAGGGGTTCCGCCATCGCTGGAAAGTGCGGCTCTTGATCGAGCACAAATCACAGCAGTCTTGGCTGCATCGTGTGAACCCGGAGGAGACTCACCGCAAGCCACAGCCTGCTGGGGGGCAACGGGCGCATCAACTTGGGCAGCCAAGGGTTCTACTTTCGCGTCGAGCGAAAAGCCGCCAGCACTTACCATCGCCCGCCAGTCTTTAAGCAACTTGAATTCGCGAATGCCAACCGACACTGGCTTGACGACGGATCGAATCCAGCTTCGATTCTCCGTGTGCCATGCCGCCAATGGCAGAAGCGCGCTTGTCGAGCTGCAGCCGCCCCACTGCGGAGAGAAATAGGCGCGACGCTCAGCGAGTATTTGTCCGGATTGTCGGTCTTCCAACACGATTCTGAAGTAATGAATCCAAACATGTTTGCCAAATTGGGCGTAAGGCGTTTCGTTGATAAATCTCACTAAAACGGATGGCTCCGTGGCGGCCTCTCGAGATTGATGGGTCGGTTTCGCATAAAACTTCGTGGCCGAACTGCCCGTATCCCGCATACTGATAACGGAATTTGAGGACTCACCTCCGATCCACCCAGTATCGCCAACAAGTTGAATGTCCAAAAAGCGTACACCATCGACAGCGCGTACCACCCTAGTGCGATCGGGTGCCACGCAGAGGTCCTCCATCCACCGTTGCGCAGTTGCACGACTGCGATCCGACTCAGCCTGGTTGAAAGAGTCCTTAATCGCAAGCCCCGCCATTCCCAGCAACGGTAGTCCTAGAGCCAATACCCAAGTGCCCCAAAAGGCCGCTCGACCCCCTGCCCAACCGAAGACGCTGGCGATTAGAAGTACGATGAGGAGATATACGATGAACGCAAACATTGCGATCGCACCAATCAGTCCTTCCATACTTTCCCCCCAGGCATCGCACGCGCTCAGCAAGAGCGCAGGTTAATCCATCCGATCAATAAGACTCACGCACTCAAATACCCCATCGCCGCATCCACCCCGCCTTTTCCATGCGGCACACCCGCCGCTGCAAAACCCATTTCCACGCCGCACAGCGTGCCCATCAGCATCAAGTCGTTGAAGTCACCGAGGTGGCCGATGCGGAACACTTTGCCGCTGACTTTGCCCAGGCCCTGTCCTAAGGACATATTGAATTTCTCCGCGATTACGCGGCGCAGCGCATCGGCGTTTTGGCTACCTGGCAGGAGCACGGCGGTGAGTGCGCCGGAGAATTCGTCGTCACGCTGGCACAAAATTTCCATTTGCCCAGCAGCTCCCCACGCCCGCACGGCGCGGCGCGTGGCTTCGGCGTGGCGCTGGTGGCGCGCGAAGACCCGCGCCAGGCCTTCATCTTCGAGCATTGCAATGGCCTCGTTCAGGCCGTAAAGCAGGTTGGTCGCAGGGGTGTAGGGGAAAAAACCGGTCGCATTTGAAGCAATCATCTCCTCCCAGCCCCAGAAGGATTTGGTGCATTTCGAGGTTTTTGCCGCCGCCAGCGCCTTGGGTGAGAGCGCGTTAAAGCTCAAGCCGGGCGGTAGCATCAAGCCCTTTTGCGAGCCGCCGACGGTGACATCCACGCCCCATTCGTCATGCCGATAGTCAATCGAGCCGAGTGACGAAATCGTATCGACCAGCAACAGCGCCGGGTGTTTGGCCCGGTCGATTGCCGCGCGAATCGCGGCGATGCGCGAGGTGCAGCCGGTGGAGGTTTCGTTATGCACCACCGCCACCGCTTTGATCGCGTGCGCTGGGTCTTTTAGCAGACGCGCCTCAATCGCTTCCGGGTCAGCGGCTCGCCGCCAGTCGCCGGGAATGAACTCGGGGGTCAAGCCCAGCTTCACCGCCATGTTTTTCCACAGCGCGGCGAATTGGCCGCTCTCACACATCAACACCTGATCGCCCGGCGAAAGCACGTTGACCAGTGCCGCTTCCCACGCCCCGGTACCCGAGGCGGGGTAGATGATGACCGGGTGTTTGGTTTGGAAAATGCGCTGCATGCCCGCCAACACTGACTTGCCCAACAGACCAAATTCCGGGCTGCGATGGTCCATCGTCGGGTTGTCAATCGCCCGCAAAATCCGATCCGGCACATTGGTGGGGCCGGGGATTTGCAAAAAGTGGCGCCCGGCTTGATGGTTGGCATGGCGCGCGGCAGTGGTGGGGATTTTGTACATGGTGGCTCTCAGCGGGTTAAAAATTGAAACGCCATTTTTGTATGCAAAAGTAAAATTGTCAAGGCATTAAGGGATGATCTCGGGTTGACATCGGTCATTTTTTGCATACAATAGAAATCCATGAACGCCCCAATTGACCGTCAAACACTCACCGTCGGAGTCGCTGCACGCCTGCGCGAGATGATCGTAGAAGGCCAACTGCAGCCCGGCGTGCGCTTAAACGAACGGGTTCTGACCGAGCAATTGCTGGTCTCGCGCACGCCCTTGCGTGAAGCTTTCAAGGTGTTGGCGGGCGAGCAATTGATCGAGTTGCAAGCCGATCGAGGCGCGTTTGTGAAGTCACTCGAACCGGCTGATGTGGCGCAGCTATTTGAAGTGTTAGGCGCGCTTGAAGGCTTGGCGGGTGAGCTTGCCGCCGCGCGCATCACGGCTGCCGAATTGGCCGAAATTCGCGCGCTGCACTTCGAGATGAAGGCCGCCCACGCCCGGCGCGACCTGCCAGGCTACTTTCGCTGCAATATGCAAATTCATGCGCGCATCAACGCCGCTGCGCGCAACACCGTACTCACCGCCACTTTCAACGCGCTCAACGTGCGCATCCACGCCCTACGCTTCAAGAGCAACGCCGCCAAACCGCGCTGGGACGAAGCCATCGCCGAACATGAGGCGATGCTCAGCTTGCTCGAAGCACGCGACGGCAAAGCGCTGCGCACCCTTTTAGAGAGTCACTTGGATCACAAACGCGAATCACTTCTCGCAACCCCAATTAAATAGGGACAGTCCCTATTTAATTTTTTAACGGATAAATAGGGACTGTCCCTATTTAATTTGGTCATGCAAATCACTGTTATTTCGGATGTTGTCTGCCCTTGGTGCTTTATCGGCAAGCGTCGCCTCGAAGCTGCGCTGGAGTTGTACGCCAAGGAGTTTCCTGCGGCACCGAAGCCCAGCATCGAATGGAAACCGTTTCAACTCAACCCTGAAATGCCTGAGGAAGGCATCGCTCGTGAGGAGTACGTGCGGCGCAAATTTGGCCGCCCAGCGAAAGAGATTTACGCGCACGTCGAGAGTGAAGGAAAGACTTGCGGCATCAATTTTCAGTTCGACAAAATCACTCGCCAGCCCAACACCATCAAGGCGCACGCGCTGATCGGCCTGGCTTTTACGCACGGCGGTGAAGTTTTGCAAGGCGCGGTGAAAGAAGCGCTGCTCGATGCGTATTTCTTAGAAGGCGGAGACTTGACGAGCGATATGGCGCTCAGCGACATCGCGGCAAAAGCCGGACTGGATAAGGCGCTTGCCGATGAGTGCCTGAAGAGCGCCGCCCAGCTTGGCCTCACAAGGCAGGCCGATGAAGAAGCTCGCGAGATGGGCGTTTCCGGCGTGCCTTTCTTCATTTTCAACAACAAGGTCGCCGTTTCGGGAGCACATCCGCCCGAGAATTTGTTGCAGGCGATGCGGCAGGCCGAATCTACCTCCTTGGCATGAACGCCCCCGCGCAAAAACTCCACTTCATCCCCGAGGCCGCCAGGCCACGGCCGCCGCAACTCCCACACAGCACGCGCCCAGCAGATTTCTTCACCGATCTTGCAGTGCGCATCAAGCGGGGCACGCAGTGCGAGGTGATGACCGATTTGGCTTCGCGTGGGCGTTATGCCACCGATGCTTCGATTTACCAAATCATGCCCTTGGGGGTCGCCGTGCCGCGCACGGAAGACGACCTGAAAGGTTTGATCGATCTTGCCGCCGAGCAAAAAATTCCGCTCCTGCCGCGTGGCGGTGGCACCTCGCAGTGCGGGCAAACAACGGGCGAGGCGCTGGTTATCGATTGCTCAAAATACCTCAATCAGAGCTTCGATTTCGATGCCGACAAACGCCAAATCACCGTCCAACCCGGCATGGTGTTGGACCATCTAAACGCCCGGCTAAAGCCCCACGGGCTGTGGTTTCCGGTCGACGTTTCCACCGCTGCACAAGCCACGATTGGCGGCATGGCAGGCAATAACTCATGCGGCTCGCGCTCAATTGCTTACGGCAATATGGTGCATAACGTGGCTGCGATTGACCTGCTGTTGGCTGACGGCAGCGACCTGAATTTCGGGCGATTTGATGCGCCCCTGCTCAATCGACGTGCGCGCGACATCGTCACCCAATTGCATACGATTGCGGATCGCGAAAAAGACGAAATCGCGCGGGTTTGGCCCAAGGTGCTGCGCCGGGTGGCGGGCTACAACCTCGACGTTTTTCACCCACAAAGCGAGCGGCCTTACGTTGACGATGGCGTGGTTAATCTGGCGCATCTGTTGGTAGGGGCTGAGGGCACATTGGGGCTTTCGCGCCGTATTACGCTGAACTTGGCTCCATTGCCGAACGCGAAAACGCTGGGCGTGGTCAATTTCAACTCTTTCTATCAAGCGATGGCGCTCACGCAGCACATCGTGAAGCTCAAGCCGGTAGCCGTCGAGTTGGTGGACCGCACCATGATTGAGCTGGCGCGCGGCAATCCGGCATTTAAGCCGGTGATTGAGAAGGCGCTGCTGGGCGCACCCGAAGCCATTTTGTTAGTCGAGTTTGCCGGCGAATCGCGTGAAGCGCAGTTGAAAGCCTTGGCCGATTTGGTCACGCTGATGGCTGATCTTGGCCTGCCCGGTTCGGTAGTCGAAATGCCCGACGAGAAGGCCCAGAAGGCGCTCTGGGAAGTACGCAAGGCGGGCTTGAACATTATGATGAGCATGAAAGGTGACGGCAAGCCGATCTCCTTCATTGAAGACTGCGCCGTGCCGCTCGAACATCTGGCCGACTACTCCCAGCGGCTCACCGAGGTGTTCGCCAAGCACGGCACCAAGGGCACGTGGTACGCCCACGCCAGCGTCGGCACACTGCACGTGCGCCCGGTGCTTGACTTGCGCTCCGGCGATGCCACCAAAATGCGCGCGATTGCGGAGGAAGCCGGAGCGATGGTGCGCGAATACAAAGGCGCATTTTCTGGTGAGCATGGCGACGGGATTGCGCGTGGCGAGTGGGTGAGCTGGCAATACGGCCCACGCATCCTGCAGGCTTTCGAAGAAATCAAGGCGCTGTTCGACCCGCATAACTTGATGAACCCGGGCAAGATTGTGGCCACGCCTAAGATGGACGAGGCCGCACTGTTCCGCTTTCCGCCAGGCTACGCCGCCCTCCCCTTGCAACCCGTGCTCGACTGGTCGAAATGGAATGTGCGAAGTGACCCGGTGACTGAGCGCGAAACCGCGCCCGGCACAGGTCGTGATGCGACTGGCGGGCTCGCCAGCGCGGTGGAGATGTGCAACAACAACGGTCACTGCCGCAAGTTTGACGCAGGCACGATGTGCCCTTCTTACCGCGCCACCAGAAACGAGAAAGACCTGACGCGCGGCCGCGCGAATACGCTGCGCCTGGCGTTGAGCGGACAGCTGGGCCCCGATGCTTTCACCTCAGATGCGATGCACGAGACGATGGACCTGTGCGTCGGCTGCAAAGGCTGCAAACGCGACTGCCCCACCGGGGTGGACATGGCAAAAATGAAGGTCGAGTTCCTGCACCACTACAAGGCTAGGCACGGGCATACACTGAAAGACAAATTGATCGCACACCTGCCACGCTATGCACCGATCGCCTCAAGAATGGCTCTGGTGGCTAATCTTGGAACATCGCTCCCAGGGGCTGGCTGGCTGCGCGAAATGTTGCTCGGGTTCGCGAAAGAGCGATCACTGCCCAAGTGGGCGCGGCAAGCGTTTACGGTGGGGGATCGGGGGTCGGGGAGCGGGGATCGGGGGGCAGCTGCGCGTCTCGGGCCAGTCGTCTTGCTGCCAGATACCTTTAACAACTACTTTGAGCCGGAGAATTTGCATGCGGCGCAGCGGGTGCTGGAGGCGGCCGGCTACGCCGTCACCGTGGCGGGTGTGATCGGCGAGCGGCCCTTATGCTGCGGGCGCACGTATCTTGCCTCCGGCATGGTGGATGAGGCGAAAAAGGAAGCTGCGCGCACCGTCGCGGCGCTGAAACCTTTCATCGAAGCAGGTACGCCCATCGTGGGTCTGGAGCCTTCCTGCCTGCTCACCTTACGTGATGAATTTTTGGTAATGAATTTGGGTGAGCTGGCCCCAAAACTTGCCGAGCAGTCGTTCTTGTTTGAAGAATTTCTCGCACGCGAACATGGGCAAGGCCGTTTGACTGAACTTGTCGCCAAGCTCAAACCTCTGCCCGAATCCAAGGCATTGCTGCATGGTCATTGCCACCAGAAGGCCTTCGACGCGGTCACCCCGATCCTGCTGGTGCTAGAGCTGATCCCAGGCTTGAAGACCGAGCTGATCGAGTCTTCCTGCTGCGGCATGGCCGGCAGTTTTGGCTATGAGAAAGACCACCTCGCGGTCTCGATGCAGATGGCGGAAGCGAGCCTACTACCGGCACTGCGCAAGGCGGACGCGGAAACGCTGATCGTCGCCGACGGCACGAGTTGTCGGCATCAAATTGCCGATGGCGCGGGGCGAGGGGCGGTGCATGTGGCGCAACTTTTGGATCGCGCACTCGGGTGTTAAACGTCAGACGGCCCTTGCTGGAAAAAGCCGCATAAGGTAGGAACCTTCAATACACAATATATAGTGGACAAACACACGAATACCACTATATATTGTAGGCTTCTAGGCATTTGGAGGACGTGTCGTGCAAAAAACTCTTATCGAAAAGGAAGCCCGCCGCGTCCAGTACGAAATTTGGACTCGCAGAAAAAATTTGTGGCCGCTTGGAGAGCCGTCACTGGTTGCAATGTTCGACCCCGCTGTTGTTGCGAAATTTTTGGACCTTTCCTACGAGATTCGAACAAGCCTCGCCACAGATGGTGCGAGAGGGTCAAATTTTGAGGCAGCTGGGCTACTCGACAGACGTCGAAGAATTATCGCGGTGTCCTCAAAATTTCCTTACCCGGTGCAGAAATTTACCGGTGCCCACGAAATTGGGCACTATTTGCTCCACCCAAGTTTCGGCGACGGTACCGCGCATCGCGACCGCCCTATGTTTGGGGTACAGGAGGGTGGGCGCCCAGTGTACGAGCAGGAGGCAGACTATTTCGCGGCATGCCTGCTTGTGCCAAAAAAGCTGCTTCTTTCAGCGTTTCAGGCGCGTTTCCAAACGAAAACTCCTTTGCAACTTACTGACGGCGTGGCATTCAGCCTTGGGATCAAGAACCCGAGCCACCTTTTTTCTGCTCCCAGAGGATCTCTTTCGTTTCCCATTGCGGTCGCCGCAGCTCAATCTTTTGGGGGTAGGAGGTTCGATTCGCTGGCGGATTGCTTTGGAATCTCCCCGACAGCGATGGCAGTTCGTCTACGCGAAACAGAAATGGTCGCTGACTAAAGCGCGCGATGACTTAATCACCGGATTGCTCGGCAGCAAACCGATGGGGGCGTTTAGAAAGTTTGTGAGAGATTCAGATTGCCATCGGGCAAATGTAGGGAGTCGGTTACCCTAAACCTTGCGCAGCAGCCGCGCCAGCGCCTCACCTTGTAGCACCTTGATGCCATGGGTTTGAGCATAAGCGCGCGCGGCTTCGCTGAGCGCCCCGATGGTGACGACCATGCAAGCCCCGGCCTCCTGGCGAGCTTTGAGCGCTTGGAGTTGCTCCAAGGTTTCTACGCCTGTGGTCGCCGCTTTCCAGCGTTTTGCGAGCACTACGGTATCCACCCCGCGTTGGGTGAGCACAAAATCAGCGGCGACGTTGGCAGGCGGTTTGGCCACGCTGTAGCCGTCGCGCTGGAACGCGGCCTCAAGCCGCGCGGCGAATTGAGGCCATGCAAGCGCCGCCACTTCCGCTGTGACAGCATCCACCTGCGCTTGACTCAAGCGCCCGCGCTGCTTCCAAGCGGCAACCAGTGCAATCACCACAAACGGAAATGCCGAGGTAGCGCCCAGTACCCAATACTCTTGCGGCAACACAGCCCGCGCAAGCAGCGCGAGTACCGCAGCAATCAGCACGCTGATCCACCACGGCGAGCGCAGCAAAATGGCGAAGAGCGAGTTTGGCGACATCTTGAAATTCAAAGTGGATCTCCAGAAGAATGGGGGGACTGGCACCAGTCAGCGCAGCGCTGCGGCGATTCGCTCATAGCAAGCCGAGCGGCAAATCACAAAATCTGGCAGGCTGGGCACGGCTTGGTTGTAGCGCAACGCAGAGCCGTCGAGCCGCTTGCAAACCAACCCGGCCGCTAGCGCCACGCCCACCGGGGCCGCCGAATCCCATTCGTGCTGACCACCGGCGTGAATATAGGCATCCGCATCGCCACGCACCACCGCCATGGCTTTGGCACCGGCGGAGCCCATGGGCATTAACTGCGCATCGAGCGCCTTGGCCACCCGCTCAGCTTGGGCGGGGGGGCGGCTGCGACTGACCACGATGCGCAACGGCTTTTTGAGATCCGGCGCAGGCGGTGGCGAAACTGTGCGCGACTCGTAAACCGCTTGCAGCATGGGCACGGCAACTGCTGCCACGCTGGGCACGCCGTCAACGCAAAGCGCAATGTGCACCGCCCAATCGTCGCGCCCCTCACCGTATTCGCGCGTGCCGTCGAGCGGGTCGATGATCCACACCCGCGACTTGGCGAGCCGGGCGGGGTTGTCAGCCTCTTCTTCAGAGAGCAGGCCATCTTCCGGGCGCTGCGCACGCAGTGCATCCATAATCAAAAGGTTGGCTTCCCGGTCACCTTTCGACCCTAAGGCACTGCCTGAAGAAGCGCTCTGCTGGCGGATCTTGAGCAAGAGTTCGCCTGCGCTATGCGCCAGATACCAAGCCAAATCGCCATCGTTCATGGGCTGTTCCTGCCAATAAAAAACCCACCGCTAGTGGTGGGTTTTTAGGGGGGAAATCAAAGAAGTTTGGTGGGCGATAGTGGGTTCGAACCACTGGCTTCCACCGTGTGAAGGTGGCACTCTACCACTGAGTTAATCGCCCGAAGCCAAGTAGTTTACTGGAAGTTCAGGCATTTTTCCAGACCAGCTTGCCACGACTCTCTTTGTCGATAGCGGCCAGCACTTGGGTGTGCGCCGCCAGCTCGTCTTCGCTAGCAGCCAGTACCAATACCGGCACTTGCGCCAGGTCGATTTCATCCGTCAGCGCCCCACCACCCTCGTTTCCGCCGGTATCAAACTGCATGCCCAGACCGTCTTGCCCGCGTGTCATCGCCAAGTAGACCTCGGCTAGCAATTCACCGTCCAACAGCGCGCCATGCAGCTTGCGGTGCGCGTTGGAGATGCCGTAGCGTTCGCACAGCGCATTCAGATTGTTGCGCTTGCCCGGATGCAGCTCTTTCGCCATCGCGAGCGAATCAATCACGTTTGGGCAGTATTGCTTGAACTTGCCCAACTTGATGCGGCCCAATTCTGCGTCCAAAAACCCGAGATCAAACGCGGCGTTATGGATGATGACTTCAGCGCCTTTGACAAAATCGAGCAACTCTTGCGCGATCTCGTCGAATTTCGATTTGTCGGCCAGAAATTCGGTGGTCAGCCCATGCACCTCAAGCGCCGCATCGTCGCTGTCACGCCCAGCATTCAAATAGCGATGAAAGTTGTTGCCCGTGAGGCGGCGCGAGACCAATTCAACGCAGCCGATTTCAACGATGCGATGGCCTTGCTTGGGCTCCAGCCCGGTGGTTTCCGTGTCGAGAATGATTTGGCGCATACAGTGAATTTTCGCTATGCCGCTTCGAGCTTGGCAAACGCCAGCGCCAACTGCTTCACGCCCTGTCGCCCAAAATTGATGTGCAAGCGCGCATCGTTACCGCCGCCTTCAATCCGCACCACCACACCTTCACCAAACTTGGCGTGTTTGACACTTTGCCCCAACTTCCATGGCACACCGGGGTTGGCGTCACGCGGCTTGGCTTGCGGAATACCACTGCTCGAAGAAGCGCTCCCATAGCCGGTTTCCACGTATTTTGAGGCTGATGACGCGCTGCCGCTGCCGTAGTTGGACCAGGTCTTGGCGCGCGGCGTCGCGTCGTCGTCACCGGCCCACCATTTGTTCGAAACCGGGGCCAGGCCACCGCGCGGCGTGAGCCATTTCAACACGCCTTCGGGCAGCTCAATCAGGAAGCGGCTCTTCATGTTGTAGCGCGTTTGCCCGTGCATCATGCGGGTTTGCGCGAACGAAATGTAGAGATTTTTGCGCGCCCGCGTGATCGCGACATACATCAGGCGGCGCTCTTCGTCCAACCCCGCCACCTCCAGCAACGAGTTTTCGTGCGGGAACAAACCTTCTTCCAAACCAGTGATGAAGACCGCGTTGAATTCCAGGCCCTTGGCCGCATGCACCGTCATCAATTGCACGGCATCCTGGCCTTCGTTGGCTTGGTTATCGCCCGCTTCGAGCGAGGCGTGGGCGAGGAAGGCGGAAAGCACATCCTCTTCTTCCACCTGAAAGCCCTTGGCGGCAGAGATCAGCTCTTCCAGGTTTTCGAGACGCTCCTGACCTTCTTTACGGTCATTGCGGTAGTGTGTGCGCAGTGTCGAGTGGTCCAGCACGTGGTCCATCACCTCTTCGAGCGGCAGATTCGCGGTGGCCGCGCGCATCTCGTCAATCATCTTCACAAAACCGCTAAGCGATGCGCCACCCTTGCCCTGCACCGCACCGACCGCGCGCCACAGGCTGATGCCGGCCGGGTTGGCCATGTCACGCTGATTGGCGGCATCCGAGAGCAATTCCATCGAGCGCGCGCCAATCCCGCGCGGCGGAAAATTGACCACGCGCGCAAAGGCGGTGTCGTCGTCTGGATTGGCGATCAAGCGCAGATAAGCCAGCGCATGCTTGACCTCCTGGCGCTCGAAAAAGCGCAAGCCACCGTACACTTTGTAAGGGATACCCTCGGTAAACAAGGCATGCTCAATCGCGCGCGATTGCGCGTTTGAGCGGTAGAGCAGCGCAATTTCACTGCGCCGCGCACCCTCGCCAATCAGTGCCTTGATTTCGTGCATCAGCCACTGCGCCTCCTCGAGATCGGTCTGCGCTTCATACACACGAATCGGTTCACCGTGCCCGGCAGAAGTCCAGAGGTTTTTGCCCAAGCGCCCGCTGTTGTTTTTGATCAACGCGTTGGCGGCATCGAGAATATTGCCGTGCGAGCGGTAGTTTTGCTCCAGTTTGATGATGTTGCCGACGCGAAAGTCACGCTCAAAGTCGTGCATGTTGCCCACCCGGGCACCACGGAAGGCGTAGATCGATTGATCGTCGTCGCCTACCCCAAACACCACGCTCGAACCCGGTGCGCCACTCTCGCCCGCCATGAGTTTGAGCCAGTCGTATTGCAACTGATTGGTGTCTTGAAACTCATCGACCAGAATGTGCCGAAAACGGCTGCGGTAGTGCTCCCGAATGAGCTGGTTGGCTTTGAGCACCTCGTAGGTGCGCAGCAGCAACTCTGAAAAATCGACCACGCCCTCTTTATTGCACTGCTCGTCGTAGGCTGCGTAAAGCTCAACAAATTTTTTGTTGAAATCATCATTGGCAACAATATCTTTGGCGCGTTGCCCTGACTCTTTGGCCGAATTGATGAAGTAGGTAACCTGCTTGGGTGGATACTTTTCATCGCTTACATTGAGCGCTTTGCACAGGCGCTTGACGGCAGACAGTTGATCGCCGGAATCAAGAATCTGAAACAGCTTTGGCAGGCCCGCCTCACGGTGGTGGGCGCGTAAAAAACGGTTGCACAAGCCGTGAAAAGTACCGATCCACATCGCCCGCGTATTCACCGGCACCATGCCCGACAAGCGCACCTGCATTTCCTTCGCGGCCTTGTTGGTAAAGGTCACAGCAAGAATGCCCTGCGGCGTAACCTGCGCGGTGGAAATCAGCCACGCAATGCGCGTGGTCAGCACCTTGGTTTTGCCGCTGCCGGCACCGGCCAGGATCAGCGCCGATTGCGCGGGCAAGGTGACGGCGGCGAGTTGTTCGGGGTTTAGGTTGGCGAGCAGGTCGGGCATGGGGGCTTGAATTGCAACTGGCGAATCAGTGGGGCGGGCGATAGAGAGGGGCACGTAACGCCAGGTGAGAGACGTGGTGCGAACCGGGCATTTGCTTGATACTGTCGTAGCGCCAAACCTATTGTAGGATGGTGAAGACGATCTCAGAGTTAACGTCGACTAAAAACTGGATATATTGTCATTATTCATCTGGAAAAAAGTACCATCCATGGCTGTATCCATCCGCCTTGATGCAACGCTCGAAGCCGCGCTCGAAGACTATTGCAACCGCCATCGCGTCACGAAAACCGCTTTGGTGACCGAGCTGGTGCGCGCGCGCTTGAACCTGCCCACCGCTCAACCCAGCGGTTTTGCGTTGGCCTGCCGACTTGGGCTGGTCGGCATGGTAGACGATGATGTCGCCACGGACAGCGCATGGACGCACAAGGAGGCGTTAAAAGCCAAGCTGCGCGCCAAACACGTCGGCTTGGGACCTCAGCATCGCTGACCAATTGGGTCAATGAGCCAGCGCGAAATTTCAAACGCTACGCTTGGAAATCAGTGCAAACAATTTCTCCCGGGCAGCATCTTCAGTTGCCGCCCCCTAAACCTGCTTTGCGCACCCCGCTTCAAATCAGGCGACGACTCTCCGGGCTGGACGGTTCAGCCACATCGAGCAGCGACTCTTCGAGTTTCATCATCCACGGGGTGTTTGTTCCCAGACCCCGGCGCACGCACATGAACCACTGACGCGCATCTTCCAGTGGCATGCTGCGCAGCGCTTTCCACCCGCGATAGGCGGGTGCCTGAATCTCGGACAAGCGCTCAAATGCGTGCAAAAGTGCCGTGTCATTCAGTTTGAGTAGTTGGCGATGCGTGAATACCTGTACTAGCGTGACCAGCGACGAACTCGCCCCAACAAAATGCGAATCGACTTGCGGCAACGCAAAGTCACCCCACAACTTGCCGTCCAGGTCACGCCCCACGTGTGCCAAGCCCAAGAGCGTAGTGTGCATCATTACGACACTGCCCAAGTGGCGTTCCTGAATCGAAAGCCGCTCGGCACAAATTTTGATCGCGCTCTCGCAGAGGCTCACCCGCCCGCTCGTCGCTTCGTAAGCAGACAGCCAACCAAGGGTTGTGAGCCGCCCTTGCCGCATGACTTCACCAAGTTGCGAGCGCAGCGATGGTTTGGGCTTTGCCTCATCGCGGTCCATTTCTTCAGAAACCGAAAAATACGGCGGATCTCCCTCATCGAACCCGAAGGAAAGCTCTGTAAAGCGCAAGGTTCGCGACACCGCCCAAATATCGGTTACCTCATCGTCATCACGTGCGGCGCGCAGATTCGTGGCGAGTTCAGGGCGGGAAATGGTCCGGCGGAAAAATGAATCTGGCTCGTAACGCAGACCGAGTGTCTCTTGGGAAAAGTGATTCAAAAAAGAAGTGCCAGAATCTTCGTGATGCTCCCGCATGCCTCTTCTCGATTCACGAAGCGCCTCAATTGAAGCCTTTGGCGGGAGCCGCCAAACCAGTGGCGCAAAAAGTTCTGCACGAACTTGCTCAATGTCGCCTCTTCCATTCTCAAAAAAACTGCCTTGCCGCCGCGGAGACACTAAAGCCGTTGCCCAGAGAATGTGCCGCGCGGTTCCCACATGCCCGACACTGGCCAACCCGTCGAGGATTTTTTTGGCAACGCTTGGCCTCCACGGTGCCCCGCCATGCAGACTGCGCCTGGATGCCTCAGACCATTGACGAACCAGGCGATCCAGAAAGTACTCATGGCCGCGCTGCACCGCCTCCACCAGAATCTCCGGCGACACGTCGGTGGGATCTGATAGTCCATCGAAATCCTCCGGCATGGGAATGTCCCTGCGCGCCGAAGCATTAATAGTGTTTGACCATTTATTTGCCGCAGAGTACATCTTGCGCTCGCCGTCCTTGCGAAACACGACGACCACCTTCGCATCGGAATTTCGTAGCCACCAACGCGCAACATCGTCTGAATCTTCCGCCTCAACGTACTCGACGACCATAAGCACCTTGCTGGTACGCGGGTCGAACCGCGTGTCATAGGCAACGATATCCGCCTCGCGCCACTCACTGCCCGAGGCGTTGACCAAAACACGCACACTCCGGTTGAGCCGTTCTGAGGCCCAATGCGAACGGCTACTAGACCAACCTCTGCTGCTCTGGGTGGAGCGTGTCATGAAACTCCAAGCATTTTCGACACTCTCCATGCGTCGCCTGGCAGCCTGCGCAGCTGCGGAGTGATTGGGAAAGGTTTTGGCAATCCAGTCCAAGGTTGCAGGGAAAAGCCGATTGGCAGCATCGTCGCGCTCCGCAGTTTGGGCATCATTGGGAGCAACCGCACCGTACAAGTATTCCGCCGTGGCAACACCCGAGTCATGCGGCAGCACCGCGATATCCTTGGCGAGACGAGCGGCAATCTCCTTGACGCTTTCACCGCCCACGGCCTCCACTCGGCTGAGCACAAAGCTGAGCTTAAGGACGGATCGGCCTTTCAAGCGCGGCGCCTCCCGCAGCGCACTTGCCACCACTTCGATTCCACGCACCGATTCAGGCGAGTTGGTGGTCATGCAAACCACGTGGTCTGCCAGCAAGGAGGTTGCCAACCCACCCAATTCCGTGATGCCGGTGCGTGCGTCAATCAGCAAATAGTGGGGAGTTAAGTCGCGCGCGATGCGTGCCTGCAACTCCAGCACCGCCTCCGCCAAACCCTCGCCTGGGGCTGCCACTTTCACCGCCCCCTGCAAGCGAGCGAGTCGATTCCAATAGGTTTTTGATGGAGCTGCTCCCGCAGGGATCAGCAAGAGCTTGCCCTCATTGGCAGCCCTCACCGGAATTTCGGAAACCACATCAGACAGTTCCACTCGGGTTTCTGACTCGTTGCTTGAACTTTGCACAATGCGCCGCAACAAGTCGACCGCACCGAGCAACTCGCCTTTCAGAGCGTGCTGCAAGAGCGCACGATCCCCCAGTTTTTCGTGCAAACCTGGTGCTTCAAAGTCCAGGTCCAGCGCAACCACCCGCTTGCCGGACATGGCCAAAAATCGTGCAGTATTTGCCACCAGAAGCGAGCGCCCCACGCCCCCTTTGTACGAATAAAAAGCGACCGTTTCCACGGTGTTTGGCTCAGGCTGCTACCGGGAAGATGCCGCGCCCTTCGGACATCTGAGCGCGCCAGTTGCTTACTTGAGACAACACCGCGTCCAACGCGCCCTTCGCAGCCAACGCGGGAAACTGACGTTCGCGTGCAAGGGCGTAATTCTTGATCATGCTGGAAATCTCCTCGCGCCTCGCTTTGGGCAATTGCGCATCCTCGAAATACTCTTGCCGTAGCCGCGATGCTCTCTCAAACTGCCTGGATTTGAGGGCCGCATCAACCGCTCCCGCACGCGCCACCCCGCCTGGAGGCGAGGCGGCACTCGTGATTTCAGCTAACCGTGTTTCGAGTTGGAGCACCTCGCGCCATGCCCCGACTTGCGCGGGTTCATGTGCGTCTTCCAACATCTCGGCGCGCATGATCGCAATGCTGACCAGTGCGTTCAATGCCTCCGCTGGAGGAAGCTCCGGGGGCATGGTCGAATCACCAATCTGTTTCATAGGGTTCTCACGAAAATGGACACTCCTGCAAAACCCACCACAATAGCGAGCTTTTCAGGAGCTGCCAGAGATCTGCCGACTTGCCGGGATTTTTCTTCAAGCCGGGTTTGCATAAGCGACGCGGACTCGTCGGCGATTCCGCTGATTTCCAGCGCGGCATAGCGCTTGCCGTTTGGAGAACGCAGCAGCCAGTCCGCGTATTCGCCGCGCCGACACCGACGGTCGATGCGCCAGGCAGCGTGAGTATGCACAAATGCCAGTGCTATGGCTTCAGCGGCATCCTCAGTCACTCGAATTTGATCCACCGCTTGCGGCAGCGTCTTCATGGCGGACGTATCCCAAGTCAGCGTCACCGCCGAACTCAAGTCATCACAACGAACTGCTGCCTTCGTGGGAGAAGCATGCTTGGCGCGTAGGAGCGCAATCCGGGCCATTTCGACGTAGCGAATCGGCGTAGCCACAAGCAGCGGATGCTGGGTTTCGAGTTGCTCGATATCGAGATTCATAGGATGGAAATTTGGGCCGTTGCACAGTATAGCCATTCGTGTAACTTCTTGGCGATGCCAGCGGAACAGATGCCACCAACCGCATGGGCCGCTGCTCAATGCTTTGAATGCGAATTATTACCCGCTGAATGGCGCTATCGTTCACAATTGAATCAATCCAATTCAACCATGCAACCTCTCATGCACGATCTCCTAATCCAAAACGCCCAGCTTTACGACGGCACCGGCTCCCCCGCCGTCACCGCCGACCTCGCCGTGCAAGGCGCGCGCATCGCTGCCATCGGCATCAACCTCGGCCCGGCGCGGCAAACTATCGATGCCGCCGGCCTCGCGCTGATGCCTGGCATCATCGACAACCACACGCACTTTGACGCGCAGGCCACTTGGGACCCGACCCTCTCGCACTCGCCCGCGATGGGCGTGACCACTGCCATCATCGGCAATTGCGGCTTCACGATCGCGCCGTGCAAACCGGCCGACCGCGAAATGAACATGCGCAACTTGACCCAAGTGGAAGGCATGTCGCTGGAGGTGCTGCGCCAAGGGATTAAGTGGGATTTTGAAACCTTTCCTGAATACTTGGCGATGCTGGAGCGCCAGGGCGCAGCGACCAACATCGCCGCTTTCATCGGTCATTCGTCGATTCGTACCTGGGTAATGGGGGCGGATGCGCCTAAGCGTGCGGCCACTGCCGCCGAAATCGACACCATGCGAGCAATGGTGCAAGAGGGCATACAAGCCGGCGCGGTCGGTTTTTCGACCACGACGTCGCCTGCGCACAATGGCGAAGGTGGCTTGCCGATGCCTTCGCGCATGGCGGCAGATGAAGAATTGAAGGCGTTGACTGGCGCGCTCAAAGGCTCCGACGCGCTCTTCATGCTCACCAAAGGCGGGCAAACGAAAATTGACTTTCTGGAAGAGATTGCTGCTGCCAATGGCCGCCCCTGCGTGATCGCGGCCTTGCTGCATAACGCTACCAACCCGCAGGGGGTGTTTGATGATTTGGATGCGATCCAAGCCGCAAACCAACGCGGTCACCAGCTGGTCGGCGCGATCTCTGCCTGCCCCTTGAGCTTTGACTTCACGATGCGCTCGCCCTACCCGCTGGAGATGATGGATGCCTGGAAACCCGCGCTGGGATTGCCTCTTCCGGCATTGAAAGCCAAGCTTGGTGAACCCGCATTTCGCCAAAGCTTGCGTGAAGAATTGGCGCGCGGTTCGAAATTCCGCCTGTTTAATGGTGAGTGGGACCGGATTCGCGTGGTTGAAGTGGCGCTGGAAAAAAACCGCCACCTTGAAGACAAAACCTTTGCCGAAATCTGCACGGCCAAAGGCTGCGACCCGTTCGACTTTTGGTTTGATTTGGCAATGGAAGAAGATTTGGCCACCGTGTTTGTTGCGCTGGTGCTCAATTCGGATGAAGAAGCTGTCGGGCGCATGCTCAACCATCCACACAGCCTGATTAGCTTGTCAGACGCAGGCGCGCACCTGACTTTTTTCAACGACGCAGCGTTCGGCTTGCATGTGCTCGGGCACTGGGTGCGTGACACCGGCAAACTCAGCTTGCCCGAAGCGGTACGCCGCTTAACCGGCCAACCGGCGCAACTTTTCGGGATTCAGGATCGCGGTGTACTGCGCGCCGGGGCGTTTGCCGATTTGCTGCTGTTTGACCCAGCAACCGTGGGGCGGGGATCGAAACAACGGGTGTTCGACCTGCCCGGCGGCGCACCGCGCTTGGCCACACCCGCTCACGGCGTGCACGGCGTTTGGGTCAACGGTCGGCAGTTGGCCGACGCAAAAGGCATGGTCGCGCAAGCGCCGCTGGCCGGCCGGGTGTTGCGTAGTTTCGGCGCGGTTGCCGCGTAAGGGCCATACTGCGATGCTCCAAGACGCTTATCCAGAAACCCTCTTCAGGCACATCCCTTGAAACTCCACGACACGCTTGGCGCTTGCGGCATCATCACTCTGGGCGGCTGGGTGCTGTGGCATGTGCAGCGCTTTCCGCCGATGCCCGGGCAGAAATATGGCCCGGCGGTCTACCCCGGGGTGATTGCGGTGGGCTTGATCGCCTGCGCGTTGGTGCTGATCTGGCGAACGCGCCTACCGAAATCTGGTGAAGCTTGGATTGCGCTACCGGAATGGGCGCGTGAGAGCCAGGCCCGTGTCGGCGTCGTCAGCGTCATCGCAACCCTGGTGCTCTACACCTGGCTTTCGGAGACGATCGGGTTTTTGCCGCTTGCCACAGCGCTACTGATCGGATTGTTTCTCGTGTTTCGTACTCCGTTGCTGATTGCGCTAATCACAGCGCCAATGGCCGCGTTGGCGATCCATTATGCTTTCTACAAACTCCTGCGTGTGCCCCTGCCCTGGGGCTGGCTCAAATCATTCGCCTGGTAGCCATCGGCCAACATGCTCGCCAATCTTTCCGCCGCCTTCGCGCAAGTTTTCGACCTGTACGTGCTGGGCGTGATTCTCGCCTCGGCGATCTTCGGCCTGTTTGTTGGGGCGGTGCCCGGCCTGACCGCCACGATGGCGACCGCACTCTTGGTGCCGGTCACATTCTTTATGCCGCCGATTCCGGCGATTGCCGCGATCGTGACCGCCACCGCGATGGCGATCTTCTCGGGTGACATACCGGGCTGCCTGCTGCGCATTCCCGGCACGCCCGCGTCGGCCGCCTACACCGACGAAGCGTATGCGATGACCAAAAACGGCCAAGCCGAGGTGGCGCTCGGGGCCGGCCTGGTGTTCTCGGTGATCGGTGGCTTGTTTGGCACTTTGGTACTGATTACCGCAGCGCCGGTATTGGCGGATTGGGCGCTCAAATTTTCCGACTTCGAGTATTTTTGGTTGGTGTTGCTCGGGCTGACCTGCGCGATTTTCATCGCCACCGGCAACCCGCTTAAAGGCTTGATCTCGCTCCTGCTGGGCTTGTTGATCGCCACCATCGGCGTGACCAATCCGGCTGGGCATCCACGCTTCACCTTCGGCGAGCCTAATCTGCTCTCAGGCATTTCATTGGTGCCGATGATGGTGGGGATGTTCGCCGTATCCGAGATCATCCGCTACGCGATTGACTCGAACAAAAAGCTCGAAGTGGTGCAAACCACGGTAGGCAATGTGTTCAAAGGCATGTGGGCCTTGACGCTCAAGTACCCCAAGTCGATTTTGCGCGGCAGCATTTTGGGCACACTGGTGGGCGCGCTACCCGGGGCCGGGGCCGATATTGCCGCGTGGATGAGCTACGGCATGAGCAAGAAGTTTTCTAAAGAGCCTGAAAAATTTGGCACCGGGCATGTTGAAGGCATCGTCGAATCGGGCGCTGCGAACAATTCGGCCCTGGCAGGCGCGTGGATTCCGGCGCTGGTGTTCGGCATACCTGGCGACTCGATCACGGCGATTGTGATCGGCGTTTTGTATATGAAAAACTTGAACCCGGGGCCGATGATTTTTATCAACAACCCGGTCGCAATCTACTCCGTGTTCATCGTCTTTATTCTGGCCAATCTCATCATGCTGCCGCTGGGTTGGGCCTGTATTAAGGTGGCGAAACGCATTTTGCAAGTACCGCGCAATATTTTGATGCCGGTGATCCTGCTGTTTTGTATCGTCGGCAGCTACGCCATCAATAACTCGGTCTTCGACGTGGGTGTGATGCTGGTGTTTGGCCTGCTCGCTTATTTGATGGAAGAAAATGGCTTTCCAGTAGCACCCACGATTTTGGGCGTGGTGTTGGGCGGCATGCTGGAAGAAAATTTCATCAAGGCGATGATCAAGTCTGATGGCAGTTTCTTGGGCTTTTTCAGCCGGCCGATCGCCGGTACGCTGGGTGTCATTACGATTTTGATTTGGCTATCACCCCTCTTTTTGAAACTGTGGAAATCCCGAAAATGAAATCTGATTTACTGTTGCTTTGCAAACTCTACCCGCACACCATGGCGCAGTTGGATGCCACCTACAACGTGCATCGCTACTATGAAGCGGCCGACAAAGAAGCCTTTATCGCAGCCACCGCCGACAAGATTACCGCAGCCGCAACCTCAGGCGGCGACGGCATGAAGGGCGAGCTAATGGCGCGCTACCCCAAGCTGAAGATGATCGGCAACTATGGCGTGGGCTATGACGGGGTTGACATTGCCACCGCCGCCGCACGCGGAATTGCCGTCACCAACACACCCGACGTGCTCAATGAATGCGTGGCTGACACCACCTGGATGCTGATTTTGGCCACTGTGCGCCGCGCGATTTTTAACGACCGCTACGTGCGCTCAGGCAAGTGGGCTGCCCAAGGCGGTGCGCCGCTCACCGACAAAGTGTGGGGCGGGAAGATCGGCATCGTCGGCTTAGGGCGGATCGGCAAGGCGATTGCCAAACGCGCCGAAGGCTTTGATATGCAGATCGTCTATCACGGGCGTAATCAGCAAAAAGATGTAGCCTACTCCTACTACGCGAGCCTGACCGAAATGGCGCGCGATGTGAAAATCCTTGTGTGCATCATGCCGGGCGGCAAAGCCAACGAAAAAATGATCGGCAAGGAAGTCATCGACGCGCTGGGCACTAAGGGCACCCTAATCAACGTTTCGCGCGGCACCAACGTCGATCAAGACTACTTGCTCGACGCCTTGCAAAATAAGCGTATCGCCGGGGCTGGGCTCGATGTATTCGCCAAAGAACCGCAGGTACCGGAAGGCTTTTTTGCCCTCGACAACGTGGTGCTGCAACCGCACGTTGGCAGCGGCACTACCGCCACCCGGCAGGCGATGGGCCAGTGCGTGGTAGACAATCTGGCAGCCTATTTCTCTGGAAAACCTTTACTGACGCGCGTTCCCGAGACCCCTGCCTGAAGAGGCAAGCTGGTCGCCGGTTTTCAGGCATCGTCTTTTCTGGATTTTCATCAAGTTTCCGACTAAATAAACGAAGTTGTTAATTTAGTCGCGACTATTTTAATAAATTGATTAAAATAGTCGAATGAAGCGCGCTCTCGACGACTCGATCAGCAAAGACCTGCGCCGCAAACTGGTCTTCTTAACCGGCGCGCGGCAGGTCGGCAAAACCACGCTTTCGCAAGCGTTGATCACCGCCAATCAGCCGGGCCAGTACCTCAATTTCGATGTTGCCGCCGATCGCGAAGTGATTGTCAACCAGGTTTGGCGACGTGATGCCAGGCTTCTGGTACTGGACGAACTGCACAAAATGCCACAGTGGAAGCCGTGGCTCAAAGGCGTGATCGACGGCCGCCCGCTAACAATGCAAATCCTGGTCACCGGCAGCGCGCGCATGGAGACCTTCCGCCAAACGGGTGAATCACTCGCTGGGCGATTTTTGGCGTGGCGCTTGCATCCGGTGTCAGTCCGCGAATGGTGTGACCACGGCCCGGCGGACGACGCGGGGGCGAGACCAACGCCCGAAGCGGCACTCACGCGGCTGCTGGCGCGCGGCGGCTTTCCCGAGCCGCTTCTGTTGCCCGACGTAGTAGACGCGAATCGCTGGCGCAAAGACTACCTTTCCGGGCTACTGCGCGAAGACATCCTCGAGTTTTCGCGCATCCACGAACTGGCCACCATGCATGCGTTGGTGGACTTGCTACGCGCCCGGGTAGGGTCGCCGCTCTCACTCGCCTCGCTCGCGCGCGACTTGCAAGTAGCGCAACCCACGCTGAAGCGCTATCTCGATATTTTGCAGGCGCTGTTCATCGTTTTCGTGGTCCAGCCCTGGCATCGCAACGTCGCGCGCTCCCTTCTGCAAGCGCCCAAAGTGTATTTTTTTGACACCGGTTTAGTGGAAGGTGATGCCGGGGTGCGCTTTGAAAACGCGGTAGCAAGCCTGCTCTTGAAGCACGTGCAATGGCGCGAAGATGCTTTGGGGCACGAAACCGCCCTGCACTATCTGCGCACCAAAGACGGCGCCGAAGTCGATTTCGCGCTCGCCGACAACAATACGCTGAGCCACTTGGTCGAATGCAAGCTGACTCAAACCACGCCATCGCGCGCATTACACCGCTTTGCTGGGGAATGGCCGGATGCCGCCGCCGTATTGCTCGTACGGGAAGCGCGCAACGAAGCCGATCACGGGCGCATTCAGGTGCGCAACGCCGCGCCCTGGCTTGCACGATTGGATGCGTAGAAGCCCTAGTGTAGTGTTGCACACTTAATGCGACTTAAAAATGCGTCTTTTCCGCCGACTCGTCGTTGCAAATGCTCGTCATAGTGGAACTATGACTGTGCTTTGCGCCTCGATTCGACGAAAAATCCATCATTTTTATAAGTCGC
>JANLTH010000112.1:0-15809 GCA_031362865.1 Burkholderiales bacterium | reverse complement strand
GCGACTTATAAAAATGATGGATTTTTCGTCGAATCGAGGCGCAAAGCACAGTCATAGTTCCACTATGACGAGCATTTGCAACGACGAGTCGGCGGAAAAGACGCATTTTTAAGTCGCATTAAGTGTGCAACACTACACTAGTATTTTGGCGACTGAATCTGATTGCCAGAAGCGTCGGTGAAACCACGATCTTCGCGCAGCGCATCCAAACCGGAACGACCAGAGAGGCCTGGCACTCGCCCCAGCGCCTGCAATTCGGCTTCGGTCAGCATCCATACCCGGATCACGTCGCCCATCGGGTCCAACTCGTAGCGCACCAGATACTGCCCGCCTTGCAGCGAGCCCGGGATGACCGAGGTGTTCATCTGATTCAGAATGCGCGCACCCGGGGCTAAGCGGGCTGGTTTGCCATTCAGGCTCACCACCGGGTATTGCAGCACCGCCATGCGCGCGGGGATCGCCTGGTCGGGGATGTTGCGCAGTTGCGCGGAGGCGACGCTCGAAACGAGTGCCAGAAGTGGAAGCAAAAAAAGTTGTGCGATTCGCATGACGCGCCCTTGACGATTAGTGAAATCTGTTGGGAACGTTCACTTTGCCAGCAAATCCAAGCGTACGCAATGAATCGCTCCAAATCGCTTGATCAAGCCAACCGGCTCACCGGCTCACAACAGGGCAAAGTGCAAGAAAATGGTGGCGAATCAGGGATTCGAACCCCGGACCTGCGGATTATGATTCCGTCGCTCTAACCGGCTGAGCTAATTCGCCTTTGAGTACAAACCAAAGCTGCAATCTGTCTTAGATCGCAGCGAAGAGGCGAGATTATAGCCAATTCCATGCTCCACGATCCAAACCTCTCCCAGAAAAACCGACTTCCCACGCCGGTCGTGAAGTTGCAAAAAAACGACGCTTCCCGGCGACGCTGGCTGCAAGCCTTCGCCATCACTCCTTTCTTGACCCTGTCCATGCGCCCTGTTTTTGCATTCACTTTCTGGCTCACCAGTAAATCGATGGACGATTGGCCGGAGCTCAAACGCCGCATCCGCGAAAAGTTTGCGCGGGTGCAGCACCTGTCCACAGTGCAGTTGGCGGAACGCCTGAAGGCGGCCCCCGAATCACTGGTGCTGCTCGACACGCGCACCGCTGCCGAGTTTGCGGTAAGCCATTTGGCTAATGCCATTCACGCCCCTGATGTACCCTCAGCGCGGGCTGCCATTGTCCAGCATCCCGGTAAAGTCGCAGTGCTGTATTGCTCGGTAGGCTACCGCTCGGCGGCCTTGGTTGAAAAGCTGCAAGAGGCAGGCTTGGCAAGCGTCTTCAACCTGGAAGGCTCGATGTTCGAGTGGGCAAATTTGAGCCGCCCGTTTGCAAAATCGGCTAAGGTTCATCCTTTCAACAAGGCTTGGGGCGGGCTGCTCAAGCCCGAACTCTGGTCGCATCAGCCATAAGTGAGCGGCAATGCCTTGACCACTGTGGTTTTAAGCAAACGCCCCATCTAAACCGGGATCCGGTTGACTGCGGTCAATTGTGCGTTGCAGCAAAATTCACGTAAACTCATCCCAGCGTGATGTTGCGCATAAGCATTGGGTGCAGTGATGAAAATTTGCGTGGTGGGAGCCGGGTCCATCGGCGGTTTGTTGGGTGTGAGACTAGCGTTGGCTGGCAACGACGTGACCTTGATTGCGCGCGGCGCGAATCTGACCGCGATTAAAGCCTACGGTATGAAGTTGGTTATGCATGACGGCGTGGAATTGGACGCGCTCTACGGGCGCGACCTCAAAGCGACCGACAAAATCACCGAAGCAGGCCCCCAAGACATCGTGATCTTGGGCATGAAGGCACATCAGGTTGAAGCCGTGATCGGCGACCTGCCTTCACTGTTCCATGAAGACACGATTGTGCTGCCGATGCAAAACGGCATTCCCTTCTGGTATTTCGAGCGCCATCCGGGTGAGTATCAAGGCCGTACCGTGACCATGGTTGACCCGAAAGGCAATATCGCTTCGGCAATCGACCCACGCCGCATTCTGGGCTGTGTGGTCTATCCGGCGGCTGAAATTGCCGCCCCAGGCGTGATCCATCACATCGAAGGCGACCGCTTTCCGATTGGTGAATTGGATGGCAGTACTTCCGAGCGCGCGCAATTGGTTTCCGCCACCTTGCAGGCGGCTGGTTTCAAAGCGCCGATTCTGGAGAATGTGCGTGCGGAAATTTGGCTCAAATTGTGGGGCAATCTCACCTTTAATCCGATTTCGGCGCTGACCCATTCCACCTTGGTGGACATCTGCCAATACCCGCTCACGCGCGAGCTGGCGATGCAGATGATGACCGAAGCGCAGGCGGTGGCCAACAAGCTGGGCATCACCTTCCGTGTGCCGATTGAAAAACGGATAGCGGGCGCTGAAAAAGTGGGCAAGCACAAAACCTCGATGCTACAAGACGTGGAAGCCGGGCGCGACCCGGAAATCGACGCACTGGTAGGCTCAGTGATCGAGCTGGGCCGGATGGTCGAGATTCCTACGCCACACATCGAAACCGCCTACGCGCTGGTGAAACTCCTGGGCCGCACGATGCGTGAAGAGAAGGTCTACATCCGCGCAAATGCCATGGCCTGAGCTTGGCGCTCATGACATCGGTGGCGCATAGAATCGCGCCATGAGTGAGGCTACTTCAGATGTCATCGTGGTTGGTGCGGGCTTGGTTGGGGCCAGCGTCGCGCTGGCGTTGGCACAAGCGGGAAGGCAAGTCACGCTGCTCGATGCTCGCGTAGAAGTTGCGGCGCGCACGCCTACCGGCGAAGACGATTTCGATGCCCGCATCTACGCCATCAGCCCCGGTTCCATCAGCTTTTTGCAGGCCCTGGGCGCTTGGGGGTTGCTCAACCCGGCGCGCCTGACGCCCGTCTACGACATGGAGATTGTGGGCGACGCGCCCGGCGGCACGGCGCGCACCCAGCTTTCCGCCTACGAATCGCAAGTTACTCATCTGTGTGTGATGCTTGAAGAGCAAGAACTGGCGGGTGTTTTCACGGCACTGCTCGCAAAAGCGCCGTCCATCAAGCGTCTTCACGGGGTCAGTGTGAAAAGTGTTGCTGTGAGCGACGCTTGCGCAAGCCTTGTGCTGAGCGATGGCAGCACGCTCGCGGCGAGTTTACTGGTAGCCGCCGACGGCGCGAACAGCGCCTTGCGCACCCAAGCCGGCATCGGCACCTCGCTCACCGACTATCGTCAACGGGGCGTGGTTGCCAATTTTTCTACCGAAAAACCGCACCGCAACAAGGCCTTTCAGTGGTTCCGCCCCTTGGGCGACGACGGCGTGCTGGCCTATCTGCCGCTGCCAGGGCAACGCATTTCCATCGTTTGGTCATGCAGCAATGCGCGTGCTGCAGCGCTGCAAGCGCTCGATACGGCTGCGCTTGCCGCCGAGGTCGCGCGGGCGGGCGTCCATCGGCTTGGTGCCCTCACCCAAATCGGCGCGACGCAAGCCTATCCGCTGACCAATTTGCGGGCCGAGAGCCTGATCGGCGCGCGTCTGGCGCTGGTGGGTGATGCCGCCCATGTCGTCCACCCGCTGGCTGGGCAAGGCGTGAATCTGGGCTTTCGCGATGCCGCCGCGCTGCAAGTGGCGCTGCAAGAAGCGCCCGATTGCAGCGCGCCCGCCACCCTACAACGCTACGCGCGGGCGCGCCGCAACGATATACTCGCTCTCCACGCCGCCACCCACGGTCTCTTTGGCCTGTTTGCGCGCAGCACCGAAGCCCATCCGGTGATTGGTTTGATGCGTAACACCGGAATGAACTTGGCGAACCGTTTGCCAGTCTTAAAGAACTTCCTCATCCAACAAGCGATGCGCTGATCGCGCGGGTCGCCTTAACTGCCTCAATTGCCCCAACCTCACCCACCTATGTCCCCAAATCCTTTGCGCACCGCCTTGCTTGCGCTGGCACTACTCCTGCAATCTACAACGCCCAGCTTCGCGCAAACGGTGGAAGAAACCATCAAAGCCACGCTCGAAGCGCGTATGCGACCAGGTGCCAAGGTCGAAGGGGTGCGCAAAACGCCTTATCTTGGCCTCTACGAAGCCCGTGTCGGGCAAGAATTGGTCTACACCGACGAAAAAGTCACCTACGTATTCGCCGGTGAAATTTTGGATGGCAAAACCTTTGAGAATTTCACCAAGGCGCGACTGGAAGAGCTTTCGGCGGTGGCTTTCAGCGATTTGCCACTCGAGAAAAACGCCATCAAAATTGTGCGTGGCAATGGTCAGCGCAAGGTGGCCTACTTCGCCGACCCGAATTGTGGCTACTGCAAAAAATTTGAGAAAGAAACGCTCGCGGCCATCAACAATGCGACGATTTACATCGTGCCCTACCCAATCCTCTCAGAAGATTCGGCCGTCAAGTCCCGTGCGATTTGGTGCTCTGGCGACAAGGTCAAAGCGTGGAACGACTGGATGAATAGCGGCAAAGCGCCCGGCGCGAAAGGTGATTGCGAAAACCCGATCAACGCCAATCAAGACTTGGGCCGCCGCCTCAATATCACCGGCACGCCGACGATGTTTTTTGAAGACGGCAAACGCATCGTCGGGGCGGTGGAGCAGCGCGCGCTCGAAAGTAAATTCGCGCAGGTGGCGAAAGACGCAAAGAAGTAGCAGTAGCGCTGAGCCTCGGTGCTCGCGAGCGCTTGTCGGCTTTCAATCGGTGGCGAGCACGGCGGCTCGACCTACCGCCTACTTGGTTAGCGTGGCAGCAACACCCACATTTGCCCCTGCTGGCGCATGCGCCCGGCTTCCGTACCTGCTGCTACGCCTGAGCCCCAGTAAAAATCGCCGCGTACGCCGCCGCGAATCGCGCCGCCCACGTCTTGCGCCACCATCAGGCGGTTGAGCGGCCGGTTGGACAGCGGGTACGTGGTTGACAGAAACACCGGCACGCCCAATGGCACTGCGCTGCGGTCTACGGCCAGCGAGCGGCCTTCGGTGAGCGGCACGCCCAGCGCGCCCAATGGGCCATCATTGGCGGTTTCAGGGGTTATGCGAATTTCGCGGAAAAACACCACGCTCGGGTTGGCCCCGAGCAGTTCATTCAAACGTGCCGGATTCTTCTGCGCCCATTCTTTGATGCTTTGCATCGATGCCTGTTCCAGCTTCATTTCGCCTTTGTCCACCAACCAGCGGCCGATGGAGCGATAAGGGTGGCCGTTTTGGTCTGCATAGTTCACGCGCGCGGCGCTGCCGTCATCGAGCGTGAGTCTTCCCGAGCCTTGTACTTCGAGGAAAAACGCCTCAATCGGGTCTTCGACATAAAACAGCGCTTTGCCAGCGAGTTTGGCTTTGCCCGCCGCAATTTCTTCGCGGCTCGCGTAGGGCACGACCCGCTTGCCCTCGACACGCCCGCGCACTCGCTGGCCCTTCAGTTCAGGGTAGAGATCACCCAGATCAATTGTGAGCAAATCGTCGGGTGCGCCGTAGAGCGGCGTTTGAAATGTGCCGCGCCGCACCCGGCTCGCACGCAGCACGGGTTCGTAGTAGCCGGTGACTAGTCCCTGCACCGTGCCGTCGCCATTGACGACCTGATGCGGTTCCAGATTCGCTTCAGCCCATGCTCGAAGATCGTTGCCAGCTAAGCGTTTCCACGGCATTGCTTGGCAGATGCCCGCCCAGCGCGCTTCTCGGGCAAGCGCTTTGCAGGATTTCTCCAAGGCTGCAAATGCTGGCTGCAAATCATCGTCGCGCCAGCCGGGCAGGGTACCCCAATCGGCGCGGACCAGTTGCGTGGCAGCTGGTTTGGCGGCGGTCGGCGTGGTCGAGGAACCTAGCGCACACTCGCACGGTTTAGCAGGCGCTACCACGGTGGGCGCAGAGGTGCAGCCAGCCAGTAAACTGCCAAGCAGGATGACAACGACGAGGGCGTGACTGCGCAAAACCATGTTTGATGACGGCATGTGGGTGATTTATCTGGAAATGGTGTTCGTGCTGTGCTTGGCGGCGTTCATTGTTTGGTTCACGCTGCCCAGTAAAAAGAAACCCAGCGACCGAAAAGACTCTTGATAAATGCCTGAAGGGCCTTTATCAGAGCGGCTCTTCAGGCATCGCTCTTTAATGCAGAGTGCGCGGCATCGAGAGCACAAACTCGGCAATCTCGGCATCAAACTTGTGGCCGTCGGCCGCCACCATTTGGTAGCTGCCCTTCATCGTGCCCACCGGGGTTTCGAGCGGTGTGCCGCTTTGGTACTGAAATTCTTCACCAGGCTGCAGGGTGGGTTGGTGGCCTACCACACCAAGCCCGCGCACTTCGTTCACACGGCCGTTGGAATCGAGGATGACCCAATGGCGAGAAATCAGTTGCGCGGCCATCGTGCCGGTGTTTTTGATGGTGATGAAATAAGCAAACAGATGCTTGTCGTTGTCCGGGTCGGACTGTTCGTCAAGAAACTGGGTTTTGACCGTGACGGCAATGCTGTAGGGGGAACTCATCTGGCAACCTTAGAATTCAATTGATTCAACTCAATACTGGGATGTTATGACGGTTCGCATCGCTCCATCGATCCTCTCGGCTGATTTCGCAAGGCTGGGCGAGGAAGTTCGCAACGTGTTGGCGGCCGGGGCCGACGTGATTCACTTTGACGTGATGGACAACCATTACGTACCGAATTTGACCATCGGCCCGCTGGTGTGCGAGGCGATCCGCCCGTATGCGGTGAAAGACGGCAAGCCGGTGCCGATTGATGCGCATTTGATGGTCCAGCCGGTGGATGCACTGGTGCCAATGTTCGCCAAGGCCGGGGCGAACATCATCAGTTTTCACCCTGAAGCCACCCGCCACATTGACCGAACGCTCGCGCTGATCCGCGAGCATGGCTGCAAAGCGGGCCTGGTGTTCAACCCGGCCACACCCTTGCACCTGATGGATCATGTGATGGACAAGCTTGACCTGGTGCTCATCATGAGCGTGAACCCGGGGTTTGGTGGGCAGGCATTCATCCCCGAAGCGCTCGCCAAATTGCGCGAAGCCAAACGCAAGATTGTCGCTTCCGGGCGCGACATCTGGCTTGAAATTGATGGTGGTGTGAAGCCCGACAACATTCGAGCAATCGCTGATGCGGGGGCTGATACCTTCGTGGCTGGTTCGGCAATTTTCGGCAAGCCGGACTACCAGGCGGTGATTGATGCAATGCGCAAGGCCTTGGCATGAATTTCACCTTGAGCCACGAGCATCAAGCCTTCGCAGATTCAGTTGGTCGCTTCGCCAAAGACAAGCTCGCCGCTGGTGCGTTAGCCCGAGCACATTCACTGCGCCACCCGTGGGACATCGCGCAATTGATGGCTCAGCAGGGCCTGCTCGGCATCGCTTTTTCTGAAGCCGACGGCGGGCAAGGCGGCTCGCTGATGCACGCGGTGCTCGCCATTCAAGAAGTCGCGCTAGTCTGCCCCAGAAGTGCGGACGTGGTGCAAAGCGGCAATTTCGGCCCGATTCGTACCTTCGTCGAATACGCCACGCCAGAGCAAAAGCTACGCTTCTTGCCCGAGTTGTTGGGTGGCAAAAAATTGATCGCGCTGGGCATGAGCGAGCCGGAAGCTGGCTCTGCCGTGACCGAGCTAAAAACTTCGGCGCGGCTTGAAGGTGATGAAGTTGTGATCAACGGCAGCAAGGTTTTTTCAACCCACAGCCCGGAAGCAAATCTGTTTTTGATCTACGTGCGCTTTAGCGCTGGCGTGAACGGCATCGGCTCAGTTTTGGTGGAACGTGGCGCACCCGGTTTTTCCATCGGTAAACCCTCCAAATTCATGAGCGGCGAGGCCTGGTGCCAGCTCTATTTTGAGAATTGCCGGATTCCGGCGAAAAACATTCTGCTCGGTGAAGGCGGGTTCAAAAAACAAATTGCGGGCTTTAATGTTGAGCGCTTGGGCAATGCCTCCCGTTCCTTGGCGCTGGGGCGGCATGCCTTCAATTTGGCACGCGAGCATGCGCTGACCCGCCAGCAATTTGGTCGCCCATTGTGCGAATTTCAGGGCCTGCAATGGAAGTTTGCCGACATGGCCGTCAAGCTCGAATCAGCGCAATTGCTGCTCTACCGCGCAGCGTTGGAAGGCGAGCACGGCTTGCCTTCCGCACAGAGCACCGCGATGGCCAAACTGGCCTGCAACCAAGCGGGTTGGGAAGCCGCCAACGAAGCCATGCAAGTCATGGGCGGGATGGGCTACAGCGAAGAAGGCTTGGTCGAGTATTGCGTGCGCCGCACCCGTGGTTGGATGATCGCCGGCGGGTCGATTGAGATGCTGAAGAATCGGATCGCGGAAGGCGTGTTTGGGCGCACGTTTTCGCAGCGGGCGGGGTAGGCTGGTAGACGGGCGCCGCAGCTCGTCCTACTGGATCGGTCGTCGGTAGGTACGGGCCTCCGTGCCCGTACAGCGGTGTCAAGGTGAGGCTACTTGCGCGCACCACTTGCTTCGTGCAGCCACTTCGACTTCGCCGCCGCAAACACCGCATTCGGATATTCCGGCTTGCCGCGCGAGCCGTTGTAGCGGCCCAGTGCCATGTACATGTCGCCGCGCTCGAGGTCGAGATAGTGACGCAAAATCAGGCAGCCATAGCGGATGTTGACGCGCATGTCGAAGAGTTTTTTCGGGTCGCCATCACCAATCACTTTGGTCCAAAAAGGCATCACCTGCATGTAGCCGCGCGCCCCTGCTGAGGAGATCGCGTATTTGCGAAAGTTGCTCTCCACGGTAATGAGGCCGAGCACCAATTGCGGGTCCAGTCCCGCGCGCTGGCTTTCGTAGTGCACCGTTTTGAGGAACTCGGTACGCTCGCGTTGAGTGGGTTTGTTGTGCGGCGGCAAGCGCCCCGACATTTCGGCCAGCCACTGCGCTTTCTCTACTGCATCCTTGAAGCGTGGCTCTGGTGGCCGTTTTTCAGCCACTGCTGCAGCCATAGCAGTGCGGACCGATTCGACCATCGGCTCGTACTGCTGCGCGCCGGCCACTGCGTGACCAGCGATGCCCAATTGCAGCAGAACGCCCAGCAGTATCCCCAGCCGTACCGTCAGCTGAAACCCGGCGTACTGACTCATGCCTTCAGTTTGTCCGCCAGCAGGGCTGCGATCTCGCCCGGTGCGACCGGCGTTGCTGCGGCATCGCGCCGCCCTTGATATTCGACGTTGCCCTCTTTCAGGCCTCGGTCGCCAATCGTTACCCGATGTGGAATGCCGATCAGCTCCATATCCGCAAACATCGCGCCGGGGCGCTCGCCGCGATCATCGAGCAGCACGTCAATGCCAGCTGCAACGCAGTCGGCGTAGAGCTTTTCAGCCGCTTCTTTCACCATCGGGGAGCGGTCAGCGCCAATCGGGCAAATCGCCAGGGTGAAGGGTGCAATGCTGGCAGGGAGCACGATGCCGCGCTCGTCATTGCCTTGCTCGATGGCGGCCCCGACCAAGCGGGTGACCCCGATGCCGTAGCAACCCATAATCATCAACTGCGGCTTGCCGGTTTCGTCCAGATACGTCGCTTTCATTGCCGCGCTGTACTTGGTGCCCAACAAAAATACGTGGCCTACTTCGATGCCGCGCTGGATCGCAAGCACGCCTTTGCCGTCTGGCGAGGGGTCGCCCTCACGCACGTTGCGAATGTCGGCTACCAGTTCCGGCTCGAGTAAATCGCGGCCCCAGTTCACGCCGGTCAGGTGATGGTTCCACTGGTTGGCCCCGCAAACAAAATCGCTCAGATTAGCCACGGTGCGATCAGCCACTACCTTGACTGGCTTGGCGGTTTTGATCGGCCCCAGATAGCCCGGCTTGATGCCGAAGTGTTCGACGATTTCGTCAACCGTGGCAAAGCGGTAGCCATTTTTCAGGCCCTCGATCTTGCTCACTTTAACTTCGTTCATGTCGTGGTCGCCACGTACCAGCAAGAGCCAGATTTGCGTCGATTTCGCTCTGGTTGTTGCATCCACAATTTCGGTTGCCAACACCAGCGATTTGACCGTGCGGTCAAGCGGCACACCCAGCAGGGCTGCCACATCGGCGCAAGTGGCTTTACCGGGCGTGGGCGTGAGTGCCAGTGCGGTGGTTGGTGCAGCGCGGGTGGCGCTCAAGGCCAGTGCTTCGGCTTTTTCGATATTGGCAGCGTAGTCGCTGGTCGGGCAATAAACGATGGCATCTTCGCCGGTGTCGGCGATGACCTGAAACTCTTGCGAGGCATCACCGCCAATCGCGCCTGAATCTGCTGCTACCGCGCGGTAACGCAGGCCGATACGGTCAAAAATCTTGCCATAGGCTTCAAACATCAGGTCGTAGCTCTTGCGGCCTGCGGTGACATCGCGGTCGAAAGAGTAAGCATCCTTCATCGTGAATTCGCGGCCGCGCATCAAGCCAAAGCGCGGGCGGCGTTCATCGCGGAATTTGGTTTGAATGTGATAAAAGTTTTTCGGCAGTTGCTTGTAGCTGCGCAGTTCTTGGCGGGCGATGTCGGTCATCACCTCTTCGGAGGTGGGCTGGATGATGAAGTCGCGATCATGCCGGTCTTTCACCCGCAAAAGCTCCGGCCCCATGCCCTGAAAACGACCGGTTTCCATCCACAATTCGGCCGGTTGCACCACCGGCATGAGCAGTTCAATTGCCCCGGCGCGGTTCATTTCTTCGCGCACGATGTTTTCGATTTTGCGGATCACCCGCAGGCCCATCGGCATGTAGTTGTAAACCCCGGCCGCCAAACGGCGGATGTAACCGGCGCGCAGCATGAGCTTGTGGCTCACGACTTCGGCATCGGCGGGGGCTTCTTTGGTCGTTGAGATGAAGAATGACGAGGCGCGCATCGAATAGAGTGAGTGAAGGAAAGAGTGGCGTAGCTATAATCACTCTTAATTCTACTTTTGCAGGTGTCATCATGCTTGATCGGGACGGATATCGCCCCAACGTCGGCATCGTCATCGTCAACCAGAAAAACGAGGTATTTTGGGGTAAACGGGTCAAGGAACATGCATGGCAGTTTCCGCAGGGCGGCATCGACCACGGCGAATCACCCGAAGTTGCGATGTACCGCGAGCTGTTTGAAGAAACTGGCCTGAAACCCGAGCACGTCAAAATCCTCGGTCGCACGCGCGACTGGTTGCGCTATGAAGTGCCGCAACATTGGCTCAAACGCGACTGGCGCGGGCACTATCGTGGCCAAAAGCAGATCTGGTATTTGCTGCGTCTGACCGGGCGCGACACGGATGTTCATCTGCGTGCCACGCCCAAGCCTGAGTTTGATGCATGGCGCTGGCACGATTATTGGGTGCCACTCGATGGCGTGATCGAATTCAAGCGCGGGGTCTATGCGCTGGCCTTGAACGAATTGGCCAGGCATCTGTTTCATCAATCGACCAAACGCCCGGAAGCCTATGCCCAGCACGCCGCGCCCCCGGGCGCAGCACCCGAGCAAGCGGCAAGCGACCTCGCGGCGGCCGACGGCATGGTCGCGCACGAAGAACCGGTGATGCCCGCCACGCGTTACCTGCGCCAGCACACGCGCATGCCCCGCGATTGAGAATCGTTATCGATTGAGGTGGATTGATAGCCTGCCTCAATCGTCTGGATTGTCTTTTTCGACTTGACGCGCCCCCCGGCGCGGATAAACTCAAGGCTCGATTTGCGCAGCTTGCGGCATTCTTGAACAGCACTTTGAGCGCCCCCTTGGGCGTGCCCGAGCGGGCTGCGGCATCGATACCGAAGTTCATCCCGAATTTCATCTAACGGAGAGATCATCATGCAACTTAAAGGCTCAAAAACCGAGCAGAACCTGAAAGACGCGTTCGCCGGCGAATCCCAAGCAAATCGCCGCTATCTCTACTTCGCGAACAAGGCCGACATTGAAGGCCAGAACGACGTTGCAGCGCTGTTTCGCTCAACCGCTGAAGGCGAAACCGGCCATGCCCACGGGCATCTGGAGTACCTCGAAGCGGTGGGTGACCCTGCGACTGGCCTGCCTATCGGCGGTTCGCGTTTGAACCTCACCGCATCGGTCGCTGGCGAAACCCACGAGTACACCGACATGTACCCTGGCATGGCCAAAGCCGCACGCGACGAAGGTTTCAGCGAAATCGCCGATTGGTTTGAGACGCTGGCAAAAGCTGAGCGTTCGCACGCCAATCGTTTCCAGAAAGCGCTTGACGCGTTGGTTGATTAAGTGCTGTAAGGGGTGAAGGGGGGAGGAGTGAAGTTCATTCTTTTTCCCTCCCTACCGCTGCACTTCCGATGTGAGGTCGCAGCACTGCAACGCCGAGGTGCGGTGCTCCTAACCCCCTGCGCCTAACCCCCTGCGCCTAACCCCGTACGCCCTAAACAATGTCCCGCGAAGAATCTCTGCAAGCCCCGACACGCCACCCTCTGGCCTGGAAAACTGACGACTTCTATAACGAGGAGTCGCTCCACAAAGAGATGGAGCGGGTGTTTGACATCTGCCACGGCTGCCGCCGCTGTGTGTCGCTGTGCGGCTCGTTTCCAACGTTGTTCGACCTGGTGGACGAGAGCGCGACGATGGAAGTGGACGGGGTTGCCAAGTCCGACTACATGAAAGTGGTCGATCAGTGCTACTTGTGCGACATGTGTTACATGGCCAAATGTCCCTACGTGCCGCCGCACTCATGGAATGTCGATTTTCCGCACTTGATGCTGCGTGCCAAGGCGGTCAAGCACCAGCAAGGCCAAAACGCCACGCGCGACAAGCTGCTCTCCGCTACTGACAAACTGGGCTTTTTTGCCGGCATTCCGATCGTCACTCAAACCGTCAATGCCGTGAACCAGACCGCGCTGATGCGCGAGACCATGGAGTCGACCCTGGGCGTGGACAAGAACGCGTGGATCCCCAGTTACGCGCCGCAAAAATTTCGCGCTGGTGTCACCAAGCCTGCGGCCACTGAAATCAAAAATGGGCAGCGCACACCGGGCAAGGTAGCGATTTTTGCCACTTGCTATATCAACTATAACGAGCCTGGCATTGGTCACGACCTAGTCAAGATTCTGGACCACAATGCGATTCCGTGGGTGTTGGCCGAAAAAGAAGCCTGCTGTGGCATGCCCAAGCTTGAATTGGGCGACCTTGAAGAGGTCGAGCGGCTGATGAAGCGGAACATTCCTCAGTTGGTGAAGCTGGCGCGCGAGGGCTATGCGATCCTCACGCCGATTCCTTCGTGCACATTAATGTTCAAGCAAGAGCTGCCATTGATGTTGCCGGAAAACGCCGACGTGCAAGCGGTGAAGAAAGCCATGTTTGACCCATTTGAGTACATGATTGCGCGCAATCGTGACGGCTTGCTGAAAAAGGAGTTTCCGCAAGGCTTGGGCAATGTTTCCTACCATGTGCCGTGCCACTCACGCGTGCAAAACGTGGGCAAGAAAACGGCTGAAACCTTAGCGCTGGTGCCAAATACCAAGGTCAACGTGGTCGAGCGTTGCTCGGGCCACTCAGGCACTTGGGGCGTGAAGAAAGAATTCCACCAGCAGGCGATGAAGATTGGCAAACCGGTTTTCAAGAGCATGATGGGCACGCCGGAAGCGCGGCCCGATTACATCTCGTCGGATTGCCAATTGGCAACCCGCCATATCGAGCAAGGCATCTCACAACAACCCGGCGGCGGCGAGGTCAAAGCGCAAGCCGCGCACCCCCTGACGCTGATTCGCATCGCTTACGGATTGAAATGAACTTTTCTGCCATGATTACCCGCGACTCCCTGCTCACACTCGAAGCCTATAGCAAAACGCGCAACCAGTTTCGCGCCAAAGTATTGGCGCACAAAAAGCATCGCACGGTGCGCTTGGGCGAGCATTTCACAATCATCTTTGAAGACGAATTGACGATCCGCTACCAGATTCAGGAAATGCTGCGCATCGAAAAGACCTTCGAAGAAGCCGGAATTCAGGACGAACTCGATGCCTACACGCCTTTGCTCCCTGAGGGCAGCAACTGGAAAGCTACGATGTTGATCGAATACGACATCGTGCCCGAGCGGCAGCGCGCACTGGCCAAACTCAAGGGTGTGGAAGACCGCATGTTTATTGAGGTGGAAGGGCAAAAGCGGGTTTACGCGATTGCCGACGAAGATTTGGAGCGCTCGAACGACGAAAAAACCTCGGCCGTGCATTTTTTGCGCTTCGAGCTTTCCACCGCGATGAAGACCGCGCTGCGCAGTGGCGCGCAGGTCAAAATCGGTTGCGACCACGCTGAGTATTTGATACAGCTTAACGAGCTACCCCCTGAGTCATTGGCCAGCCTGCTCGCTGATTTGCGCTGATCGCCTGGGAAAGGCGGCAGCAAGCTAGCGCGCCTCGTAAAATCGGTAGATGACCAAGTTCATTTGCATCATCGCGCTTAGCTTACTGACCCACAACGTTTGGGCGCAGCGCTCTTACGATTTCGACCCGCTTGAACTCGACGACGAGACCAAGTGGAAGGAAGTGGCCACCAAACTTCCGGCCTATCCCAAGCCAGAGAACGCGATTGAGTTCGACCCTGGCCCGACCACCAGCAACCGTACTTTCATCGACATGAGCTCGATTGGAGTGGGCACGGATTTTGTGGTTCGCTTCACCTTGATCGTCAAAAGCCCGCAGGGCGCGGTGAATGTGAGTTTTGAGGGCATGCGCTGCCGCACCGCCGAACGCAAAGTCTATGGCTACGGCCGCCGTGATGGCACCTGGGGCCAGGCGCGCAACAGCGAGTGGCAGAGAGTGCTGGTCAACTCCGCCCAGCCGCACTACGCCCTTCTGTTTCGCGAATACCTGTGCGCTAATCGTGAAACGACGTTCGACTTCAGAGAAACCATCGCCAAGCTGAAATCAGAAGGCAAGTCGGTCGCACCCGGCACATTCTGATGGGGTTGGCGGATTGGTTTGGGTATCTGGTGCAGTTCATCTTTTTCGGCATCTGGGCGCATCCCCATGGCCTCGCGGTCTATGTGCTCTTCTTGGCGCTCGCGGGCTGGAGCGCTTGGGATTTTGCTAAACGTTCCGGTGCGGCAGAGCAGTTGAGCCGCATTTCGGTAGCTGAGCGCAACGGAATCGCCTTTGGCGCTGCGGTGCTGGCCGCGCTGATGGCAGTCGCCCAGGTTTTGCCGCTGGTCATTGAGAGTGAAGGCGGTCTGGCCGTGACGCGGCGCTTGATCGCCTCAGCCGCTTTTCCGCTTGGTGCCGCGCTCGGCGTGGTCACCTTCGCGTGGGTGATGATGAACGATAACGCCCGGCGCGGCGCTTGGCTCGATGCGTTGACGCTGCCGCTTCTGGCCTGGCTTGGCGTAGCGGCGCTCGGGGCTTATCTGGCCGGCTTGGAGGTCATGCATGTCGGTCGGGCGACGCGCATGCCTTGGGGCGTAAATTTTGGCGACGGTGTGTATCGTCATCCGGTTCAACTTTACGAAATGCTTGGGCTGTTTGCCATTTCGCGACTTACTCGATACCTGAGCGCGGCGCGCCGGGATAGGCTGCCTGTTGTTCCCGGCGACGTGTTCCGTCTGACCTGGCTGTGTGTGTTGGCGCTGACGGTCGTGTTGGGCTTTTTCAAGCCACCGTTTCAGCGTCCCCGCTTGTTGACCGAGGTACTCCGCGGGGAGCCGCTGGCTTATTTCGGAACGCTCACGGCGATGCAGGCGGTGGCGCTCTTGTTGCTTTTGCTGCTTCTTCCGGCTTGGTGGCGTTTGCTCAAGGGGCAGTGGCGGGGCGAATAGCGACTGGGATCGGAATTGGCGGTGTATCAAAGTGTACCGAAGCTTGCGAGAGCCGCTTCGATGATTTCTACCGAGCGGCACGCAGATTGGGCGATCTACGTCCGCGGTTTGAGTG
>JANLTH010000092.1:0-69500 GCA_031362865.1 Burkholderiales bacterium | reverse complement strand
GGAAGCTACCGGGAAAACGAGATTTCATTTTCAAATCGGCACCAACTTATTTCGCCTCAAAACCCGCGACAGTATTGGTTCTCCTTGCAATATCCTATCCGTTAACCGGACGCTACTGATATCTGACCTATACCGACAGGGGCGATGACTTTCACGTCATCAGCCTTCGAAAGGCCGAAAAACATGAAATCAAACGGTTCATCCAGGAAATTTCCCGCTAACGCGGCGCAGTGGGGCGAAGTTCTTGCGAACGCGCCAGGCAAAGGCCGTGCGCTTACCGCCAAGGAAGCTGCCGCTTGGAACAGTGCTGTTACCGTAAAGGGGGGTGGCTACGCTGCGGTGAAGGCCGCCGTGGCAGCCGCCAGACGACCAGGGCAGCGTGGCAAGCAAATCGCGCCGACCAAGCAATTGGTCAGCGTGCGCTACAGCCCGGAAGTGCTCAGTTTCTTCAAATCAACCGGCGCGGGCTGGCAAACGCGCATGGATGAGGCGCTCAAGCAGTGGGTGTCGCACCAAACTGGCCGGATGGCGCATTGACTGGCACGTCCACCGATAGTTCTACCTGTTTTCGCCGCATTTCGTTAAATGCCCAGACGATTCATCATTGATAGGAGCGGCAATGGGTGCTCAATCAACCCGCGAACCCACCCCCGAAAACAAGCCGCAAAACCCGGTACCTGCGGCCTCTCTCTGGTCGCGGATCGAGGCATTTGCAGACCACTTCGCGTATCCGCTGCGCACCTCGCATTATTTGGAACTGGTCAACCCGCTCTGGACCAGCCATGCCTTGCAGGCGCGGGTGGAGAGTGTCTGGGATGAAACCAAGGATGCGCGCACGCTGACGCTGCGGCCTGGCATCAACTGGCGCAGCCACCGCGCGGGCCAGCATCTGCGCATCGGCGTGCCGCTGGGCGGCATGCATCACACCCGTACCTACACAATCTCCTCGCCGCCGGAGCGCGATGATGGCTGCATCACCATCACCGTCAAGGCGATTGCGGGCGGGCGCATCTCGCATCATCTGGTGCGCAATGTGCCGGTTGGTGCATACCTGCCGATCGGCCTGCCGCATGGCGACTTCTATCTGCCGGATGCGCAGCCGGTCAAGCCCTTGTTCATTACGGCGGGCAGCGGCATCACCCCGGCGATCAGCATGTTGCGCAGCCTGATCGCCGAGGAGCGCCTGCCCGACAGCGTGCATATTCACTACGCGCCGCATGAATTTGATGTGATCTTCGGCAAGGAAATGCAGCAGATGGCGCAACAGCATGCGCGCTACCACTTGCAGCAGATCTTCACCCATGAGTATGGTGAGTTCAAGCAAACCAAGGGTTATTTCAGCACAGAGCAGCTCAACCGGCTGTGCCCCGACTGGCGCGAGCGCGAGGTTTACGCCTGCGGCCCGCAGCCGCTGGTTGCGGCGCTTGAAAAGCACTATGCGCAGGCCGGCCTGTCGCGGCATTTGAATATCGAGCGCTTCCGCGCCGAGCTGGCGCCGATTCCTGCCGAGGCGGTTGGTGGCACGGTGCGCTTTGCCAAAAGCGGGTTGGCGGCGCAGGCCGATGCCAGCACCAACCTGTTGCGGGTTGCCGAGGATGCCGGCCTGAATCCGCCGCACGGGTGCCGCATGGGCATTTGCCACACCTGCAATACCAGGCTGATCTCGGGCTGCGTGCGCGACCTGCGCACCGGCAAGGTGCTCAACGAGGTAGGCAGTATCGTGCAGACCTGCGTGTGCGCCACCGCTGGCGACTGTGAACTTGACCTTTGATGAACCACCGAGAGAACTCCATGACCAGTGCCACAAGTGCCGCCAGTGCCGCCAGCGCTCGTTTGCCGGTCCAGCTCACCGATACGCAGATCGAAGAGTTTGGCCGCGAGCTCGATGCGATCCGCGAAGAGGTGATTGATTCACGCGGTGAGCGCGACCGCCGCTACATCCTGCAGGTCATCAAGACCCAGCGCATGCTGGCGCTGGGTGGCCGCGTGCTGATTTTTGCGAGCGTTTTGTTCGTGCCGGAATGGGGTCACGCGCTGGCCAGCAACGCGCTCTTCTGGGCGCTGATCGTTCTGGGCACTTTAGGGCTGGGCCTGGCCAAGATTATCGAAAACATGGAGATTGGCCATAACGTGCTGCACGCGCAATGGGACTGGATGAAAGACGACACGATCCAGTCCAGCACCTGGGAATGGGACCACGTTTGCCCTTCCGACCAGTGGATGCATTCGCACAACGTCCGGCATCACACTTGGACCAATGTTCTGGGCAAGGACCCTGACATCGGTTACGGGCTGCTGCGCATGTCGGGCGAGCAGCGCTGGAAGCCTTTCTATCTGGGTCAGCCGCTCTATGCGCTGCTGCTCGCGATCCTGTTTGAATGGGGCATCGCGATTCAGGAACTGGAGCTGGGCCGGTTCTTCACCAAAAAAGGACACCTTGAACAGATTCGCCCGCAACTGCGGCGCACCGGCAAAAAGATCGCTGCGCAGGTGCGCAAGGACTACCTGTTGTGGCCTTTGCTTGGCGTGGTGCTGACTGTGCCGTTTGCGCTGGCGGGTGTTGGGCCTTCGTTGCTCAGCGTCTTCCTGTGGGTGATGGCGGCTAATGCGGTGGCCTGCTTGTTGCGCAGCCTGTGGACCTACCTGATTATTTTCTGCGGCCACTTTCCGGCTGATGTATACGTTTTCACCAAGGCGCAGGTCGAGAATGAAACCCGCGCAGGGTGGTATGTGCGTCAGTTGCTGGCCTCCTGCAATATTCGCGGCGGCAAGCTGTTTCACCTGCTCTCCGGCAATCTGTCGCACCAAATCGAGCACCATCTGTTTCCCGACCTGCCCAGCAACCGTTATCCAGAACTGGCCCCGCGGGTCCGCGCGTTGGCCGGCCGCTACGGCCTGCCCTACAACAGCGACTCCCTAACCCGCCAGTTTGGCACCACGTTGTGGAAAATCCTCCGCCTGTCATTTCCAGGTGGCGCGGTGCCCGCCAGCGCCTGATTCCATTTTCAAGCGCCATGTGGGTCAGACCCCAATATTTTCTCCGGGAGCGGTGGCTTCGAGTTCGTAGGAGGCGGCGAGCATCGCCAGGCGCGCGATCACGCTGTAAGTGTAGAAGCGGTTTTGTGGCGCGTTGGCCACTTGCGGTTCGGGCACGTTGAACGAGGTCGAGAACGCGAGCGGCTCGAAGCGGGCCCCGGGCGCGTTGAGATTTTCGTCGATCCCGCGCTCACCGTTAACGCGGTAAAAGCCGCCCACCACGAAGCGGTCGATCATGTAGACAACCGGTTCGGCGCTGGCTTCGCCGATCCGCTCAATCGTGTGCACGCCTTCCTGAATAATCACATCCTGCACTTCCAGGCCCTCTTTGACGACCGCCATTTTGTTGCGCTGCTTGCGGTTCAGGCCCTTCATTTGCGCGCCGTCCTTGACCGACATAATGCCCATGCCGTAGGTGCCGGCATCGGCCTTGACGATCACAAACGGCGTGTCTTTGATGCTGTACTCGCGATACTTTTCACGGATCTTGGCCAGCAGGTTGTCCACGTTGGAAGCGAGACATTCTTCGCCCAGCCGCTCCTGAAAATTGACCGAGCCGCAGCGCCCGAAACCGGGGTTGATGAGCCACGGATCGATGCCAATTTCTGCGGCAAACTTGTTGGCCACTTCGTTGTATGCGGCGAAATGGTTGGTTTTGCGGCGCACGGCCCACCCAGCGTGGAGTGGCGGCAGCAAAATCTGATCGTCCAAGCCTTGAAGAAGCGCCGGAATACCTGCTGAGAGGTCATTGTTGAGCAGGATCGCACAAGGGTCGAAACCGGCCAGAGACACGCGATTGTTTTCCCGAATCAAGGGCTCAACGGTGATTTGTTCCCCAGTCGGCAGGTCGTACGCGGTTGGCGCGGTCACCTCAGGGTTGAGCGAACCTAAACGCACATTCAGGCCGGCGTTGCGCATGATCGCCGCCAAGCGCGCCACGTTGGTGAGGTAGTACAGATTGCGGGTGTGGTTTTCGGGAATCAACAGCAGATTTTTCGCATCCGAACAATATTTCTCGATTGCGCTTTGCGCCGCATTCACCGCCAAGGGCAACATTTCTTGGGAGAGATTGTTAAATCCGCCCGGATAGAGATTGGTATCAACCGGCGCGATTTTGAAGCCGGAATTACGCAAATCCACCGAAGTATAAAAGGGCGGTGTGTGCTCCTGCCATTCCTGGCGAAACCAGCGCTCCACCTCGGTGCGAGCATCCAGAATCTTGCGTTCGACTTGCGCCAGCGGGCCGGCAAGCGCGGTCTCAAAATGTGGAACCATGGGGAACCTTAAGGTGACTCAGCATCGGTAGTGCTTGCTGATTTGTTAAATATTGACAACTGACGCATATTTTGCAGCACACGAATCACATTCGCGATTAAAGTGTATTTTTCGCGCAACATGTGCTTTTTTCGACAAATTGTCGAAATTACGACAACACGTTTGAGTCGTAATCCAGTGCAGTTTAAATTGGTTTGACTAAAGAATTATCAAGCATCCGCTTGCGCAATCCCGCGTGGCGCGCAAGTTTGAATAGTCAGAGTCAAGCAGCGCTGGTAAACTTTTTTTGATTCGATGTTTCATTTTAAGAACATTGTCATACCTTGTTGCCTTTATGGCATCTTTTGACTTAGACGGAGTGATTCATATGAATAAACACTTTGAGGGTGCTGGCGCGCCAGGGCCTTTTGAGACAACCAGCAGCCAGCCCGCAATTCGAGGCGAGAGCTTGGATCGCTATTTGGGGCAGGTCATCAAAGGGCTGCGACTCAAAAATGCGCTGACCATCGCCGACGTGGCGGCACGCGCCGATCTGTCGCGCGGGATGCTCTCAAAAATCGAGAACGGCCTGGCTTCGTGCAGTTTGGATTCGCTTTCGCGAATTGCCAAAGCGCTGGGGGTCAATATTTCTACCCTGTTCCAGGAATTCGAAATTGCCGCCAGTTCTGTGAATCTGGTGAAACGTGGCACCGCCAAAGAAGTGGTGCGCCGCGGCACCAAATACAACCACAAGTACCGCCTGATCTCACCCGATGTGGGGCGCAAGAAGCGCTTTGAGGCTTGTGTGGTGGTGATGGACGAGCAATCCGTGCCGCACACTGAGTACGAGCACCGTGGCATTGAGTTTATTTTGATGCTCGAAGGCAGTGTTGACTATCGCGTCGGCAAGGAAGAATTTCACCTCGAACCAGGCGACGCGCTCACCTTTGATTCCCGCGTGCCGCACGGGCCACTGAATGCGCCGACGGGCATCGCCCGGCTGCTCTCCGTGCAAAGCGAAGTGGACGACAAGTAACGCGTCAAGCATCCCTACTGGCGTGCTGCCAGTAGGGTGATCTCTTCAATGTAGCCGCTCACTTTTTTCAGGGCGAAGGCGCGCTGCTCGGGTGTCGCTTGATTCATCGCCTCGGCAAACAGCCGGTAGCTTTGTGGCAGATACTGCGCATTGAACTCAAGATAGGCAGGTGCTCGCCCTGCCTCCCAATCGGTGGCCCAGGCGGTCAGACGGCGCGCAATATCCTCCTTGTCCGCATTTTTGTCGGCTGCGCTGGCGAGAATGGAGCGCATCGCTACTTGGCGGCGGCGACGTTCCTCAAAAACCAGCGGGTAATTCATCGGCAACTGTGCGGCCTGTGCCGTCACGGCGGCTTTTTGCGCCTCGCTCAAACTCCCAAGCCAAGTTTCGAGATTGTCGACCATTCGTTGTGCGCGCTTCTTGCGCACCGTATCAGCCGGTGCGTTGAGGTAGTCCCGGGCGAACTCGTCGTTCGATTTCTTTACCTTCGCGTCAAGCGCTTTGAGATTGTCTGGATTGAGCTGCACCGCCAGATCGCCCGCTTCTCGTGCCAGGCGCACTGCGAGCAGCCGGTAGTGCGCCCGGGTTTCGCGCACCAGCCAAGCCACGTCCGCTTCCGTGACTCGGCTCTGTGATTTCTCCTGTACCTGGCGCAACAACTTGGCGTATTCCGGCAACTGCTCGCGGCGATGCCAAGCCATCAGTTTGTCTACCCGCTCGCTGAAGGCGGCTTTTTGTGGCGGCTCCATCTCGAGGTAGTCTTGCGCCATCCACGTAATCGCCGTGCTCGCATTGTTGTAAGCCAACGAGAACACCGAAAGGCTGCCGCAAGCACCCAACAGCAGAGTCAAGATCAAGAGCCACGAGGCCGCAGGTTTCGGAAAATTCATAACATCAGTGTCCTCATCTGTAGAACCGGTGAAATTATGCGGCACGACCAAATAAAATCCGCGCCATGAGAAAACTCAATATTGTGATTATGGCGGCCGGCAAAGGCACGCGGATGAAATCGGACCTGCCCAAGGTGGCGCATCTGCTCGCAGGGAGAGCTTTGGTGGCGCATGTAGCCGATCTGGTCGCCCAGGTGACCGCCACGCCGCCGGTGGTCGTGGTGGGGTATCGCATGGAGGTCGTCAAAGCAGCGCTGGGCACGCGCCCGGCGGGCTTTGCTGAGCAACTCGAACAACTCGGCACCGGGCATGCCGTGATCCAAGCCGCCCCGCAGCTCGATGCCAGCCTGCCAACTCTGGTACTCAATGGCGATGTACCGCTGATTCGCCAGGCCACGCTCGAACGATTGCTCGACACAGCCGGCACCACTCGCTTGGGCCTACTCACAGCCGTAGTGGCTGATGCCAGTGGCTATGGGCGCATCTTGCGGGATGCCGCCGGGCGGGTGCTGGCCATCATCGAGCACAAAGATGCGTCAGCAGACGTGCTTGCCATCAAGGAGTACTACACCGGCACCATGCTGATTCCGCCGGGCAAGCTCAAGGGCTGGCTGGCGCAGCTTTCATCGGCCAACGCGCAGCGCGAGTATTACCTGACCGACTTAGTCAAGCTGGCGGTAGCCGATGGCGTGGACGTGGTTGCCACCCACCCCGACGAGACGTGGGAGACCGAAGGCATCAACGACCGGGTGCAGTTGGCCGCGCAGGAGCGCGCTTGCCAGCGCGAAACCGCGCGCCGCTTGCAGGAAGCTGGCGTAACCATCATCGACCCAGCCCGTTTTGACGTGCGCGGCACGCTGGAGTGTGCGAATGATGTCCAGATTGACATCGGCTGCGTGTTTTCAGGCAGCGTGAGCCTCGGCTCGGGGGTAACAGTCGGCGCGTACAGCATCCTCCACAACGTCAGTTTGGGCGCGGGCACCGAGGTGCTGCCCTACTCGCATCTGGATGGTGCCACGGTGGGCGCAAACGGGCGCATCGGCCCCTATGCCCGCCTGCGCCCAGGTAGCGTACTGGCCGACGAGGTGCACATCGGCAACTTTGTCGAAGTCAAAAACGCGACGATTGCCAACAATTCCAAAGCCAATCATTTGGCCTATGTGGGCGATGCGACGGTGGGGGCGCGCGTCAATATCGGCGCTGGGACGATCACCTGCAACTACGACGGCGCGAACAAGCATCGCACCGTGATTGAAGACGACGTGTTCATCGGCTCCGACACCCAACTAGTGGCTCCAGTAACCGTGAAACGCGGTGCTACCCTGGGCGCAGGCACGACGCTAACCAAGGATGCACCGGAGGACTCGCTCACGATCTCACGTGCGAAGCAAGTGTCGCTCGCCAATTACAAACGGGCCGTGAAGAAGCAATAGGGGCGGTCGTTTTCAAGGCAATGCCGTGAAGAGTGGCTTGCTGAAACGCTCTTCAGGTCATCATCACTCAAAGTGGTCGGTGCTCGTCCCGATCCACCGCGCGCCGCTGCGGGGCGAGATAGAAAAACGCAATGACCGGCCAGAGCAAGGTGGCGATCACGCTTTCCAAAAAGTAGCCGACCCCGGGGAAAACACCGCCTGCGCCCATGCGGATCAGCAGTATCACCGCCTGCACCATCAGCAACAGCGGCAAGACATGCAGCATCTGCCCTAGCACGCCAAACCAAAGGGCGCGCCGGTGCAGCGAGATCGCCGCAAACGACAGAATCGTGTAGGCCAGCGCGTGCTCACCGAGCAAGGCGGCATCACCCACGTCGACACAGAGCCCGAGCAAAAAGGCCACCAGCATGCCAACCCGGCGCGGCTGGTGAATGTTCCAAAACACCAGCGACAGCGCCACCCAATCGGGCATGCCCACCACGCGCCCCAAGGGAATCACATTGAGCAGCACTGCCAAGAGCAGCGTAAAGCCGATGAACAGCGGATTGACCGGCAGCAGAATGTACTCTGGGCTATTGCGAAATTGGTCGCGCGCCATGATCTACTTTTTCTCCCCGGCGGCGCTGGCGGGCGGGGCCGTGCCTGCCGTTGCTGGTGTTGGTGCTGGTGTTGGTGTTGAGGCTGGTGCTAAGCCAGGTGCTGCCGCTGCAGCGGGTGTCGGTTCGGCAGATTTGCGTTCCTCAAACTTGCGTTTGCCGCGCTTGGCTTTGGTTCCCTCATCATCGGGCGGCGGTAACGGTGGTACATCCTTCAGTTTGGCGCTCAAGACTACTACCTGCGCGTACCGGTCGATTCCCGCTAAGGGGTTAAGCCAGATTTTGGCGAAGGTATAACCGGCTTCGCGTTCCACCCGTGCCACTCGCGCTACCGGCAAGCCAGGTATGTACACCCCGTCAATGCCCGAGGTGACCAGTTCATCGTTGGGCTGCACGTCGGCATTGACGGTCATAAAGCGCAGCTCCAACAGGCCGGTACCGGGTTGCGCCGTGCCATAGGCCACCCCGCGCAAGCCGTTGCGGGTGATTTGTACCGGGATCGCCTGATCTTTATCGGTCAGCAAAGTGACTTCTGCTGAGAGCGGCGCGGTGCGTGTCACTTGCCCGAGCACGCCAGTTTCGTCCACCACGATCTGCCCGGCAACGATGCCTGCCTGTGTGCCCTTGTCGAGCACCACTTTGCGCGAAAACGGATCGCGCGCTTGATAAATCACCTCAGCGGCAATCGACTCAACCTTGAGCGACTCGCGCGTGTCGAGCAGGCGGCGCATGTGGTTGTTCTCGCCTTCAAGCTGGCGCGCGCGCAGGGCGGCGGCGGCGGCCTCAAGATTGCGGCGCTTGAGCTCGTCGTTCTCGCGCAGCAAATCGCTTTGAGAGGCGAAAAAGCGCGCTGCACCACTCCAAGCCTCGCCCGGCGTGCGGGCGGCGCGTTGCACCGGGTGGATCAGGGTGGCGATTGTGGCGCGAATCGCTTCGAGTGCCTTAAAGCGCGAATCAGCGATCAGTAACACCACCGAAAGCGCGGCAAAAAACGCAAACCGCGCGAAAGAGGAAGGGCCCTGGCGGAAAAACGGCGGCGGGCTGTACTCCATAAGTGTGAGGGGGCAGGAGTCAGGTGTGAGGTGCGCTGCAATCCACGCTTACGACGTTTTAGAAGTCTGCAAGAGCAACGCGACGGCGCTCGCGAACTTCCCTCACGCCTTACTCGTTGGTGAAAATCGAGGACATTTTGTCCATCCGCTCCAGCGCCATGCCTGAGCCCCGCACCACGCAGGTCAGCGGGTCGTCGGCCACGATCACTGGCAGGCCGGTTTCTTCCATCAACAAACGGTCCAGGTCGCGCAGCAGTGCGCCGCCGCCGGTGAGCACCATGCCTTTTTCGGCGATATCGGCACCCAACTCAGGTGGCGTTTGTTCGAGCGCGCTCTTCACCGCAGAAACGATGGAATTGAGGGGGTCGGTCAGTGCCTCAAGAATCTCGTTCGACGAAATTGTGAAGGAACGCGGAATGCCTTCTGCCAGATTGCGGCCTTTGACCTCCATCTCGCGCACTTCGGAGCCAGGGAAGGCCGAGCCAATTTCCTTCTTGATCGCCTCAGCCGTCATTTCGCCGATCAACATGCCGTAGTTGCGCCGGATGTAGTTGATGATGGCTTCATCAAACTTGTCGCCGCCTACGCGCACGCTGCCTGCGTAGACCATGCCACCCAAGGAAATCACGCCTACCTCGGTGGTGCCGCCGCCAATGTCGATCACCATCGAGCCGGTGGCTTCGCTCACCGGCAAATCAGCGCCGATGGCGGCCGCCATTGGCTCTTCGATCAAATACACCTTGGAGGCGCCGGCGTTGAGCGCGGCATCGCGGATCGCGCGCTTTTCAACCTGGGTGGAGCCGCAGGGCACGCAGATGATGATGCGCGGACTGGGTGAAAAAAGCCGCGACTCATGCACCCGCTTGATGAACTGTTTGATCATCTGCTCGGTGACCACAAAGTCGGCAATCACCCCGTCTTTCATAGGACGAATCGCGGTGATATTGCCGGGCGTTTTGCCCAGCATTGCCTTGGCTTCGTGGCCGACCGCTTGAATCGTCTTTTTGCCGCTGGGGCCGCCTTCTTGGCGGATCGCCACCACCGAAGGCTCGTCTAGCACAATGCCTTTGCCGCGCACGTAAATCAACGTGTTGGCAGTACCCAGATCAATCGCCAGGTCGTTGGAAAAATAGCTGCTGATAAACCCGAACATGAACCGCTTTCTGAAATGACATGTCAGCCTCGCGTATCGAGACCGAAACGCGCCGTTTTGCCAACAATTACAATAAGTTAACCCATGATGTTACCCTATAATCTGAGCATGATTTCCAGCTTTTTTTAGGCTTTTTCACCCAATTTGGCGTGCTGCACTCCGCGCTCGGTTCGGGGTCCGGTCCACTCCCCAACTAGCATTTTGCAGACTTTCACCAGTTGGTCTCGCAAAGGCCTCCCTGCCTCCCTGCCTCCCCGCCTTCACCCACTCACCCGCTCCCATGGCGCTTAACTTAGATGCAGTAAAGCGCGCCGCGCACTTGGCGCGCCTTGAAATTTCCGCCACTGAGGCCCAAGCCACGCTCACCCAGTTAGGCGCTGTATTTGACCTGATCGAGCAGATGCAGGCGATCAATACCGACGACATCGAACCGATGGCCCACGGCTTTGATGTCTCGCAGCGCCTGCGCACAGACGAAGTCACGCATACCGACCAGCGTGATGCCTTCCAGGCCAGTGCCCCGAGTGTTGCGCGTGGTCTGTATTTGGTGCCCAAGGTGATCGAATGAGCGCCACCGCCATGCACGAGCGCTCACTCGCCGGATTGAGCGCGGCCTTAACGGCGAAAGAAATTTCCAGCGTCGAGCTTACCCAGCTTTTCCTGGCACGCGTCCACGCCGCCCAAGGGCTCAATGCCTTCATCACGGTCGATGAGGCGTTTTCGCTGGCCCAAGCGCGCATGGCTGATACGCGCATCACCCAAGGCGACAAGACTCCCCTGCTCGGGATTCCGTTGGCGCACAAAGACATTTTTGTCACCGAAGGCATGCGCACCACCTGTGGCTCGCGCATGCTCGAACACTACGTCTCGCCGTTTGATGCGCACGTAATCGGCGAATTCAAGCGCACCGGTGCGGTGCTCTTGGGCAAGTGCAATATGGACGAATTTGCGATGGGCTCGTCGAATGAGAATTCCTATTTCGGGCCGGTGCGCAACCCCTGGAACCATGCGCTGGTGCCCGGCGGCTCCTCGGGTGGTTCAGCCGCTGCAGTTGCGGCCCGCATCGCTCCCGCTGCGACTGGCACGGACACGGGTGGCTCGATTCGCCAGCCAGCCGCGCTGACCGGCATTTGCGGCATCAAGCCCACCTATGGCTTGGTCTCGCGCTATGGGATGGTGGCCTATGCTTCCTCGCTCGACCAGGGCGGGCCGCTGGCGCGCAGCGCCGAAGATTTGAGCGTGCTGCTCAATGTGATGGCAGGCTTCGATGAACGCGACTCAACTTCGCTCGATCACCCAAAAGAAGACTACCGCGCACACCTGAGTATGTCGCTGCAAGGCGTGCGGATTGGCCTGCCGCGCGAGTATTTTGGCGAAGGGCTTTCGCCCGATGTGGCGCGGGCGATTGAGGCCGCGATTGCCGAGTACCGCAAGCTGGGCGCGACGATTGTCGAGATCTCGCTGCCCGCTTCAAAGCACGCGGTTCCGGCTTACTACGTGATCGCGCCTGCGGAAGCCTCTTCCAATCTCGCGCGTTTTGACGGCGTGCGTTACGGGCATCGCGCGGCGGAGTACAAGGATTTGCAGGAGATGTACAAAAAGAGCCGCGCCGAAGGCTTTGGTGCGGAGGTGAAGCGCCGTATTTTGATCGGCACCTATGTGCTCTCGCACGGGTATTACGATGCGTATTACATCAAAGCGCAAAAAATCCGCCGCCTGATTGCCGACGATTTTCGTGCCGCATTCGCGCACTGCGATGTGATTCTCGGCCCCACCACACCCTCGGTAGCCTTTCCGATTGGCTCCAAAGCCAGCGACCCGGTGCAGATGTATCTGACCGACATTTACACCACCGCGATTAACCTGGCGGGTTTGCCCGCGATGTCGATTCCGTGCGGCTTTGGCGAAGGCGGTATGCCGGTCGGCTTGCAATTGATTGGCAATTATTTGTCGGAAGGCAAGATGCTGGGGATCGCGCATCAGTATCAGTTGGCCACGGATTGGCATTTGCGGATGCCTGCGTAGGCATCACCCCGGAACACCGCATGCTATCATTCGTGCATTCAATTTGCCATCATAGATGCCATCATGCAGAATATCAGTATTCGCGGGCTTGAAGAGTCTGTGCTGAAAGCGCTGAAACAGCGCGCCACTGAAGAGTCGGTGAGTCTGAACACGCTGGTTGTGCGCACCTTGACCAAGGCAGCGGGTGGTGTGCCGGTTGGCCAAAGTCAGCATCACGACTTGGATCATCTCTTCGGCGCATGGTCTGAAGAAGAGGCGCAGGAGTTTGCCCGGAATACGGCAAGTTTCGGCGAAATTGATCCGAGTATGTGGAATGACGCGAGCGGGCCGGTGCGCACGGCAGCCTGATTCCCCTCCGACACCTTCGCAATGACCCCGATTGCCATTGATACCAATGCCTACTCCGCCATGCGGCGCGGCGCACCGGCCGCCATCGAGGTGATTCGTGGGGCCGTCAAGCTGTTGGTCAGCTCTACCACGGTTGGTGAGTTGCTTGCGGGGTTCGAGGGCGGATCGAAGCGGCATGAGAATCGCAAGGCGCTGGCAGATTTTCTGGCCTCAGAGCGCGTTACTTTCTCGCCGGCCACGCTTGCAACCAGCGAGTGCTACGCCCATGTGCTGCAAAGCTTGAAGCGCCGCGGCAAACCGATCCCGGCCAACGACATTTGGATTGCCGCCTCAGCACTTGAACACGGCGCGGCACTGTTCACCTTCGATGCACATTTCTCTGAGGTCGAGGGGTTGCGCACGGGTGTCAATCTGAGTGATTTTTTGCCGTAGTTTTCTATCCGCATGACCAAAAAACTCGACTCCATCCACTCCAAACTGACGCAAGCTTCCGCCTTGCTGGACCAAGCGGCGCGCGAAATTCGTGAGGGCACGGGCATGGGCGATGAGGCGATTGCGCAGGTGGGCAAGGCGATGGCGGAGATTACCTTTATCCGCCACCAAATTTACATGTTGCGCCCGGACCTGATGCCCTCGTATCTGCGGGAACCGGACACGGAAGAGTAAGGAAAACCACTATGGCTAGAAAAGATTGGGAAGTCGTGATTGGGCTGGAAACACATGCGCAGCTCTCGACCGCATCGAAGATTTTTTCGGGTGCGTCTACCTCGTTTGGCGCCCAGCCCAATGTCAATGCGGCGGCGGTCGATTGCGCCTTGCCGGGCGTGCTGCCGGTGTTGAACAGGGGCGCGGTCGAGCGCGCGATTACGTTTGGCTTGGCGGTCGGCGCCAAGGTGGCGGAACGTTCGATTTTTGCGCGAAAAAACTACTTCTACCCGGACCTGCCCAAAGGCTATCAGATCAGTCAGTATGAGATTCCGGTGGTGCAAGGCGGTGGCATGACGATCACCGTTGACGGTGCGGAAAAGCACGTGCGCTTGACCCGCGCGCATCTGGAAGAGGACGCTGGCAAGTCTTTGCATGAAGATTTTGCTGGCCAATCCGGCATCGACCTGAATCGCGCAGGCACGCCGCTGTTGGAGATTGTCACCGAGCCGGACATGCGTTCCGCCGCTGAAGCGGTCGCGTATGCGAAGAAGCTTCACAGCTTGGTCACCTGGATCGGCATTTGCGACGGCAACATGCAAGAAGGCTCGTTTCGCTGCGATGCCAACGTGTCGGTGCGCCCAGTCGGTGCGACCGAGTTTGGCACGCGCTGCGAGATCAAAAATTTGAACTCCTTCAAGTTCATGGAAGACGCGATCAACTACGAGGTGATGCGCCAGATCGAATTGATCGAAGATGGCGGCACGGTGAGGCAAGAAACCCGTCTCTACGATTCGGAAAAACGCGAAACACGCTCGATGCGCAGCAAGGAAGACGCGCAGGATTACCGCTATTTTCCGGATCCGGATTTGCTGCCGGTTGTGATTACCGAGGCGATGCAGGCCGCCATCGCCGTGCAAATGCCCGAGTTGCCCGAAGCGATGAAGGCGCGCTTCGAGGCCCAATACGGCCTTTCGCCCTACGATGCCGCTGCCCTCACGACCGAGCGCGAAATCGCCGCTTACTACCAAGACTGCGTGACCGCGTTGCCAAAAGGGCTGGACAACGGCGCAAAACTGGCCGCCAATTGGGTAATGGGCGAAGTGGCTTCGGCCTTAAACCAAACCGAAGATACCTTGAGGAGCCGCGCCCAGAGCCATGTTTCAAGCATTGCTCTGGCGAATTTGCTGGCGCGCATCGGCGACGGCACGATCTCCGGGAAGATTGCCAAAGACGTATTTGCCGCCATGTGGGCGGGTGAAGCCGTGGGCGATGACGCTGCGGATCAACTGATCGCTACAAAAGGCCTGAAGCAAATCAGCGACACCGGCGCGCTCGACAAAATCATTGACGAGGTGCTGGCGGCAAATCAAAAGTCAGTCGACGAATTCCGTGCTGGCAAAGAAAAAGCCTTCAACGCGCTGATCGGCCAGGCGATGAAGGCCACCAAAGGCAAGGCGAATCCTGCGCAAGTCAATGAATTGCTCAAGAAGCGCCTGGGTGGCTGATCTTCAGGCATTGGCCGTGAAGAGGCGCGCGGGATAAGCCTCTTCGGCGCGACGCCCTCCTAACCCCTCACACCTCACGGCAACGGCTTATTGCCCTTTGCCAGCCAAGCCTGATACTCGTCGTTGAGCTCTTTGCCGGTTTTGTAGTGCGCCACTTTGAAGGTAAAGCGCTTCAGGTTTTGCCAGCGATAGGAAGTGTGCTGCGCCTCTTCTTTCCAGTATTTGTCGCCTAGGGCCACGCTCTTCGGGATATCCATCGCCCACAGGTTGCGTGAGCCATGCTCGCCGAAGATGTAGACCTTGCCATCGACCACACGGTAGGCGAGTGGCTCGCCGCCCAGTTTGATGCCATACACCACGCCATTGGCGCAAAAGCCGCCGTATTGCGGCGCGAATTTGTCGGGCGCGGCTTTAAAGGCGGCCTGGTTCTCGGCATTCGCGAAGTAGTAGGTGCCGTATTCGTGGGTGGCGGTCAGCCCCGGTTTGCCGACTACCGGGCTTACACCTTTGAGATACGAAACCGGGTCGTAGCCCTTGAGCATCAGGTTGTCCACCTTGCCGTCGGAGGAGGTGTTGTAAACCGCGCAGCCAGAGAGTGCTGCGATCAATAAGCCCGCAGCCAACGTTTGCAGAATTCTCATCGTGAAGCTCCTTATACGGTCATGCCGCCGGACACTTCCAGCACGGCACCATTGATGTAGCTCGCATCGTCCGAGGCGAGAAAGGCGTACACGCTGGCAATCTCTTCGGGCTTGCCCAGTCGCCCCAATGATACGCGCCCCTCCAATTGGCGGATGACCTTTTCAGGGATGCTGTCCAGAATGGAAGTGGCAATAAAGCCCGGGGCCACCGCATTGACGCGAATCCCCTTGGGGCCCAGCTCGCGGAACCAGGTCTTGGTAAAGCCGATCACGCCAAACTTGGTGGCAGCATAGTTGGTTTGACCGAAATTGCCATAAATGCCGACCACCGACGAGGCGTTCAAAATCACGCCGCTACCTTGCTCGATCATCGTGTCCACCACCGCTTGCGCGCAATTGAACACGCCGCGCAGGTTGACATCAATCACTTGGTCGAAATCGGCTTGGCTCATTTTGACCAAGCGCGCGTCTTTGGTGATGCCGGCATTATTGACCAGAATGTCGATGCGCCCATAGCGCGCCTTCACTTGCGTCACCAATGCATCGACTGTGGGGCGCTGGGTGACATCGACGACGACTCCGAGCGCTTCGGCACCGAGCGCCTTGACCGATGCCACGGCGGCATCAATCGCCGCTGGTTTGAGGTCGGCTACGACCACAATCGCCCCTTCTTGGGCAAAACGTTGCGCAGTGGCCAGGCCAATGCCATTGGCGGCACCGGTGATGATGGCGACGCGGTTTTTGAGTCGTTGCGGGGTGTGCATAGAGGTCAGTCTCAAACTGTTGCGATGCACAAATTTTAATGCGCTCAATGCGCCGTGATCGACTTTTTCGGTTGATGTAGATCAATCCAAAACGCAATGCTGCGGCGCACAATAGACTTTGTTGTAAGTAAGTGTTTAATATTTAACTGAATCGGAAATGCTTGAAGAATCAAGCCCGACAAGGTTTTTGAAGGAGTATCAAGATGACAACGACCTCAGTAAATCTTTACGCGGCCTATCCCTCGCCTTCTGCGGCGAACCTCTTGGATGCATTGGATCGCTTGCCGCCAGCACGCAAGCCCAAAAGCCTGCGTCAGCGTGAGCAAGCGCCTAGCGCTTCGTGGTTCAGCGAAGGCTGGGAAGGCGCGGGCTTTTCGCCCATCGCGGTGATCGTGGAGTTGGCTGCGCTAACCGTTTTCGTGGTCGCAGCGCTGTTCACGGCCTAAGCGGATCTACCGGCGCGCTTTAGCAGTCCGGTTTGCCGTAACGCGCCATACAGGTTTCGCGCAGCTGGCGTTTTTCTGCCAACAGGCGGCGCTCGGCATCCATCTGCGCCTGGCGCGCGGCGTTGCGATCGGCATCGTCACGGCGCGTCTTGTCATAGTCAGCCTGGCGCTGCCGATTGGCGGCCGCCTGTTCACGGCGCTGTTCTTCGTACTGCCCCTGGCGCGCTGCTGCGTCGGAGCGCGCGCCCTGCGTCTGTAGTGCCCGGTCTAGCATGGCCCGTTCGCGGCGTTCTTTGTTTTCGGCTTCGCGTTCACGCGATCGTGCACGGTCCTGATCGAGGCGGGCTTCGTTTCGCTCGACTTCTTCGGCACGGCGCTTCTGCTCTTCTTCGGCCAGCTTTAGCACCTGAGCCGCGACTTCGCGCTGCGCCTTGGCTTTTTCGCGCGCATGGTAGAACCACATGCCCGAAACCAGTGCAACCACCACCGCTCCAATCGCAAAATTGCGCCCGGTATGGCTGTCGGAGTCGGTCAAGGCAACATTCACCGATTTCACCCCCGCCCGAGACAAGCGCAGGTCGTAAGCGGCACGCGAGTCGTCGTTCACCAGCGTGGCATGCGCTTGCGCGATTGCCTGAAACTGGATCTTGGCGTTCTCGTCATTGGCTAGCTTGGTTTCGGGGTAGCGCAACTTTGCACGCGAAAACGCCAGGTTGATCTCAGAGGTGGTGGCATCTGGGTCGATGCCCAGAACGGTGTAGAGAGTTTTCATGATGGCGCGGAATAAAGCCATGGGTATGGTGCAGATGCAACGGGTAATTCCGTTTCTAAATCATTACGAGATTAGGCGCACCGACGACGACAGTGCTGCTAGCACGGCTAGGAAGGGGCAACGACGTATCGTAATGATTTAGAAATGGAATAAGCAGCGATCAGGCTACGAATGCAGTCATTCTAAAGTTCGATACCGGCAAACTGCAGCACTTCAGGCAGATAGTCGGCGAAATCGGCGAGGCCATGATCGCTGCCAGACAATACCTTTTTGCGCACGCGTGGGTAATGCCCGACCATTTCGCGCCAGTCCAACACTTCGTCGCCCTTGGCGGCGATCAGAAAATAGCGGCGCGGCTTGGTGATCTTGGCAACCGCAAGCGCCTTCAATTCGCCCAAGTAAGCCCGCCAAAACTCGAAGGGCTCGTTCGAGTGGTACATGGTCGTGCGGAGCACCCCGCGCGCATCGAGCGTGCCCGCCAGATCACGCGCTGGATACACCGCCGGGTTGAGAAGCGCTGCGCGACAGCCAAGTACTTCTGCCAAATAAGTGGCATAAAACCCGCCCAGCGAACTACCGAGAATGGTAAGTAATTTTGGGTCGCGGCCTTTGGCGATAGTGAGCGCTAACTTCACCGCTTGCGCCGGGCTCGCGGGCAATTGCGGGCACTGCCACCGCGAGCTTTTACCGCGCCGCCCAAGTTCAGTCGCCAGCAACCGCGCCTTGAAAGAATCGGGCGAGGAGCGAAACCCGTGGAGGTAGAGGATCACAGATCCGCTCATCCCACGGGCTCTACCAACTCGCTAGATGTCGTTGAGCAGCACCGGTGCTTCCGGTGCGGGCTTGGGCTTGGCGACAACCGGCATGCTGACGATTTTCTTGCCGCCTTTAACGGCCAGCAACTCGTTGCGCTCAGCCAGCACTTTGGCGGCATAACCATTGTCTGAGTCACCGGTCGCACCTGAATACCGCTTTAAACCGGCTTCCAAGCCGCCCGCGCGGGCCATATATTCCTTGAGTATCTCGGCGCCGACGTTGATGTTGGCAACCGGGTTCAAAATCGCTGCCTTGCCGCCATGCTCTTCAAACTTGTCCATGTGGAACTTGGGGATGATTTGCATCAGGCCCTGCGCGCCCATCACACTTTCAGCGAAGGGGTTAAAGCGCGACTCGACCGCCATCACGCCCAAGATCAGCATCGGGTCAACCTCGTGTTCGCGCCCGGCTAGGTAAGCTGCGCCCACCAACAACTCAATCGCTTCGGCGGCGACGCGGAATTTGCGGGCAATGTGCTGCGCCACCCGCTTTTGCTCCTGCGGCGTGCCCAAGGCGGCCACGTTTTTGACATCGGCGACAGCGGGTGTCGTGCCCCCCGCCTTGACTGGTGCGGTCTGCTGCACTACCGCTGCGTGGGCTTCGGCGATTTTGGCCGGGGCAATCGCATCCAAAATTGGCTGCGCTTCCAGGCGCGGTTGAGCAGGTGCGGCGGCGGAAGGCGGAACGGCATTGGGCGCGTAGGAGAAGGCTTGAACCTGCCAAGCAATCAAAGCCACGATGCCGACGCACATCAACACGCCTTTGGCGGTATCCAACACGGGCGTTAGCCACGAGGGGCGCTTGGCATCACGAAGTGTGTGACCAAGCTTGCCTGCTTTGAGAACTTGCGAGGCAGAAAGTACCGGAAGAGCGGATGGAACTAGGGACGACCATGCAGCGCGCGGAGCGCTGAAATTGAAATTGCGAAACATCTTTAACCTCCTTGGTCGGCGTCGACGGAGGGTTTGGAGCATGCGTCCTTCCAATTGCACAAACGTGCAAAGGGCGCATTCTTCAATCCGACCGCTTCTGTGTGCGCCGCAACCCTAATAGTTGCGAGGCGACAAGAAATCGATCAACGCTTGCAGTCGAGGGCCTCGTTGTCAAGCTTCGCGCCGAATTACGAACTCAGCGGCTAGACGTTATCCATGAGACCGGAATAAGCCACTTGCTGCTGTTCCTCCCCGTGGAACTAACTTTTCCAACAGGCAGCGTAGCGTGGCAACCAAAACACTCGTTGAATGTGACGACAGTGGCCGCCTTAGTCCAACGAGCTCAAACAAGTTACAACAAGGCGCGAAGTGTATAGAGGGTGCGTGGAACGGTCAATCTAAAAATTGTTAAATAAAATCAAAGACTTAGCCGCGTGCGTCGAAAAATCTCCTGTGAAATCCGAGACTTACGGCTATACTTTGCCGGGAACCATCGGTTTTTAGGGAAAAAGCGTGCAATATCAAGACCTTAGGGACTTTTTGCGGCAACTTGAAGGCTTGACGCAAGTCAAGAAAATTCAAATTCCCGTCTCGCCAGTACTCGAAATGACTGAGATTTCGGACCGGGTTTTACGGGCTGGCGGCCCTGCACTGCTGTTTGAAAACCCAGTTTTTGGCGAAACTCGCTACGCGAATCCGGCCCTGACCAACCTGTTCGGTACGGTACGCCGCGTCGCTTTGGGAATGGGTGAAGACGCGGCGGACGACGCGCAAGCGTTCACTAAATTGCGCGAAGTCGGCAAGTTGTTGGCCTTTCTCAAAGAGCCGGAGCCGCCCAAGGGTTTGCGCGATGCCTGGGACAAGTGGCCGGTGTTGAAGCAGGTGATGAACATGGCTCCGCGCGAGGTTGGCCGCGCGCCGTGCCAAGAGTTGGTGATTGAAGGGCCGGATGTTGATCTCGGGCGCTTTCCGATCCAGACTTGCTGGCCGGGCGATATCGCGCCGCTGATTACCTGGGGCCTGGTGGTCACCAAAGGCCCGGAAAAGCCGCGCCAAAACCTTGGCATCTACCGCCAGCAGGTGATTGCGCGTAACCAGGTCATCATGCGCTGGCTTGCCCATCGTGGTGGCGCGCTCGATTTTCGCGAACATGCCAAGCGCCACCCGGGCACGCCGTTTCCGATTGCGGTGGTGATTGGCGCTGACCCGGCAACGATCTTGGGGGCAGTTACACCAGTGCCCGATTCGCTCTCGGAATATCAATTTGCCGGCTTGCTGCGTGGCGCTAAAACTGAGCTCATCAAATGCAAGGGCAGCGATCTGCGGGTCCCGGCGTCGGGCGAGATTGTGCTCGAAGGCGCGATTGTCCCGGACGCGAACGACCCGACGGGTTACCAAAGCGCCCTCGAAGGGCCGTATGGCGACCATACCGGCTATTACAACGAGCAAGAGCGCTTCCCGGTTTTCACGATTGACCGCATTACGATGCGTGCGCAGCCGATCTATCACACCACCTACACCGGCAAGCCACCTGATGAACCAGCGATGTTGGGCATGGCGCTCAATGAAGTGTTTGTGCCACTCTTAGTCAAACAATTTCCGGAAATCACTGATTTCTACTTGCCGCCGGAAGGTTGCTCCTATCGGTTAGCGGTGGTGAGCATGAAAAAGCAGTACCCCGGCCACGCTAAGCGCGTGATGTTCGGCATCTGGAGCTTTTTGCGGCAATTCATGTACACCAAGTTCATTGTGGTGGTCGACGACGACGTGAACGTTCGCGACTGGAAAGACGTGATCTGGGCCTTGACCACCCGGGTAGACCCGGAGCGCGACTTCACCTTTGCAGCCCGCACGCCGATTGACACCCTCGACTTTGCCTCACCAGTGGCCGGTTTAGGCTCCAAAGTCGGCATTGACGCCACCAACAAATGGCCTGGCGAAACCACCCGCGAGTGGGGCACGACCATCGCGATGTCGCCCCAGGTAAAAAAACGGGTTGATGCGATGATGATCGATCTGGGTTTGTAGCGTGTCATCGCGTAGCGCGCACCCGCGTTAATCTACTGGCAATTTTCTGTTACTCCAACTCCTCTTATGGGAATCTTCATGAAGCTCAAAGCACTTGTCGTCGGCCTGTTTGCCTTGGTTCTGGCCGCTTGCGACGCCTTTGTCACCGGCGAATCGGTCGCCAAATTCCCGGTCACCGTCAATGCCGATGGCAGCTACTCGCCAGTCAAGCTGGCACTAGGGCCGGAGATGAATCCGGTGGCACTCAATATCACCCACCTCTACACGGGCGCGCAGCCCACCGGCCCCAAGTTCAACGACTACAAGGCAACGCTCACCCTTAACGGGCAGCCGATCTCGACCGGGGCGTTCAACGTCACCGACAGTTCCACACCGGAAGCGACCGTCAGCGCGCCCTCCGCCAAAAACCACGTGATGACCGTCTCGGTCAAGGAAGTGGGCGACTATGAACTGACCGTCGTGCGCAACGGCCCGGCTCATGTTTCGCTCACCAAGCCGGAAATTGAATTGCGCAAAAATATCAAGAGCCGCTAAGGTCGTGGCTCTTCAGCCATTGAAGGCCGGATAGCCGCGCTGGATAAGCTTCTTCAGAAACGACTACAGCCTCAAATAATCCGGCTGGTCTTGCCTGCCCAATAGCGGTCCCGCAAAAGGCGCTTGTAGAGCTTGCCGGTGGGCAGGCGCGGCAATTCGGCGTCGTAGTCAATCGAGCGCGGGCACTTCTGGCGCGACAGGTGCGCGGCGCAGAAGGCAAGCAGTTCCTCGGTCAGCGCTGCATCCGCTGCGACACCCGGGGCCACCTGCACCACCGCCTTCACTTCTTCACCCAAATCCACATTGGGTACGCCAAATACTGCGGCATCCATCACTTTGGGGTGGGTGATCAGCAGGTTTTCGCATTCCTGGGGGTAGATGTTGACCCCACCAGAAATAATCATGAAGGTGGCGCGGTCGGTGAGGTAGAGAAAGCCATCGTCATCGACATAACCCATGTCGCCCACCGTGCTCATCGTGCCGTCGGGCGAGCGCGCGCTCTGGGTTTTTTCCGCATCGTTGAAGTACTCGAACGGGTTGGCGGTTTTGAACCAAATCGTGCCCGGCGTGCCTTTCGGCAAAGGCTGCATCTCGTCGTCCAGCACATGCAAGTCGCCCATCATCACTTTGCCGACTGTGCCGCGATGGGCCAGCCACTGCGCCGAGTCGCACGAAGTGAAGCCCAAGCCTTCGGTGGCACCGTAATACTCGTGAATGATCGGCCCCCACCAAGCGATCATCTCTTCCTTCACCTGTGCCGGGCAGGGCGCGGCGGCATGAATCGCGATCTCAATTGATGAAAGAGCATATTTGCGGCGGGTCGCCTCGGGCAGTTTGAGCATGCGCGAAAACATCGTCGGCACCAACTGGGTGTGGCTGACTTTGTAGTTCTCCACCAACTGCAAATACTGCTCGGGATCGAAGCGCTCCATCACGATTACCGTGCCGCCATTGCGCACCGTGAGCGCGACCGCCGCTTGCGGCGCTGAATGGTAGAGCGGCGCAGGCGAGAGGTAGACCATGCCTTCGCGGTATTGCCACAGCTTGTTCAAAAACTGGAAAAGCGGCGTTTGATGGGTTGGTGGTTCGTCCGGCAAAGGGCGCAAGATGCCCTTGGGGCGGCCGGTGGTGCCTGAGGAGTAGAGCATCGACATACCTAGGCGCTCGCCTTCAATCGGCGTGGCCGAGTACGGAGCGGTGGCCGCGTCGAAATCCACAAACGGTGCATCAGCAGGTGTTGCGCCCACCATCAACAAGAGTTTTAAGTGCGGGCACAGTTTGGCGACCGCCAGCGCTACCTCGCGTCTGGCGCCTGAGGCAATCAGCACTTGCGATTCTGAGTTCTGCACGATGTAGGCCACTTCTTCGGCAGTCAAGTAAGAGTTGATGCATGTGTAGTAGAGCCCGCAGCGCTCACCGGCCGCCGTCGTTTCCAAATAGTGGCTGTTGTTCTCCATGAAGATGGCGTAGTGGTCGGTGCGTTTGAGGCCAGTGGCGCGTAACAAATGGGCCAAGCGGTTGGCGCGCGCCTCCAGCTCGCCGTAAGTGATGACCTCGCCGCTGGTGGCCATGATGACGGCAGGGTGGGAAGGGTTGGCGCGGGCGGTGGCATTGGGGTACATGAGAGTCCTTTCCTTCAAAGCGAATCTTTCTATCTGAGCAATTTACCGTAACCGAAGTCAACTGCACGAACGCCGGGTCGCGCTAACATTCTCGAAGAAAAATTTTTAAGGAGACCGCCATGAACCGTATTTCCTCACGTCGTACATTTATCGGTATTGCCGCCGCCAGCGCGGGCAGCCTCGCCGTACCCAGCATCGCTCGCGCCCAAAGCTTTTCCTCACGCCCGATCCGTTACATCTGCCCTTGGCCTGCCGGCGGCTCCACCGACGTGGTGATGCGCGTGATTGCTGAAAGCGCTGGCAAGGCGCTCGGGCAAACCATCATCGTTGACAACAAGCCCGGTGCCAGCGGCACGCTGGGTGCGATCGAAATGGCCAATCTGGCACGCGGCGACGGCCATGTCTTAGCGCAGTTGCCGATCAGCGTTTTCCGCGTGCCACACATGCAAAAAGTGCAGTTCGACACACTCAAAGACTTTACGTGGATCGCCTGCCTTACCGGCTACACCTTTGGCTTTGTGGTCCCGGTCAGTTCGCCGATCAAGAGCATCAAAGACTTGGTTGACTATGCGAAAGTCAATCCGGGCAAATTTACCTACGGCACTACCGGCAACGGCACGAGCCCGCATTTGGCGGTGGAAGAGTTTGCGCAAAAGGCTGGTATCCAGCTGCAGCCGATTCACTACAAAGGCAATGCCGAAAATATGCAAGCCGTCCTGGGCGAACACATCATGGGCGCTTCGGATGCGACCGGTTGGGGCCCGCACGTAGACGCAGGCAAGCTGCGCCTGCTAGCGACCTATGGCAGCAAGCGCACCAAACGATGGGCGCAAGTGCCAACACTCGACGAACTGGGCTACAAGACGGTTTCCGATTCGCCGTTTGGCGTCGGCGGCCCTAAAAATATGGACCCGGCGGTGGTGAAAGCGCTCCACGATGCCTTCAAGAAAACGCTCGACGACCCGAACGTGCAAGCGGTGTTTGACAAGTACGACCAATCCACCATTTATATGGACACGGCGGCCTACACCAAGTACGCCAACGAAACTTTCCAGAACGAGAAAGCCCTGATCGAAAAACTGGGCTTGGCGAACAAAGGCTGAGCGTCGCACACTGCGAAGGCAATGCCTGAAGAGGCTTATCCAGAGCGCTTCTTCAAAGGTAATTTCCCGAAGAATCGCTCTGGATAAGCTTCTTCGGACAATGCACCGACTGAGTTACCGGTTTAGCCACTGCGGCGCGCGCTTTTCATTAAACGCCGCCACCCCTTCATGGCGATCAGCGCTGCTCACCAGTACGTTGTAGGCGGCGATGTCGAGCGCGTAGCCGGTGTGGAAATCGACCTCGCCGCCGCGCCCTGCCGCTAATTTGAGATAGCGCACCGACATCGGTGCGGACGCGACGATCTCGCCCGCCACGGCGAGTGCCCTCGTAAGCGCGCCGCCTTGCGGTACGACCTCGTTGAAGACCTGCATCGCCAAGCCTTGCGCTGCGTCAAAGCGCCCGCCGGTGAAGAGCAGTTGCTTGGCGCGTGCCATCCCCGCACGGCGCACCAGGTTTTGCACGCCGCCGCCACCCGGCATGATGCCGCGCCGCACTTCGGGCAATGAGCAAGTCGCGCCGTCTCCGGCGATGATGAAGTCGCACATCAAGGCCAGCTCCAGCCCGCCGCCGTGAGCGTGGCCTTCGAGCGCGGCGATGGTTGGGATCGGGCAGTTATGCACCAGTAAAAACGCTTCTTCAATCATCTGATGCTGGGCGCGCCAGGTGGCATCGCTCATGCCGTTGCGTTCTTTCAAATCCGCGCCCACTGAGAAGGCGCGCGTGCCCGAGCCGGTAAGCACCACACAGCGCGAATCGGGCTGGTGCGCGGCTTGGCGATATACCTGGGCCAACTCTTCAAACATGCGCGTATTCATCGCGTTCATGGAGTCGGGGCGGTGCAGCGTTACGATCTGCACGCCAGGCTGGTCTGGAGCTGGTGCGACTTGAAGGGTGGAGAAGTTCATCGGGAATGGGTCGAGTGGTTTAGCGAGGTGCCCACTTTACCGGCAATAGGGTCAACCCGTTCTCGCTACGCCGCCTGACGCGTCGTTTTTGGCGTTGTGCAATGCGGCGGGTACAGCCAACCAGCTGCTGGTGAATCGAGGGCGATTTGATCGCACTGGCATGGGAATCTCAGTAAAGTTGGATGACAAAGATGGCAAGCGGCGCGCACTCAAGAGCCGCCATCGCCCACCAGCGAAAACTGGGCCCAGAACAGCGGAGGCGCGTAGGAGTAAAGCGCTTGGTCGAATCGTCAAATATGCCGATGCGCCAGCCGATGTGAGGCTACAGCCTTGAGATAATCGTCAATTACCTTGATTTCTATAGCCCAACAACCGTGATTGTCGTCACTGCCCTGCGCTCAGCGCTCTACATGCTCTTTATGACGGTCACGGTGATCCCCTGGGGGCTGTGCTCGTTTCTGCTGTTTCCACTGCCCAAACGCACGGCCTACAGCATCATCACCTTTTGGACCACGATTGCGGTCTGGGGCGGGCGCGTCATCTGCGGCATCCGGTATGAAGTGGTGGGGCGCGAAAACATTCCTGACAACGCCACGCACGGCGGCGTGATCCTGCTTTCCAAGCATCAGTCGCGCTATGAAACGCTGCTGTTTCGCAGCCTGTTTCACTGGATGTGCTACGTCTACAAGCGCGAGTTGCACTACATGCCTTTTTTCGGCTGGGGCATCGCGTTGTGCGACATGATTCCGATTGACCGTGCTCGCGGTCGCGAGGCGCTCGACCAAGTGGCGGCCAAAGGCAAGATCAAACTGGAGCAGGGCTGGAACATGATTATGTTTCCCGAAGGCACGCGGGTCGATCCGGGCCAAAAGAAGCGCTACAAAATTGGCGGAACGCACTTGAGTGTCGCCACCCGCGTGCCGGTGGTGCCGATTGCCCACAACGCGGGCGATGTGTGGCCGCGCGGCTCTTTTCTCAAGCGCCCAGGCTTGGTCACGGTCAGTATCGGCCCGCCGATTCACCCGGAAGGCATGTCTGCTGAAGAGCAGATGAAAAAGGTCGAGGCGTGGATTGAAAATGAAATGGTCACACGCTTCCCACACCAGTACGGCAAGGCCTTGGTCACCACGCAAAACTAAGCAATGCTAGGCTTTCTGCAACTCGAATTGCCCCTCTTCCGACTCTTTTCGAGTGAGCCGAAGTCAGCGCGCCCGGCGCGCAGCAAATCCCAAGGCAGCGTGCCGCTGCCGGAAGAAAAGCGCAGCATCACCTTGAGTGGCGAGACGCTTGAGTACGTGTTTCGCCGGTCAGCGCGCCGTCGCAGCCTTTCGTTGATGGTTGACGCGCGCGGCCTGCGCGTGGCGGCACCCGAACGCGCGCGGGCGCGCGAGGCCGACGAGCTGATCTACAAAAATGCCAGCTGGGTGCTAAGCAAACTGAGGGAATGGCAGGCCCCGCACAATGCCCGCGCGCGCGCTTGGACGCCGGGCGACGCGCTGCCCCTGCTGGGCGAAAAACGGGCGCTGAAAGTAGCCCAGGGCAGACCGGGCCTGACCATCTTTGACGACGCGCTTATCCTCACCACACGCACACCGCAAGATGTGCCGCTGGTCAAAGCCACGCTCGAAGCGGCGTTGCGAGAACGCGCGCGCAGCCACTTTGTGCCGCGTTTGGATTTTTATGCGAAAGCACTCGGCGTGACTACGCCAGACTTGCGGCTCTCGTCTGCGGCCACCCGCTGGGGCAGCTGCTCGCGCCGCGCTGGCGGAGTTTCGGTTTCGCTCAATTGGCGCTTGATCCACTTTCCTGCGCACTTGATCGACTACGTGATCGCGCACGAAATCGCGCATATCAAGCATATGAACCACAGCCCGCGATTTTGGGCGGTGGTGGCTAAACTCTATCCCGACTACGCGGCGGCGAAAGACGAGATCAAACGCCGCGCCCTTGAACTGCCCGACTTGTAAAGGACATCCACGATGGCCCGCCTCCTCCACACCATGCTGCGCGTCGGCAATCTGCAACGCTCGATCAACTTCTACACCAACATGCTGGGCATGACGCTGCTACGCACCACCGACCGCCCGGATCAAAAATATTCACTCGCTTTTATGGGCTTTGGCAGCAACCCGCATCACGCCGAGCTTGAGCTGACCTACAACTACGACGTAGAAAGTTACGAAATGGGCAGTGCCTATGGACACCTCGCACTGGGTTATGAGGACATTTACAAAGTTTGCGCGGAGGTCAAAGCCCAAGGCGGTACCGTCACGCGGGAGGCCGGGCCGGTAAAAGGCGGCACCACCATCATCGCGTTTGTGCAAGACCCGGATGGCTACAAGATTGAGCTGATTCAGCGCGATGCTTAGACTGAGGCTCACGCTAGGCTGCATCACTTCCTCCGCCCGATGAGTGTCAAAGTCAATACCTGTTCGCTGTTTGCAAATAGAATACAGCAAAGCGATTTCGCCCTGCTTTCCTCAAAAGTCGGTTAATGTTACCTATGAATGGTGACAAAGCAGCACTTTGAACCAGCGGCGAAGGAATCAAAGAGAACGCCGCTTGTATTTTGTTTGCAAACAAAATACACTACGTCAATGGCAGCCGCAAACTCCGTCCACACCGAGCGTCAATGGGTTCTGAAGCCGCACGATTTGGTGGTGGCGCTGAAGATGTTCGTCGCGCCCGCGCCATTCGCGAACTACCGCGCGCTGGCAGCCAGCTTGTTTCTCTCCACGTTTGAAGCCCACGCTAGTGTGCGGCGGCTCATCGCGGCCCGTTTGGTGCGTGCCGACGAACGCGCCGTGCGAAAGGTCGAGCTGCGACGCTTCTTGGAGTACGGTGCGCCCTACTGCTACCCAGCGATTCGCGGCGAAATCACGATCGGCACGCCTACCGCGTACGCGGTGGCGCCTTTGCTTGCGCGCACACCACTGTTCGCCAGTGATACACCGCCCGTATGGCCCCATCTCGATGGCAAGCGGCGCGGTGCGGCACTGATGCCGTTGTATTCGAATCAACCCTTGGCGGCGCTTGCGGACCCCGGCTTGTACGAACTACTCGCCTTGTTCGACGCGCTCCGGATTGGTCAGGCGCGAGAGCGCAAACTTGCCAGGGAATTAATCGACGAACGGATGGGTAAGCCCGCAGAGCCAGACGCAAATGCAGCGACCTGATCCCAATCGGGCGATGCTGGAGTAGGTGGCGCGAAGGCTGGGGCCTCTCGTTGATGAGTTTGTGTTTGTCGGCGGTTGCGCGGTCGGACTCTTGTTGACGCAGGAGCGTGCCGAATTGATTCGCCCCACCGAGGATGTCGATGTGGTCGTCGATGTGCTCATTCCATTTCTAAATCATTACGATACGTTGTTGCCCCTTCCTAGCCGTGCTAGGCGCACTGTCGTCGTCGGTGCGCCTAGTCTCGTAATGATTTAGAAACGGAATCAGTCGTGCGGACTATGCCAAGATCGAGGAGCGCCTGCGCGCGCGAGGTTTTGTCCACGACTTGACTCCCGCCGCACCCATTTGCCGCTGGCGCTTGCAGGACATTCGTCTCGATGTCATGCCGAGTGATCCGGCGCCGCTTGGGTTTGCCAATCGTTGGTTTCCCTATGCCATGGAAACGGCGCAAACGGTTGCGCTGGCAGCGGATCTTTCCATTCGACTGATTGCGGCTCCCGCCTTTGTGGCTTGCAAGTTTGAAGCGCACGCGGCTCGCGGTATCGATCACTTGGCCGAGAGCCGTGATCTGGAAGATATCGTCACCTTGATCGACGCGCGTCCGAGCCTTCTCGACGAAGTAAGTTTGGCATCTTCGGAGGTGCGCACCTATATCGCCCAAGGGTGCCGTCACTTGGTTGACGACGTTGCGTTTCTCGACGCATTGGCGGGCTTTATGCTCGGTGATCCCGCCAGCCAGGCGCGTGCACCGATTCTCAGGCAGCGGCTTCGTGCCCTTGGGGCGCTCGCGCCAGCTCCAGATAAGCAGTAACTGCAACATCCTCCGCCCGCTGCGTCGCATCAATCCCGGTGGCGCGCAAGCGCTCGGCAGAAAAGCGCTTGCCCAAGGTTGCGCGCAGCATTTTGCGGCGCTGCGAAAAAGCCAGCGTAACAATCTCTTCCATTCTGGTGAGCGTGGCGGCATCGGGCACATCGGCGCGTGGCAACATGCGCACGATGGCTGAATCAACTCTTGGCGGCGGGTCAAAGGCATCGGGCGGCACATCAAACAACGCTTCCATCGCGAAGCGCACTTGCAGCATCACCGAGAGGCGGCCATAGACCTTGCTGCCGGGCGCGGCAACCATGCGCTCCACCACTTCTTTTTGCAGCATGAAGTGGCCGTCGGTTATCTGTGCGCCGTGCGCCGCTAAGTGGAACAGCAGCGGCGTAGAAATGTTGTAAGGCAGGTTGCCGCACACCCTTAAGCGGCGCGCTTCTTCCGGCGGTGTGCTTGAAGAGGCAATACCAGAGACGATCTTCGAGAAGTCAAATTCCAGTGCGTCGCCTTCGTGAATCGTCAGGTGAGTCGCAAGATGTCGCCGCTTGAGGTGCGCGATCACGTCGCGGTCGATTTCGACTACGTGCAAATGGTCAACGAGGGCGAGCAAGGGTGTTGTTAGCGCGCCCAAGCCTGGGCCGATTTCCACCAAAAGATCATCGCGCGCCGGGTGAATCGCCGCGACAATCGCCCCGATCACCGATTGATCGACCAGAAAATGCTGCCCGAATCGCTTGCGTGCTTGATGTGCCATGGTGCTTACGCAGTAAGGAAATGGTCGAGCTTGCAGTCGTAGGGCTGCGGATGGATGGTCGGCAAGCGACCCAGTTCGTAGCCGATGCCGATCGTCACCAAGCGAGGTGACAACGATGCCAACGCCGCAACGGTGCGGTCGTAAAAGCCGCCACCATACCCGAGGCGGTAGCCCTGTTCGTCAAAACCCACCAGCGGGATCAGCAGGGCGGTCGGGACAAGCCGCACGTCATCGCGCGGTACGGTCGTGCCGAAGATGCCCGCCACCATTAGTTCTTCAGGCGTCCATGCCCGAAAGCCAAGCGGGGCGGCCTTCTCCAGCACGATGGGTAGTGCGGCGCGACGTTGGGCGTTTTGCCGCAGCCAGTCAGTCACGATTGGCCGCGCATCAAACTCGCCGCGCATCGGCCAGTAGAAAGCGAGCGTGCCTTCCAAGCCGGCAAGCTGGGCACGCAGCGCGCTGGCGAGGAACGTATCACGCTGCGCGCGGTCAACGGGAGTCAGTGCGCAACGTTGTGCAATCAGGCGGGTGCGCATCTCTTTGCGCCACGCCTTGATCTCATCTTGCATCATGCTATGCTCAACCGAAGTGACTCTATTGGCTCCCATGGCTCGCATGTTACGTACATTGATTCGAAAAAATTCTCCGCTGCTGATTTGTGGGCTCGCGTTGGGCATCTCCGTGTTGGCAGCCACCGCGCACGCGCAGGCTGCCAAGAAGCGTGCTGCCAATGCCACTGCTGCGGCAGCCCCCGCTTCGGCGGAGGCGGCCTATCAAAAAGCGCGCGAGGGTTTTCGCAAACAAGACAGCGACGCGATCGATGCAGCCGCACCTTACTTCAAAGATCATCCGCTGGCCTATTACGCGGATTACTGGCGGCTGATGCTCACCAAGACGGAGAAAAGAAACGATGGCATGGAAGTTGACTACCACGCCTTTATTGATAAAAACTCAGGCAGCTATCTGGCCGACCGCACCCGCATGGAGTTGCTCAAGGCCTTGGGCAAAAAGGCCGCGCTCACCGGCGACTGGGCCGCTTTTGATGAGCAGTTTCCCAAGCTCGGTTGGGACGACCCAGACACGACTTGTTATTCGATTCTCTCGCGCCACGCCAAGAAAGAAGAAGCTGCCGCCCGTGAAGGCTTGTGGGTATGGCTCACCCCGAAGGAATTGCCAGAAGGCTGCGTCTTTCTGACTGAAGCGCTGCTGCGCGACAAAAAGCTCTACGTGCCGCAAGTGTGGGACCGCATCAAAGTGCTGGTCGATGCCAATCTGCCAGGCACCGCGCTGCGCGCCACACGCTATTTGCCCGAGGCCCAAATTCCGGCCGAGAAAGACTGGACCTTGGCCACCACCGCACCAGCGCGCTGGATGGCCAAAGTGGCCGCGGGCGAGCTCGACGGCAAGTCGCGCAGCCAGCGCGAACTCACACTCGTGGCGATCGCCAAGATGGCGCGCGACACGCCCCGCCAAGCCGCCGAATTCTGGACCGCGCATGGCAAAGCGCCGTTCACCGAAGCGGAGCGCCAATGGGGCTGGGGTTTGATTGGTCATCAAGCCGCGCGCAAACACATCGCCGAAGCAGCGCAATGGGCGAATGGCGCGCCGGACGTGCAGTTGGCTGATGAAATGCTGCAATGGATCGCCCGGGCCGGCTTGCGTGCGCAAGACTGGGGTTTGGTGCAACGTGCCGTCAAAGACATGGCCCCGGACACCAAAAAAGACGCGACCTGGATTTATTGGAACGCGCGCGCTCTTAAAGCACGCAAGCAAGCGGACGAAGCCACTGCGCTCTTTACCAGCATCGCCGGCGAATACAACTTTTATGGGCAACTGGCTGGTGAAGAAATCGGCAAGCTCACTACCATCCCGCCCAAGAGCCACCCGCCGACTGTGGAAGACATCAAAACCATGAGCGAGCGCCCAGGCTTCCAGCGCGCGCTGGCGCTCTACCGCCTGCAAATTCGCACCGATGCGAATCGCGAATGGAATTGGAACTTGCGTGGCATGGACGACAAGCAACTGATCGCTGCAGCCGCGTTGGCACAACGCGAGCAGATTCTTGATCGCGCGGTGAATACCTCTGAGCGTACCAAAGAGGCGCACGATTTCACGCAGCGCTTCTTGCATCCATTTCGCGAAAAACTGAAACCCAAAGCGGCTGAGGTCGGCGTGGACGAAGCCTGGGTTTATGGCTTGATCCGCCAAGAAAGCCGCTTCATACTCGACGCGAAATCGTCCGCTGGGGCCAGCGGCTTGATGCAGCTCATGCCCGCCACCGCGCGCTGGGTGGCCAAGAAGGTCGGCATTGAAGGCTATAACCACAACGAAGTCAACGACATCGACACCAATATCACGCTGGGCACCAATTACCTGAAGATGGTGCTCGACGATTTGGGCCATCCTGCCTTGGCATCCGCAGGCTACAACGCCGGACCGGGCCGCCCGCGCCGCTGGCGCGATGTGAAACCAATGGAAGGTGCCATCTTCGCCGAAACCATTCCCTTTAACGAGACGCGCGATTACGTGAAGAAAGTGATGAGCAATGCCACGTTTTATGCTGCGTTATTCACCGGTAAACCGCAAAGTTTGAAGGAGCGCATGGGCACGATGAGCGCCAGACGCGAGGGTGAGAAGGGGGCGGAGTTGCCGTGACGTTCAGACAGGCAAATTAGAATGCCCGATTCCTATCTGAATTGCATCCCGTCATGCCTGTTGCGCAAAAAGTTCTAATTCTGGGCGGTTCCGGTTTCATCGGTTCCGCCATCGCCGCTCGCCTCACGGCTCTCGGTTGTCGGGTCACCATCCCTACGCGCCGCCGCGAGCGGGTGCGCCATTTGCTGATTCTCCCGACGGTCGATGTTGTTGATGCCGACATCACCGATCCGGTGCGCTTAGCTGCGCTCATGCAAGGTCAGGACGCGGTGATCTACCTGCCAGGCATTCTGCACAGCCGGGTAGCGAAGCCTTATGGCCCCGATTTCAAGGCCGTGCATGTAGATTTGGTCGGGCGTGCCTTGGGTTGTGCGATCGCGGCGGGCGTGCCGCGCTTTTTGCACATGAGTGCGCTGGGCGCGAGCCCGCACGCGCCCGCGATGTATGGGCGTTCCAAAGCCTCGGGCGAGGCGCAGGTTGAGGCGGTCAAAGCGCAGATCGCAACCACCATTTTTCGCCCCTCGGTGGTGTTCGGTGCGCGTGACAAGTTCACCAATCTCTTCGCGCTGATGCAGCGGGTTTCCCCGCTTGTTGTGCTTGGCCGAGCGGACGCCAAGCTTCAGCCGATTTACGTCGAAGATGTCGCCAGCGCGTTCGCCAACGCGCTGAACAACCCAGCCACTTTCGGCAAAACCTACGAATTGGCTGGGCCTCGCGCCTATACCCTGCGCGAGTTGGTGACGCTGTGCGGCAAGTGGGCCGGCGTGGCCCGCCCCGTGATTGGCCTGCCCGATTCGCTGGCCTACGCCCAGGCGCTGGTGATGGAGTGGCTGCCGGTCAAGCTGCTCTCGCGCGACAATCTTGATTCGCTGAAAGAAGACAACGTGATGCGCGGTGCCTGGTCGCCTGATTTGGGTGTAACGCCGGTTTCGCTCGACAGTGTTGCGCCGGGTTGGCTGTCGGCGCAGGGCGCATCCAGGTTGCGCTACGACAACTTGCGCCAAAAAGCCCATCGCTAAAAAAGAGGATTGCCATGAAGCTTGAACTTGTCATTGCCAACAAAAACTACTCCTCTTGGTCGATGCGCCCTTGGGTGCTGATGACGGCTGCAGGGCTGGACTTTGCCGAGCGCCAACTCTGGTTTGACGCGAACGATCAGCTGCCCAAAGACATCACCACGGTTTCGCCCTCCGGCTTGGTGCCCTGCTTGTTGATTGACGGCGTGGCAACTTGGGATTCTCTGGCGATTTGCGAGGCGGTTGCAGAGCTGGCGCCGGATCAAGCCCTGTGGCCGCGCGACATCGCCGCACGTCGCTTGGCCCGTGCGATCAGCGCCGAAATGCACAGTGGCTTTCGCGATCTGCGGCAGGCGGCACCAATGAAAATTACGGTGCGCGTGCCCTATGAAAAACTGCGCACCGACCAGGTGGCGCGTGATGTGGCGCGGATTGAGGCCAACTGGGCGCAAGCGCTCGCGACTGGTACACCCGGCGGCCCCTTCCTCTTTGGTAATTTTGGCATTGCGGACGCGATGTATGCGCCGGTGGTGATGCGCCTGGTCACTTGCCAAGTGCCCTTGCAAGCAGCCTCGCAAGCCTATGTTGATGCGATGCTGGCGCACCCGGCGATTACCCAATGGCGCGCCGCCGCGCGTGCCGAGACTGGCAGTGAGCCAGGCGTGGATCGCTATTACGAAGCCCTAATGTAGTGTTGCAAACAGTGTGCAACACTACATTAGGCGCGCAACCAGCTTGAATCCTATGCGGGTTTATGTGGTTGGCGGCGCGGTCCGCGATGAGTTGTTGGGCTTGCCGGTCAAAGATTGCGACTACGTGGTGGTTGGGGCTACGCCCGAACACATGGTGGAGCAAGGCTTCAAGCCGGTTGGCAAAGACTTTCCAGTCTTTCTGCACCCGGCGACCCACGAAGAATATGCGCTCGCCCGCACCGAACGCAAAACCGCGCCGGGCTACCAAGGCTTTACCTTTCACACCGCGCCGGATGTCACGCTCGATGAGGACTTGGCGCGGCGCGACCTGACGATCAACGCGATGGCCCGCGCGGTTGAGATTGCGGGCGTGTCAGAGGCGCGCATCATCATCGACCCGTTTGGCGGGCGGCGTGACCTGGCGGCACGCGTGTTCCGTCACGTCGGGCCAGCATTTGCGGAAGACCCGGTGCGCATTTTGCGAGTCGCGCGCTTTGCCGCACGTTTTGCCGATTTCACGGTCGCGCCCGAGACGCTGGCGCTGATGCAGGGCATGGTTGCCGCAGGCGAGGTCGATTCGCTGGTGCCCGAGCGGGTGTGGCAGGAAATGGCGCGTGGCTTGATGGAAGATGCGCCGCAGTGCATGTTCACGGTACTGCGTGACGTGACTGCGTTGGCGCGCGTCGCCCAGGAGCTGGATGCTCTCGATCCAGCCGGTTCGGCTTTCGCCGCACTGGCCGTTGCGGTGCGCTTGAAGCTTTCGCTCGCCGCACGCATCGCAGCGCTCTTGTACGGGATGGACGAAGCAGCGATTCGTGCGCTCGCCAGTCGGCTGCGCTTTCCCGCTGATGTGCGCGAGCTGGCTTTGCTAATGGCGCGTAGCGGAGCGACCCTGCTGGCCGCCACCACGCTCACCGCTGAAGCGTTGGTCGATTTATTCCAGCAGGCCGACGCCTATCGTCAGCGGGAGCGATTTTTCGCGCTCTGCGCGGCGGCCCATTGCGTCGCCGAAGCGCAAGGCGCTGATTTCAAACCTGCGGTGAAGCGCCTGAACCATGCGCTAGCAGCGGCGAGTGGTGTGGATGGCGGCGCGATTGCCCGTGCGCACCCACAGGCGATTCCGGCGGCATTGCGAAGAGCTAGAGTGGAGGCGGTTCTTCAAGCAGCGTAATCAGGTGAACGCAGTTATTGGTTGGCGCAAGAAAAAAGCCGTTGCGCAGTCCACGCAACGGCTTTTTGAATTGTGCGAGGTGTTCAGAGTGCTTTGCAGACGGAGTAGTACACGCTGGCATTTTGGTCATACAGAGCAGCGGGTGCTGCAGCAGGCGCAGTGTTGACCGCTGCGGAGGCCGATGCACGCACTGAGCCCGCGTTTGCTAACCCGTCATCAAGATTGGAATCCACCGCTTGGGCGGCTTTGGTGGGTAGACCGGTGCAAATAATGTTGGTCGACGGAATCGCCTGACCGCCGACTACCAGGGCGGCAGCGCTCTGACGGGCACCAAAGAACTGGTCAAACGCATTGACTGCGTTGCGTTGCGCATTCGCGGCGGTGTCGGTTTGGCCTTTCAAGAAGCCGGCGTAACGCAGATGCCCCCAGAACAGACTGTTCTCAACGTTGGTCGCGGGGGTAAACAAGGCACCGGTCAGGTTGACCGTGCCATTGCCGGCGTTGGCACCAGCAGCTGGAATTGCGTTGACGAAACCGTGGGCGTTCGGGTCATCACCCGGCAGCGAGCGGTAGCGGTCTTGGTAAGCGTAGTACGCCGCCGAAATGGAATTCATGTCATTGATTACCTGACGCGATTTGCCTGAATCAATCAATTCCTGCCCGCGCAACACACCACCGAGCAGCAAACCGATAATGACCAGCACGATCGCGATTTCGACCAAGGTAAAACCTTTTTGAGCTTTGTTTCTAGCGTTCATTGCAATCTCCAGGGGTTAAAACGAAATTCGATGTTCGATACGTTGCAACAGTCGTTCCCGTGCGGCTCACTGCGTGCAAACAATTGTTTCCTGGTGTTGCTGACAGGAAAGTGCCAACTCCGAAAGGTTCGCGAAGGTGTTCATTGTCGCGCTTTCTCCGCCGATGGGCCATTGTGAGGCATATGCCGACGGCATGACTGCCTCCTTTGTCACCATTTCTGCAAAATTAACCCATGTTTACAGAAAAGCGGATCTCGTGTTTACGCCTGGATGTCAGATAGTTGACATTACCGTCTGGGCTTGGGCACTGTTGCGGCGGCGGCTTCCATTGCCTTCAGCCGCGCGGCGAGTCGGGCGATTTCCTGTGGGTCAGTGATCCGGCCGCTGGCCAACAGGCCACCCAGCATCACGCGCGCTTGGTCCAACTCGCTCATGTCTTCGAGGATAAATATCTCCATGTCGCGCACCCAGCTGGGCACAGTGGGGTCAGTCACGCGCTCGCGCAGGCGCTTGGCGTAGCGCAACGCCAAGGGCAAATCTTTTAAGCGATGCTTGGCCAGATAAGCGGCGTGTGCCAGCCATTCCCAGCGCCGATTGGGGTCGTGCTCAAATTCAGCCGCAACGAATTCGAGCATGGCGCGCTGTTGCGAGGTTTGTTTGGCGTCTATGCCTGCACCCGGCACTTCTGCGTAAACCCGCGCCGCCGCTAGCAGCGGGAGTTGGCTCAATGGGTCAAGCGCGAGGCCGGTGGCAAGCCAGCTGATCACCCGCGCGTAATCGAGATCGCGGTAACGCACCACCACGCCCGGCTGCGCGTCAAAGGTTTGCAGATAGAGGTTGGCCAAGCGCGCGGCGACCACGCGATCACCGAGCGCCGCCAGCGCTAAGGCATGCGCGGGTGGCGGTGCTGGCAAGGCTGCCGCCTGCGCACTCACCGGCGGTTGTGCCCGATGCACGACGATCTGTGCCGCCAGCGCCAGGGTCAAAAACACCCAAAGCCAGGCGGGTACGGCGCGCAGCGGCTTTTGAACAATCGAGCTCACAAGCTGCGCCGTTGCAAATCCACCAGCGCAATGCCCAGCAACACAGCGCCGAAGGCGAGGGTTTGGAGTAGCTGCCCACCCAACACTGCCGCACTGCCTTGTGGCAGGCCGTAAGCGAGCCAGGCTGAAGGTGCAAAGCTGTCCAGGCGCGGCACCAGGTGCGCCAACGCGTCGATTGCCGTCTGCGCCCACCCGGTGAAGCGGCTTGATCCCTCGGGTACCGCATTAGCACTTGTCGCGACTAGCTGAATCGTGGTCATGGTGCGTGCGAGCAGGTAAGCTGCGCCTACCGCCAGCAGACCCAGGTCGATCCGCCGCCAGGCCACCGCACAACACAACGCGAGCGCCGCCACCAAGGTTAACTCTAGCAGCAACGACCCTGTCCACGCGGCGTGCGACTGCCAATCCCCTGCGGAACCTGCGGAACCCGCGGCTCCACCCGTAGCGCCACCCAAGAGTGCCACCCCGAGCCCGGCCAGCAGCGCCAGGCCGGCAGCCACCCCCACCAATCCCGCCATGCGCCCGCAGAGCCAAATGGCGCGCGGCAACGGCAGCGCCAGCCAAACGTCGAGCACGCGGTCTTGTTCCTCCCGAACCACGCTGGCCAGCGCAAAGGCTGCCAGTAGCAGCACCAAACCGAGCCGCAACAGAGCCGCCATCACCACGGCTTGGGTGGTGCCAGCCTCGCCCATTGCGACACCGCCCGCGAACCGCCCGGCGGCCCAACAGCCGAGCACCAGCACGAGGGCGACCAGCAACAACTTGCCCCGCCAGGCTTCGAGTAGCGTGGCGCGGGCGAATGCCGACAGGGTACTGAATCGCGAGGGAAGTCTGCGCATAAGCCACTAAGTCTAGCAGCCAATCGCGAAGAGCCAACACCAGCGCGCTTCTTCAAGCAGTAAGCCGCCAGGACCGAGATTTAGCGCGGTTCTTCAGCTTGCCCGCAATCCGGGCGACGCAACCGACTATCATCCGGGCATGCCAACGCCGCCTTCTGCTCCGTCTCTGGCTTCGCCTGCGGCACCGCTCGTGGGCAAGCCGCAGTCGGCCAATGCGCTGCGTACCCGCGTTTTGTTCCGGCGCACGCGGCCCGTGTTGCTGTTGCTGGCGCTGGCGGTGCTCTATTTTGTCGAGCCTGATCTGCCGGATCGTGAAGTTGCTGCCGCTGCCGCGCTGGACACCTACCAGCGCATCGTCTTTGCGCTCCACGTCGCATTGATCCTGGCTTGGCATCCGGCTACCGCGCTGTTGCGCGCCCCGCCGCTGGGGGCGGGCCTGCCAGCGCGCAATGAGTCAAGCACTGAGTCGCGCAGCAAGCCTAAGTGGCTGGCACGCGGTGCGGCGCGGCGTCTGTTGGTACTGGGTATCATCGGCCTGGTGTTGGCGGTGTCGCTCAACTTTTGGGTCCTGCTGTTTTGGTGCGCCTTTCTCGCGGGCTTGGTGGCGGGGCGGGTCTTGGTGCATACCTCGCGCCGCTTGCGGGTGGCGCATAGCTTGGCATTCGGCTTTTTGCTGCTGTTTCTGGTGTTGCAGGTGGTGCCCGGACTGCTGCCCTTGCCGATGGCGATCCCGACGGCTACGTTCCGGCTCTACCAAAGCGCGGCCTACATCCTGCCGGCTCTGCTGATCGTGCTATTCATCTGCCTGGTGCTCGAATGGTGGGCCGATGCGCACGCCCAGAACAGTAGTTCTGATTCCGATGTGCTCAACGAGGCGCACGACCTGATTTACACCGTGGCGGTGTTTGGCATGGTGGTGCTCGCCACCTTCACCACCTTGGCCTTGATGCTGATTGGTGGCATCAGCTATCTCTCGGCGTGGACGATTGCGCTGCTCGCATTGGCCGGGCTGTTGCTGGTGCTGACGTGGGGCTTTTCCGGAGCCGAAGGCGGCCTCTTGGGGATGGTGTTTGCGCGCTACGTGATGTCGGTCGGGCTGCCTTACGAGTTGTGGCTTGAGTCGCTCACCCGGCTTTATCAAACCGCCCGCTCGCCTGCGAGTTTTTTGGATGGCGCGCTCAGCCAACTCCAGGCGGTACCGGTGCTGGTAGGCGCGGGCTGGCGGGCCCCGACGGCCAGCGGCAGTTTCGGTGTTTACCCAGCGCTGCCAACTGGCGCTAATCAGACGGAGCTTTCCTCAGAAATGGTCACCGCGCCAATCGACTTGGGAAACGAGCCGGGCGTGCTCGAAGTCCAGTTGGTCAGTCGCAGCCCGCTCCCGCTCGCCCTGGTGTGGCATATCAAGTTATTGGTGCATCTGGCCGCCGAGCTCTACGCCGCAAAGTGGCGCGAAGAGCGGCTCGCGCAAGCCAATTACGTGCGCGCGGTGCATGAAACCGGGGCCCGGCTGACGCATGACATCAAGAACATCCTGCAATCGCTGCAAGGCATGGTGGCGGTGGCCCAAAGCGGGGTGGATCCGGAAGCTGCACAGCAGCTGATGACACGCCAACTGCCGATTTTGACGCAGCGCCTGCAAGGCGCGTTGGGCAAGCTGCAAACGCCGTCCACTGACAGTCAGCGTTTGATCCGCGTTTCGGTGTGGCATACCGAAGCCGCGCAGCGCTACGCACACACTCGGGTGAATTGGCAAGCGCCACAAATCGAGTTTGACGCGCCGATTGCCGGGGGCATGTTTGATTCGGTGGTGGACAACCTGATTGGCAACGCGCTGACCAAGCTGCGCGCCGACGGTAGCGCCGCCGCGGTGACGGTGACTCTCGAAGCGCGGGGCGGAAGAGTGCAACTCGACATCAGCGACGATGGCCCGGCGATGACGGAGGATGTGCGCGCTGCGTTGTTTCACGGGCCCGTGCGCTCGGCCACCGGGCTGGGGCTAGGCTTGTATCAGGCCTCGCAGTTGGCAAGGTCCAACCAGTTCGGCCTGACCGTGGTGGAGAACGAGAAGGGGCGAGTGCGGTTTCGGCTGGGGAATTCCGGCTAGCTCCGCATCAGCCTATGCCCGCCTTATTCCATTTCTAAATCATTACGAGATTAGGCGCACCGACGACGACAGTGCTGCTAGCACGGCTAGGAAGGTGCAACAACATATCGTAATGATTTAGAAATGGAATTACGGGCACAACTGACCGGCGGAGAGCATCTTCGCGTACAAGGTGTTCAGTGAAACCCACGCCACCAAATCGTCAAAGCGGTTGGTTGCCACCTCGGAAGGCGGATGATTCACGAAGATTCGGTCGAGGTTGAGGTTCTCGGCTTCGTCGGCCCCACGGCTCACAGCTTGCTGCCCGACCGAATAAACCACGGCGGGTGCGTTATCGGTTTCGGTGTTGGTTGAGGGCGTTGATCCGAGCGGTGTGCCGCAGCGCAAGCCTGCCATTGCCCCCGGCGGAACGCCCCGGCAGACATGCAGCATGCCTTTGTTAGTGGCCCCAGGCGTGTAGTCAAGTGCGAGGTAGTTGGCCACGGCATTCCACTTTTTCTCTGACGCGCCCGACACCACTGGCAAGTAGTCCTGACACATTTGCCCTTTGCCGGTGAAGAGGTTGTCGGTCTGGGCGTTGAACGGGCTTGAATTCGTATTCGAGTACCTGCCCGAAGTGGCGGCGGGCAGTCGGTTAACCACTGCGTAGCGCAAACGGTTGCCCCAGGCGTCGAGCAGAAAACCGTCTTGATCGAGCGGGCTTAACCCCAAGGTGCGGGCCGGTACAAAACCCACCCACGCACCCGTATTGTTGGCCACCGTGCCCAGCGGCATGGTGGCACTGCCGCAGCCGTTGGCAGCACCGATGACCTCGATACCGCCACTGTTGGTGGCCGCGGTGTGGTAGGCGGGGCAGGGCAGCCTGCCATTCGCGGCGGCGTAGGCCACCAGCGCCTCGCGCACATTGGTTAACTGGGCCTGGGTTGCGGTGAAGCGCTGCTGATCGATATAGCGAAACATCGGCCCCATCAGGCCCCCAACCAGCACCGCGACGACCACCAGCACCATGGCAACTTCGGTGAGCGTAAAGCCTTTGTTTTTCACGCGGTATCCTTGCAAAAAGCGCGTCGGACAAGGTTCTTCACGGCAACTGCCTGAAGACGCTTGCCAGATAAGGGTCTTGAAGCATGGGCCTGACTGAATGGCAGCACGATTGATCTCACAAGATCCCCCGGCTCTGGGCGCGCGCGATGATTTCATCAATGGTGGCGTACACCACCTTGTCATTGCATTGGTAGGGCAGCGTGTACTCGTTTGAAGTGCTGCCGACATTGCGCGGATGGGCGCAGGCAATAAAGCGCAGGTTGGTCGCGTTGTTGAGCGTCAAGTCCCAGTTGCGGTAGGTACCTGGAACACAGGGCATGGTGCAGCCCGGCTTGACGACTACGCGGTCCAGATAGGCATCCGCACCGGCTAACTGGCCCGCTGGCGGCCCAGGGCGGACTTGCCCACCGATAGGCGTGCCGGGCATGACGAGCACGAAGGCTGCGCGGTTGGTGAGCAGATTGCCACGCTCGTCAAGCACGGTGAGCCAGGCCAAGCGCTTGGCACCGGTATCAAAGCCCGAGCCAAAGCATCCTGATGGCGGCCAAGCTGCCTGAACGGCGGTCAGCATATTTGCATTGAAGGTCTCAGGGCAAGCCGGGTTGACAAAGTTGAGCGATACGCCGTACCAGATCGCGCGCCCGAGCGCATCCACTTGGTCAGGCCCGTTCCAGGGCACGAGCCCCAAATCTCGCCACGGCAGGCGGCCCAAGCAGCGCAGGCTGTCGAAATTACGCCCGCCACCGAAGCCGGAATCCAGCGCGACACCGGGTAGCCACCCGCTATAGGCGCACCCGGAATCTCTTGAGCCGTCGTAGTTCCGCGCAGGCGTTTCCTCCGACGAGGCGCTGGTCGCAGCGTCTGGTTGTGGCAGATACCCAAGCGTGGGAGCGCTGAGAATCGTGTTCCGCGCGCTGCGCGTGCGAATCACATGCATGATCAGCGCTTCTTTGGCCTCAGCCAGTGCCGCAAGATCCTGCAAGTCTCGTTCGCTGTTAATCCGCGAAGACACCTGGGAAGTGAGTAGGTCGGAATTGACCAAAAACGTCGCAAACGCCACCACCCCCAGCACCAAAACCAGCAATAACGCCGCACCGCGCTGGCGTCGGCGGGGGTTCGATGGGCGAGAAATCGGAGGGTGGAAAACGGGCATTACAGAGAATTCGTTTGTCAGCTTGGTTGAACGGCGCGCGCACGCAGTTGCAAGGCTCATGCCATCATCATGCCTTGGGTGCAACTACCCGAGTACCCAGAGCGGTCCTGGTCTTTGGCTTTTTCGTCGCTTTTGCCGCGCTGCCGCGTTTGGCCCCCCTAATCTGCTTGACCTTGCCGGACTTGACTTTGGTCTGCGAGGTAATCGTTTCAAGCCGTGTTTCCGTCGTGGTTTCCATCAAGCGCACCGGTTTGGCATTGCCCGCGCGGCCCCGTGCCAGTGCTGCCGCGTCTTCAAACGGCTCGCGCACCACGGTCTCGTCGCTGGCGATCGATTGCCCGGGTTTCAGGCTGCGCAGCCGCCCTGCCGCATCGCGCACCACCACAAAATCACCGCGGTGGCGCGCTTGACTGCCGACCGGCGTACTCGCGCCATTTACCCAGGCCGTGTGCAAGCCGTCGGAGCGGCGCACAAAGCCACCGAGTGTCACCGTACTGACACTCGGTGCTGCACTCTCGCCAGCCGTTTGACCCGTGGCGGTGCGAGCGTGGCCGCGCGCTTGTTCCAATTCGCGACGCTCCGCGTCGGTGTAGATCAACGTGCCCAGCTCAGTGGTGGCAGCGGGAACAGCACCTGCCTGCGCCCAGCTCGGCGCGGGCAGAAGGCTCCCCGCCGTCAGTAGTGCCAACAGTGTGGGGCGCAATTGCTTCGCTGCTCGTCTCACTTTTTCGCCTCCGCGCCGGACGCTGTTTGCTCGGCATTTGCGCCTTCAGTCTCAGCGACCGGCTGTGCCAGGGTGAGCCATTCGATGTTGCAGCGGGCGGTGAGCAGCGGCACGTTGGTGCGGCCTGCATCCGCAGCTGTCGCGGGAACTGCGGAACGCGGGTCCGCCGCAATTTGCAAGACAGCCCCGCCCTGCAAGTTGCGCGCAAGCGAGCAATCTCGGACCTGCGCAATCGCCGTTTTGCCTTCAGGTGTCGTGAGGCGCGCCAGGCTTGCGAGAAACTCTGCCTCATGCAGCGGCGTGAATTCCAGCATCATGCGTGACGACTGAACCACCAGCGGCGCGGCATCAAAGAGCGGGTCGCCGCTGCGTTGCGGTTCGAGCAAAAACTTGAAACCATCGAGTGCCAGGTCTTCACGGGTACGCACCACATGGTCTACCCACGCCAAACGCCGTTCATCCCCGGTCCCTCCTCCGGCCGGGCTGGCCTCACGCTGCGCCGATGCCAGCAGCGCACTCCCCGCCAAGGCGCGGTAGCGTGGCAACAGGTCGGCGATTTCGCGCGCTTCGTCGCTGGCGCGCGCCAAGCGCTCCTGGGCCTGATTGCGCTGCGATTGCGCCACTGCCTGCCCGCTCCGCGCTGCATCGCGCAGGTACCAGCCAGACGCGGCCAGCAGTGCGCCTAATCCGGCCAGCATCAGCGCCAGGACAATGGCAAATTTGAGCCGCGCCATCATGTCGGCTTTGCCGGGTTTGCTGGTTGCGACGGTGCGACCAAAGGCGCGCTGACCTGCGGTGCGCGCAGCGGTTGCAGCGATTGCAGCGATTGCAGTGGGCGCGCAATCCGCACTACCAGAGCGCGCCCCGCAGTTGCGCTGCCAGCCGTTGCTTCGGCCGCAACGGTCGGCTCGATTGCGGCGATTCTGCCCTCCGGGGTCGTGTCCACCGGCCAAGTCACCACACTGACCTGTGCGCCGGGTAGCTGACGCAGTCGCTCCGTCACGCTGCGTGCTTGCGCCATCGCCTGCGCGGCGCGGTAGGGTTCAGGCAGCAGCAAGCGCCCGCTCAAGACCACCACTTCGTAGCGCAAGCTTGCCGCGCCACCAGCCGGTGTCACGCCCTCTGCAAGCGGGACAACCTGCGCTGCGCCGTCGCTCGTCAAGGGCGGGGTCGGTGTGGTTGCCAACTGCCAGTCCACTCGCTGAATCTGGAAATCGCCCAGCGCCTCCAGTTGTGCGCCGACGGCACGCAGCAGCGATTCGGGGCTGGCAGTCTGTGCTTGTAAACGCTCAACTGCTGTCACGGTCATGCGCATGGTGGCGAGCGGTGCCGGGCTTTTTGGGAATGCCGCAGCGGTCTGCCGATACTGCGCGGCAAGCGCCGCTGTTTCTTGATTCAGGCCACCCGTCGCGCGGTCAATCGTGAGCGCCTGAACCCCCAAGGCAATCCCGGCGATCAGGCCCAGCACCCCGACTACGGCACCTGTTGCGATGACGCGCGCGCGCCACGCGTTCAGGCGGAAAAACTGTGTGACAGCAGGCGACGCAAACGATGCCGGTGCGTCGCGCCCCGCTCGTTTGGCAGCGGCATTGACAAACAAAGTGTCCGCCAGGTCGTCCACCACAAACACTTGCGCCACCAAGCGCGCGCCTTCGGCAGCTTGCAAAGCCGCTTCAAAATCGGCCGCCTCGGCTCGCGGCACCACCAAGGCCACCGGCACCGGCGGTGCATCCCGCGCGATCAAGCGCAGGCCTTGCAGGTATTGCTGGGTGCGCGCCACCTCGGCTACCAGGCCAAGCGCGCGCGCGGCCGGGCTGGCCGCCAGGTCACCCGGGTCGCTGGCTAGGCGCGAAAAGCGGGTCCGGCGCTCTTTCCCGATGGTCTCGACATACGACTGGCGCAGGCCTGCACTGGTTAGCGTGGCGAGCACGATGCGCTCAGCGCCGGCTGGCACGCCCAAGGCCGTTGCGGTATGGGCGGCAAGCGTTGCCGGGCTCAGAATCGCCACGATCTTGTGCTCATTGGCCTGCAACAACTTGAGCCAAAACTGCACGGGCTCCGGGTTTGTCAGCGCCATCAACTGCACGGCTTCGTCGCGCCGCTGGCTGCCCGGCATGGTGCCTGCCACGCCGGTGCCGCCCGCGCTAGCCACCTCCTCCGCCTCGCGCCCCAAACTGACGCTGGCGACGAACGGTGTATCGCGATAGGCTTGGGCGGCGCGCCGTGCGAGCAGCGCGCTGCGCTCAGTACCGCGTAGTGGCGGGATCGTCTCCGTGCGGAAATCCTCTTCGATCAAGTCAGCAATCAGCGTGTATACCGCATCGGGCGCGCTGGCGGTGTATTCGTAGAAGCGCGCAATCGCAAATTCATCTTGGTCGAACTGCTGCTCCAGCGTGGTGCGAAATCGCGAGACGCGATAGCAGTCCACGCCCGCGCTGGTGATGTAAAGCACCCGCTGGAGTGGCTTGATGCGCAGAAAGTTTTTCACGTCAGGCTTTGATCTTGGCGATCATTTCGTACATCGGGCCAAACAAGGGCACCAGAATCGCCAGCAGCAATAACCCCATCAGCACCGTGAGCGCAGGTTCGATCAGTGCCTTGAGCCGGTCTACCTGTTCCTTGACTTCACGGTCGTAAAAATAGCTCACATTGGCCAATGATTCGTCGAGCGCGCCGGTGGTCTCGCCCACGGCTAGCATGCGCAGCACCAACGGCGGGAAGAGTTTGACCGACTGGAACGCACCGGTGATGTTTTGCCCTTCTTGGATCAACTGCCCGGCATCGCCAATCGCGCGCGCAATCACGCGATTGCCGGCCACGTCGCGCGTAATTCCAATCGCTTCGAGCACGGTGATTCCTGAGGCATACATCAGCCCGAAAATCCGTGCGAAACGAGACAAGATGATGCGCTGCAACAGCCCGCCAATCAAGGGCAGTTTCAGCTTGATGCCGTCAAACCAGAAGGCGAAGCTGCGCGAGTTGTTCAACATCCACCAAAACCACGCAATCGTGGCAAATGGCACGATGAGAATCACCGGCCACCAGGTTTCCACAAACTTCGAGAGCCACAGCAGCACCTGAGTTGACAGTGGAATCTTCTGCCCGAGGCTGACAATCAAGCCTGCCAGTTTCGGGACCAGGTAGACCAGCAGAAATGCCGAGACACCCAACACCACCGTGCCCACAAACGCCGGGTACATGACCAGCGTTTTCAACTGCGAGCGCAATTCGTCTTGCCATTTGAGCGACTCGGCCAACTGGTCCATGATTTCGGGCAAATTACCGGTCTTTTCACCGGCTCGCACCAGGCTGACGAATACGTCGTCGAACACTTCAGGGTGCTCAGCGAGTGCATCGGAGAGACTCTTGCCGCCTTCAATCGACTCGATCAGGCTGCCCAGCACTTCGCGAAAACGCGGCTGATCCATCGCGTCACGCAGGTCGGTCAGCGCTTCGACAACGCGCACCCCGGCGCGGGTCATCTGCTCTAGCATGAGACAAAAGGTGATGAGATCGGAAGTGCCAATCGGCCGGGACGGCAGTAGTTGAAATCGGGCGCGTGCCAGCGCGGCGGGAGTGGCGCTGATTAAATCGAGCCCGAGCTTTTTCAGGCGCTGCTCAAGGTCGGTCAGATTAACCGCTTCGAGCTGCCCGGCGATCCGCTTGCCGCTCTGGTCGATCGATTGATAGGCGAAGACAGCCATCTGGCGCGGTTCTTCAGGCAGTGTCAGGCGTGCGCGGGAGGCACTGCACTGACTGCGCTAGCGCTGCTCACGCCGCCCACGCGGTCGGTAAAGTCAACCAGGCGAGCCACTTCGTCGAGCGTGGTGATACCGTTGAGCACGCGGCGCAAGCCGTCGTCAGCGAGCGAAACAAAACCGCGCTCGCGCGCCGCCTCGCGCATCTCGCGCATCGTGGCGCGCCGCGCGACCAATTCGTCCAGCTCGGCATCCATCTTGAGCAATTCCATGATCGCCAAGCGGCCGCGATAGCCCTGATATTCGCAATGCTCGCAACCGATCGCGCGATAGATCTGCGGCCCATCAGCGGGGTCCATACCCAGAATGCGGCACTCGATTTCGTCGGCGGTCTTGATTTCGCGGCAATGCAGACACAGCTTGCGCACCAGGCGCTGCCCAACGATGCCGATCACGTTGCCGGCCAGGATGTCCGGCAGGATGCCAATGTCGAGCAGGCGTGGAATTGCGCCAATCGCCGAATTGGTGTGCAGGGTGGAATAGACCTGATGCCCCGTCATCGCGGCGCGAAAGGCCATCTCAGCAGTGTCGGTATCGCGGATTTCACCGACCAAGATTACGTCTGGGTCCTGGCGCATGAGTGAGCGGATGCCGCTGGCAAAGTCGAGCTTGGCCGCTTCATTAACGCTGGTCTGGCGGACCATATTCATTGGGTATTCGACCGGGTCTTCGAGCGTCATGATGTTGACCGCTTCGGTGTTGATATGGCCTAGCACCGAATAGAGCGTGGTGGTTTTGCCGCTGCCGGTAGGGCCGGTGACGAGAATGATGCCCTCGGGCCTGGCGATCATCAGCTTGAGCAAACTTAACTGTTCGTCGGTCAGGCCGAGCCCGTCGATGGGCACAATGCCGCGCTGCCGGTCCAAAATCCGCAGCACCACATTTTCACCATGGGTGGTGGGCTGCGAGGCGACGCGGAAATCGACCATCCGGCCGGTCAGCGACAGTGAAATCCGGCCGTCTTGCGGGGCGCGGGTTTCAGCGATGTTCATGCCACTCATCACTTTGATGCGCACCGCCATGGCTGGCCAGTATTGCTTGTGCAAAGCGCGGATCTGGCGCAGCACGCCGTCGATGCGGTAGCGTACCCGCAAAAAACTCTGCTCCGGTTCAAAGTGCAAGTCAGACGCGCCGCGCAGTACCGCATCGGCCAGCAAAGCGTCGACCAAGCGCACCACTGGCTGGCTGTAGACATCGCCCGCAGTCGAGGCCGATTGCTGGGCCAGGCTTTGATAGTCGATTTCGCCGGTTTCGATCTCGTGCAAGATGCCGTCAATCGACAGCTCATAGCCAAAATACTGCTCAATCGCGTTGGCGATTTCCGATTCGCCGCCCAACAGCGTGGTGATCGCAAAATCGCCAATTGCCTGTCCATGCAAGAGGGCGCGCAGCTGGTCCAGCGCCACCACATTGTTGGTGTCGGCCATCGCAATCGAGAGCGTGCGTCGCTGCCGGTTGAGTTCGAGCGGAAAAAGTGCGTGGCGCTTGGCGAATTCGCGCGGGATCAGTGCAATCGCGGCCGGGTCGATGATGATGCGCGCCAGATCGACATCCTGCGCGCCCAAATTCTCGGACAGCGCTTCACGCAGCATGGCCTCTGAAACAAAGCCCAAACCGGTGAGCAGTTTGCCCAAGGGGCGGTTGGTGCGCTTTTGCTCTTTGAGGGCGATGCGCAGCTGGTCTTCCGACAAAATACCGCGCTCAACCAGAATTTTGCCCAGTGGCTTGCCGCTGCGGATGGGAATGCCCGCACCCCCTCCAGGGACAACTCCGACCGGAGCCAGATTTGCCGCCGCCACGGGTGCATTCATTGCGGGGCCGCCACCGGAGTTGAGGTCGGAGTGGCCGACGCTGACGGCGTTGCAGGGGCCGCCAGTTGCGCCGCGCGCGCCTTGGCGCGGCCCAGATCAAACTGCCCGCCCCGGGTTTGCGCCGCGCCCGCCGCCTTGTCGTAATAGTCGCTGGCCAAACGCCGCTGCCCGAGCTGGTCGAGGCTGACCGCCAGGTTGTAGAGGATATCGGCGCTACCCGGGTCGGCTGAATGGGCCGCAAAGTAAGCCTGCTGCGCCTCAGGCCAGCGCCCCTGCGCTGCAAGCTGATTGCCCAAGGCTAATTGCGAAGCCCCCGCAGTGGCCGTGGTGGCGTTGGCTGAGCTGGGGCTACCGGCGGCGCGTTGGTCGCGCGCGATCAGCGACTTCAAACGCGATTCGTCACGCCCTTGGTCAGCCGGGGCGCGGCTTTGCCGCAAGCCGAGCAGCCCGGCATGCGCGTCGGCATCTTCAGGATCTAGCTCCACCAGGCGGCCAAACAGGCGTTCAGCCTCGCCATTGCGAGCGGTGCGTTGCATCACGGCAGCCAAGCCCAGCAAGGCATCGCGATTGGTGCGATCGGCCTCCAGCGCATTGCGATAGGCGCGCTCCGCATCCGCGTGTTTGCCCTGGCGCAAGGCTTCGTAGCCTGTGCTCACGCCGCCATGCACGCTCGGCAGATTGGTGGTGCGGGTGATTTTGATCTGCGTGGCCGGGGCCAGCGTCGGCGCGCTGGCCGCCGCAGTCGTGGCGGCAGGGGGGCGACTTCCGGCAGGCACTCCTGGCACAGCGAGTAGCAGCGGTTGGCGTGGCGGTGCGGTCTTTGTAGGGGGCGATGTGGCGGGCACTGGCTCGGGAGATTTTGCGACGGCTGGCGTGGCCCCTGACGTTGCCGCAAGCACGGCATTCGGCCCGGTCGCTGTACTTGCCTGGGAAGTTGTACCGGTGGTCGCCGAAGTCACCGCGTTCAGCGCAGTCTCGGTCGGTCGGACTGGCGGCTGAGGCGCAACCGTTCCCGAAACACCCGCTCCAGCTACTTGACCAACCCCACTTCCTGCGAGCGAGCCGCCTCCCAATCCGCCTCCCAATCCGGGGCCGCCGGTCAGTTGCCAGTAGAAATAGCCCACTACCCCGAGCGCCGCCAACGTCAGCGCCCCGAGGACGGCATAGAAACCCGTTTTCGGCTTGCGCGGGGTGGCGTTGCGGCGCGTTGGAGCGGCCGTGGTTTTAGCACTGAAGACGTTCGCCGCCGCGAGCCGCTCGCCGCGCATCGGCGTGTTGCTGTTTGGGCTTATTGGCGCAGCAGGCAGAGCGCGCCGGCGCGGCCCGGCAGGTGCGGGTGCGGGTGTGGCTGTGGGCGCGGCTGCGGGTTCGAACGGTGGGTCGTCAGCCAGCACCAGCGAGAGCGGGTCGCGTTCGCTGAAATTGTTGCTGGGCCGGACGGGTGGCGTGGATCGGGTCGCGCGCACGGGCGCGGGAGGCACTTCGAGCGGAGTTTCAGCGAGCGCCCGCGCCAGCTCCTCACCCGCCTCATCCGCAGCGCTCGACCGGGTCGAACCGGGGCGGTTTTTTTCCGCCTTCTTCAGCGCGTCCATCAAGAGACTCATGATTCTGAAGTCTCCGGTTTAGTTGGTGGGGCGCACGCTTGGCCGCGGCGCTGGTCGAAGCGCGTCGAGCTTCAAATCCTCAAGGCTGAGGGGGGCAGGCTGAAGTTCGTTGCGCCGCTCAAAGAAGTCTTGCGCCGGCAGGTAGTTGCGAAACTCGCGAAAATCGCCATTGACCGAGGCGTCGCGCACCACCGTGGGGCGCAGAAAAATCACCAACTCGGTTTTGCGGCTGGTGTCATTTTTGTACTTGAACAGATCGCCCGCAAACGGGATACGTGACAGTCCCGGCACGCTGTCTTGATTGTCGTTCACACTGTCTTGCATCAAGCCGCCCAGCACCGCGATCTGGTTGTTTTGCACTTTGAGGATGGACTCCATCTCGCGCGTCTGAATCTCCGGAATCGGGCTGGTCACGTTAGCGGCTGCCAATACTGGTGAAGGGTCGTTTTTATAGCGCAGCACCCGCGAAATGGTCGGCCTGACGTTCATCGTCACGCCATCGCCGTCGTCGATGTAGGGCGTGACACTCATCACAAAGCCAACCGGCACTGTATTGGGCGTGGAGGTGTAGGTGACGGTGCGCGGCGAGGTGGTGACGCCGGTGGTGACATCAACCGCAGCAGGCGTAATTTGCGCTTGGAGGCTGAAATAAACGATGTTGTCGACCACTTTCAACATTGCCGTTTGGTTGTTCAGCACCGAGAGTTTGGGGCTGGACAATACCCGCACTTTGCCGAAGGACTCAAGCAGTGAAATGGCGGCTGCGATATTGCCGAAGAGCTTGGAGTCGCTGTTAAAAATCGAAATCGAAAACAGGCCGCTGGCAAGGCTCGCTGGGCCGCCCAGCAACGGGGTCACCCGATTGACCAACGTAGCGGTATCGGTGGGCGTCGCACCGGTCGGTAGGTTGGACGTTCCGGTCGGCTGCTGGGTGATCGAAACCCCGTCGTTAGCCCCGCTACGCAGGCGCTGCCAATTAATCCCTTGCTGGTAGTTGCTCGATAGTTCCACCTCCACGAGCGTGGCCTCAATCAGCACTTGGCGCTTGGCCGAATTCATCACCAGATCCAAAAATTCCTGCACTTGCTGGTGCTGGCGCTGCGAGGCGAAAATCGTCATGATGCCGGTTTCGCGATTGGCCATCACCGGTGTTGTGGATGAGGCGGCTGTTCCCGCCGCGCTGGCACCGGTACCGCCGGTTGCCGTGCCAGTTGCCAAACCGCAAGAGATGGTGGGCCCGGAAGCCGATTGGGTAGTAATCTGCTGCAACAGCTGGGGGGCGCCCTGACCTGCACCGGCCACCGTGCGGGCCAGCGTGAGCCGTTCTTCTTTCTCGCGCACTTGGCCTTGCTTGAGTGCTTCGCGCTCTTCCCCGGTCATGATGCGGGTAGCGGCGATCATCGAGCAGATGTTGTAGGTGAGTGTGTCCCAAAAGCGGTTATTGGCGTTGGTGGAGAGCGTGGTCGCGGAGTTGTTACCTGAGGCTGCGCCGCTGGTATTGAGCGCGCCGCGCCCAGTGCTGCCGATCTCGGTGGCCACCGAGACTGAGCTTGTGGCATCGCGCGACAAATTGACGTAGTCGACCTTGTAGTTGCGCAGGTAGGCGCTGTCAGGCATCACGGCCAAGTTGCGGCCTTGCATTTCGTAGCGAATGTCGATCTGCCGGGCGATGCGGCCGAGCAATTGCGGCAGTGTTTGGTCGAGCGCGTTGAGCGTAACAGTACCGGAAATGCCAGGGTGGATATCGACGTTGACTTTGGCATCGCGCGCCAACGCGAACAGCAACTCGCGCACCGGCACATCGGAGACCACCACGCTATACGTTTCAGCTTTGCTTGCAGGCTTTGGCGCGGGCGGCAGTGGTGCGGCGCGCACAATCGGCGGAATGTCGGCCTGCACAATTGGCGGCGGCAGATTTTCTTGGCGGATGTGCTGATCGGCAGGCTTGATCAGGGTCTGCGTTGGCGTGTGCGCACAGCCGACCAGCGCGATGGTCAGAGCTAGGCTGAAGGTTGGGGAGTGGCGGCGTGGCCGGTGTTGCATAGGGGTCATTTCAGTGGGTAGAGTACGCCAAACACAGAGGGCGCAAATTGCTCAAAATGAAAGCACTTTTCACTTTATCACGGCAAGAACGAATTGCAACACATTGATTTACTTAGGGTATCGGCCAAAAAAGGGGTGGCTCAACGTTTGCTGCCGAAGCCTGCCATTAAAGGCTCGACCAACCAAAAACCGGCCGCAACACCAATCGCCAACACCAGCGCCAACACCAGCACGACCCAGCCGGGCGCGATAGGCAGGCGCGACTGGCGGCCCGTTAGTCGCGCGAACCAAGGCTGCGGCGAAATCGAGACGAAGTTCGCATCAACCACGGCTGCTTTGGCGTGTTTGATCTCCACATGATCGCGCCCGTCCGCGAAGGCGGCGAGCAGCGACTTGTCGGCCAGAATATTGACCCGGCGGGTCAAGCCCTCGGAGTGCTGCGCCAAGAGCTTGAGCGCGCCCTCATCAAACAGGCTGCGGCCGCGCTGACCGGCCTGCTTCAAGCGGAAGTTGACATACGCTGAAATATCGCTCAGACGCAGGGCTTCGAGTCTGAAAATCTGGGTAATCCGCTCGCGCAGCGGGCGCATCGCGTTTAGCGTCAAAATTTCATCCAGCTCAGGTTGGCCAAAAAGCACCAACTGCAGCAGTTTGTGGCGCGAGGATTCGATATTGGAGAGCAGGCGCACTTCTTCGAGTGACTCTTGCGGCATGGCATGCGCTTCGTCGATCAGTACCACCACGCGCTTGCCAGCCGCGTAGAGCCGTATCAAATACTCCTGCAAGAGCGAGGTCAGGCCGTGGGAATCTTGGCTTTTTGAGGCAGGCAAACCAATGTCGGTGGCAATCGCCCGCAGCAGGGCATCGGGTTCGAGTGACGGATTGGCGAGGTACACGGTCGTCACGTTCTCGGGCAGGCGCTCCATCAGCACGCGGCATAGCATGGTTTTGCCGGTGCCGACTTCGCCGGTTACTTTGACGATGCCTTCGTCGTGCGTAATCGCGTAGAGCAAGGCTTCCAGGGTCGCACCACGATTGGCCCCGTCAAAAAAGAAATCGGTATGCGGCGTGATGCGAAAGGGGGCTTCGGTCAAGCCGAAGTGATCCAGGTAAATGCTCATGCAAGCGCTCCAAACATACTCGAACAATGCTTGAAGAGGCGCGCCAGATAAGGCTCTTCAGGCATTCTAGAGAGGTGCTGAGCGGGCATCATCAAGCCTTGTGCAGGATCGTCATGCGGCTGTACAGCGTGGTGCGATTCACGCCCAACAGCCGCGCCGCGTGGGAAACATTGCCATGCGCCATTTTCAGCGCCGCATCGACATAGGCGCGCTCCCACGCACTCAAGGTGGCATCAAGGCGGAATTCGGCGCCGGGGCGGGAGAGGTGCAAAACGGCGATATGGGCCAGCGAATCCGGCTCGGCAGCAGCAGGGTCGCTGGTGGCAACCGGCGCACGCACGCCTTCGTCGGCGTTGACCCAATCGAGCTCTGGCTCCAACTCAGCCGCGCTGATGATTCGCCCAGGAAATTTGGCCGACAACCGAATCACAATATTGCGTAATTCGCGCACATTGCCGGGAAAAGGGTAACGCAGCCAGACCCGCGCGGCGGTCTCGTCGAGCGTAAATGGTTTGAGTTCTCCGGCACTGGAATAGAGTGCGCTGAAGTGTGTCAGCAAGGCTAACTTGTCGTCACCCAGCTCGCGCAGAGGCGGGACGCGTACTGTAAAGACGGAGAGCCGGTGGTACAAGTCGGCGCGGAACCGCCCTTGCTTGACTTCCTGCCGCAAATCGCGATTGGTGGCCGCTACGATGCGGGCCTGCGAGCGGCGTGATTGAGTCTCGCCGACCCGATTGAACTCGCCGTTTTCCAGCACGCGCAAGAGCTTGGCTTGCAGTTCGAGCGGCAGCTCACCGATCTCATCAAGAAGCAGGGTGCCACCGGCGGCATCTTCAAAGTAGCCGGCTTTGTTACCGAGCGCCCCGGTGAATGCGCCCTTGGCGTAACCGAACAGGGTGGGCTCCACCAAGTTAGGCGAAATCGCCGCGCAATTGAGCGCCAAAAAAGGCTTGTCGCGCCGATTGCTCTTTTGCTGCAAGGCGCTGGCGGCGATTTCTTTGCCGGCGCCGGATTCGCCTTCCAGCAGCACCGGAAACGGCGAGTCGGCGAAGGTCGCCAGCTGCGATTTCAGGGTTTGCACCGCAGCACTGACGCCGATCAAGCCCGCGAATGGGTCAATCGGGGCGGCGCCGGGCGCGGATGCCGCAGTCGCGCGTGCCAGACCAGGGGCTGGGTGCGGTGGGATGGTCGTGTCTGGTTCATAAGTGAATACGGGCTGCCGCAGCGCCATCGGCCGGGTAACTGGGCTGAGCGCCGTGCTGGAATTCGCTTCCGCTTGGAGCGCGGTAAACGCCGCCAGCAGCATTGCCCGCAACTTCGCCGGATTGGCCGGTTTGGCCACAAAGTCGGTGGCCCCGAGCGCGCGTGCCTGACGGCCTGCGCCGTCTTCGTCCTGACCGGAAAGCACGAGCACTTTCATCGCTGGGTTGTGCGCTAGGAGGGCACCAATCAGGGCGAAACCTTCGGTGGGCTCATGCGGTACCGGTGGCAAACCCAAATCGACCAAGGCGAGCTCTGGTGCCGGAAACAGTTTGCGCATCAGTTCGATGGCGCCCAAGCGCGAGGCGGCGACATGCACTTCAAAATCACGGCTCAGGATCAGCGAAAGGGTTTCGCTGATCAGTACGTCATCGTCAACCAGCAACAGTAGCGGCTTGGCCATTAGTCAATTACCCGATTACTCAGTTACGTTTAGAAAAGCAGCTTCGAGCGAATCGGTGCGCTGCGCCGCGAGCAAGGCGGCAGGGGTGCCGCAGAATTTCAATTGCCCCGCATCGATTACTGCCAGGGCATCGCACAGCTCTTCGACGTCGGCTAAAGCGTGTGAGGTAAAAAAAATGGTTGCGCCCGCGCGATGCACTCGCTTGAGCACCCGCTTGACGCAGGCGCGCGCTTTGGGGTCCAAGCCGCTCATCGGCTCATCGAGCACAATCAAGCGCGGCTGGCTGAGAAAAATTGCCGCTAGCCCAAGCTTTTGTGCCATGCCTTTTGAAAGCTGACGTACCGGGCTTGCCAGCGCCTTGGGGTCAAGATCGAGGTCTTCCAGCATCGCGCCGACCACCGCCTGGTCCTGCGGCGTGCCAGTCAGATCGAGGTAAAGCCGTAGATAGTCGCGCGCGGTCAGGTAGAAAGGCGGCGTAAACCGCTCGGGCAAAAACCCCAAGCCACGGCGCGCTTCGGGCCTGCGGCTGTCTACCCCAAAAAGCGCAATCGTGCCGCTGTCGGCTGCGGTCAAATCGAGCAGACATTTCATCAAGGTCGATTTGCCCGCACCATTGACCCCGGCCAAGGCGAAGGCGGCACCAACCGGCACGCCAAATGAGACACCGCGAACTGCTTCGCGTTCGAGTTTGGCATAGCGTTTCGCAACTTGGTTAAATTGCAGCGCGAGGGGCATCGAGAGGAATGATGAATAGTGACGAAAATTCGGTGACGAAATGTGGTGACGAAATCCTGACAGTCGCATCTTCGCATGATCGGTGGCTCAAGCCTGTGAACTTATCCACGGCTGCATTGCTAGAATTGTTAATTGTGTTGTCTTTGATCTCATGTGCCGCGAAAGCGCTGCAAGCCGCTCAGACCTCGCCGCCCGATCTCCCGCTTACCTGACTGGCAAGTTTCGATAAAGTCCCGATCTGCACCGATGTCTTCACCCTCAGCCACTGCCCCCGGTATCGTCACGTTAAGTGATGTGACCTTTGCTTATCAACCGGGCGGTCGGGCCATCTTGCAAAATCTGAATCTGACCGTCAAGCGAGGTCAAGTGGTGGCTCTGATGGGTGGCTCCGGCTCGGGGAAAACCACCATCCTGCGTCTGTTGGGAGGGCAGTATTTAGCGCAGCAGGGCCAAGTGGATGTCGATGGTCAGAATGTGGCCAAGCTCGCGCAGCACGATCTGTATGCACTGCGCCGGAAGATGGGCCTGCTGTTCCAGTTTGGGGCATTGTTCACCGACATGAGCGTCTTCGACAACGTCGCTTTCCCCTTGCGCGAGCATACCGATCTGACCGAGGCCATGATTCGCGACTTGGTGCTCATGAAGCTCCATGCGGTAGGCTTGCGTGGCGCGCATGCGCTGCTGCCTGCGCAAATTTCAGGGGGCATGGCGCGTCGCGTCGCGCTGGCGCGTGCGATTGCGCTCGATCCGCAATTAATTCTTTATGACGAGCCATTCGGCGGTCTGGATCCAATTTCGCTTGGGGTCACTGCCAACCTGATTCGCACGCTCAATGATGCGCTGGGGGCTTCCTCCATCGTGGTGACCCATGATGTCGCGGAGTCACTCGCGATTGTCGATTTTGTGTATTTCTTGAGTGACGGCAAGATCATCGCACAAGGCACGCCCGACGAAATCCGTGCCTCCGAGATGCCCTACGTGAAGCAATTCATTTCTGGAGCTGCTGATGGCCCAGTACCTTTTCATTACCCGGCGGCAGACTATGCCAACGATTTGGGGCTGCGCGCATGAGCGGCGGCTTGCAGTGGGTTGAGCGACTGGGCACGAGCCTCACCGGCAGCGTGGCGCGCCTGGGGTATGCGGCGCGGTTTCTGTGGACGACGATTGCCAGCTCCGGCACTTCGTTCAAGCGCCCGCGCTTGGTAACCAATCAGATTAATTTCATCGGCAATTACTCGTTGATTATCATCCTCATTTCGGGGCTGTTTGTCGGGTTTGTACTTGGTTTGCAAGGCTACAACACGCTGCAACGCTACGGCTCGGAGCAGGCCCTGGGGCTCTTGGTCGCGCTCTCGCTGGTGCGTGAATTGGGCCCAGTGGTCACGGCCCTCTTGTTTGCGGGGCGGGCGGGCACGTCGCTCACCGCCGAAATCGGCTTGATGAAAGCCGGTGAGCAATTGACTGCAATGGAGATGATGGCGGTCTCGCCCTTGAGCCGGATCATCGCACCGCGTTTCTGGGCCGGTGTGATTGCGATGCCACTACTGGCTGCGATGTTTTCGGCGATTGGTATTTTTGGCGGCTGGGTGGTGGGTGTCGTCTTGATCGGCGTAGACGACGGCGCGTTTTGGTCACAAATGCAAAGCGGAGTGGACGTGTTTGAAGACGTGCTTAACGGGGTCATTAAATCGATCGTATTCGGAATCGCATGCACTTTTATCGCGCTCTTTGAAGGCTTTGATTGTCAGCCCACCCCTGAAGGTGTGGCACGCGCCACGACGCGCACGGTGGTCGGATCGTCGCTGGCGGTGCTGGCGTTGGATTTTCTGCTGACCGCGTTGATGTTTACTGGAGGTAAATAATGAACCGTAAGTCCGTGGATCTGATGGTGGGTGCGTTTGTGTTGCTGGGGATGCTGGCGCTTGTTGTTTTGGCGCTAAAGGCCGGGAACTTGGGCTCGTTCAATTTCTCTGAGACATATACGGTCGAAGCGCGCTTTGATAACATCGGTGGATTGAAGCCGCGTGCGCCGGTCAAGAGTGCCGGGGTTGTAGTAGGCAGGGTTGGGGCGATCCAGTTCGACGACAAAGAGTTCATGGCGATCGTGAAACTGAACATGGACAAGCGGTATGCTTTCCCGAAAGACTCTTCGGCCAAAATTCTGACCTCAGGCTTATTAGGCGAGCAGTACATCGGTTTGGAAGCCGGTGGGGACGAAGTCAAGCTGACCGAAGGCGGCAGGGTCAAGAAAACCCAGTCGGCAGTGGTGTTGGAAAACCTCATCAGCCAGTTTTTGTACAACAAGGCGCAGGAAGCGCCGAAGCAGCAGTAGCGAAGTGGCAATAAAATGCGACCTTAAGGCACGGTAGACGACATGAAGAAAATTTTGGCCCTGCTTCTCACCTTGGCGACTTTGATCGCGGGTGGCTGCGCCACGCCTTCCAGCCCGAATATTGACCCCTTCGAAGGCTTCAATCGCGCCATGTTCGGTTTGAACAAAGGGATCGATGATGCCGTGGTTAAGCCGGTCGCTTCGGGATACGCGGCGATTGTGCCGGAGCCGTTGCGCAGCTGCATCGGCGGCGTGTTTGGTCATATCGATGATGCGTTTGTGCTGCTTAACGACATCCTGCAAGCCAAACCCCATGCGGCACTGGACGCGACCGGTCGCTTGGTCGTTAACACCTTTCCGGGCATGTTCGGCTGCTTTGACATCGCCACCGCCGCGGGGCTGGAAAAGCAGAATGAGGACTTCGGCCAAACCTTGGGGCGTTGGGGTGTCGGCAACGGTTTCTACTTGGTTCTCCCCCTGTTCGGCCCATCCACCGTACGCGACGCTGCGGGCCTTTTGCTGTACTCGCGGATGGATCCGTTGCGCCGCATTCGCCCCAGTTTTGACCGCATGGCACTCTACTCGTTGCGTGCTGTGAACCAGCGCTCGCGCGTGCTGAACGCCTCTAGCGTGCTTGAGCAAGCATCGCCAGACGAATACGCCTTTGTGCGCAATGCCTACCTACAGCGTCGCCGCTATTTGATTCATGACGGCAACCCACCTCCGGGTGGCGACTTCGACAGCAGCTCAGGGCGCGTCCCACTGGCGTTTTCGGCGGCACTACCGCATCCGGGCGATGGGGCTTTGATACCCAAAACCCCCGCCGAGCAGGCGTGGTTTGATGCGCCAAATCAGCGGGCAGCATTTGCCAAAGGCAAACCCGTGCCGGTTCCACGGCCAGGTGGTGTTACTGGTGCCGTGCCTGCGCTAGCGGTTGAAAGTCAAACGTCAGATGCCGGCGCGCCGCAGGTCGAAGTTGTAAGCAATTCGCGCAATTCGCCTGATTCGGCTGCGGCCGGTCAGCCGCAGTAGCAGCTGGCGCGTTGTGTGTGGCAAGAGCGGCACGCCAGTGTGCCGCCTGATGCCGAACAAAACCGGAAGTCCCCCTTTCCTTCTTATCAAGCCATGACTACTCATTCGTTGGTTAAAGCCTCGCATCGTCTCGTTGGTCTCTTGCTCGCCGGAATGGTGGCAGTCGGCTTTGCAAGCAGCGTGGCTGCGCAAGACACGGCTGACACCTTCATCCGCAAAGCGGTAGATGACGTGGTCAACACCGTCAAGTCGGACAAAGCCATTCAGGCAGGCGACCGCCAAAAGGTCGCGGACTTGGTGGAAGCCAAGATTGTTCCGGTGCTCGACTTCGAGCGCATGACCAAAGACGCGCTGGCGCAACACTGGGGCAAGGCATCCGAGGCGCAAAAGGCGCAGTTGGTCGCCGAGTTTCGTACCCTGTTGATTCGCACCTACTCGGGCGCACTCTCGACCTATCGAGAAGGCACCGTCATCAAGTACAAGCCGATGCGCGATCTGGGTGACGGTGAGAAATTGGTACGTTCCGAGGTGATTCAGCCCGGTGCTGAGCCGATTGGTCTTGACTACTACATGGCGCAATCGGGCGGCAAATGGAAGGTGTACGACATCACGGTGTTCGGCGCGCGCTTGGTGGAAAACTATCGCAGCACGTTTCGCACCGAGGTGAATAACGCCGGCATCGACGGCCTGCTGAAAAGCCTCGCCACAATGAACAAGTCGAACGCGGCGCGCAAGAGCTAAGCGCCTGCGAGAAGCATCGGCACGTGCGCCCGGCGATTTTCCCATGACGCAATCAACCATTCCCGAAAGCATTACGCACGCCAACGCGCGCGAGCTTGCCGCACGCGGGTCCGCGGTATTCGCGACCGACGGGCAGATTGCCTTGGCATCGCTCAAAACTTGCGATTCGAGCGTGTTGGCGGTGTTTCTTCAGTGGCGGCGCGCGCAGGCGGCAACCAACACCAAACCGGTAGAATTCTTAGCAGTTCCGCACAACGTCCGGCAGTTGGCGCGTGTGTACGGTGTCGAGAGCCTGCTGTTCGCTGCTTGATCGCGCGCTATTCCCCTCTTTTTTAATCGGAAGTCAGTGGGCGGTTTCGGAAACGATGCCGCCCGTTTTGTTTTCTGAAATGACCACTCCAGCCATCCACATTTCCGGGGTTGCAAAATCCTACGGTAGCCTTCAAGCCCTAAATGGCGTGAGTCTGGACATTGGGCAGGGCGAGTTTTTTGGGTTGCTGGGGCCGAATGGGGCCGGCAAAACCACGCTGATTAGCATCATCGCCGGCCTGGCGCGCGCCAATGCGGGCACGGTCAAGGTCATGGGGCACGATGTGGTCAGCGATTACCGCGCCAGCCGCCGCGCCTTGGGTGTGGTGCCACAGGAGCTGGTGTTCGACCCCTTTTTTACCGTGCGCGAAACCTTGCGGATTCAGTCTGGCTATTTTGGCATCAAGAACAATGATGCTTGGGTCGATGAAATTCTTGAGAACCTGGACCTGACCCACAAAGCGAATGCCAACATGCGCTCACTTTCCGGCGGCATGAAACGCCGTGTGCTGGTGGGTCAAGCGCTGGTGCATCGCCCACCGGTGATTGTGTTGGACGAGCCCACCGCCGGGGTCGACGTAGAGTTGCGCCAAACCCTGTGGCAATTCATTCGCCGCTTGAATCAAGATGGGCACACGATTGTGCTGACCACTCACTACCTGGAAGAAGCCGAGGCGCTGTGCAATCGTATTGCCATGATGAAGGGCGGCCAAATCATCGCGCTAGACACCACCGCCAACCTGCTCAAGCGGCACGCTCAGGCCTCATTGCGGGTCAAATTTTCTGGCGCGGCGTTGCCTGCCGAGTTGGCATCCCAGGCCACCCTTCGGGGCGCTGACGGCAGTGTTCGCTTCGCCTTGCATGCGCATTCTGAAGTGGAGGGCCTGCTCGCCCAACTGAGGCAGGGGGGATGCACCGTTATCGACCTCGCGATTGAACAGCCTGACCTGGAAGAGGTCTTTCTGCAACTCACCTCCAACAAACTCGCGGCGGCGGCATGACCGGTTTTCAGACGCTCTTTTTCAAAGAAGTGCTGCGCTTCTGGAAGGTCAAGGGTCAGACCGTGACCGGCCCAGTCTTGACCGCGCTCCTGTATTTGCTGATTTTCTCGCACGCGCTGCAAGACCGTGTCACCGTCTATCCCGGCGTGCGCTACACCGAGTTTTTGGTGCCGGGCCTGGCGATGATGTCGCTCTTGCAAAACAGTTTTGCCAACAGCTCCTCGTCGCTGATTCAGTCAAAAATCACCGGAAATCTGATTTTTGTGCTGCTGCCGCCACTCTCGCATGCTGAGTTGTTTGCCGCCTACGTTGGCGCGGCGATTATTCGCGGCCTGGTGGTCGGCGCTGGCGTGTTTGCAGCCGGTTTGGTGTTTGCGGTACCCGCCTTGCATAACCCGCTATGGATTCTGGCGTTTGCATTGCTAGGGGCGGCCTTCATGGGCGCTTTTGGCATGCTGGCCGGTATTTGGGCCGACAAATTTGACCAGATGGCGGCCTTCCAGAATTTCCTCGTGGCTCCCGCCACGTTTCTTTCCGGTGTGTTCTACTCGATTCATAGCTTGCCGCCGTTTTGGCAGGCGGTATCGCATCTGAACCCATTCTTTTATTTGATTGACGGCTTTCGCTACGGCTTTTTTGGCGTGTCCGATGTCAGCCCCTGGCTTTCGCTTGCCGTTGCATTTGTCTGTTGGGCGCTGCTTTCGGGCTGGATTCTTTGGCTCCTGCAGCGCGGCTACAAGTTGCGCCACTAATTGAGGGATTTCCATGTTTGAAGCTGCTGAAATTGAACGTTTGATCGCGGCAGGCCTTGCCTGCGAGCACCTGCACGTGCAGGGCGACGGGCATCATTTTGAGGCCGTGATCGTGAGCGCGGCCTTCGAAGGCAAACGCCTGATCGCGCGCCATCAATTGGTCAACAAAACGCTAGGCGCGTTGATGGGTAACGAGATTCACGCGCTCTCGATGAAAACCATGACCCCCGCCGAGTACCAGAATGGACAGACTTAAAGTCGAAGGCGGCATTGCGCTGCACGGCGAAATCGCCATTTCTGGGGCGAAAAATGCGGCGCTGCCGATTATGTGTGCAGCGCTGCTCACCGCCGACACACTGCACCTGACCAATGTGCCGCATCTAGACGATGTGGGCACGATGCTCAAGTTGATCGAGCAAATGGGGGTTAATGTGGTGCGTGAAGGCCACACCGTGAGTTTGGATGGCGGCGGTTTGAGCAAGGCCGAAGCGCCTTATGAGTTGGTCAAAACCATGCGTGCCTCGATCTTGGCGCTCGGCCCGCTAGTGGCGCGCTGCGGTGAGGCCAAGGTTTCGCTGCCCGGCGGCTGTGCGATTGGCGAACGGCCGGTCGACCAGCACACCAAAGGGCTGGAAGCGATGGGCGCGCAAATCCGCATCGAGCATGGCTACATTTACGCGAAAGCTGGGCACGCCAGCGGCAAGCTGCAAGGCGCGCGCATCGTGACCGACATGGTGACTGTCACCGGCACCGAAAATCTGATGATGGCTGCGGTGTTGGCGCAAGGCGAAACCGTGCTCGACAACGCCGCGCGCGAGCCCGAGGTCATCGACCTTGCTGACTGCCTGATCGCGATGGGTGCCAAGATTCAGGGCGCTGGCACTGACCGCATCGTGATTCAGGGCATGCCCGCCCTGCACGGTGCCACCCATCGCGTGATGCCCGACCGGATTGAAACCGGGACCTTCATGGTGGCCGCCGCCGCAACCCGTGGTGACTTGACCTTGCGCGGCGCACGCGCAGACACGCTCGAAGCGGTGATCGACAAGCTCAAGGAAGCCGGTGCTCTTGTTGATGTGGCGGGCGACACGATTCGGGTGCGCGCCAGCAGCCGCCCGCGCGCGGTCTCAATCCGCACCTCGCCGCACCCAGCATTCCCGACCGACATGCAGGCGCAATTCATGGCGCTCAATTGCGTGGCGGTCGGCACGGCGACCGTGGTTGAAACCATCTTCGAAAACCGCTTCATGCACGCGCAAGAGTTGCGTCGCTTGGGTGCGCAAATCGACATTGAAGGCAACACTGCCATCGTCCACGGCGCGGCGCGGCTCACCGGGGCCACCGTGATGGCGACCGACCTGCGCGCCTCGGCGTGCTTGGTGATTGCCGGGCTGGTGGCTGAAGGCGAGACGATCGTGGACCGCATCTATCACCTGGATCGGGGTTATGAGAAGATCGAGGCCAAGCTGTCGGCCGTAGGTGCGCGAATTTCGCGAATCCGGTAGTTCCGGCCACTGGGCATGTCTTGAAGAGCCGCCACGGACGGACTTCTTCAGGCACACTTGTTGGAGAGCCGCACCCATGAAACGTCTTCAAGCCTGTCTGGTCGTCGTGCTGGCCCTGTTGCTTCAAGCCTGCGGCACGCCTTACGCCACGACCAAAAATCCGCGCGGCGACGATGTGATGCTGCTGGGCTACGACCCGGTCGCCTACTTCACGCAAGGCAAGTCTGCTCGTGGTGTCAATGAAATCTTCTCTGCTCTGCCCGCCGTCGTCCCGACGCGCATGTACTACTTTGCCACGGCGGAACATAAGCGACTGTTCGATGCGAATCCTGCCAAGTACGAGCCGCAGTACGGCGGCTTCTGCGGCAGCGGTGCCGCCTTCGGCATCAAGCTGGGCAGCGACCCTACCGAATTTGAAATTGTCGATGGCAGGCTCTTCATCTTTGGCGACATTCTTGGGCGCGAAATGTGGAAGCTGGAGCCGACGTGGAACATCAACCACGCGGACCAGCTCTGGCCGGAAATGAAAGACGCAGGCTGGCGCGGTCAGTCGCTCGCGCGCTTCGCGAACAAGGTGCCGCACTATAAAACCGGCGCTGAACTGATGGCCGAATGGCGACTACGCAACCCCGGCCGGGCGCTGAGCTATGACCCCGGCGGCATGGTCAGCAACCTCTTCACCAAGCAGCCAGGCTGGCGTGCGGCTGAGGGGTTTGGGCAGCCGGTGTTGGGCTATCCCGACTGATTTCCCGCCTCTATAATCCATGCTTCGTTACTGGAGACCACTATGCGCGCTTCCCATCTTTTTGCCGTTTTGCTCAGCTCATTGCTGACGTTTTCTTCGGTTTACGCCCAAGATGCCTGCAAGCATCGCGGCGACCTCGATGCGCTGTATTGCGACGAGAACAAAGACATGGTGGCTGACCCACCTGCTGACGCGAAAAAGCACAAGGTGCCGTCAACCATCGTGTTCACCTATACCCCGGTAGAAGACCCGGCCGTCTACGAGAACATCTTCAAGCCTTTCACAGCGCATCTGGCTTCATGTACGGCTAAGCGCGTGGTGTTTTACCAAGTGCAATCCAACGCGGCTGAAATTGAGGCGATGCGCTCGGGGCGCTTGCATGTGGGCGGTTTTTCGACCGGCCCCACCGCATTCGCCGTCAACATTGCCGGTGCGGTTCCGTTTGCAGTGAAGGGAACGGAGAAGGAGTTTCAGGGTTACAACCTGATCGTGGTAACGAAGAAAGACGCGCCCTACGCCAAGCTGGCTGACCTCAAAGGCAAGAAAGTCGCGCACACCGCACCATCGTCAAATTCAGGCCATATGGCCCCGATGGCGCTATTCCCGAAAGAGGGTTTGGCCCCGGACAAAGACTACAAGATCCTCTTTTCCGGTAAGCATGACCAGTCGATTCTCGGCGTGCGCTCGGGTGACTACGATGCCGCTCCGGTCGCTTCCGACGTGTTTTATCGGATGGCCTCACGCGGGCAAATCAAAGAAGATGAATTCAAAATCATCTGGAAAAGCCCCAAGTTCCCGACCTCGTCGTTCGCCTACGCGCATGACTTGGAGCCCAAGTTTCGCGACCAGATGGTGAAGTGTTTTTACGACTACCGCTTTCCGGACGAGATGAAAAAAGCCTTTGACGGGGCTGACCGCTTTTTCCCCGTGACCTTCCAGAAAGACTGGGAAATTGTGCGCCAAGTGGCTGAGGCCGGCGGCGAGAAATTCAACAAGGCCGCTTACGAAAAAGAGACCGCGCGCGAGGCGGCAGCTAAGAAAAAGTAATCGAAGCAGAAGTAATCGAAAACGCGGCAGCTTGGCGACCGGGTGCGGTGGGTTGAACCGCCGCATCGGGTCGAACTTCCTCAAGCCTTGGCGCGCGTCTGCAACTGGTGGTATTTGAACTGCTGGCGCGCCACATCAAGCCGCATGCCCGCGCGCACTGCCTGGCGAATCTGATTTTCAGCCGCTTCAATCTCTTCTGCCAGGGCCAGCACGGCTGACTCGTGCGCTTGAGGAATCACCAACACACCGTCGGCATCGCCGCGCAGCAAATCACCCGGGACGACTCGCGCGTTGCCGATGTTGACTGGCACGTTGGTCGCTTCCACCTGCACCCGGTCTTTGCCGGTTCGCATCCAATGGTCTTTGGCGTATATCGGGTAGCCCAGCTCACGGCACAAAGCGACATCGCGGCAAATGCCGTCGATCACCGTGCCAGCGATCCCTTTGCGGTGCGCGATTTCGGTCAGAATGTCGCCCCACACCGTGACATCTTCTCGTCCGCCGTTGTCGAGCACCAACACGCTGCCGGGCGGCACATCGTCGATGTAGTCACCCACCGTGCCCGGCGGGTTGGAGGCCGGGCCATAGAGCAAAGTCCAAGCGCGCCCGGCGAGTCGAAAGCCGGGGTCACGCGGCTTGATGCGATAGCACTGCCCGACGATACCAAGCCGATCAAGCGCGTCGCTAATCGTGGCGGTATCGAGCTTGGCGGCGCGGCCGACATTCGTGGCGCTGTTTGCAGAATCGTTCGCACCATCGTTCGCACCATCGTTCGCAGAATCATTGCTCATTCTGATTTCCTTTCAGCATATTTTCATAATTGCCGCCCATCACCTGTGAAATCGGCGTCCCCGCCGTAATCGCGCGTGCCATCGCTGCTTCCTTTGCGGCGATTTGTTCGGCTGCGGCGAGTACCGCAATGATGTTGTGCGGTGAGATAAAAATCACCGCGCTTTGATCGGCCAGCACATAGTCACCTGGCTGCACAGTCACATTGCCGATTTGTACCGGGACGGCATTGCCCAATTCGATAATCCGGCCACGGGCGGTCAATGCCGTGAGCTGGGTGCAAAAAACCGGAAAGCCATAGCCAATCGCCTCGTCAATGTCACGCACCGGGCCATCGACAATCGCGCCAGCAATGCCCCGCGTTTTGGCCCCGAGAGACAACAAACCGCCCCAGCTACCGGCTTCGACACCGCTACGCTGCTCGATCACAATCACGTGATTGGGCCCGGCGCTTTCGATTGCCGTGCAGCCCAGGTGAACCGGTGCCGCGTTCGGATCACGCACGCCAACGCCCAACTTGGCGGTGACCGCGCAGCCCGCGATGCGCCCATGGCCCGCCCGCTGCGGGATGCCGGTGACCACCCCGGTCAGTTGCAGCCGGTCCAGTGCGTCCGATACGGCGCACGCATCGAGGCGGCGCAGCCGGGCGACGCAATCGCTGCTTGCTTCGATGGTGACCGCGGCAGATGGCGCACTCATTGGAATTCACGCGCGTGAACGGGCGCGCGTACTTCCACGCGGATCAAGCGGCCCATCCACGCCCCCGCCGCCAGCAGAAGCAAAAAGCCCGACACCACCTCTGCCCAGATGGTGAAATTGGTTGCCAGCGTGTGCTCGGAGCACAGCGCCAGTGTGTAGTGCGCCAGGCCATCCAAGCCGAGCGCGCCGTAGACGGCCAGCAGAAGTGCCGCGAGCGGCCGCAGGCGTAGACGCGAGGCCAGCAACCCAGCAACGCCGACAGCGGCAATCGCGAGCCAGGCGAGGTAGACCGTTTCGCGGCCAATCCACGCGGGCATGTTTGGGTAGAAGGTAATGTACTCGGCGTTGTGCACAAAATGCGCCAAGCTGGCAGCGGTGTAGACACCTACGAGCCACCACAAATGGACGGGCAGAAAAGCAGCAGTCAAGGGCAGGCGCATCGGCTAGGGCTCGCAGGAAAGACGGGATTGTCACTATACTGCTTTCAAGTTCCAGAACCCTAGATCGTCGCCTTCACCATGCCTACTCTCTCTATCCGCAATTTGGTCAAAGAATATGTTGTCGGCAAGCGCGTGCTGGATGGCATCACGCTCGACTTTGACGACACCGGCATCACCGCCATCATCGGGCCTTCGGGTACTGGCAAATCGACCCTGATTCGCTGCGTTAACCGCTTGGTCGAACCTACGGCGGGCGCGGTGCTGCTCAATGGCACTGACATTACCCACGTGCGCGGCGCAGCGCTACGCCACGCACGGCGTGAAATCGGTATGGTGTTTCAGGAATACAACTTGGTCGAGCGTTTGACAGTGATGGAAAACTTGCTCTCGGGCCGCTTGGGATACATCTCGCCGGTGCGTGCTTTCTTCCGCAAATTTGCACCGGACGATATCAAGCGCGCCTTTGATTTGCTCGACACGGTAGGCTTGGCGGGCTTTGCCAATCGCCGCGCCGACGCGCTGTCTGGCGGGCAGCGCCAGCGGGTCGGCATCGCGCGTGCCGTGATGCAGCGCCCACGTCTGATCTTGGCCGACGAGCCGACTTCTTCGCTCGACCCACGCACCTCGGTTGAGATCATGGAGCTGCTCGCCAGAATCGCCGCCGACACCGGTACGCCAGTTGTCATCAACATGCACGACGTAGAATTGGCGCGCCGCTTTGCCAAGCGTTTGATCGGCATGGCGGGCGGCAAAGTGGTTTACGACGGCCCCGGCGCGGGCTTGGACGATGCCATGCTCAAAACCATCTACGGTGGCGAAGCATGGCTTCACTGAACGCCCAGATAATGCCTGAAAAGGCTTATCCAGAGCCATTCTCCACCAACTGGGTGGCACGCGGAGCGTGGCTTTTTCTGGCCGTCTACGTGGCCTACGCACTCTCGACTATGGACGTTTCGTGGCCACGCATCATCACGGGCATCGGCGAGGCGATCAAACGCTACAGCCCGATGTTCTCGCCCAACTTCACGCGCAGCGAGCTGCTCATCAAAGGCTTGACCGAGTCCTTGCAAATCGCCTTTTTGGCTTCCGCCCTCGGCATCGCGCTGGCCCTGCCCATCGGTCTCATTTCGGCACGCAACCTGATGCCCGCCTGGGCCACCTGGCCGGCCCGCGCCATCATCGCGCTGGCGCGCACCTTTCACCCGGTGATCGTGGCAATTGTGTTCGTCAAAGCGGTGGGCTTTGGGGCGTTGGCCGGTTCACTCGCACTCACCGTGGCCTCAATCGGCTTTATCGGCAAACTGTTTGCCGAGGCAATTGAAGAGATTTCGCTGAAGCAGGTGGAGGCCGTGCGCGCCACCGGGGCCTCGTTTTTGAATGTGATTTTTTTCTCGGTCGTGCCGCAGGTGTTTTCACGATTCATCGGCTTTGCCACCTATCAGCTCGATTCCAACTTGCGCAACTCCACCATGGTGGGCATCGTCGGCGCAGGCGGAATTGGCGGCACGCTGTTCGCCGCGTTTCAGCGCTTTGACTACGACTTCGTCGGCGCGATTTTGCTCTGCATCATCGGCCTGATTTTCGTGGGCGAGTTGCTTGCCAATGTGGTGCGGCGGGTCTTTGCCACCACCACCGGAAGGCAGGAAAAAGATGACTGATACCGCTCTTTCCGGTGGCGCAACTTCACAGTCACCGCGATCCTGGCAACGTTTTTCGGCGGCCGAGCGGCTGTCGCGCTTTGCTGTCTACCTAGTTTTGGTGGCCGCGCTGGTCTGGTCGGTGCGCACGATTGAGGTCATTCCTGAGTTTCTGGCCGACTCGCCGCAGCAGATGAAAGACCTTTTCGTGCGCATGTGGCCGATCGCCTGGAGCCACTATCCGAA
>JANLTH010000103.1:0-7357 GCA_031362865.1 Burkholderiales bacterium | reverse complement strand
TCGTGAAATGGGTTCGCTGGGCCTGCTGGGACCAACCATTCCCGAGCAGTATGGCGGCCCTGGCCTGAACTACGTGTGCTACGGCTTGATCGCGCGCGAAGTGGAGCGGGTTGACTCGGGCTACCGCTCGATGATGAGTGTGCAGTCTTCGTTGGTGATGGTGCCGATTTTTGAATTTGGCTCGGAAGCCCAGCGCCAAAAATACCTGCCCAAACTTGCCACCGGCGAATGGATCGGCTGCTTTGGCTTGACCGAGCCCGATCATGGCTCTGACCCAGGCTCGATGGTGACCCGGGCGCGCACTGTGCCGGGCGGTTTTTCGCTCTCGGGCGCGAAGATGTGGATTTCCAACTCGCCAATCGCCGATGTGTTCGTGGTCTGGGCGAAAAACGACGCGGGCCGAATCCGCGGCTACATTCTGGAAAAAGGCATGAAGGGCTTGTCCGCCCCGAAGATCGAAGGCAAGTTCGGCTTGCGCGCCTCGATTACGGGGGAGATTGTGATGGATCAAGTGTTCGTGCCTGCTGAAAATGAATTCCCCGAAATTGAGGGGCTCAAAGGGCCGTTCACCTGCCTCAACTCCGCACGCTATGGCATCGCTTGGGGCGCCTTGGGTGCAGCTGAAGATTGCTGGCATCGGGCTCGCCAATACACGCTGGACCGCAAGCAGTTTGGCCGCCCGTTAGCCGCCAACCAGTTGATTCAAAAAAAGCTTGCCGACATGCAAACTGAGATCACCTTGGGCTTGCAAGGCTGCCTGCGTTTGGGGCGCATGAAAGACGAGGGCACGGCGGCGGTTGAAATCACCTCGATCATGAAGCGCAACTCGTGCGGCAAGTCGCTCGACATCGCCCGCGTGGCGCGCGATATGCTGGGCGGCAACGGCATTTCGGACGAATACGGCGTGGTTCGGCACATGGTCAATCTCGAAGTGGTGAACACCTACGAAGGCACGCACGACGTGCATGCGCTCATTCTCGGGCGCGCCCAAACCGGAATTCAGGCGTTTCAGTAGCCCGCCGTCGCGTCACGTCGCGTCGCCCGAGGTCGCACCACGTCGCACCACGCATTGCCCAGCCAGGAGCGCATCCGATGAACACCCCAGCTTACGAACTCGCACTCGCGTTTGCGTGCGACCCGGTTCATCGTGCCCAGGCGCTGCACCACCAAACCGGTGCGCTCATTTCCATCGTCAGTGCCGATTTGCGCATCGCCTACGCCAACCGCGAATATGCCGCACTCTTCTCAGTCACGCCGGAGGAGTTGGTGGGCACTTTGCTGACAGACCTCTACGGCACGGTACAGATCGACGGGTTCATGAAGCTGGTGCAGCGCTGCCTGCAAGACGGCGAGGAAGTGCATTTCGAGCGCCGCACGCGCAGCGCCGACACCGATGCCGCACCGGGGTGGCTTACAGTGAATCTGCACCCGCTGCGCGACGACAATGGCACGGTCTATGGGTTCGTGTCGGTGGGCCTGCCGATCGACAAGCTGCGCACTGCCAACGCTGAGCTGGCAGCTGCCAATCAGCGCCTGGCCTTCCACATCAACAACAGCCCCCTGGCGGTGATCGAGTTCGATGCCGATTTGCGGGTGGCCAATTGGTCGCCGCGCGCCACCCAAATTTTTGGCTGGACTGAAGCGCAAGTGATGGGCCAAGGCTTAAGCTTTTTTGCCTCAGCGAACCCCCACGAACGAGCCCGCCTGGAAGCGGCAATTCAGGCGCTCAAAGAGGGGCGCGAAACCCGCAATCGGATCGAATGCAAAATTGTCACCCGCGATGGTGACCAACCGGTTTGCGAGTGGTTCAACTCGGCACTCACTGCGCCTACCGGCGAAGTTGTCTCGATCATGGCCTTGATTGAAGACGTGTCGTCGCGCTCAATGGCAGCCGACCGCTTGCGCTATATCGCCGAGCACGATTCGCTGACCGGCCTGCCCAATCGCGGGACTCTGCAAGCCTTGCTGGAGCGCGCGCTGACCCGCGCCAATCGCACCCACGAGATGGTGGCAGTGTTGTTTATCGACCTGGACGGCTTCAAGGCTGTCAATGACCGCTTCGGGCATGACATCGGCGACAACGTGCTGTGCGAGGTGGCGCGCCGCCTCAAAACCGCTGTGCGCGACACCGACACCGTGGCGCGCTTGGGCGGTGACGAATTTGTGGTGCTGCTCGACACCAAAGTAAATCTTGAAACTGCCGACGTGGTGACCGAGCGGATTATGGTTTCGGTGAAAAAGCCAATTTCATTCGTCCAAGCAGGCCGCAAATCACCCGGTGTTGCCGTGGTGGGCACCAGTATCGGGATTGCGGCGCATCCACCCTTAGGTGCTGATGCCAAGAGCCTGATGCACGCTGCCGATAAAGCGATGTATCAAGCCAAACAGGCCGGCAAGGGGCGGGCGGTGCATGCCAGCGCTGATGACGCCACCAGCGGAACGGCAGTTGCCCGAATAGCCGCTGCCTGAAGAACCGCCACAGATAAGCATCTTGGAGCATAACAGATGAACTCGCCCACCCCGCGCGCCGCTTCAGAGCAGCGCATTTCATGGCACGCCAACGGCTCAAGCCGGGTGCCGTTTCAAGCCTATACCGATGCAGACATTTACCGTCGCGAACTGGAGCGGCTTTTCTACCGCGCGCATTGGTGCTATGTCGCGCTCGAAGCAGAAATTCCGAACCCGGGTGATTTCAAGCGCACGTTTGTCGGCGAGCGCCAGGTGATTGTGGTGCGCGATTTGGACGGCCGAATCAACGTGGTGGAAAACCATTGCGCCCATCGCGGTGTTGCGTTTTGTGAAGAGAACTTCGGCAACCGCAAAGATTTTGTCTGCCCGTATCACCAGTGGAATTACGACCTGAAGGGCAACCTGATTGGCTTGCCGTTTTTGCGCGGCGTGCGCGAGCGCACCGCTGATGGCGTCAAGATCAATGGTGGCATGCCGCCTGACTTCAAAAAAGAAAATCATGGCCTGACCAAGCTCAAAGTAGCGGTGAAAAACGGCGTGGTGTTTGCCTCGTTCGATCATGAAGTGGAAGATTTGGACAGTTATCTGGGCGAGGTCAAACCCTGGTTTGAGCGCACCTTCGATGGGCGCGAGCTGACCATTCTAGGCTACTCACGCCAGCGCATTCCAGGCAACTGGAAGCTGATGATGGAGAACATCAAAGACCCCTACCACCCGGGCCTGCTGCACACCTGGTTTGTCACGTTTGGCTTGTGGCGCGCCGATCAGCAATCGCAAATGGTCACCGATTCTCACGGTCGCCACGCAGCCATGATTTCGCGGCGCAATGAAGGCGGCAAAAACGACGCGGTCACCTCGGGTGTGACCAGCTTCAAAGAATCCATGGCGCTGCAAGATGATCGAGTGCTCGATGTCGTACCCGAAGCTTGGTGGAATGGGCCAACGGTGGTGATGCAAACGATTTTCCCATCCGTGATTTTGCAGCAGCAGGTGAACTCGGTTTCCACTCGGCAAATCATTCCTGTGGGGCCAGATGCGTTCGATTTTGTGTGGACCCATTTCGGCTTCAAAGATGACACGCCAGAAATGACCCGGCGGCGCTTGCGCCAGGCCAATTTGTTTGGGCCCGCAGGCTATGTTTCTGCCGATGACGGCGAGGTGATTGAACTTTCGCAGGTAGGCTTTCGCCAGCATCCTGAGTATCAAACCATCGCGGAATTGGGCGGCACGGCAACCGGCGGGGCCGATCACATGGTTACCGAAACCCTGATCCGTAGCATGTATGGCTACTATCGCAAGGTGATGGAAGCATGAGCGACCCTAAGCTGCGCAATGCCGTGGAAGACCTCTACGCCCGCTACGTTCACGCGCTGGATAACGAAGAGTTCGCCGCCTGGCTGAGCCTGTTCGTTGACGACTGCACCTACAAAGTTCAGGCCCGCGAAAACCACGCGCGCCGCCTGCCGCTGGCGGTGATGGCCTACGAGAGCTTGGGCATGCTCAAAGACCGCGTGTACGGCATTCGCGAAACGCTGTACCACCAGCCTTACTACCAACGCCACGCCGTCACCAATTTACTCATCAGTTCGGTGGAAACAGTGGTGCAGGTTGCCGCCAACTATAGCGTGATCCGCACCAAACGCAATTGCCTGCCTGACCTCTTCAGTGCTGGGCGCTATCTGGATACTCTGGTTTGGCAGGGCGCAGAACTGAAGTTCAAAGACAAGCTGTGCATCTACGACACTGACTTGATCGCCAACTCACTGATTTATCCGGTCTGAGCGTTTGTGAAACAGCGTGATCGCCAGCCAAACGCCTCGCCGTCATTCCTGCTGCTCTGGATTCCCGTGTGCGCGGGAATGACGGCCGGAGGCGCGAGTCCGTAACGCGGCGTGGGGACGTTCAAACCAATGAGCCAACTTGATCGCGCCCATTCCATCGCCGATTTGCGGCGCATCGCGCAACGGCGTTTGCCGCAATCGGTATTCGAATTTTTCGATGGCGGTGCGGAAGACGAACTGACCCTGGCCGATAATCGTGCTGCCTTTGAGCACAACCGCTTGGTGCCGCGGGTGTTGCGCGATGTGTCCTCGCCGCAGATGGCCGTTGAACTGTTGGGCGGCCAAGCGAGCCTGCCGCTGGTCGTGGCGCCGATGGGTTCGTGCGCGCTCGGCTGGCCGCACGCCGATTTCGCGATTGCCCGCGCAGCCAAAGCCGCCGGTATTCCCTACACGCTCTCGACCATGTCTACCGCTGGGTTGGAAAGCATCGCGCACGACGTGGGGGGCAGGCTCTGGTTTCAACTTTATGTGCTCAAAAACCAAGCCTTCACTGACCAACTCGTCGCCCGCGCACTCGATTCGGGCTATGAAGCGTTGGTGGTCACGGTTGATTTGCCAGTAGGCGGCAAGCGCGAGCGTGATTTGCGCAATGGCCTCTCAATGCCGATGCGTTTTGGCCTGAAGCAAATCAGCCAAGCGCTGCTGCGCCCCGGTTGGTTGATGCAAATGGCGCGGCACGGCTTGCCAGAGTTTGAAAACGTGCGTGGCCTGATCGACGAAGGCAGCGTCAGCCTCACCATCGCCGCCGGTGTGGGGCAAAACTTGGATGCCGCCTTCGATTGGGCCAAGCTCTCACGCCTGCGCGAACGCTGGCCGCGCAAGCTCTTGGTCAAGGGTGTGTTGCACCCGACCGATGCGGCCAAGTTGGTGGAATTGGGGGTGGACGGGATTTGGATTTCCAACCACGGTGGCAGGCAGTTGGATGGTGCAATCGCCTCATTCGACGCTCTGCCCGCCATCGTTGCGGCGGTCAATGGTCGCGTGCCGCTGCTGCTCGATTCTGGGGTTCGGCGCGGGGTGGACATCCTCAAAGCGGTAGCGAGTGGTGCGGCAGCGGTGGCAGTTGGGCGCGCGACGCTGTTTGGCGCCAGCGCCGGTGGTGAAGCGGGCGCGGCCCGCGCGCTGGCGATTTTGCAAGACGAGCTGGGCCGCGCGATGATGCTGGCCGGCATCCCCGACATTGCGCAGGCCGCAGCAGATTTACCGGTGTTGCCACGTTCATAGTTTTGCCACAATCGATCTGCACGCCGCCCGAATCGCAGCAGAATTGCTCCACCACTCGCGTTCAAGATGGGAAGCACAGCAAGCCCGCTGTGTTTTTAATCTGAGGACGACATCATGCCCGCCACTGCGCCAGCCATTCGCACCGACCGCCAACCACTCGCAGGCCGCAACGCGGCGCTGCACGCCTTGCTCGCTGCTTGCGCCGCTGCCACGCTGCTGGTGGCCAGTAATCCTGCTCACGCGGCTGATTTGACGCTCCAAAACCCCTGCACGACCGAAGGGCGGCAGCAAACCCGCACCCTGCTTGAAGAGCGCCGTGTGCCTGAAGCCGAAGACCTGCTCGAAGCCTACACCAAAATCTTTTGTGGGCGCAGCTCACTTAAGGCTGCGACCCAGCGTGTCGGCTTTCCGTTTACCGTGGTCGTGCCGGCGGTCAATGAAGACAATAGCAACCCAGACAGCGAAGCCTCGCCGCACTACGAGCGCCTGTTGGGCCGCGCCGAGTTTGTCGAACAATACGCATTCTTAAGCTCGCAACCGTCAATCACCGCTGTGTCGAACTTGAGCTACTCGGCTAAGGCGGACGTGCTCACGCTCACGCAATCGGCGGTGGAAGGCGGCGGCAACGAAGTCAAGTTTCGGCGCTATCGCAACCAGTGGATTTGGTTTGCGGACAAGACGAGTGAGTAAGGTGGCCGCCGCGCTACATTTCATACCATTTCACGATCAAATCATGAATTTGTCTGAAAAGCGCGGTCTCGCGCGCGTCTTGGTCATGTATATTGATTACTATTTAATCAATATGAACAGAGGCGGAGCCTAGGAGCCTGTCGGACGTAAGGGATCGAGCCAAAATTGTCGAAAATTGCGTAGCGTTTGGTGATGCTTTCTAGCCAATAGTTGTTCTATTGGCGATGGAAGTAGCGCTTAACGCTACCAATTTTTCGGCGATTTGGGCCGATTCGCTTAAGTCCGACAGGCTCCTAGTCTTCGCGCGAAAATCATGGCTATCCAAATCGCTAACGCCCAAGTGGTGCGGAAAATCGAATGGCTCGCGCAAACCATGCACTTAGGCAAGACCGCAGTGGTTGAGCGAGCCTTGGACGGCCTTTCCGCAACTCTGCATGCGGGTGGTCATACAGCACCTGAGCGCATCGCGCAACACCAGCGAATAGTGGCTGTGCTTGCCGTGCTCGACGGCATACCTGACCGTCAGGACTTGGCAGATATCCTCGTGTGGGACGACCACGGGTTGCCACGGTGACTGCACTGGTTGTCGATACCTCCGCGCTGGCAGCGATCATTTTTAACGAGCCGGAGCGTGCTGCGTTTATTGAGGCGATCCTAGCCGCGGATCGAGCGCTGGTTGCGATCCCCACAGTGGTTGAAGCACGCTTGGTCACGCACGGGCGCAAAGGGCAGGCGGGGGTGCTGGCACTTAATGACTTTTTGGCACTACCCGTTTTTGAATGGGTTGCCGTCGGCAAAGCAGAGGCCGATGCTGCTTACGCCGCCTTCGTCATGTTCGGCAAAGGCAGTGGTCATGCGGCCTCACTGAACTATGGCGACCTTTTCAGCTACGCCCTTGCCAAGGTGCGTGACTTGCCACTGTTGTACAAGGGCGAGGATTTTCAGGCGACGGATGTTCGGCGGGTGATGTAATTCTAATTTGCATTAGAAAGTCACTAGTGTCCGGTCAAAACTCGAACAAAATCAATTGGTTAGCGAGGGGTAGTTGGTTGAAATTGTAGGCGATACCTGAAAAGGCTTGCTGGATATGGTTTTTCTCGAAAACGGACACCGACAAAACCTGTAGAAAAGTG
>JANLTH010000102.1:0-3658 GCA_031362865.1 Burkholderiales bacterium | reverse complement strand
CCCGGTTGCGTTCTGTTTCGACCCGCTTGCGGGCAGTGTTGTCCGTGCCGATCAGCAGATAGCCGATGATCGTGTTCAAGGCCTCGCGCGGGATTGAAGACATCTACGAACTGACCTACATTCGTAAAGACGGCAGTCGCTTCGCCGCAGCGGTTTCCGTTACGGCCTTGCGCGATGCTCAAAACACGATCATCGGCTATCTGCTGATCGGCACGGACAACACTGCCCGCAAGCGGGTCGAAACAGAACGCAACCGGGCGCTCGACACAGCCGAGAAAGCCAATCTGGCGAAATCGGATTTTCTTTCCAGCATGAGTCACGAATTACGCACGCCACTCAATGCAATTCTTGGCTTTGCCCAGTTGCTGGAATCGGGCACGCCGGCGCCGACTGCAGTCCAGCAGAAAAGTATTGGGCAAATCCTGCATGCAGGCTGGTATCTGCTGGAATTGATCAATGAAATCCTGGATCTCGCGCTGATCGAGTCAGGCAGGGTCACGCTGTCGCATGAGCCGGTCGCCCTGGCGGAGGTGATGCTCGAATCCCGGACAATGATCGAGCCACAGGCGGCAAAGCGGTCGATCAACATCCTATTTCCGCAGGCACAGATTCCCTATTTCGTCACAGCGGACCGAACCCGGGTCAAACAAATTCTGATCAATCTGCTGTTCAACGCGGTCAAATACAACCAGCCTGGCGGCAAGGTTTGGGTGGAATGCAGTCCGCAGCCGCCCAATGTGATTCGCATCAGTGTGCGCGACACTGGAGCAGGCCTCAGCCCAGAGCAATTGCAGCAGTTGTTCCAGCCTTTTAACCGGCTCGGCAAGGAAGTCGGCGCGGAGGAAGGCACGGGGATTGGCTTGGTGGTCAGCAAGCGGCTTGTAGAAATGATGGGCGGCACTATCGGGGCCCAGAGTACGGTCGGCGTGGGCAGTGTGTTCTGGGTCGACCTGATTCGGTCGAGCGCGCCGCAATTCGCTCTCAGCGAGGCCACGCATACCTCACCGAAAATCACAGGGCAGCAGCCCGACAGCCCGCCGCGCACCCTGCTCTACGTGGAAGACAATTCGGCGAATCTTGAGCTGGTTGAGCAACTGCTGGCGCGCCGCTCTGACCTGCACCTCCTCAGTGCGGCGGATGGCGAACTCGGCCTTGAGTATGCGCGCGCCTACCTGCCGGAACTGATTCTGATGGATCTCAATTTGCCTGGCATCAGCGGTATTGAAGCCATGCAAATCCTGCGCGCCGCCCCGGCTACCGCACACATCCCAATCATTGCGCTCAGTGCCAATGCGCTGCCCCGCGATATCGAAAGAGCACTCGATGCCGGATTCTTTGCCTACCTCACCAAACCGATCCAGTTCAAGGCATTCATGAAGACGCTCGATGCCGCGTTACTGGCCGCGCAAGCAGAAAGAAACCACTTGGTTGCTGCTGCCACCAACCTCCCAACCAAACCAACCGATCCAGCATGATGCTCTCCGAATCCGAAATCCTCAGCGCCAGCCTCCTGATCGTTGACGATCAGGAAGTCAACATCCAACTGATCGAGCAACTGCTCAGCACTGCCGGTTACACCAACTTCTCCTCGACCATGCAGCCGGGTGAAGTGGTTGCACTTCATCGCAAACACCGCTACGACCTGATTCTGCTGGACTTGCAGATGCCGGGGATGGACGGGTTTCAGGTGATGGAGGGACTCAAGGGCGACGCTGCGGATGCCTACCTTCCGGTGCTCGTGATTACCGCCCAGCCCAGCCACAAACTGCGTGCGCTGCAAGCCGGCGCGAAGGATTTCATCAGTAAGCCGTTCGATCTGGTTGAAGTTAAAACACGGATCCACAACATGCTCGAAGTGCGGCTGTTGTACAAGAAACTCGCCGACTACAACAAGGTCCTGGAACACACGGTGCTGGAGCGGACTGCCGAACTGCGTGCCAGCGAGGCGCGCTATCGCAGCCTGACGGAACTGGCCTCTGACTGGTATTGGGAACAAGACGAGAAGGGCAGCTTCAGCAAGGTTTCCGGCCCGGTGCTGGAGATCCTTGGAATTCGCAACGATGCCGTGGCGGACGGTGCGAACCCGAATCAGGCGGGTGGTTGGAACGAGGCCGAACGGGAGTTCTTGCGGGAAACCATTGCGGCCCGCCAGCCATTTCTGGATTTTGTCGTCAGCCGCGTCGATGCCGAGGGTTCACCGCAACAATTTCGGGTGAGCGGCGAGCCGATGTTCAGCCAGTCCGCCCGTTTCATCGGTTATCGCGGTATCGGTGTGGAAATTCCCGCCAAGCAATAGCACCCGCTTTCGAGACCCGACCATGTCGCCCATTCCCCACGCCATCCCTCACGCCATCTCTCACGCCATTCCCAACCCCAATCAAAACCATCTGTTGGCCGCGCTGCCGCCAGCAGAGTTTGGGTGTCTGGCGGTGCATCTGCAGCTGGTTCCAATGCCTCTGGGTGAAATGCTCTACGACCCAGGCGAGCGCTTGCAGTATGCCTACTTCCCGACCACCGCCATCGTCTCGTTGCACTACGTGACCGAGTCCGGTGCAACCGCCGAAACCGCTGGGGTCGGCAATGAAGGCATGGTCGGGATTTCACTTTTCATGGGCGGGGATACCACACCAGGCTCGGCGGTCGTGCAAACCGCGGGCCATGCCTACCGGCTGGATCGTCGCTTGCTAAAGCAGGAATTTGATCGCGGTGGTCTGCTGCAGCGCTTGTTATTGCGTTACACCCAGGCTTTGATGACACAAATGGCCCAGACCGCAGTGTGCAACCGTCATCATTCAGTTGAACAGCAACTGAGCCGCTGGTTGTTGCTCACTATCGACCGGGCCCCGCTGCGCGAGTTGGTCATCACCCACGAATTGGTCGCAGGGATGCTCGGTGTGCGCCGCGAAAGTGTGACCGAAGCAGCCGGACAATTGCAGCAGGCAGGATTTATCCGCTATCGCCGCGGCCATATCTCGGTGCTGGAGCGCACCGGACTGGAGGCCCGTGCCTGCGAATGCTACGAGGTGGTCAAAAAGGAATTGCGCCGTCTGCTGTCTGACGTGCAGTATCGACAGGACTCCGCTAGTGAAGTCCTGGTGACACGTAACGGTAAGCTTTGACCATGCCGGAACAACGCGAACCATCTCCGGCCGCCGACAACAACGCCAACACCGCCAGCGCCGCCGTGATGGATGTCATTACCGAGGTCCAGCGTCAAGAGGCTTTGCTTAAGACGGGCGCGTTGCAAAACGCCATCTTCAACAGTGCCAATTTTTCGAGCATCGCGACTGACGCAAAAGGTGTGATCCAGATTTTCAACGTCGGTGCAGAACGCATGCTCGGTTACGCCGCTGCCGACGTGATGAACAAGATCACCCCGGCCGACATTTCCGATCCGCAGGAAATGATCGCCCGCGCCAAAGCCTTGAGTGTCGAGCTCGATGCCCCGATCACGCCGGGTTTCGAAGCTCTCGTGTTCAAGGCCTCGCGCGGAATCGAAGACATTTACGAATTGACCTCACTAGTGTCCGGTCAAAACTCGAACAAAATCAATTGGTTAGCGAGGGGTAGTTGGTTGAAATTGTAGGCGATACCTGAAAAGGCTTGCTGGATATGGTTTTTCTCGAAAACGGACACCGACAAAACCTGTAGAAAAGTG
>JANLTH010000028.1:0-15563 GCA_031362865.1 Burkholderiales bacterium | reverse complement strand
CTTGGAAGCTACCGGGAAAACGAGATTTCATTTTCAAATCGGCACCAACTTATTTCGCCTCAAAACCCGCGACAGTATTGGTTCTCCTTGCAATATCCTATCCGTTAACCGGACGCTACTGTAATGATTTAGAAATGGAATAAGATCAAAACGATCCAGAAACTGAACAAAATCAAAGGCTTGCGTGTTGACAACTGAGATCAAACGATTCCTCACCGCCGTGCAGTTTTTCACCCGTATCCCGGTGCCAAACTGGGTCGGGTTTTCGCAAGCGCAGTTGGATGCGAGTGCCCGCTACTTCCCTTGGGTCGGCGTGTTGGTGGGCGCGGCGGGTGCGGCCGTATTTGCGGCGGCTCTGGCACTGACCGCGAGCGTTCCCCTTGCGGCACTGCTCTCGACCGTCGCCACCATCCTGCTGACCGGCGCGTTTCATGAAGACGGCTTTGCCGATGCGTGCGATGGTTTTGGTGGCGGGCTGGGCAATCGCGACCGCATTTTGACCATCATGAAAGATTCGCGCATTGGTGCTTATGGGGCCATCGGCATCGGTTTGATGTTGGCCGTCAAGTGCGCGGCGCTGATCGAATTGGCGAAGACATCGGCGCATTCGGTGCTGGCTGCGCTGCTCTTTGCACACGTGTTCTCGCGGTGGTGTGCGTTGCTGGCAATGCGCCTGCTGTCCCATGCGGAACACGCCGATGCCAAAGTCAAGCCCTTGGCTACACAGATCGGTTGGGGCGGCCTTGTGGTGGGCGCCTTACCGCTCGCGCTGCTTGGTGCGCGTGTGCCTACCTGGCGGGTGGGTATTCCTCTGCTGGTAACTCTGGCGCTGGGTGTGCTGCTGGCGCTGCTGGCAATGGCTTACTTCAAGCGGCGCTTGGGCGGCTACACCGGCGATTGCCTGGGCGCGCTGCAACAAGTGTGCGAAACCTGGACGTATCTTGGTCTATTGATTGGCTTTACTTTGTTACCCAAGCTCACATGAATCGCACCGCCTATTTGCTGCGCCATACCGAAGTTGATACGCCGAAAGGCACGATCTATGGGCATCTTGATGTGCCATTGCTTGAAGAGGCTTATCGGCTAAGCCTCTTCAGGCTGCTGCCTGAAATGCCGCGCGGGGTAAGCTTCTTCAGCAGCCCACTGTCACGTTGCGCACGTTTGGCGAACGATTTGGCGAAGGGCGCGGCAAGCGTTGTAGTGGTCGAGCCGCGCCTGCGCGAACTCTCGTTCGGCGCATGGGAGGGCCGCACCTGGGGTGCGATCGACCGGGCCGAATCAGAGCACTGGAGCGCAAACGTGTACGACCGCGCTCCGCCAGAAGGCGAGTCGTTGCGCACGGTTGAGCAACGGGTGCTGGCGGCGTGGGGTGAGATGGTGGCTGCCACCGAAAGCGATTTTGTACTCGTTGCTCACGCCGGGCCACTGCGCATCTTGCAATTGCACCTCGAAGCCAGGCCTTTGACCGATTGGCCGAAAACAAAATGGGAATTTGGCGAGTGCAAACGGTTTGCGGTGGCCTGATCAACGCGTTTTTGCAAAGCGCTTTTTCAACAGGTGAATCCACCACGCTGCCACCAAGCCCAGCGCAATCGCCATTTCAAGATTGACCGCCAGCGTAGCCACAAAAGTGACGAGGAAAATCGCCGCTTCCCAGCGGTCGCCTTTGAGCAACTCCACCACCTCATCGAGGTGCAAAAGACCAATCGCCACCAAAATCAAAATGCCCGCCGTGGTGGCCAGCGGCAGGTAGGCAGCCAGGTCGGCCACAAAGGTGAGAATCACGATCAGCAGCAGCGCTGAGAAGATGGCGGCAAGCGGGGTCTTGGCACCTGACTCATAATTCAGCCCGGAACGATTGAACGAGGCCGAGCACGGGTAGCCTGAGAAAAACGCTGCGCCCACATTCGCTACGCCTTGGCCCAAAAATTCCTGATTGCCATCCAACTGCTGGCCTGATTTGAGCGCCACTGCCCGCCCGATGGATACCGCTTCGACCAGCGAGAGCAAGGTGACTGCCGCCGCGATGCCCAACAACTGTCGCCATACGGCAGGGTCAAACGAAGGCAGCGAAAGCGGTGGCATTCCCGCTAGCCAGTCCGCACCGCCCGTGGCAATCGCCCCAACCATTTTGATCTGCGTGATTGCCTCGCCTTGGCTCAGATTGAAGGCGAGGGCGGCGGCGCTGCCGACCAGCATGGCTGCAATCATGTGCGGAAATTTAGGCAGCCAGCGGCGACACGCTACCGAGGCCGCAATCGTCACCAAGCCGGTGGCAAATACCCAAGGCTGCAACTGGTGCAGCCCTGTGAAGAATTTGCTCAAGAGCACAAACAGTGAATCGCCACGCGGCAACGGCACGCCCGTGAGCGCCGCCAGCTGATTGGCAAAAATCAGCACGCCCACTGCGCTAGTGAAGCCCACCACCACCGCATGCGGCACCAAGCGCACCAATGAACCCAAGCGCAAGCCACCTGCCACCAACATCATCAAGCCCGACATCAGCGCAAGCGTGAGCACCAGCATCACGTAGCGCTCAGATTCGGGCACGGCGAGCGGCGCGACTGTTGCAAAAACAATCATCGACACCGCATTGGTGGGGCCGGTCACGGTGTGGTGTGAAGAGCCAAACAGCGCTGCCAGCACAGCCGGCACCATCGCACAGTAAAGGCCATATTGCGGTGGCATGCCCGCGAGCGTGGCAAAGGCCAAGCCTTGCGGCAGCACGACCAACGCACCGATCAAGCCGGCCAAACAGTCAGCGCGCGCGGCATCGCGCGTGACAAGCGGCCACCAGTTTAGGAAGGGAAAAAAGCGTTGCAAAAATCGTCGATCCGCTCAGGAAAACCGTAAAGTTGGTGCGATGTTAGCAAACGTAATTTGGCGGCGCATCCGATGTTTCTACGCAAACGTATAGGCAGATGCTGGTTTAATGTTCAGAGAGGAAATACGCCATGACTGCTCGAATTGCCCGCCGTTGGATTGCGATGTTCGCACTCGCCCTCACATTTATGGCTGCGGCTGTTGCGGCCTCCGATGGGCTGGTGGTTGTCAAGAGTCCGCACAATGCGAAGGAAACGATGAATCGGTTCGAGAATATTGCAAAAGAGCGCGGCCTGAATATCTTTCTGCGGATCGATCATGCCGCGGGGGCGGCGCGAATCGGCAAAACGTTGCGCCCTACCGAATTGCTGATCTTTGGGAATCCGCAGGGTGGCACGCCCCTGATGGAGTGTGCGCAATCGGCCGGTATCGATCTGCCCTTGAAAGCCTTGGTCTGGGAAGACGCGATGGGGCAAGTCTGGCTAGGTTACAACGATCCCGCATTTTTGGCGCAACGCCACGGCGCACCACAGTGCCAGGTGGTGGATGGCCTACGCAAAGCGCTCGCGGGCCTCGCCCGGGCAGCGATCGCGCCCTAGACCGATGCTGGGCAAGCGTTTTTGACAGCTTTGACCGAAAAGTCGCGCTGGATAACCGCTTTCAAGCGGCGGGGCGAAAAGTGGTTCGAGTGCATGCAAATCTCGATCCTGCATCATCAACGAAGCGGCATCGCGGCGTGATTAAACTGTGTGCGGACTCTCTGCCACAGTTTTTTCCAACGCCTTGGTTTCGATTGCCTTATGCCCCGCTACGTCATCCGCGAATCAGAAGTCGCCCTCTACCACCCTGCCAACCATACCGGCACCTCGAACCGGCGCGTGATCGGCCCTGAGACGGTGGGGGCCAAACAGGTGGAAGTATTGATTGGTACGATTGAAAAAAATCAAGGTGCGCTGCCGCATGCGCACCCCGGTATCGAACAGGTGGGTTACATGCTCGCGGGCACGGCTGAAGTGGAGATTGGCTTGGGTGATGCAAAGGAAGTCAGTCAGGTGCAAACCGGCGATACCATCTTCTTTCCGGCCGACGTATTTCACAAATTCACCGTGACCAGCGATGAGCCGGTGCGCTTGCTGGTCATTTACGCACCTCCGTATTTGGAGCAGACGCACAACGTGATACGAGAGCAACCCAAATAGAGTAGGTACGGGCCTCCGTGCCGTACTTTATTGAGTAAAGTCAGGTGAGCACGGAGGCTCGCCCTACTGAAATTCTTAAAGGAGAAATGATGCAAAAAAATATCTGGAAAGCCAAGCTGGGCGCGGCTCTTGGGGCATTTCTTTTGAGCGGCGCGGCATTCGCGCAAGCCTGGCCCAACAAGCCGGTGAAGTTGATCGTGCCGTTTGCGCCGGGCAGTGGCACCGACTTTGTGGCGCGTGCCATGGCCGACGAATTTAGCAAGTCGTTCGGGCAGCAATTCGTGGTGGAAAACAAGCCGGGCGCTTCGGCGCAATTGGCCGCCGAAACGGTGGCCAAGGCGGCGCCTGATGGCTACACGCTCTTCGTCACCACCAACACCGCGCATTCGGCCAACCCGCACCTGTTCAAAAAACTCAACTACGAGCCAATCAAAGATTTCACGCCGATTGCGCGGACCATCTTTTTGCAATTCATGATTGTGGTGGATCCTAAGCTGCCGGTCAAAACCACCAAAGAGTTGGCCGACCACATCAAGGCGAATCCCGGCAAAGTTTCGTATGCGTATGCCAATAGCTCGGGCCAAGTGGCGGGCGCGGCATTTTTGGGGGCGCTCAAGAGCACGGCAATCGCCGTGCCCTACAAGAGCTCGCCCGCCGCGATGACCGATGTGGCTGGTGGGCAGGTGAGCTTTATGTTCACCGATTTGGCATCGGGCATGGCGCTGGTCAAAGGTGGCCGCCTTCGCGCACTTTCGGTGGCGGGTGAGAAGCGTTCAACGATTTTGCCCGAGCTGCCCACCATCGGTGAAACACCCGGATTTGAGGGCTTTGACGTGGTCTCGTGGGGCGCGGTGATGGGCCCAGCAGGCTTGCCCAAAGAGGTGGTGGAAAAGCTGCATGGCGAGATTCGCAAGGTCTACGCCAAGCCAGAGTTTCGCGAAAAGCTCGCGGGCCAAGGGTTTGAAGTGGCGCTCGGCAATCCCGATGAACTCGCGGCTTTTTTGAAATCGCAATTCGACAGCTGGGGCCAGAAGATTCGCGCTGCTGGCATCCAACCGGAGTAAGCACGAATGCCTGGTCCACTCCACGGGGTCAAGGTACTTGACCTCACGACGGTTCTCATGGGGCCCTTTGCCACGCAAACGCTGGGCGACATGGGAGCCGACATCATCAAGATCGAGGGTGTGGAAGGCGATGTGTTGCGCCACACCTCGAGCCGCCGCAATCCGGGCATGGGCAACCTTTTCTTGAATTGCAACCGCAACAAGCGCAGCATTATTTTGAATCTCAAGCACGCCGACGGGCGCGCGGCCTTGCTGAAATTGGCACAGACAGCCGACGTGCTGGTGTGCAATGTTCGCCCGCAGGCGATGGCACGGCTCAAGTTGGGCTACGACGATTTGCGCGCGGTCAATCCGAAAATCATCCACGTTGGCTGCTTCGGTTTTGGGCAAAGCGGGCCGTATGCAGCGCGTGCGGCGTATGACGATTTAATTCAGGGCATGTCGGGCTCGACCGATGTACTTGGCCGCGCCTTTCAAAGCGATCCGCAATTTGTGCCGATCAACTACGCTGACCGAGTCACTGGCTTGAACGTGGCCAACGCGATTTTGGCGGCACTGTTTCACCGCGAGAAGAGCGGCGAAGGCCAAGCGGTTGAAGTGCCGATGTTTGAGACGATGGTGCATTTTGTGATGGGCGAACATTTGGGCGGTGCCACCTTCGTGCCGCAAATGGGCGAGATGGGCTACCAGCGCATCATGAACCCCTACCGCAAGCCCTATGCGACCAAGGACGGCTTTATCGCCACCTTGGTCTACAACGACAAGCAGTGGTCACAATTTTTGCCACTGATCGGCATGGCGGATCAAGTTGGCATGGGCATCTTTGCCAACATGAACGCGCGCTCGGACAACATTGCAGCGGTCTACCAATTTGTCGGCGAAGAGTTTGCCAAGCGCAGCACTGCTGAATGGCAATCGCTGCTGGCGACCACCGACATCCCGTTTGCGGTTGCCAATAAGCTGGAAGATGTGCTGGAAGACCCACATTTGAAGGCGATTGGTTTTTTCCACGAATTCGACCACCCGACCGAAGGGCGCTTGCGCATGCCGGGCATCCCGCAGACGTGGAGCAAGTCGCAGCCCGATATTCGCCGCCATGCGCCAAGTTTGGGCGAGCATTCGGACGAAATTCTGCGTGAAGCAGGCTACGACGATGTAGCGATTGCCGCGATGCGTGCCGCAGGAGCGACTGCCTGATGAACTTCGCTTTCACTTCCGAACAGGAATCGATCAAAAGCGCTATCGAAAAGCTCTGCGCCGACTTTGACGATGCCTATTGGTTCGAGCGAGATCATGACGGCAAATACCCGGCGGATTTCCATCAGGCTCTGGCCAAGGCCGGCTGGCTGGGCATCGCGATGCCCACTGCATTTGGCGGCGCAGGTTTAGGCATTACCGAAGCGGCCTTGATGATGCAAACCATCGCGCAGTCGGGCGCCGGTTTCTCAGGTGCTTCGGCAATTCACATGAATATTTTTGGCCTTCACCCGGTGGTCAAATTCGGCACGCGCGAACAGCAAGAGCGTTGGTTGCCGCCCTTGATTCGCGGTGAGCAAAAAGCCTGCTTTGCAGTGACTGAGCCTAATGTTGGCTTGAATACGCTGAAGATGAAAACACTCGCCAAGCGTCACGGCGACAAGTACATCGTCAATGGGCACAAAATGTGGATTTCGACCGCGCAAGTCACGGACAAAATGCTGCTGCTGGCGCGCACCACGCCGCTGGAAGAAACGACCAATCTGACCAAGGGCCTCTCGCTCTTCTACACCGACTTTGACCGCAGCCGCATTGAAGTGCGCGAGATCGAAAAGATGGGCCGCAAGGCGGTCGATTCGAATCAGCTCTTTATTGACGACCTGGAAATCCCGTTGGCGGACCGCATCGGTGCGGAAGGCCAAGGCTTCGAGTGCATTCTGCACGGCATGAACCCGGAGCGGATTTTGATCGGTGCGGAGGCCGTGGGCCTGGGGCGCTGCGCACTGCAACGCGCGGCGCGCTACGCGAATGAGCGTATCGTGTTTGATCGGCCGATCGGCAAAAATCAAGGTGTCGCGCACCCGCTGGCCCGCGCGTGGATGAATCTGGAAGCGGCAAACCTGATGGTCTACAAAGCCGCCTGGGCTTACGACCAAGGCCAGGCATCTGGTGAATGGGCCAATGCCGCCAAGTATTTGGGCGGGCAGTCCGGCTACGAAGCGTGTGAGGCGGCCGTGCTCGCGCACGGGGGCATGGGCTACGCCAAGGAATATCATGTGGAGCGCTACTTCCGCGAGTCGATGTTGCCGCGCATCGTGCCGGTTTCGCAAGAGATGATTTTCAATTTTGTCGCTGAAAAAGTGCTTGGTTTGCCTAAGTCCTATTGAGAGTGGCGTGAGGAACAAGCCGTGCGCAAGTTCTGCGGCCTCGCGCTCCCGCACCCCGCTTCCAGCCCCTCGCCCCCGATTCCAGATCCCAATGCTCTTAATCAACTCCTCCCGCCTCTGGCAATCCCTGATGGACATGGCCGCTATCGGGGCCACGCCCAAAGGCGGTGTCAAGCGGATTGCGTTAACCGAGGTCGATCAAGCTGGTCGCGATCTTTTCGTGACTTGGTGCAAAGCCGCAGGCTTGACGGTGAGTATCGATCAAGTGGGAAACCTGTTCGCGCGCCGTGCGGGGAGCCAATCGCAGGCGGCACCAGTGATGTCGGGCAGCCACTTGGACACTCAGCCCTCCGGTGGCAAATTTGACGGCGTGTATGGCGTGCTCGCGGCGCTCGAAGTGTGCCGCACGCTCAACGACCATGGCATCGCCACGCGCCACCCGATAGAGGTAGCCGTGTGGACCAACGAAGAAGGCTCGCGCTTTACGCCGGTGATGGGTGGCTCGGGCGCATTTGCTGGCAAATTCACGCCCGCGCATTTATGTGCGCAGCGCGATGCTGAAGGTATCAGTTTTGGCGAAGCGCTCGATGCGATTGGCTATCGCGGCGATGTGGCTTGCGGCAAGCCCGTGCACGCCTACTACGAAGCGCACATCGAGCAAGGCCCGGTGTTGGAGGAAAGTGGCCGCGTGATCGGTGTGGTTACCGGTGGCTTGGGGCAGCGCTGGTACAACGTGGTCGCAACGGGGATGGAAGCGCATGCCGGTCCCACGCCGATGCGCCTGCGCCGCGACGCGCTGCATGGGGCCACCTACATGATGCAGGCGATTCGTGAACTGGGGCTTTTGCATGCCGACACGCGTGCCACCGTGGGCTATGTGAAAGTGGAACCCAATTCGCGCAACACGATTCCGGGGCGCGTGACTTTTACGGTTGATCTGCGTGCACCCACGGATGCCCTGCTCGATGAAATGCAGGCGCGTTTTCGCGCCGAGTGTGCGGCGCTGGCTGCTGAGCATCGGCTGGAATTGGCGATTGAAGAGACGGTGTACTTCCCGCCCACGCCGTTCGCCGCTCAGTGCAAAGCCGCAGTGCGTGCGGGGGCAGAAAAATTCAGCTTGGCCCATCAGGACATCGTCTCAGGCGCGGGGCACGACGCGATTTATCTGGCTGGTATGTGCCCGACCGGGATGATCTTCATCCCTTGTAAAGACGGTATCAGCCACAACGAAATTGAAGATGCGACGCCAGAGCACATCGAAGCAGGTGCGAACGTGTTGCTGCACGCGATGCTCGAATCTGCTCAAGAAGGTGCCTGAAGAATGAATACCAGCAACGATCTTGACATTGATGCCGTGAAGAAGGCCATCCACAGCCATTCTTCATGGATGATCGAAAAAATGCATGCGCTGGTGGGCGCGCAAAGCTTCTCGGGGCATGAAGAGGCGGCGCAGGCGGTGATGCACGACATCCTGATCGGGCTGTGCTTTACGGTCGAAGAGATTCCGGTGAATCCGCAGCAACTGGCAGCGCACCCGAAGGTAGGCTATCTGTATTCGCCCGAGGTCAAAGAGTTGACCGGCTGCCCAAACCTGTGGGGCACCTTGATGCCGCGAGAACGCGCGGGCCAATCACTGCTCATCAACGGCCATGTCGATGTTGTGCCGACCGGCGCAGCAGCGCTCTGGGAGCGCGACCCGTTCGCCACTTACCTCAAAGACGGATGGTTCTACGGGCGCGGTGCGGGCGACATGAAAAGCGGCCTGATCTGCGTAGTCACGGCCTTGAAAGCCTTGTCCAGCTTAGGTCTTCAGCCTGCCGCCCCCCTGTATTTCAACTCGGTGGTGGAAGAGGAGTGCACCGGCAATGGCGCGCTCGCCTCGGCGGCCTATATCCACGACCACGGCATCACGATTGATGCCATGCTCGACCCGGAGCCTTTTGGCGAAACCATCATGAGCGCACAGGTGGGTACGGTTTGGGGGCAATTTCACCTGACCGGCCGCCCCGCGCACGCCGCTTATGCGCAACAAGGCATCAACCCGATTGAGGCAGCAATCCACGTGTGGCAGCGCATGAAAGAAGTGGAGGCACGCTGGAACGAACCGGCGCGCAAGCATCCCGCGTTTGCCGATGTCGCGCATCCGCTCAACTTCAATCTGGGCAAGATTCAGGGCGGCGAATGGGCGTCGTCCGTGCCGACTACCTGCCGCGTTGATTTCCGGTTTGGCCTTTATCCCGGTGCAGATGTCGCCGCCGCCAAAGCCGAAATCACCGAAACCATTCGCCAGGCATTGCAAGAATTGAAAGAGTTGCCCAAGTGTGAGATTACTTGGAACGGTTTTCATGCGCCGGGCTGCACCATTGACTTGGACGCAGCGCCGTTCAAGCTCCTCGGTGATTGCCACGCCGACTTGCATGGCAGCCTGCCAGCACGCCGTCCGCTGACTGGCACCACCGATGTGCGCGCGTTTTTGTTGGGTCTGGGAATTCCCTCCACCTGCTACGGCGCCGCTGCGCAGAACATCCATGGTTTGGATGAGTGCGTAGAAATTGCCAGTATGGAGCGGGTGGCGATGACCTATGCTCTGTTTATCGCGCGCTGGTGCGGGTTGGAGAGTCGCCGCTGAAGGGCGAGCCGGATGATCAAATTGCTACACAAATCATGCGTATAATTCATGCGCATGAAGTTGTGAGTAATCCACCTTAGGAGTTCTGCGCCATGTTGTCATCCGATTCCGGCTCTGCTACCGCCAGCGCCTCCCGTCGCGCCACCAACCTCTCGGTAAACGCCTTGCTCCTCCAAGAGGCCCGCGCGCTCGACATCAATCTTTCTGCCACCTTTGAGGCCGCTCTCGCAGCCGAGGTCAAGCGCCGTACTGCGCAAAAATGGCTGACCGACAATGCTGCGGGCATCAACGCCTACAACCGCGCGGTCGAGGCCAAGGGCGTTTTCAGCGACGGCTTGCGCAGCTTCTAGCCAGTCGCGCCGTGCAGTTCTACGTCTATCGCAACAAGTCCAAGGTGTCTGCCAAGAGCGTGCCTTTTTTGCTGGACGTGCAAAGCGATTTGCTCGCCACTTTGGCGACTCGCGCGGTGGTGCCGCTCTATGCGCAGGCCAAGGCGCCCACTAAAGGGTTGCCCAGCTTGATGCCGGTTTTCACCATCAACCAAATGCCCCACGTGATGGTGACCACTGAACTGGCAGGCGTGCCATTAAACCTGCTAGGCGAGGTGGCGGCCGATCTCACGGCGCTGCGCTTTGAGATTATTGCCGCGCTGGATTTTTTGATCTCAGGCGTCTGACATGGCTAGTACGCCCAGATCTCCTGAATCCTCCTTGCATTTCGCGCGCCGCGTCTGGGCGCTGATCGCGCCGTATTTTTGTTCCGACCAAAAGTGGCACGCGATTGGTTTTCTGGTTGCGGTCATTAGTTTGAACTTGCTCGCGGTCTATGTCGACGTGCTGTTCAACCAGTGGAACAAGGCGTTTTACGACACGCTGGAAAATAAAAATTACCCTGAGTTCAAGCGGCAGATGTGGGTTTTCACACTGATCGCCTTCGCCTCGATCATTGTGGCCGTGTATCGCTTCTACCTCACGCAGCGCCTGGAAATGAATTGGCGCAAGTGGATGACCGAACGCTACCTAGCGCGCTGGATGGGCCCGGCGCAGGCTTACTACCGAATGGAGCTGGAGCGCAACCCGGCGGCTGAAATCACTGACAACCCCGACCAGCGGATCGCCGACGACCTGCGGATGTTTACCGACGGGACCGTCTCGCTCTCGATGGGGTTTTTGAATGCGGTGGTGACTCTGCTTTCGTTTATCGCGATTCTGTGGGCAGTGTCCGGCCCGATCTCGTTCGCGCTGGGCGGGCAAACGGTCACGATTCCGGGCTACATGGTGTGGGTGGCGGTGATCTATGCGGTGGCGGGCAGTTGGTTGATCCACAAGATCGGCAAACCCTTGATCGGGTTGAATTTCAAGCAGCAGCGCTTTGAAGCCGATTTTCGCTATGGCCTGATCCGGGTCCGCGAGAACGCGGAAGGCGCAGCGCTGTATCGCGGCGAAGCGCAGGAACGTCGCCATCTGGGCGCGCGTTTTATCGGCTTGTTCGACAACTATTGGGCGCTTATCAAGGCGCAAAAAAACCTGGTCTGGACGCAGAGTTTCTATGGGCAAGTGGCGATCATTTTTCCCTTCGTGGTAGCCGCGCCGCGCTTTTTTGACGGGCCTTTGAAGCTGGGCGATGTGATGCAGATTGCCAATGCCTTCGGCAAGGTGCAAGGCGCGCTTTCATGGTTTGTTGATGCCTATGACCGCCTTGCGAGCTGGAAAGCCACTGCCGACCGCCTGCTCAGTTTTGAAGACCGCGTGCAGTACCATGAAGCCTCGAAGAGCCTTATTGGGCGGACTTCTTCAGAGGGTTCCCTGCGGCTCTCTGCGGCCTTGGTCACACCGCAGGAGCGCCCGATTGTGGCGCTTGATGCGCTCGAAATCAAGCCTGGCGAGCGGGTGGTGATTCAGGGGCCGTCAGGCTCGGGCAAGACCACGTTGTTTCGTGCGCTGGCGGGGATCTGGCCGTTTGGCAGCGGCAGCATGGCCGTGCCTTGGCAGGCACACGACGTACTTTTTTTGCCGCAGCGCCCCTACATCCCTATCGGCAGCCTGCGCGCCGCCGTGAGCTACCCCGCCGCAGCCGATGCCTACAGCGACGGGCAAATCAAAGCAGCCTTAAGCGATTGCCGCATCGCGCACTTGGCCGAGCGCCTCGACGACGAAGCCGTGTGGGACCGGGTGCTTTCACCCGGTGAGCAACAGCGCCTCTCGTTTGCAAGGGTATTGCTCAACCAGCCAAAATGGCTCTTCATGGATGAAGCCACTGCGGCACTCGATGCTGTGACCGCGCGCGAACTGATGGGGCAGATCATTGCGCGCCTGCCGCAGGCGACTATCATTTCAATTGCGCACAATCCTGAAATTGTCGATCTGCACCAGCGCCGCATCGTCCTCACCCCAAGCGAGAGCGGCTCAACCGTCACTGCCACCCCGATCCCCAACCCCTGATCCCCGATCCCCAAAATCATGAACCCCTCAGACCTCCACCCCGAACTCGCCCACTACTGGATGCCGTTCACGTCGAACCGCCAATTCAAAGCCGCGCCACGCATGTTCTCGCGAGCCAAGGGAATGTACTTCTATACGCCAGACGGCAAAGAAGTGCTCGATGGCATCGCCGGCCTGTGGTGCGTCAACGCCGGCCATTGCCGCGATGAAATCGTGCGTGCCGTGCAAGATCAGGTGGCGCACATGGAGTACTCCACCGCGTTTCAAATGTCCCATCCGGGCGTGTTTGAAGCCGCCAGCCGGGTGGCAAAAATCGCGCCGGAAGGGATGAATCGCGTTTTTTTCACCAACTCTGGTTCCGAGTCAGTCGATACCGCGCTCAAGATGGCGATTGCCTACCACCGCTCGCGCGGCGAATCGACCCGCACTCGCTTGATCGGGCGTGAAAAGGGCTACCACGGCGTGGGTTTTGGCGGCATCTCGGTGGGCGGCATTCCGGGCAACCGCAAGGCCTATAGCCCGGTGATGATCCCCGGCGTGGACCACATGCGCCACACCTATGATTTGGCGCGCAACGCTTACTCGGTGGGCCAACCGGCGCATGGTGCCGAACTGGCCGAGGATCTGGAGCGCCTGGTCGTGCTGCATGATGCCGGCAATATCGCCGCAGTCATCGTCGAGCCGCTCGCCGGGTCAGCAGGCGTGATTCCGCCGCCGCTAGGCTACCTGCAACGTCTGCGCGAAATTTGCGACAAGCACGGCATCTTGCTGATTTTTGACGAAGTGATTTCCGGCTTTGGGCGCTTGGGCACACCCTTTGCGGCGCAGCGATTCGGGGTCACGCCGGATTTGATGTGTGTGGCCAAAGCGATCAACAACGCCACGATTCCGATGGGCGCGGTGATCGCCAAGCAGGGGGTTTACGACACCATCACCAACGCGGGCGCTGAAAACCAGATTGAGTTTTTGCATGGCTACACCTACAGCGGGCACCCGGTGGCCTGCGCTGCGGCCAATGCCACGCTGGCACTCTACGAAAAAGAAGACTTGTTTGGGCGCGCGGCTGCGATGGAACCAAAATTCGCCGCCGCCGTGCATTCACTCAAAGGCACGCGCCATGTGATCGACATTCGCAATCTTGGCTTGGTGGGCGGGATTGAACTCGAATCGCGCCCGGGCAAGCCTGGCGCGCGCGCTTACGAAGTGATGCTCCATTGCCTTGAAGCGGGCGTGCTGGTCCGCGTGACCGGCGACATCATCGCGCTCTCGCCACCGCTGATTGTGGAAGAGGCGCAACTGGCGCGGATCATTGAAACGATTGGGGCGGCATTGCGGGCGGTGGATTAAGCGCTCCAGGATTGCGGGCGAGAGAAACTGACCGCCCCTCAACTTGGCCGCCGCACTACTCGCGAGCGTGCGCCAACTCGGTTCGCGCTTGCCGCATGACCAACCAGGCCGAGGTCAGCGCCAGCAGCGCCATTCCGGCCGCTACCACCAGATCGGGCCAGGCCGATGCGGTACCAAACACCCCGGCTGCCGCAGCAATCACCGCCAGGTTGCCAAGCGCGTCGTTGCGGCTGCACAGCCAGACGCTTCTCATGTCAGCATCGCCTTCGCGAAACGAGAACAGCAGTACCGCGACCGTGACGTTGACGACCAGTGCGAGAACACCGATCAGCGACATGGTGACCGCATCAGGCGCCACCCCGCTGCGCGCTTGCCAAATCGCCTGGCCCAAAATGAAGATGCCGAACAGGGCCATGCTCCCCGCCTTGAGCAGCGCGACCCGGCTGCGCGCCACCAAGCCCATTCCCAGCGCAAATAGCGAGACCGCGTAGTTCGCGGCATCGCCTGCAAAATCCATCGCATCCGCCAGCAGGGAAAGCGAGCCGGAGCGCGCGCCACCGACAATCTCGATCCCGAACATCGCCGCATTCAGGGCCAGTGCAATCCACAGCACGCGGCGATAACGCGGGTCTGCCGATGCGGTCGATTCGGGGTGATGATGGCAGGCCATAGTAGTTCCGGAAGTTTGGAGGAAGCGGGAAACCCGATTCAAAAGCCCCAGCAAGATTAACTGATTGCAGCGAAAGATTTGCCGCGCCCGAACGATGCTTTGCACCAAGTGAAGGGCTCCCGTACCATTTTTGGAGCCTGTATGGTGCGACCTTTGAAAGCACGATGACAAATTCAAGGGTTTTCATTTTGGTATTAAACAAAAAGCAATCTGGCATCATCTTAAAAAATGGATTCACCTATCATTGAGTCAGTTCACGTGCGAGCCTGCAAGTGGGCCCAATTGAACTCGCCAAATTATCTGCAAGCTTTCTTTCCGAATGGAGAATGAACGTCATGAAACACCTGCTTAAAGCACTACTCGTTGGCTCGGCCTTCGCACTTTCCCCGGTTTCACCAGCTGTGGCTCAAACCAAAGTGGTGATTGGCCACTTTGGCGATCCGGCACCCTACAAAGCGATCGTGGCCGACGGCACGCTTGAAAAAGCCACCGGCTGGACCATCGAGTGGCGCCAATTCGCTTCCGGCGCTGAGGTTAACGCGGCCATGGCTTCTGGCGGCATTGTGATCTCTGAAATTGGCTCTTCGCCCCTTTCAGCAGGTCTGAGCTCCGGCCTGGACTATCAGATGATTTCCGTCGGCAAGATCATTGACAGTTCCGAGGCGCTGGTTACCCGAAATGGTGCCGGCATTGACAAGCCTGCCGATCTTAAGGCGAAGCGCATTGCCGTGCCGATCGGCTCCACGGCGCACTTCTCACTGATGGGCGCGTTGAAGATGTACAGCCTGACCGAGAAAGACGTGACGGTCGTGGGCATGTCACCGTCTGAAATTGCCGCTGCCTGGGCCCAAAACGCGATCGACGCAGCCTTTGTCTGGTATCCAGTCCAAGCCAAGATCCGTGAAAACGGCAAGGTCATGACGACAGCAGGTGTTGTTGCCAAAACCGGCTTCCCCACATTCAACGGCTGGGTCGCTACGAACAAATTCTCCGCAGCCAACCGTGCCGGCTTGATCAACTTCCTCAA
>JANLTH010000027.1:0-36128 GCA_031362865.1 Burkholderiales bacterium | reverse complement strand
CTTGGAAGCTACCGGGAAAACGAGATTTCATTTTCAAATCGGCACCAACTTATTTCGCCTCAAAACCCGCGACAGTATTGGTTCTCCTTGCAATATCCTATCCGTTAACCGGACGCTACTGTAATGATTTAGAAATGGAATCAGGACCCGCCGACTCGTCAAGAGAGAATGTTTTTGAGCCACTGCGGCGGGCTGTCAGCCGCACCGTCGATCAGCACCGCGTCGAAGCGGCATGGTGGCAAACGGCGTGTTCCGGAAAAGCGCGCCAGATAATGTTCTCCGGCCCGTTGCAGGCGGTTCAGCTTGGCTGGTGTGAGGCTGGCCAGTGCGCCGCCGAACTGCCCCGCACGCGGGTCGGCACTGCGTGCGCGCACCTCGACAAAGACCAGCATCGCCTGGTCTTGCATGATCAAATCAATTTCGCCGCCAACCCCGCCGCGCACCCGATAGTTGCGCTCAAGCAGCGTGAGGCCATGCGTCAGCAAGTAAGCGAGGGCTGCTGCTTCTGCGGCAGCGCCGCTACGCTGTTGACTGGTCTGACTGGCGGGCAAGGTCGGTTTCAGGGCGATGCCACCACCATGCCGTCGCGAAAGCTTGCCTGAATCGGCGCGCGCTCGACCAATTGGCCGCGCGCGCTGCGCCGCAGCGTGAGCTTGCCAGTCACGCCGTCGAGGGTGACTTCATCGGTGGCGTTGTCGGCGCGCTTGGAAAGCAGCACGCCCAAACGCCACGCATCGATTCCCAAGGCATAGAGCCGGTCGAGCTCCCCCGACAAGGCTTTTTCAGCGCGCGGATAAATGATGCTGGCTGCGTGATCGGGCTGGTGCAGCCAGGGCATATCCACAAACCGAATGCCGTTTAAGTCGTGGAACGCACGCGATGCCACCGGCTCTTCGCCCTCGGCCGGCTTTTTCGAGCGTGAGTGACCCGCAAAGACCTGCGAGGTGGAGACGATGGGCCGCATTCCCAGATAGGGTCGGATCAGGCGAGCCTTCTCCGCATCGGCCGACAAAAACAACACGTCGGCCTCCAGTTTGGAGAGTTGCCCGCGTAGCTTGGAGTAGGCTGCGGGGCCGGCCAATTCAATCGTGTCAACGATGCTGCCGCCACGCGCCCGCCACTCGTCTGCAAATGACTGCGCGGCGCGCTTTTGCAGCGGCGTGTTGAGTGTGACGATCACCGCAGATTTGGCCGAGCTGCTCTGCGCCACTCGGGCTGCTTCACGCGCTTCGTTTTCTAGGCCCAAGCCAAATACGGTCAGCAAGCGCTCGGCGGGGTATTCACCCTCAGGCTGGTTCAGCAGCAGCGTCGGTACTTTGACGATGCCGCTTTTGGCGAGCGCCGTCACCTCGCCGCGCGTGAGCGGGCCGACCACCACGGTGGCCCCCTGCGCAAGCGCTTCGCGGTAGCCACGCAGCGCGTCTTCCGGCGTGCCGTCAGTTTCGATCAGCTTGACCTCCGGCTTGTCCGGCTCCATCCCATGCGCTGCCATAAAGCCCTGCCGAGCGATGTCAGCGGCACGCCCGAGCAAGGCAGATTTGGTCGGGATCAACAGGGCCACCAGCGCAACTTTAGGCAGGACCGGACTGGCCGCTGGCACTGCCACGGGAGGGGAGACCACGGGCGTTGCAGGAATGGCTGCCGGGGCAGGCGCGGGAACTGGGGCTACTACCGCTTGCGGCGGTGCCGCTGCTGGGGGTGCCACTGGCGCAGGTGCCACTGGGGGCGCAACTGGCGCAGGCGCTGCTGGCACGGGCCCCAGCAAGCGATCAAACAAACCTTGCAGCGCTTTGATCGGATTGTCGGTGTTAGCGGGCGATGTGCCCGAATCGGCCGCACGCTCCACCTTCGGCGTGGTCGCAGGATGGCTTTGGGTAAACGCCGGTAGACTGACACCGAGCAGCACACCAGCGACTGCCAAGCCTCTCAAGCCACCCAAGCCACCCAGGCGGGCGCGCGAAACGTTAAGACAACAACCGAACACGAAGGGCACAAGAAGCCTTGAAAGAAGAATTGATTCGCAATGCATTATATGTAGTCGCCACGCCCTTGGGTAATCTCGGTGACATAACGTTGCGCGCGATTCACATTTTGAAGCAGGTCGATGCAATCGCCTGCGAAGACACGCGCGCCACTTCTCGTCTGACCGATGCCCACGGCATCCGCACCCGCCTTTTTGCGCTGCACCAGCACAACGAACGCGACGCCGCGCAGCAGGTCATCGCCCTGCTGCGCGAGGGCAAGGCGGTGGCCTTGGTGTCAGATGCTGGTACGCCCGGCATCAGCGACCCGGGCAGCTTCACCGTGCGCACGGTGCGCGATGCGGGCTTGACGGTCATTCCGCTGCCCGGTGCCTGCGCGGCGACCGCAGCGTTAAGTGCGGCGGGCCTGCCTGGACCGTTTCGCTTTGTCGGTTTTTTGCCTGAGAAAACCAAGGCCCGCGCCACTGCGCTAGCACAACTGGGGGGCGACTGCGCCACGCTGGTCTTCTACGAAGCACCGCACCGGATTGTTGAGATGATCGAGGCGCTCACCTGCGCCTTTGGAACTACTCGTGAAGTGGTGATTGCGCGCGAACTGACCAAGCTCTTCGAGACGATTCACCACTGCCTGCTGGGGGAAGCAAGCGCCTGGCTGCAAGCCGATGCAAACCGGCAACGCGGTGAGTTTGTGGTGCTGCTGGGACCGCCACTTGCCGCCGCAGATATGCCTGAAGAGGCAAGCGGAGCAAGGGTCTTGGGGCTATTGGTGGAGCATCTGCCAATCAAAACCGCGATTGCCCTCACGCAAGAAATCATCGGCCCAGACGCGCCTTCTCGCAATGCGCTTTACGAGATGGCGCTCAGCCTCAAGTCTAATCAGCGCAACACAAAGCTGGGCGATAGTTCGAGCGACTGACGAATCCGCTCGGCGATGCCGCCCGCTTCGGCTTTGTCGCGATACGGGCCGACTTGGAGCCGGAAAATGCCGTCGCGGGCGAGCACATAAATCGGCTGGGTCAGCCAGCTAAGCTCGCGCTCAACCTTGGTTTTGAGCGACTCGGCGTTGTCGCGCGAGGCGAAAGCGCCTAGTTGCAGGTAGACACCATCGGGTTGGGTTGCCGTTGGTAACGCTGTCGGAGGTTGCGCCGCTTGCGGCGGTGCTGGCACTGCCGTCGCTGTGGCTGCCGGGGCCGGGGCGCGTGGTGGCGCGGGTGGTAGCACGGGTGGCGGGGTGGGTGCGGCACGCACGGTTTGCGCTGGCACGTCACCGGCCCGCACGCGCTCAATCTCGACCAAAGCGCTGCCCTGATTCACGTAGCCCAGCTTCAGGGCGGCGGTGTACGACAAATCCATCACACGGTTGGAATGAAAGGGCCCGCGATCATTCACGCGCACCACCACCGAGACACCGTTCGCCGGATTGGTGACACGCGCGTAGCTGGGCAGCGGCATGGTCGGGTGCGCCGCCGTCATTTGGTACATGTCGTAAATCTCGCCGCTCGAGGTTTTTTGCCCGTGAAATTTCTTGCCGTACCACGAGGCAATGCCGCGCTGCGTGAATGCGCGATTGCTGGTGTCGGGCGTGTAACTTTTGCCAAACACGACGTAGGGGCGATTGGCCGCGCGCAATGGTGGCTCATCGCGCGGCACGGCATCGGGCGTGTTCAGAATGTCTGGTGGCACATTGGCCCCTGGGCCGTCATCCAGGTAATAGCCACCACCGCGCGTGGTGCGTGGGGCCGGTGCGGCGACCGCTGGCGGAGTGCCTGCAGCTGCGGGTGCGCGCGGCCCGGTGACACCGGAATCACTCGACGGCGCTCGAGTGCTCGTACCACACCCACCCAAGACCAGCACCACCGCACCGAGCAGCACCGCGCCGCGCAAACGCATCGCACTCGACCCGCCTGATACCTGAGGAAGCCCGCCAGACAAGCGTCTTGAGACGATTCCCCAAGGTGCGAGCCGCGCAGCATTCAAGATTTTGACCCTTCGTGCAGGGCCACAACCCCGCCGGTCAGATTGAGAAACTCAACGCGGTCAAACCCAGCCGCACTCATCATGTGTTTGAGCGTGTGCTGATCTGGATGCATGCGGATCGATTCGGCGAGGTATTCGTAGCTCGCAGCATCGCCCGCCACCTTCTGGCCTAACCACGGCAGCACCTTGAAGGAATAAAGGTCGTAAAGCGGCTTGAGCGGCTCCCACACTTTGGAAAATTCGAGCACCATCACCTTGCCACCGGGTTTGATGACGCGGCGCATTTCGCTCAGCGCAGCCTCTTTGTGGGTCATGTTGCGCAAGCCAAATGCGACCGTGACCAAGTCAAAATAATTGTCGGCAAATGGCAGTTTTTCTGCGTCGCATTGGGCCACCGGGCAGACCAGCCCTTGATCGACCAGCCGATCTCGCCCTACCGCCAGCATTGAGCTATTGATGTCGGTCAGCCACACCTGCCCGGTTGCGCCAGCCTGGCGCGCGAACGCTTTAGCAAGGTCTGCGGTACCGCCTGCAATGTCGAGCACCCGCGCACCGGGGCGCACGGCGGCGCGTTGGATTGTGATTGCCTTCCAGACGCGGTGCATGCCACCCGACATCAGATCGTTCATCACGTCGTACTTCTGCGCCACCGAGTGGAACACGTCAGCGACCTTGGCCGCCTTTTGGGTTTCGTCAACGGTTTTGTAGCCGAAGTGGGTCTGGCTCATAGCGACATATTGCCGCGTTGTTTAGTGCTTGCCACAAGCATGGCCGCCGCCTGCGCTCGGAAGAGCTGTCGCGCCCGGTTCGCGCGATCCACCAGCAAGCTCCAAGCGCTTCAGGTAGTCGGCCCACAGCGAGGCATGGTTGAGCCCCAATTCGTAAAGATAGTCCCACGAAAAAATACCCGTGGCGTGCCCGTCAGAAAAGGTTGGCTGCACGGCATAGTTGCCGATTGCTTCAAGCTCACGAATACCGATCTCGCTCTTGCCCACTTGCAAGGTTTCCTGCCCGGCGCCATGCCCGCGCACTTCGGCCGAGGGCGAGTAGACCCGAAGAAATTCATAAGGCAGGCTGAACGAAGCGCCGTCGTTGAACGCCACCTCGAGCACTCGCGAGCTTTGGTGCAACTTGATCTCGGTCGGGAGCGGAGTGTCTTTGGTCAGGCCAGCCATCATCGAACTTTCAATACTTGAACACGAAGGAGGCGTGTAGCTTGTCAGTCCCACGCGGTTGGGTAAGCGCCCCAGAAATTACGCGACCATAATCGAGATTGGCGGTGAACATGCCGCGATAGTTAAAGCGCAGCCCAAACCCGGCGCTGGCCAGCGACTCGCGCCCAAGCGTACCGGCAACCGGCACGCCACGATGCTCGCGCCACACCGTGCCGCCTTCAATAAATCCCACCAGGCGGGTGGTTTCAAAATACTGCGGCGAACCCAGTTCAAGCCCGGTGGAGATACCCGATTCGCCGGACAGCGCGCGGTCACCAACCCCGCGTACTGAGCTGGAACCGCCAATGCCGAATTGCTCACCCGAGAGCAGCGGCTCACGGCCTACTTGCCCGCGCGCTTTGAGGGCCAGCGTCCATTGCTGCGGCAATGCAAAGCTCACATCGGTGGAGGCGCGCCACGCCGACCAGCTCGCATCAGCCCCGGAGCGCGGGCTGGCCAAGTAGGCGGCAGTATTGTTGTCGCGCCCGCCAGAAAGATTGCGCAGATATTCCAGATTGAAACCGAGTGTGCCCCACTGCTTTTCCCAGCGGCCGGTATAGCCCAAGGTCAGCGGCCGGGTGCGCGCATTGCCGCCTACCGCCGCATTCGATTGGATGAAGCGCGTGTTGTTGATGAAGTATTTGTCGTCGATCCCAACCGAGAAATAGTCGCGATAGTCGCCGCTCGGCGCGAAATACTGGGTGTAGGTGAGGCCACCGAAGCGCCCACCGCCGGTCACATTGAAGGCATCTGCCACCACGCCAGAGAAGACGGTGGAGTAGGAGTAGTAGGCCGTGACTACCCCGCCCCACGCATAAATCGGTGCTTTGTAGTTAAAGCCAAATTGCTTGACCGCGCTCCAGTGTTCGGGCGCTGTCGTGTAGGTGAGCGTGGCCTGATGATCCAGATTCCACAGGTTGGCGTGCGAAATGCCGCCGGTCAAACGCCAGTTGCCGGTATTGCCACCGCCGCCCGAGTTGTTCAGTTGGGCAAACGCGTAATACGGGCGATTGTCAGTGACTTCAAGGTTGACATCAATCGTGTCAGGCTTGCCGCCTTCCTTGAACGCTGCGGTGATTCGCTTGGCGGGGTTTTCATTGGCAACCGCCAGGGCGCGCGCCAGGGCCTGAGTGTTCGGCGTTTGCCCTTCGCTCAGTGGCGGCAAGCTGGCGCGAACATTGGCTTCGTCAAAATGCTTGTTGCCAGTCACTGCCAGCTTACCCACCGGAAAACGCACCACCTTCAAAATGATCTCGCTAGTGGTTTCTTGCGGGGGCAATGTGACCCGAAAAAACCCGAACCCCGCTGCGCGCAACGCCTTTTCAAGCGCGCCAGCGGCCTCCTGAAGGCGGTCCAAGTTCGGCACTTCGCCAGTAAACGGCTGCAACAGCGCCGCTGTGCGCGCCGCGTCAAACGGGTTGTCACCTTCGACTTTGAATGAGCGAATCACCGCTGGTACTGCGGCCATGGCCGCAGGCATGCTTTGTGCCAGCGCCGCTGGTGGCAGCGGCAGAAAGGTCGCCAGCAGGATGGTGAAACTACTGACAGCGACTGCGCGCCAGAGGCGCGCAGTCAGTCGAGAGGAAGTAGTGTGTCGAGCCATCGGCAAATTTGGTTGCCGAATTTTACCTTTTAGCAGCGCGATTCAGGCGTGCGGACGCGCTGTGCGCTGGATCGGTCTAACGCCTGCACACCTGGGCGGGGCGCACGGTCACGCCAGTATCGCCACCTAGCAACCGGATCGGCTGGTCGGGTCGTGGCGTCGGGTCAGCATCCAAAAAGATCGGGGTCAAGTTTGGCCGTGAGATCAGCGTGCCCGTGACATTCACAAACGAGGTTTCACCGCGGCCCAGATCGACACTGCTGCCGCCAGAGGTCGCAACATTGACGTGACCGTCACGCACCGTAACGAACAGGCCAGCATCGACCTCGATATCGGTTTGTGCAAAAAATGTATCTGCACTGGCGTTGACAGTGTCAGGGCGCGGGGCCGGATTGTCACGCATGAAGTCAGGCTGCGCTGCAAGCAATGAGGGGCTCATGCCGGGATCCTGGCACGCGGTTTGCCCAGTCTGCACTGGCATTCCGGTAGAGCCGTCGCCGCCATTTTCTTGCACTTGCGTTTCGCCTTGCCAAGTCGAAACCAGCATACAGTCGCGGCGGGCGGCAGCCAACGCGGCCTCACCTGCACAGCGGCCCTCACAGACCAAATCGAAGCCGGTGCCACGAATCCCGACCGTCGCAGTCGGGGTTGAAACGCGCACATTGCGCGGCTGCGCCTTGGCAATCAAACCCGTCAGCGCGCGAATACCCCCTTTGAGCAAATTGAACGAAACCGCCCCGGCACCCGGATTGGCTTTGTCGTAGACAAATTCTTCAACCCGAAAGCGTGTGCCGGATTGCACTGTTACTTTGGTATCGTCACGGAACACCAGCACCGCATGGCCCTGCATCGCCGTTTCAAGCGTGTCGCCGGGATAAACCGCGCCCCCTTGGACTACCGCGCGACGTACGCCATCGGCCTGCAAGGCCGTAATTGCCGTCGTGGTCACCGCCACGCGGGCGGATGCTTGGGGCGCATTGGGCTCAGCGCGCCGCCCGGCTTGTGCGAGGCGACGATTTTCGGCAGCGCATTCGCTGCCGCACAGGCGTACATCGAAATCAGTACCACGAATCCCGACGGTCGCGGTAGCGGTCGTGACGCGTGCGGCGTTGGGGTTGCGCTTGTTGATCAAGCCGGTCACCACCCGCAAACCGCCACGCAGCAGATTGAACACGCCGCTGTCAGGCTTGGTGGCATCGTTGACAACAAATTCGTCGATGCGCATCGTCGTGTTCGGACGCAGCGTCATCTTGGTGCCGTCATTGAGCTTCAGAATGGCAAAACTGTCTGCCGAGGTGCTAAGCGTCTCACCCGCCTCGATCTTGGCACCTGGGCCAATCAGGCGCTGCGGCTGACCAGCCTTCTGCGCGGCTGCCGCTCCCCGTGAGTACTCAATTTCGCCCGCCGGATTTGCTGCACTCGCCTGCGCGGCGACCCCGCCCGCAGCTAGGCTGCCGCTTATCGCGATAGCAAGCACACCGAACTGCTGAAACAAACTGATATTTTTCGACTTCATTTTGACATCTCCCACAAGTGATGAGACGTTAACTGATTTACGCCGAACACCCCAGTGAACAAAATCACGGGGAACAAAAAATAGCGATCCGTTATGCGACATAGCGCACATTCTGCGTGAACTAGCTCCCCGACAAGCTCTGACGCGTACTACTGGCAGGCATCGCCTTCGATAACCATGTCTTGTTGACGACGGCGTGGCTCTTCCTCAGGGGTGTCGCTATTACTCTGCAAGGCGACTACCTCGGAGGTTACATTCGGCGCATCGACCGCCGATGGGGCCGCAACCGGTGCGGGGGCGGGTGGGGGTGCGGGTGCAGGTGCGGGACCTGGGGGTGGTGGCGGTGGTGGCGTTGGTGGCGGAGGTGGCGGAGCGACGCGTGGCAAACCGACCAAGCCTTGCTGGATCGCGTCGTCATTGCGGGTCCAGTTGTTCAGTGCGGTGCAATTGGTGCAGTTGCCCACCGTCAATTGCAGTTGACCGTCGGGCGCCACGATCACGGCATCGCCATCTTGCATCGCACCCTGCGCCAGAATCAAGCTGGCCGCGCGAATCGTGACCGGGCCATTGCCACTCATCGCGGCGAACGTATCTGGCGCCGAGCCGCCGCGCACTTCGAGATTGCCGCCCAGATTGATCGTCAGCGCGGCACCTGGGCTGACCGGATCGAGGAAGGCATACGCGCCCGGCGCGCTGCCACCTTCAATGATGAGCGACCCACCCGCGTTGACGGTGGCATCGCTCATGGCGAGCACGTAGGCCGCACCATCGGTGGCCGTACCACCCTTGATGCGCACGTCGCGCGTGGCGGTGATAACCACTGTGCCGGATGCGTTGACCCCGCCTTCTGCCGTCGCCAGCGTGCCGCCGCTGATGGTCACGTCGTTCGCGCTCATCACCACATTGCCCCCGGTGACCACCGCCGAATTGGCCCCGCCGCCTAGAGTCAGTGTGCCGCTCGTCGTGCTCGCCGAAAGAGTGATCGGGCCACCGTCAATATTTGCCTCAACTGAGAGATTTGTGCCCGCGCCCAGATTGATCGTCGCCAGATTGCCGTCCACCGCACCGGCGACCTGCATGCTGCCAGTAGTGAGAATACTGACGGTGGAAGCACCGTTGGCATCACTGGTCGTAGCACCGAGCAGGGTGGTATTGCCCGTGTTCGAGACGCGGATGTCTGAGCCACCCAGCGAAGCCAGGTTGAGCGTGGCCGCTTGGGTGGTCAGTGGCGCGCCCAAGCGGCCGATATTCGTGCCCGCGCTAACGGTGAGCGCACTCGTGGTGAGGGTGTTGCCAGCCGCGTGGTCTACCTGCTGGCCGCTAGTCAAATTGACCGCGGCGCCGCCCGCGTTGATGGTGGTGAGATCCACGCCGCCACCGGCGCTCAGATCGACCGCACCGCCCGTGATGGTGCTGCCAGCCAGCATCATGAAATCCCCGGTGGCGGTAACGCTCGTGCTGCCACCAGTCAGATTGCCAGCCTGCGTCACATCCGCGCCGCCAACCAAGGTAATTGCTGCCCCGGTATTGATCACGTTGCCCAGTGTGAGATTGGCCGCGCCCTGCGTAAATGACAGACCGCCACCGCCGGTATTGGTGGCGCTGAGATTGGTCACGCTATTGGCCTGTGTGAGTGTCGTACCGCCAGCGCTGCTCAGCACCAGCGCGCCACCTGTGAGTGCGCCGCCGGATTGGCTGATTGCGCCGCCACTGGTCAGCGCCACGGCTGATCCGCCGGTGTTGACGACACCTGAGAGGTCAAGCGTGCTGCCGCTTTGAACCGTCAGCATGCCAGTGGTATTGACAGCACCGAGCACCAGCGCGTTGGCATCGCGAATACTGACCGCCGAACCCGAAACGACGCTGACAGTGCCAAAGTTGTTGGCCGGATCGTTGAGCGTGATCGGGTTGGCCCCCGCCGTGAAGGTGGCAGTGGCTGGTACTGTCATCGCGCCAGTCTGAGTAATCGCGCCGCCAGCGCTCACGCTAAGGTTTTGCGTAACCGAGGTTGCCGCCAATGCGATACCGGCGTTGTCGAACTGAATGTCGAGATTGCGTACCGAGGCCAAGCCGAGTGGCACAGCGGCGCTGATCGCGATGTTGTGTACCGTGACATCGCGCGCCGTACCAGTGATGGTCAGGCCGCCCAAATCATTCGCCTGGCTGAGCAGCACATCCTGATTCGCGGTCATAAGATTGACCGTGGCGCCGCCGGTCGTCAACGCACCGGTTTGGGTGACATGGCCACCGGAGGAAAGCTCAAACAGTGCCGCGCCGGTATTAACCATGCCCAGCGAAGTTGCGAGCGAATTGGTGAGCACGACCGCCGCCCCGCCAGAATCCACGCTGATCGCGCCGGTGAACGCATTGCCCGGATTAGCGAACGTCACCGCGTTGCCGCCCGATGTGACTGCAGTATCACCAGTGACCGTGAGCGCGCCGGTTTGCATGACGACCCCCACGCTATTCAGATTAAGCGATAGCGCTGTCCCAGCGACGCTGAGCGTGCTGCCTGCATTGAGCGTGGCAGCGCCGGTTGTCAGCGTTGCGACCAGCGCATTGGCAGTGCTCAGGGCCACGGTGGCACCGGTCAGGTTGACGCTGCCGCTAAAGTCGTTACCGCCATTGATCAGGGTGACATCGTTAGCGCCAGCATTGATTGTGCTCACGCCACCCACCAATGCCGCGCCACTTTGCGTGAGCGCACCACCCACGGTGAGCGTAAGGCTACCCAAAGTCTCAGCACCGTTCAAATCGAGCGCGCCACTGTTAGTCAAAGCAATCGGCTGCGCAATCGCCGCAGTTCCGCCAGTGTTAAGGGTGCGCAGGGTGGCACTGGAAAGTGTGTTGCCCGCGTCATTGAGCGTGATCGGGCCACCACCCAAGGTGACTGCGGCGAGTACGGCGTTTTGGATCGAATTACCAGCGCCTTGCGTGATGCTGCCACCGTGCGAGGTCAGGTTGAGCGGGCCGGGATGATTGATGACCAAGTCAATACTCAAATTGCCGGCGTTTTCGATGTTCGTGGTTTGGCCGAATGACTGGCCCACTCCAAGCAGCGACAGCGTAGCCGCAGTTGTGTTGATCGCCGTATTGCCCGGGCCTTGATTGACCAGAGTCAGGCTGGCGAGCTGGTTGCCCGCGGTGGTCAAGGTCATGCCGCCATTGGAGCTGAAGTTGCCACCAGCCGCGACGAGCGCACCGGTTTGCGTGATCGTGCCATTGGCAGAAACATTGAGATTGCCGCCTGCGGTGGAAGTGCCGACCACAATCGCTCCACCGGCGCTGAAATTGAGAGCACCCAGGGCGCTGCCGTTGGCGGTGAAACCATCGGCATCGTGAATCCGCACGCCGCCACCGGTCACATTGACAATCGAGAAGGTGTTGGCGTTGTCGTTGAGCGTGACATTGTTCGTGCCAGCATTAGCGGTGAGCGTGCCAGTGACGCTGACGGCAGCGCTTTGCGAGACGGCGGAAGCCGAACTCAGGTTGTAGTTGCCGCCGACACTCAGCGCGCCTAAGTTGGTAGTGCTGCCACTGACAGAAGTCAGATTGCCCGTGTAGGTGCCAGACACGGTCAAGGCGTTGATGTCATTGAAGATGGCATTGGTGGACGAGCCGTTGACGCTGGCGAAATTGTTGCCCGCGTCACTCATCGTGATATCGAACACGCCTGCATTGAGCGTGGTGGCCCCGGCGACAACCACCGGCCCGGTTTGCGAGATATTGCCGTTGCCCGCCGAAAGATCGAGCGCGCCAATGAGTGTGATGGCAGGCACGTTGATCGCGGCCGCATCGAAGCCCAATGTAAGGGTGCCCATCGTCGCAGGCAACGCGGTAATCGTCGCCAGATTGCTCACATTGCGCACGTTCGCATCGGTCGTGCCTGCAACCAGCGTGAGGCCGGTGAAGCTGTTGGCATTGCTGAAAGTCACCGTCGGCGCGGCCAGCGACACTGCGCCGTTGGAACTCAACGTGCTTGCGCCATTCTGCGAAATCGCGATGCCGCCTGACAGCGTGATCGCCCCGGTATTTGCGCTTAAGTTACCGGTGATGAGCGTGCCCACACCATTGAGCGTGATCGCATTGGCGGCATCCGTCGTCGCACTAACCGGGCCGGTGAATACGTTGGCCAAATTAAGATTGATCGCGCCGCCACTGCCCAGTAAATCAGTGCCAGTTGCCCCCGCTTCTTGGGTAATCGCGCCAGTCTGATCAATGCCTGGCGCGGTGATGGTGAGCAAGCCGCTACCCAGCGAGCTGGTGCCGAAGGTGAAGTTGGCGCTGTTGGTGATGCTGACCGCGTTCGCGCCGCTATTAGCCACCGAGACCGCACCGGAAAGCGCGTTGCCGGTGTCGGTCAGCGTGATCGCGTTGCTGCCCGCGTCAATCACAGCACCGGCTCCGACACCATTACTGATAGCACCGACTTGGGTGATCGCACCGCCCGCCGTAACACGCAGCACGCCACTTGATGTGATGGTGTCCAGAATCAGCGCGTTTTGATCGGTCAACTCGATTTGATTGCCAGCGCCGCTGGTGCTGGCTGCAACTGCACCGACAAAGTCATTCGCAGTCGCCGTCAAGACAATCGGGGCATTGCCACCAATCAAGGTGGTCGTCCCTTGCACCACAATGCCGCTGCCGTTTTGGATGATGCCGACGGCGCTGGCAGTGAAATTGGCACTGGCCTGCACGCCGCCCAACCGCACGGCATTGCTGTCCACCAAGTTGATGCTGCCGCCGGTTGCGGTCAATGATACGAATCCGGTGAAATCATTGCCAGCGTCGCCTAGGTTGACGCTGCTGCCGGTAAAAGTAACTGTATTGGTCGAACCTGGTGCTTGCACAAATGGCCCGGACTGGGTGATTGCACCCGAGGCCACAACATCGACTTGGCCCGTGCCGACATTCGAAGTGCCCAGATTGAGCGCGCCGCTTGCTGCCAGGTTGATCGTTGCAGCGCCGCCGGTGGTGAGTTGCACCGGGCCGGTGAAGACGTTGCCCGCGCGATTGAGGTTGATGCTGCCAGCACCACCGTCAAGACTCACCGTTCCGCCGAGCGGCGCTTGCACAAAATCGGCTGCCTGGCTGATGCCTGCGGCGGTGGCGGTGAAGTTGCCGATGCCAACCGCCATAGTACCCAAAATCAGGCTGCTGCCAGCAGTGACCGCCACGTCGTTCGCGCCCGAATTGCTCAAATTGACCTGCCCTGTGAAGCTGTTGGCAGCGTTGTCGAGCGTAATCGCGTTACTGCCCGCGCTGACGGTTGTCACGCCGCCAATCAGCAATGCATCACCGACACCGAAACCCTGAGTCACATCGCCACCACCGCTGGTGAGAGTGAAATCGCCCGTGTTGCTCACACCCAGCAGATTGACTCCGGTCGTGACACCCAATGCGACGTTGCCGCCGCCGGTGTTGCTGGCCGAGAAATCGGTCAGCGAATTCGCGCCATTGAGGTTGGCACCACCGACCGAGGTCACGTTCAAGCGTGGCGCGGTGATTGCGCCGCCAAACGACTCGCTGACCATGCCCAACACATTCAAGTCCACCGTGTTGCCCGCGTTCCCGACACCGAGCTGCAACGGACCCGCGCTGCCGATGCGCACAATGTCCATCGCATTAAAGCCTAGCGTGCCGGTGAAATTGTTGCCAGTGTTCGACAAGTCGATTTGACCGTTGGCGGCGTTGAACTCTGCCGTGCCGCCTACCGTGATCGCGGCGCTTTGACTGATGCTGTCGCCCGTCACCCCGCCAGCCGTAACGCTCAGGTTGCCGCCAACGCTGACACTGCACAGGCAAATCGAGCGGCTGTTGGTGAGCGTGACATCGCCGCTGAGATTGATGAGATTGAAACCGGTGCTCGGTTGCGTGGTCGTGTTATTGACCACGATGTCGCCCACGCCGGTGAGTGTGGCGTTGAGCGTGTTGTCCGCCTGGGTATCGACGGTGATCCCGCTGGCGGCTGTCAAACTGATGGTCGGTGCCTGAAGAAGCGCGCCCACAGCGCTTATTGGGCCATTGTTCGCGGTAATTTGCAGGCTGCCAGGCGAGCTCAGCGAGGTCAGCACCGGGCCACCCACCGAAGCGTCCGCCACCACCATCGCGCCAAAGCCCGAGACCGAGCCAGCGCTTTGCTGGAAGCCATTGGTGACGCTGAACCCGGCCCCGGCTGCGCCGACAAAACTACCGCCGGTTTGGGAATAAGCCCCCACCGCCGCGCCAACGCTCATGCCAGTGCCACTGAAATTGAAGAGCGCGCCTGCGCTCAAGCTCAGACTGGCGGCGGAAAGATCGCCGCTGTGATTGACAATCGCAGCGCCCACTTCGAGGTTGCCGCCGGTGATCGCCACCGAATTGCTCAAGGTCCGCATGCCGGCCGCAAAGGCCAGCGTGCCCGGAGTCGCCGAGTTGTCCACGACATAGTTGGTGAAGGTGTCATTGCCACCGCTATTGATGTCCAGGCGCGCGCCTGCGGCGACATCCAGGTTGACCGCACTCAAATTGTTGGCCCCACTCAGGTTGAACGAGTTGAGTGTGATCGAGTTGCTGGTCCCGCCTGCGACGTTCAGCGCCGCACCGCCGCCGGGCGATGCCATCACGGTGAAGTTGCCAGTGCCGGTCAAGGTCACGCCGCTCAGGTTGGTCGTGCCACCTACCGCGCTCCAGTTGGTGTTGAGCGTGAGCGCGCCTTCCAGATTGATGCCCGCGTTGGTAATCAACGGCCCCGCGCCGTCAATTGCACCGCCGCGCCAGTTGGAGGTGGCGGCGACGCTGGTCGGCCCCGCGAGTGTCAGCGTAGCCGTGCCCAAATGGTCCAGGCCGCCAATCAAGTTCGCACTGGAGCCGGGCAGCGTGAGGCTGTCACCGGCGGCGATGGTAGTGCGACCACTCACATTGAATACGCCCGCCACGGTGACCCCACCGGCCAAGTCGTTGGTGGTCAACGTCAAGTCAGTGCCGATCTCGAGATTGCCGCCCACTGAAATGGCTACGCCATTGAAAACTGGCGCAACCGCCGAAAAACGCAGGTCACCGCTGGTCAGTACCGTGCCACCCAACAGCGTGAACCCGGCACCGAAGCCGGTTAGATTGGCGTTCACCGCAGAGAGCGAAAAGGTATCGCCATCGAGGTCAGTCAAATACGTGGACGACGTTGAGCGGCCGAATGGGCGGATGTTGAGTGTGGTTGCCGCACCGGTCAGCGCCAAATCCAGATTATTGGTGGTGATATTGCCGGTGGGGCCTGCCAGCACCATGGTCGTTTGCGCTTTGGCAACCACGTCGAAACCCAACACCGTGCCGCTGCCTGCGGCGTTGATGCCGCCCGTGTTTGCGATCAGCGTGATGCGTGAATTGTCGCCGGTGACGGATACCCCCGTGTAGCCCGCCAAACCATCAAAACCGGCTGCGCCACCCACCGACCCTGCGCCGCCTGCAGCGCCGAGGCCAAGGGTACCGATTTGGCCGCCAACAAACCCATTATTCTGCTCAATGCTACCTGAGTAATTGATGTTGCCATTCGCGCTCTGCAAGCGCAGATGGGTGGCCAAAGCTGGCGACGTATCGCCGCTTCCCATGAAGTAACCGGCGTTGGCATCACCGCCATTACCGCCCGCACCGCCGATTCCCTGCATGCCGACAACGCTGCCCAGACCCGTTAACGCCAAGGGGTCCGCCGCGCCACCTGCACCGCCTGCCCCGCCCACACCGCCATTGCCGCCGTTGCCCGAATCTCCGCCATGGCCACCACCCACATTGACGACCCCAGACACCTCAATAATGCCATCAGCCAGCAGCGTCAGCTTCTCGCCACCAGCCGAAGGGCGACCACCTTGGCCGGCGTTGCTGGCACCGCCCGCACCACCATCTCCACCAACGCTACCCATGCCGCCATTGCTGACCCCAGCCACACCTGCGGCACCAGTGGCTCCTGCCGCACCGGCACCACCCACGCCACCTGTGCCGCCCGCGCCGCCGCGCCCGCCCGCGAGCTCTACCCTGCCACTAGTGGTGATGGTCAAGGTCGAGCCTGCAATACTGGCGTTGCCCACCGTGATGCTGCCGCCCTCCCCGCCCATGCCACCGAACGAAGGACCGCCCAAACCACCCGCGCTGCCCGCCACCGGACTTGCAGCCCCCGCTGCCCCGCCCGCGCCACCCACGCCACCGATGCCACCGTAGGAGAATGCGTTGCCGGCGATACTGATGTTGCTGCTATTGGCCCCAATGGTGAGCGCGCCACCAACCCCGCCAACCCCACCCGCGCCGCCGTTGGCACCACTGTCGCCCGCCGCCGCAAAGGTAGCGGCGCTGGAACCGCCCACACCGCCCGTGCCTCCCACTGACTGTACCGTTCTGGTAGGCGAAATCACCACAGCGGCCGGGCCGCCCGCCGCGTCGATGGTGATAGCGCCACCCACACCACCCACGCCACCGGCCGTGCCCGGATCAAGCCCCGCGCCGGCGAAGCCTGCGCCACCTGCCCCGCCCATACTTTGCACGTCGGCCGCCACCGTCGCGGTGCCGCCCAGCGAAGTGAGCGAAATCGCACCACCCGTTTGCCCGATGCCACCGGCGACAAAGAGCGTCCCAGCGCTACCCGCGGCACCCGCTACGGTGAGCGCTGCATTGACATCCAGATCACCCGCGAGTGCCACCAGGGTAAGCGGTGCACCGTTTTGCACCAGCACCGTGCCGTCGACCCGCAGGGCGTTGATGCCGCTCACATTCAACGCGCCGTTCACCACGCTTGCGCCAAGCACAAGATTGCCGCCCGCACCATTCGCGACGAAGCTGACCGCGCCGAGCCCGTTAAATGCTACCAAGCCGACCCCGACGTTGAGCGGATCGGTGAGCGTCACCGTGCTGCCCGACGTGCCGGTGAGATTCACCGTCGCATTGTTGAAATCAATTGGCGCGGACTGGGTGAGGCTGTAGCTGGTCACGTTCGAACTGAGCATTGGATTGCCGGTACGCAAACGCACCGAGTTGCCGAATTGATTGCTTGCGTGGGTGAGAGAAACCGCCGCCGGATTCACCGCTACGTTGCCGGTGTAGCCGGTGTGATTAAGGTTGACCGTAACCGTACCCGTGTTCGCACCGCTCCACGCGGAAGAGAGGTCAAAGCCTGGCCCGCCGCCTTGCGCTTCAATGTAGCTTGCCGAATTGAGCGTGCTGTTCGTGCCTTGCACACGCAGATTGGTCGGGGTGGTGAGCGCCCCGCTGGTAATGGTGGCATTGCCGCCCACATCCACTGTGCCGCCCAGGGTTAGCGCGCGCGCGCCCACATTGAAGTTGAGGTCGCCCGCCACCTGGCTGCCGCCCGCCAGCGTCACTGAGCCGGCCGGGTTTTGCCCCGCCAGCGCCACGCTGCCAATGCCCAGATTGGCTGAGGTGTCAAAACTTGCGTCATACGCGGCGATCGGCTGGGTTTGCGAGATCAAACCGGCGGCGGTCAGGTTCACAACATTGCCTATGGTCAGGCCGAGTAGCACACCGTTGCTGGTGCTGAGCCCGGCTCCGTCGAATGAGGCAATACTGCCGATATTCAATCCGCCATTGGTGCGATAGTCCAGGCTGCTGGTGCTGGCGGTCAGCTCGGCTGCCAGATCGCTGATGGTGTTGCCAGCGCTGGTAAGTACGAAGTCGCCCTGGCCCAACACGCGCAGGCCGATTCCGGCCAGAACGCCCCCCGTTTGTACCGCGCCGCTGGTACCGCTCAAGGTGAGCAAGCCGGTGGTCGCATCCACATTGCCATTGAGCGTGATCAGGCCGCTGGCCTGGAGCAAGGCCCCGTTGGCACTGATGCCGCCTGCGGTCAGCCCACCGGCAAGAGCGGTAAAGCGCGCGCCGAACGGCGCGCTGGCGCTGGCGATGGTCAGCGAAGTGGCATCAATCACCGTAACTTGGGTGCCCGTCACATTGACCGCGCCGCCAAAGTCGTTGCTCGCATTGCTCAAAAACAGCCCGCCAGCAGCCGTGATGCTGGTCGCGCCAGCCACGGTGATCGCGCCGCTGTTGGCAATGTTGCCCGCACCGGCACTGACCAGGGTGAAATTGCCCACGCTCTGGTTCACCGCGCCGAGGTCTACGCCGTTGGTTTCGCGCAGTACCACATTGCCCGAACCCAGATTGCGCACACTGAGCGTAGTGGCATTGGTATCCAAGTCAATGCCGCCGGTGGCAGTGAGGTTGACGGTGGGCGCGACCAGGTTGCCTGTGCCGCCATTGGCATCGGTGATCGCGCCACTCACATTCAAGCGGAAGCTGTTGGTGGCGGTGTAGTTGGCAAGCGCCAGCGCCCCGCCCGCATGCGTGATGTCCACATTGGCGAAGGTGCTGCCAAAAGTGCCGCCCTGGGTGAAATTATTGGTCACCGTTACATCGCCCACGCCGTTGAGCGTGCCGCCCGCCATGTTGAGCGACCCCATCCGGGCGGAGTTGTTCAAGGTCACGGTGCTGCCTGGGCCCACGTAAATATTGCCCACGTCCAGAGTCGCGCCTGCTGCCACCGTGGACACCGCGCCTGCGCCGTGCTGAAAGCCGCCGCTGCCGGTAATCGACGAAGATGCGCCATAGGCATTGGTCGAGGTGTTGTGCGAAAGCGTGCCGCCGATCACCCAGGCGCCGGTATGTGTGCCGCTGGACGACAGATTGAGCAGCGACCCTGCCGAGACGTTGACCGTACCGGCGTTATTGAAGGTGGCCACACGAATATCTTGACTCGTCGCACCGTTGTTTTGTGTGAGCGTGCCGCCGCTGGCGATCTGCAAGGTGCCAGCGCCGGTGATGATCGGGTCGGTGGGCGTATTCAGATTTAGCGTGGCACCGGAGCCTATCGTCCAGGTGCTCGCGGCAGCAACGGCCACGCTGCCACCGGCCAGGTTGACATCGTTAAGCGCAGTCCAGTTGGTGGCAATCGTATTGCTGCCCGCTCCCGTTAGCGTGCTCAAGCCAGTAGTCGAGAGCGTGTTTGCGCCACCCAAGGTGCCGCCGTTCATATTGAGCTTGCCCAGTGTTGTGATGCCACTGAAGTTAGCCGTTGCACCGTTGGCGATGAAGGTGGTGATGCCGGTGGCGTTCACCGGAGCCACCAAGTTGACCGTGCCGCCGATAAAGTTCATCGAAGCAGTGCCGCTGGTGCTGCTCAGGTTCAGCGCATTGGCCGTCACGTTCACGCCCGGGGAGAACACAATGTCTTTCGCCGAAACCAGTGTGACCGTGTCGTTGGTCGAGAAGCTGCCGCCCACCGTGATGTCGCTCGTGCTGCCGGTGGTGGTCACGCCAATGGTTTGGGTTGAACCAGCGTCGGTGGCGAATGGAGTCAGCCCAAAACTGAGCGCGCCGGGGCTCGATACATAGATGTCGCCCAATGCCCCGGCCCCGGTGGAGACCGCCTGAAGAGCCCCACTGGTAGCGGTTCTTAGAGCAATCGGAGCAGCGGATGTACCGATCCCGACGGCGCTCAAATTAATATTGCCGCCCGCGCTGTTGGCGCTGGTGTCCACATCCAATGCGCCTGCGCCATGCAGGATGTTGCCCGCGGCGGCGGTAAGATTGACACTGCCGATGCCGCTGGTGGTGATGCTGTTCAAGGTCAAGTCGCCGGTCGCGGCGGCCAGATTGACATCGCCGTTATTGATAGCACCCAGTACCGTGAGCGTGCCGTTGTTGCGATAGCTAAGCGCACCGGTGGTATTGGCAGCGGTCAGTTGGGTGACGCTGTTGCCCGCCAATGTGAGCGTGGTACCGCCTTGCGAGGTCGTGTTCAGGCCGTGTGCGGTAATCGCCGCACTTTGTGTGAGCACGTCAAAGGTGCTCAACACCACGTTGTTACCCACCGCCGTGTTCAGGTTCAGGCCGGTGCTGGTCGTGGTGGCCGTGCCGTCAAACGATGTGACACTGCCGATGTCTATCGCGATTGAACTGGAGACGTCGACGGTGCTAGTGCCGGTCAGCGTGCCAGCCACAGTTGAAATGCTGTTACTGGGGTTAGTGATCACAAAATTGCCAGACCCCAGCAGGCGCAGTTGCGCCGCATTCATCGTCGTTCCGACGGTCTGGGACGCACCATTGGCAGCCTGAAGCGTCAGCCTGGAACCTGGAAGGATGTCGCCGCTCAGCGTGATCGAGCCATTCGGCGCGCGCAGCAGGATGTCTGCGCCCGTGACGTTGCCGCCACCGCCGAAGTCGCCTGCAATCAAATTGCCCGACTGGATGGCAATGTCAACCGCACCGGTGGCATTGGCCCCATATAGATTCAGGTTGCCGGTGGCGTAGAGCGATGCCGCGTTTCCACCAACGTACACCTGCCCGCCAAAGGTATTGCCGAAGCGCGTCAGGTTGACGCTGTCAGATGGCGCATTAAAAGAGCCGAAACCGCTGGCAATATTGATGTCCCCGGACTGGGTGATATTGCCTGTGCCCGCATGGAACAGATTGACATCGCCGCCGTTCTGCGTGATGCCAATGATCTGCAGGCTGCGCGTGCTCGTTGCATCCTGAGTGATGTCTACATTACCGCCCTGGTTCAATACCTGAAGCTGACTGACATCGGTGGAGAGCTGCACTCCGGTGCCTGCGGTGACATTGAGCCGGTTTGCCACCACGCGAAGGCTGTTGTAGTCGGCGACGTTTTCCGCAGCAATCAGCGTAACGTCGCCGGTGGTAGTCAACTTGCCCGAGGCGAGAAAATCAACCCCGGCGCTCGAGTCAAAGGTGAAATTGTCGTTGCTGCCACTAGTGATGCCGGTCACGCGGATATCGTTACCCGCGCCAGTGGTTTTGAGGTTGATGGTTTGCGCACTGCCTGCACTGGTCACGAAGGGGCTGGCCCCCAGGGTCAGGCGCGAAGCCGAACTGACGTACACGTCGCCGGTGGCCCCGCCGGAGGAGGTATCGCCCGCCAGCGTCGCCGTAGTACGTTGCTTGATCAGCAGCGGATTGCCCGCAGCGCCAAGGCGATTCGCGATCATGAGGATGTTGCCGCCACTGGTATTGGCGCTGGTGTCGATATCCAATGCGGAAGCACCGTGCAAAACGCTGCCCGCCGCCGCCACGATGAATACCCCCCCTGTGCCCGAGGTCACAATGTTGTTGAGTGTGATGTCGCCCGCAGCTGCCGACAGATTCACGTGACTGCCGGTTTGGTTGATTGCGCTGACGCTGTAGCCGCCCGCTGCATCACGGAAGGAAATCTGTCCGCCGTTGTTGGTGGCATTGAACGCAACCACATCGTTCGCCTCGGTGCCCAGCGTGATGCCGCCTGCGCCAGTCAGTCCGAGTGCATTCGTCACCAGCGTGGCACCGGTTGTTTGAGTGATGGTTCCGGTCGAGGTCAGATTGATGCTGTTACCCGCCGTGGTTGCAGTGGACAGCCCGGCACTGCTGGTCGTGCCGGTGCCGTCAAACGAGGTGATCGAACCGACGGCAAGTGCCGAAGACTTCGATACGTTGACCGTACTCGTGCCACTCAACGACCCTGCAAGCGCTGCGAAGCTGTTGCCCGCGCCAGCCAGATTGAAGCTGCCCTGGCCCAGCAAACGCACGCCGGTCACATTCAGGCTGCCGAGGCCCTGCGTAACCACGGTATCGCCAAACAGAGTCAGGCTGCCGGTCGTCTGGACGTTCATCGTCGCAGCGCCTGATCCCAGCAAAATCCCCTGGTTGCCGCGAATCAGGATGTCACCTGCAGCAGATGCACCGCCAATGACCGAAGTGCCACCGTTCACCAGTGAATTGCCGCCCGATTGGGACGTGCCGGAAATGACAATCCGCCCGGTTCCGGTCGCCAGCAGGTCAGCACCATCAGCGAGGTTTACGCCAATATTGCCGCTGGTCGTGACCGGAGAGACCCCAACAACTGTCAGGTTGCCGTTCTGCACACTAACTGCAGTACCTTCCGCATCAACGACGACACCGCGCGAATTGATGCCGGTGGTGGTTCCGCCAGTCCCTGAGAGCGTGACGCTTGCAGCATTGGTGCCAGCCACCAGCGCGAGCGAGCCGATGTCGATTCCATGGGTATTAGTCTGGGAGGCACCGCTGCCGCCCATGCCTGTAAACGAAATGGCACCAGCATTGCTTGAAATGCTGGTGCCCGCACCGGCGGCATTGATGCCATGGTTGCGGTCACCGACGGCACCATTCGCGCCGACACCGATCACCGTGATCGTGCCGCCCGCCGTGGTTTCAACATTCGCGGCCGCAGAAACGTCGATACCATAATTTGAATTGCCAGTGCCACCACCCGTGCCTTGGAGAAGCACGCTGCCGCTGGTATTGCCCACGCGCGCCGCGCTCTGTACCGACAAACCAAGATTGCCGTCACCCGCGCTAGCACCGCCCTGCCCGAAGATGCTGATGGAGCCGCCAGCACTGCTGACGAGGCCGCTTTGGTTGAGTACGACACCGATATTGCCGCCACCAGTCGCGGTGCCTCCGGTGCCGCTCAGGGTAATCGCGCCCAGGGTGGAGACCACCATCGAGCCACTGCCAAATACCACAATCCCGTCGTGCCCTATGCCTGCGCCGCCCGAAGCGATGCCGGTGATGTCGATGGTGCCCGCGCCATTGGTTCGCACCACCCCGCCAGCACCAGACCCACCGTTGTCAAGCACCACGCCATGCACATAGTTTGAGCCGGTGCTCGCACCCACGCCGCGAATCACGATGTTGCCGCCGCCTGCCGCGCCGGAGGCATTGACGCTTGCCTTGAAGATGCTCACCCCATGCTGGGTCGAAGTTGCACCACGCGCGAAGTCGGTACCACCAATGCCGCCCACGAGTTTGATGTCACCGCCGGATGACGTGATCGACGAACCTGTTCCCAGGTCAATCGCACCTGCACCACTGCCCTCGGCATCCGAAGTGAATGTGACATGCATCGCCACGCCGCTGGTTTGATACACGGTCGTACTGGACGTGAGCGTGACATCGTTGTCTGCCCTGAAAACCAGCGATTTGCCTGCCGTGCTGGAGCGGCCCACGACTGAGTTATTGACAATCAGATTACTGCTGCCGCCCTGCGCGTGCAGGAGCGCGTCGCCGGTGAGCAACATCGGCCCGCCTTGCATGAGGAGATTGCCGTTTTGCGCAAACGCTGTCAGGTTGCCGCCAACGTCGGCTCCGGCATAGAAGGTTAGCGCGCCAGTACTGTTGATGAACGTGTCACTCGTGGAGGTGACTTTGATATCAGCGGAACCCAGCATCACCGGATTCGCCGCCGTGCCGATGCTGGTCCCGGTAATGTCGATGCTGCTAGCGGCGCTCGCACTGATATCAACCGCCGCCGCGCCGCTGGAAGTGACACCGCCGACAGCACTCAGCGTCACAGTACGTGCGCTCAGAGTGATGCCGCTTGCGCCCGCGAAGTCGATATTGCCTGCTGCATTGGCAGTGATGTTGTCGTCTGTGCTCGTGTTGCCCGCAAAGTTGATATTGCCGGCCGTGGTGGTGACACTCACGGTTTGCGCGCTGCCCACGTGGGTGCTGACACCGCCGAAGGTGACGGTGCTGGGGAATTGCAAGTACACGTCACCCGCCGCGTTCGCCGCTTGCGTGGTGGCCGTAAAGCTGCCCGCGGCGAGCGCCAGGGGATTGGCTGAAGAACCAATACCAGAGCCGATCCCCGTAAGGTTGACCGCACCGGTGGCGCTGATGTCGAGTGCTGCCGTGCCGGAACTGATGCCGCCGCTCGCTGAAAGCGTGATGTTGTTGCCGGTTAAGTTGCCAGCCCCGCTGAAAATCACGTTGCGCCCGGCGTTCAAGGTGACGTTGTCGTCCGTAGCGTTGGCGGTGCTCACGGTGATATCGGACGAGCTGCCGGGAGCGCTAATTGTGACGGTTTGTGCCCCGGTGGGCGTGCTGATGCCGATCCCGCCAAGTGTGAATGATTCGTTGTTCGTGGTCACGGTGATGTTGCCCTCGCCCACCGTAGGCGAGGTCGTGCTCACGGCCACGGGGCCGGTTCCGCTACGCACTCGCACGGGCGCGCCGACGGTTCCCAAGTCGCCCGCTCCGGCGGTCAAATTGATCGCGCCATTGGAAGCGCTGGTGTCGACCCAGAGCTGTCCGGGATCATTGGGATGCGTGATCGCACCGCCGATGTTGGCGGTCAGGCTGCGGGGGGTCACAGGCACGGTTTGATTGAAAGACCCTACCCAGGTCAACCCGCCGGTTTGGGTCGTCAGTGTCACATCGTTGTTGGTCGACCAAATCGGGGAGACAAACCCCGAAAAGTCGTTCGAAAGCTGGAGAGAGCTGCCGCCTAACGCCGAGATATTGGTGGTATGCGTTCCGACACCATTGGTGATGAGCGAGTGGATGCGCGGCGATTGACCGGAAAAATTGAGGTAGATGTCGCCTGCCGCACCCACGCCGCTGGTCGTCGCCAACACATTCCAGAAGGTATTTCCGCGAACTGGGTTGGCAAAGGTGCCTATGCCGCCCGCCGCCGTTAGATGCGTCTGCGCGTTGCCACCACTGGGAATCTGCCAAGCATCGATCCCCGAATTGGTCTGTGTGATGTTGCCAGAAGAGTTGATCACCAGCCGGTTCACGACCCAGGTGCTGTTGTCAAAAATGACATCCCGGTTCGCCGCGCTGGTGTTGAGAGTCACCCAGGGCTCGACGGAGGCGCTCATGCCGCCAACGCTGTCTACGCGCAGGTCGCCGGTTTCGGCTGTGAGCACGAGATTACGACCGGCGCCGACACCGGAAACGCTGTAGCGGCTTGTCAGCAGGTCACCGGAGGTTTGCGACAACCTGACATCGCCATAACCCACTGTGGCGGAAATCGTACCCGTGCCGGAATTCACGCGCGCGTTGATCTGATCGTTACCGCCACCCAAGCTGTCGGTAAGCGTGATGTTGCCGTTGAAGGCGCTGGTGTCCAGTACGCCACCAAGGTTCAGCGTCGTTGCGGTGCTGGAAAGATTGATCGTTGCCGCTTTCCAGACGTGACCGATGTCAACGCGGCTACCCCTGATGACCAGCGCGTCGTTACCGTAGTCGCGGTTTGCCACGGAGAACACGTAAGCACCCACCAGGTTGATGGTCTGGGCGCTGCCCGCATCGGTGGTCACCGCCGGAATGCCGATGCGCCCACCGCCGTCATCGCTGGGAACCCACCAGACATCGCCTGCGGCAGCCACACCCGTGGTGCGCAAGGTAGGCTGCAAGTTGTAGCCGTTGTAGGAAACCGGCGCACCGGAACCGCCGATCCCTGCACCCGTCAGATTGACCGCCGACGTGTCGGGACGGTTCTGGCCGAAAAAGCTGATGTTTGAGGCAATGTCCAGAGCGGCTGCGCCACCGGACAAGATGTTCCCGCCCAGCGCCGTGGCGTTGAGCGTTTGCCCGACCTGCAATGTGCCGTTGCTGGCAAAGTCGATATGCCGCCCGGCAATGAAGGTGAAGTTGTCATAGGTTGCCAACGGCTGGGTCAGCACAATGTCGCTGGTGGCACCGGTGGTGCGGATATCCACCGTTTGCACTTGATCGTTGACAGTGACGCGCGCGACCGAATCGTTAACCACTGCACCGACGCGGATCGTTTGATCGGACGTAAGGTACAGGTCACCCGCTGCGTTGATGGCTTGCGTAGTGGCACTCACCAGGGCCGTGCCTGCGCGCACACTGATCGGGTTGGCGAGCGACCCAATCGCCGCGCCGCGCCCGGTAAGCGAAATCGCGCCGCCTGCGCCCGCGTTGCCAGCACTCGTGTCGATCAGAATCGGTGCGGTGGAAACGCTGCTGATGCCGCCCGCCGCATCGAGGATCACGCTGTTGGCGGTGATAGAGTTGACCGCGCCCACCCCAAACGAAATATTCGCCCCCGCACCGGTGGCGCTCAAGGCAAGGTCGTCGTTGCTGACCATCGCGCCTTCGATGCTGATGTTGCCGCTGGTGACGGTGAGGCTCACCGTTTGAACGCTGCCTGCGGCGGTGGTGATGTCGCTCAAAGCCACGGCGGTCGCAGAGGAAAGGTAGACGTGCCCGCCTGCGCCCGCAGCGGCGGTATCGACCGTCACAAAACCGGTTCCGGGGGCAATCGATACCGGCGCACCGTTTGCACCAATCGCCCCGACCGTGGTGGTGAGGTTGATATTGCCGTTGCCAGAGACGATGCCCGCGCCACCAGCTTGCGCGATCGTGCCGCCAATCAGTGAGATCGACTGATTGCTGGAAGTCTGCGTACCCGAAAGCGTGATCGCGCCACTGGTTTGCAGCAGCACCGGGCTGTTCCAGGTGACCGCCCCGGCATTGATCGCGCCGCTTTGCGCACCGGAGCCAATCGTCACCAGCGAATGCCCGCTGGCGATATTGCTGACCTCGGTGGCCGAAAGGCTGAGAGTGCCCGCCGCACCGCCCAAGCCTATCGTGGTGGCAGCGCTGAGCGGATTGAGATTGACCGCGCCCGAACCAGTAATATTGACCGAATCGAGCGCCATCGTGTCGGCGACCAAATTTGTGACGCCGGTTTGGGTAGCACTGCCGATCACACTCGACCCGCTGGCGAACAACCCTTGTGAGGTAGCGCCCGCCCCGGCAACCCCGCGCAAGGTGAGTGCGCCCGCTCCGCTGGAAACGCTAACACCGGTAAGCAGAGCGACACCGTGATTGTCCGCCGTGCCGCCGCCACCAGTGCCAGTGATCGTCACCGCACCCGAGACCGACGAGACCCGGCTGGTCGCGCTATTGAGATAGACCCCGTAGTTATCAGTTGTGCCGTTCGCACCCACGCCAGAAAGCAGGATTGCGCCACCGCCTGCGCCCGCCATGGACTCGACCACACCGCCCAATCCCACCACCACACCATAGCCGGAGAAGCTGCTGGTGGTGACCCCGCTGTTATCGCCGATCAGCGAGATGGTGCCGCTGCCGCTCGAAGTCACGCGGCTGCCCGCACCGTCGATCACGATACCGCTGTTGTGGTTAGTGCCGCCGCTGCCAGCGCGCCCGAAGAAAGCGAGATTCCCCGCGCCACCTTCGACCACGGCACCGTTGTTCAACCGGATCCCGGCGGCAAGGGTTGTCGCATCTGCGCCCTGACCGCGCAAGCTGATGTTTCCGCTGCCAGACAAGAGTTGCGCACCGTCCAAGAAGATTCCGTTGATCTGGCCGACACCGCCACGCGCCGCCGTCAGGGTGGCGTCGGCCCCGCCGCCCAAGGTGATCGAGCCACCGGACGAATTGATGACAGTACCGCTGCCCAGGGTAATCGCCCCGCTGGCGTTGGCATCGTGGTCTGCGTTCAACAACACATTGAACGCATTGGTGCTGCTCACATCAACCCCGGCGGTAAACACCACCGCGCCATCAGCCAGCACCGTGAGCGTGCGGCCCGCGCTGCCATTGCCGATGATGTTGGCATTCAGATTCACATCGCCAGTCCGCGCGCTCAGGTTGACGTTGGCCGTGCTGGTGATGCTGCCATTGACATTCACATTGCCAGCGATGGCCATTGCGTTCAGGCCGCCAGTGAGCGTGGATGTACCGAAAGTGAGGCTTCCGAGTCCATGGACATAGGTCGTGCCAGCGGCCAGCCCAAGCGTGCCTGCGCCGACGAGCAATGGCTGAAGAACCGTGCCCACATTGCTTCCCGAAGCATTGATCGTGGTGCTAGCGCTGATGTCGGCAGCCGCCGTGCCACCGGAAGTGATCGCGCCTACCGCCGTCAAGTTGACGCTGTTGGCCGTGAGCGTCGTACCCGCGCTACCGGCAAAGTCGATGCCCGCTGACGAATTGGCGAGGACATTGTCGTCGGTCACCAGGTTGCCGGTAAAACTGATATTGCTCGCCACGCCGGTGGTTCTGATGCTCACGTTTTGCGTGGTGCCCACATCGGTGGTGACACCGCCAAACACGGTGGCACTGGGGAATTGCAGGTACACGCTGCCGGTCAGATTGGTGGCTAGCGTGGTTGCCGTGACCAAGCCGCTGCCCGCGCTCAACACGAGCGGGTTGGCGGCCAAGCCAATCGCGCCGGTCGCCGAACCACCCGCCGCGCTGAGTGAAATTGCGCCATTGGTCAGGCTGGTGTCGATGTCAATCGCGGCACTGCCGGAAAGAATCCGGTTGTTGGCAATGCCGATAACGCTGGCGGCCACCAAGCTGCCGGTGCCGTTGAAATCGAGATTTTGCGCAGCATTGAAACGCAGATTTTCAGTGCTGGTCACGGGCGTGCTGAAAACAATGTCGTCGCCCAGATTTTTTGTGGTGAAGCTCACTGTTTGCGCGCCGCCTGGCGTTGTCACACTGGCAAGCAGCGCGTTGTCCACCGTCAGGTCACCGGCCACCAGCAAGTACACGTTGCCCACCGGTGCGCTGGCGCTGTTGAACGCCTTGGTGCCGCCAGCGGCAAACCCGAGGGGCGATGCCTGGCTGCCGATCGCACCGCCACCGGGCACGTCACCGAAGGCGGTCACATTGACCGCGCCCGCGGCGTTCAGATGAATCGTGCCGTAGCCATTGGCCCCCACGCCGCGCGCTGAGACCAGGGTGAGATTGTTGCCGCTCAAGCTGGCGCTGGTGTCGAAGAGAATGTCTTGCGGTGTTGTGCCACCACTAATGATGACAAGGTTTTTTGTGCCAACGTTGAGCGCGTCGCCGACATAAATCTCGCCGGTGGTGGTAGACCCATCGCCAATCCTAATGGCACCACTGGTTCCGGGCGCGAAGCTCGCAAACTCGCTCACCCGCAGGCCCAGCACGCCGGCTGCGGTATTGTCGGCAGTGGAAATATCAATGACCTGATTGGCGCTAAGCGGAATCACGCGAATATTGCCACCCGCCGCGTCCGCCACGATGTTGTCGGTTCCGGCAAGATTCACCTGATCGGCGCGCAGGGTGATATCGCCAGTGGTCGCGCGCAGGGTGCTGCTCGCGCTGACCGTGAGATCAATCGCGCCCAATTGCGTCACAGTCAGCGAGCCCGCGGTCGTGTTGTAATCGAACTGCCCGGCGCTCGAAGCGGTGAGATTGGCCGCGCCACCGATGTTGAAGCCGCCACCCGCGCGGGTGAGGCTCGCCACCGTGAGGCCGCCGACACCGGTGAGATTGGCCGCAGTGCCGACACTCAAATTCGGGATCGTCGTCAGCGCCGCAGCGAGGTTCATCTCGCCGCCCTGGAACACCGCCGTGCCGTTGCCGGTGAAGCTAGCCCCATTGAACACATGCGACGTGACTGGCGCTATGGTGGCGTTGTCAAACCTGATGAAATTGCTGGTGGCACTGGTGTTGAAAACACCCGTATGAGTCCCACCCCGGTACAAACCAATGCTCGAAGAAGCGCCACCACCGCGGCTCTCCACCGTGCCACTATTGCTAAACGGGGCGAAAAATGTGACGTCGTCGCTGCCGGTGTGGCGCATCGTGGCACCGTTACCCAAGCTGAAATTGGTGCGGTTGGTGCCGTTTTCGCTCCAGAACGTCAACACCGTGGTTTGGATCTCAAACAGGCCGCCCGACACGATGTTGACCGCGCCGCCCGAGGTCGGCCCGGCGCTCACCGAGCCAGCGCCCGCGCTCCAGTTCAGCGTACCGCTGAGATTGAGCGTGCCGCCGTCGAGCACTTTGGTTCCGCCTGCGAGGATGTTCATCACCCCGGTGGTGGGCGCGATATCCACGATGCCTGAAATCGTGCCGCCGGTCCAGTCGTAAGAGGTGCTCGAATTGACCCGCACGCTGCTGCCGGTGGCGAGCAAACCGCCGTTTTGCCGGAAGGTGCCATTGACAATCGCGGTCTGGTTGGACAGGCTGCCGCCATCCAGATTAAACGAGGTGCCGGTATCAATCGTGAGTTTGCCGCCTGCACCCTCGAGCGTGCCGGCACTCAAGCTGAGCGTGGCCGCGTTGCCGCCACTGACCGCCAAGCCATTGGCCCCAGCAGCAATACTGAAAGTGCCGCCACCCAGGCTCACCATGCCGCTGCCGTTAATGACCGAGCCATCGGCAAAGCTGCCACCGTCTAGGAACTCGATCCGGTTGCCGCTGACGTTACTGGCACTGTTGGTGATCGTGCCGGAATTGACGAAGTTCAGCGTGCCGGAAGAATTGCCGATGGTGCGAACCCCGATGCCGGTTTTGACCAGTGTGCCGGTGTTGACAAAAGTGCCTGTCTGACCGAGGTTGTTGCCAAAAGTGCCGCCTCCAGCAAGCTCCAAGTAGCCTTCATTGCTGAAGATACCGCCCCCCTCGATGAGCCAACTACGGGCGTTGTCAAACACCGACTGCGACCCGGATACGGTGCTCGTGTTCCGGTTCACCACGGTGATGCCGGTGATCGTATTGGCCCCGAAGACACGGGTTAGCCTGCCGTCGATATTGACTTTGCCCGTGCCGCCGCCGCCCAACACGCCAAAGCTAACGGCGAAATTCTCAAAAGTGGAATCAGTCGCCGAATTGAATTGGATCGTGCCCAGAGCGAAAGTGCCGATACCGCTCGCCGTGACCGGCGCGTTGAGCGACAAAGTGCCGCCACCTTGCGTCAAGTTGAGAAAACCGCTGCCGCCATTGCGCGTCGCATTGAAGGCAGGCGCGGATATCGCCGCATTCTCTGAGAACCCAATATTGCCTGCCGTGGCGGCGCCAATAGCACCGGCAGCAGTAACCGAGTCGAGCACGATGTTGCCGCTGGCATAGCTGGTCAGATTCAAGGTACCCAGTACGTTGGATGAACCAATCGTCAAATGACCGCTGTGGCTGATATCCGTGTTGCGGGTGTTCACCAGCGTGAGCCCGGCAGCGCCGCTGCTCAAACCAGTGTTGGACGAATTGGTCAGGGCCACATTGCCATTCACGCCGCTGGCGGAAATCGTGATCTGCTTGCCGCTGAAGTTAAGGGCGGTGGCCTGCACCAAGTCGTAATCGCCGACGACATTGTTTAAGGTCGGGTTGCCAGCGTTGACCTTGACCACGCCTGCAATACTGTTGCCCGCGTTGTTCAGCAAAATGCCGGTTTGACCGGTGTTGGCGGTGGCGGCAGTAAATCCCGAATAGCCCAAGCGAATATTGACTGAGCTGCCGGTAGCGGCATCAATGCTGCCCTGGGTCAGCGTGTAGGTGCTGCCACCGCCCGTGGCCAAAATCTGGTTCGGGCCGTTCACCAGCGTCGGGTCAGAAAAGCGCAGATTCGTGCCATTGGTCACCGCACCGGACGTGACCGTGGCGATGCCGCCAACATCGACGGTGCTGCCATAGTCCACCGTGCGGCCACCCGCGTCGAGTGTGAAGTTGCCCGCCACCGAAGTACCTGCGGCGAGATTAAGCGTGCCGCCGGGTGCCGTGGCGCTGAGCGTGGCGTTGCCCGCCTGGGCAGTCAAGTCGAGCGCACCCGCAACCACCAAATTCGCGCCCACCGACTGCGTGATCGACCCGGCCGCCGAGAGGTTGAAATCGCCCGCCGCGTTGAATCCGGAACCAGTCAGGTTGATCCCTTGGGTATTGTTCAGGAACACCCCGCCAGAGGTCGCATTTGCGCCCGCCAGCCCGGTGACCCGCAGATTGATTGGGTTTCCTACCGTCCCGATTCCGCCCGCCGCATTGAAAGTGGCGGAACCGCTGGCGCTGACATTGATACCACCACCACCACCGGAAAAGATCGGCCCCAGCGAAGTGACCGCCACATCGCCTGCGCCCGCTGTCACATTAGCCAGCGTAATCGCGGTGGCATTGATTTCACCAATGATGCTGATATTGCCTGCACCTGCCACCGCGCTTTGCACGTTCAGCGCATTGACGGGCGAGAGATAAATCCCGCCCGACGTGGTGGTCGCATTGAGGTTCAGCGTCGGGCCTGTCAATGCAAACACGTCATAGCCCGGAGAGCCGCCACCAGAGCCATAAATGCCACTAGCGGCGATCAGTGTCAGGTTGTCGGCCAGAATGTCGGAACCCGCATTGTTGTCATTGATCGCCCCCGCCGGAGCACGGAAGGTCAGGTTGGTGGCGGTGTAGTTATAGCCGTCGACGTTGAAGTCACCGACGGCTACCGTCAGGTCGGCGCTGCCGCCGGACAGGTTAAAGGTGCCACCAGTGCGAGACCAGTCGGCTGCGGTGAGCGTGCCCAGCCCTGACAGATTGCCGCCCGTCAATCGCAAGTTATCGAAACTGCGCGCGCTGGCGATATTGAATGATGAGGTCGCGGCACCACCCAAGATACTTTCGAACACATAGACCCCGGTGCCCGCGCCGCCACCGGTAACAGTGGCCGAGCCAGCACCGCTGAAGGTGTGCGCATAGTCGGAAAAGCGGATGCTACTCTCGCCCGACACCGGGCGGGTAATCGAAAAATTACCCGCGTTGGTGGTGGTATTGCGAAACCGCAATTCCGTGGCGGTCGCGCTAGTCACTGAAACCGTGCTGCCAGGAACATTGTTGACAAAGACCGATACATCCGAGGTCGTGCCGCCAGACTTGGTGAATGTGCCAGAATTATTCAACTGGCCCCAGCCACCCAAGCCGGTGTAGCCCAGGATGCTGAAGTTATCGGTCAGTGTGAGCGTACCGGAGTTGTTCAAAACGGCCCCGTTGCCAACGTAAACATGTGCGCCGCTGACGTTGGTGGCCCCTGAAAGACTGACGCTGATGTTGTCGAAGGCTACTCCGGTGAGATTGGCTCCACCTGCAACATCAAGGACGCGACCAGCACCTATGCCGGAAATGTTCACGTAGTCCGAGGTCACCAAACTAGTGGCGCGCGCATTGCCCGAAAGATTAAGGCTTGCGATCGGCCCAGACACAGTCCATGCTCCCGGAGTGGTCTGGCCCACATCCACACCAATGCTGGCGTTGCCAATGAACAAGGCGACCTCAAGCGCACTCGGATTGATTGCGCCGCTTGACGGGTTGAACACGGTTCCATTAATCAGGCGCAAAGCCCCCGTGCCCGTGTACGCACCAGTAAACAATGGGCTGCCCCCATCGTAAAACTTGAATGCGCCATTGTTGGTGACCAAATTGCCGCTCGTCTGCGTCAGCGTCTTTGTGCCATAGCCATAGAGTTGCAGCGTCTCACCCGCGTCGAGGGAAATCGAGCCTTGGTTGGTGAACGCCGCGTTGGTACTAATCGCCCAGGTCGAAGCGCCCGTGGCGATATCCAGTGTGCCGCCGGAACGATTGATGAAGGTTGCCGCACTGACACCGAGCGACTCGCCGGCCGCCCCGACAAAACTATTGCGCACCGTGCCAAAATTTTCGAACGTGCCATCCTCGCCGACCGACGCAATCAAACCATTGAAATAGCTGGTCTTGAAGTCCCACAATCTTCCGGGCAGGTTCACGACCCGGCCCAACGATGCCGTGCCATTGAAAATGCGCAAGTAACCGCTGCCGGTGAAATTGACGTCACTGTTGCTGTTCCAGGTGCGATTGACGAGGAATTTGGCACCTGAGAGCGTACTCGTGCTACCCGAAGTGGTGAAGGTCGCCGTCGTTCCCAAGTCATTCTCGATGGCACCGCCGGCCCAACTGAATGCTCCGGTGACGTTGACATTGCCTGCGCCGAGTAGCGAACCGGAAAACAGGTCTAAGTCGTTCAGGGTGGTGTTTTGATTCAGACGCAAATAGGCATTTGCACCGCCCGTGTTGAGCGTGGTCTTGCCACTCAGGTTGTACACACCCTCCATCGTCACGTTCGAGAAGTTATTGACGATGGCGAGATTGCCCGCCCCTTGAAGTGTCGTGCCGCTGCCGTAGTTCGCGCTGGCGGCATCGAAATACAGCGTTGACCCACTAGCTAACGTGGTCAGCGAGTTGCCACTGAGGTTGACCGTATTGAAGCCCAGGCGCAGCGACCCCTCGTTCACGTTGAAATCGCCCGTGCCGTTCACGGCGACGTCAAGGTAGCCTGCACCGACCCCGGTCTTGTTCAAAATGCCGTTGTTCGTGAAGAGATTGCCTGCTGACCCGTCGCGCCCGATGCCGCCCGTGCCCGACAAAGTGAGCGTGCCGCTATTGTTGATCTTGCCGGTGTTGTTGAGTTCAACACTCGCTCCAATCGAACTTGCCACAAAAAGACTTGAGGAGCCGCTATCGAGCGTGACGGTGCGGTTGTCGATTCGGCGGAACGCCAGGGCCGACTGCGTGGTGAGGCCGCCAGTCACGTTGAAAGCCGCCGCTGGGTTGGTGCTGGTGAGCGTGCCGGCCGACCAGGTCATCGTGCCTACCGTGGCATTGCCCGTGCCGGTGAATAGGCCACCCTGAAAATCGAGCGTCGCGACTGAAATCTGGCCGTTGGCGGTGAGCGTGCCGCCATTGAGCGCCACTGTCGTGCCCACACCTGCGGTGCTCGGGTTGCTGATGGTGAACGCGGCACCATTGCCAATCGTCAGCGAGCGCCCGCCCCCGGTCAAGGTAAAGCTGTGGGCCGCATTGCCTGAGGTGCTGATAACCGGGCTATTGGTGTAGACACCGGTCAGATCAGCCGCTTCAAACGCATTGGTCTCGTGCCCGCGGCTCCAGTTGCCAGCGTTGTCCCAATCGGTGTTAGTGGCCCCGGTCCAGACGTTGTTGACGCTGGTAGCTGTTAGGCGCAACACCAGCGGACTGACCGGCGTGGTGGCGGTCAGGGTTACGCCGATCGGCGCGGTGACAGCAGGCACGCTGCCGCTGACCGCGCCGGTGTAGGTGACCACGTCAAAGACATCGCCGCCCACAATAAACGGCGTGATTTCGTTGAAGGCGATCAGGCCGCCTTGAACCAAATTGCCGGTGACACCAAGCACATCGTAGCTGGCAGTACTGGCGGCATCAATTTCAAGCGTACCCGCAGCGAGGCTTACGCTCCCCGCCGTGATATTGAGTGTGCCAACGATGCCACTGCCGCCGGGCCGGATGACACCGCCGCCCGCGTTGGTGAAGTTGCCTGTGCCCACATCAATCGAGCCAATGCCGATAATAATGCCGTCGATGCCATTGACAATGCCGGTGTTGTCGAGCGTGCCGAAGGTGGTGGCGGCAAGCACGTTAATCGTGCCGTTGTTGGCCCCACCGATGAATTGCTTGACCCGCAGCGTGCCCGCATCCACGCGCAGGCTGGCACCCGAGAGATTGTTGACCACGCCGTCAATCTGCGCCGCATTCGTGCCGGCCGAAACGCCCTTGACTACCAGCCCGGTGTTATTGAAATTGAGGGTTTGCCCAGCGCTACCCCAAGAGTTGCTGGTGCTGATGTTGAAGCTGCCACCCGATTTGATGTTGACCTGCGCGCCGGTCAGCGCGGCGACACCATCAGCCAGCCAATTGAGCACGCCGCCGCCAGTATTGACGGTGATATTGCCGGTGCTGCCGAGGGTTTTGATCCCGCCGCTGGTCACATTGATGACCCCGGTGAGGTTGGTATCGACCAGGCCGTTGATCGTGCCGGAGGTCCAGTCGAAGGTGGTGGCGGAGCGCACCGTGATATGGCCCGCGCTGTCCAGCGTGCCGCCAGAGAGGCGCAGCGTGCCATCAACCAACGTATTCGAGTTGGCCCAATTGCCGCCGCTCAGCGTAGCGATTTTTCCGGTATTGAGCGTCACCGTGCCAGCGCCACCCACGCTGCCGCCGGTTTGCGTGAAGGTGGCGTTGAGCAGATTGTTCGCGCCGCTGAAATTGAGCGTGCCGCTGCTAAAAGTCACATCGCCCGCGCCGCTCGCGGTGGCGTTGTTAAACGTGCGGTCCACCGTGACCAACAGCGTGGCCCCGCCTGCCACGTTGTACACCCCGGCATCCACGCCGCCTTTGTTCAAGGTGAATGTGCCCTGGTTCACATTCACCGTGCCGTCGTTGGCAAAACTCAAAGCCGCCCCGCCGCCTTCAAGATTGGTGTTGCCCGTACCGGTGCGGTT
>JANLTH010000026.1:0-7043 GCA_031362865.1 Burkholderiales bacterium | reverse complement strand
CTAAATCATTACGATATGTCGTTGCCCCTTCCTAGCCGTGCTACGCGCACTGTCGTCGTCGGTGCGCCTAATCTCGTAATGATTTAGAAATGGAATTAGTCCTCTGCCCGTGGGCGAAATCGCTCAAATGCTTCGCGAGGACTCATGATGCGCATGCCATCCACTTGTGAGAGCGCCAATAGTGCCTTGTCGCCGGTGATGAACGGGTCCGCATTGGCCGCTAGCGCTTGGGCAATGATGGGCAGATCGTCCGGGTCAGGTATTTCTACGCTGGGCTCGCGCCGCGCGTTGGCTTGTTGAAACAGTGCCAAACTTTGCAAGTGCTTTTCGACCAACCCCCTTGGTATCTTAAACTTGCCGGTCAAATGCGAGACGAGTTCATTCAAGACGCGGCTTGGCACGACGACGACCAAGTGACCGCTTGTGTGGGCGCGGACAAGGACATTGAGCAAGTCGTGGCACAGTCCCCGACTGACCAAGGCCGACAGCAGTACGTTGGTATCGATTGCAAGCGTTTGCGGGGAGAATTCCTGTGTCACTACGAAACCAGCTTGAACACGTCTTCGTCGGTGAGCACGCCTATACGCTCGGCATACGGCATGAGTTCTGCTCGCGCGCGGTGCAATCGTTGGACGGCAATTTCACCACGCAACAAATCCCGGACGACAGCGCTTTTGGATTTTTGTTGTTCGCGGGCGATTTCGATGATTGACGCTTCGAGATCGGGTTCGAGGCGGAGGGTGAGAACGGACATGGCAAACTCCTTTGACCGCATTGTATGACAAAAAAATACAAGAATTGCCTGCGATTTCAACGGAGGCTTTTGCGATGACTGCCGAAAATAGTTCGATCCATTCTCGGCGACATGACGCACCACTGACTTTCGACAATGCGCGGCAGCTCGACTTTTTCGAACGCTATCCGACTGCATGCAGCATTTCCCAAGTGATTCAAGCATCGCCGCCTGAAACCTCGACGCGAATTGGTGTATTTGGCGAATGGGGCGAAGGAAAAACGACGGTACTGAATTTCGTAGAAGGTGCCGAAAAGACCAAAAGAAATATCGTCGTTCGAATCTCACCCTTGGACATTGGCGACGCCAGAATGGCGCGCCAAAAAATGGTTGACAATTTTTTAGCCCCTGGAACCCAAATTTCTTCGCCGGAATGGCTCGTCACACAGTGAAACTCCTCATTGCCCGCCTCTATCACGAAACCAACACCTTCTCACCAGTGCCGACGTCGCTGTCGGCCTTCGGTGCGGGCGACTCGCGCGGACCGCTGTTCGGGCTGGAAGCGCTGACAGCGGCGCGCGGGGAGCGCCACGCCATGGGCGCGATGATTGCAGTGGCGGAAGCACGCGGCTGTACTCTTGTCACGCCATTGCATGCTTCCGCCAATCCCAGCGGACCGGTGGCAGCGCAGGCCTACACAGCGCTGTGTGACGCGATCTGCCGTGACGTGCAGTCGGCGCGGCCCGATGCCATCCTGCTCGACCTGCACGGCGCGATGGTCGCTGAAAATTCGGACGACGGCGAGGGCGATTTACTCGCACGCCTCCGAGCGCTCGCCCCCCACACGCCGCTCGGCGTGGCGCTCGATCTGCACGCCAACGTGAGCCCGAAGATGGTGAAAAACGCCGACATCATCGTTGGCTTCAAAACCTACCCGCACATCGACATGTTTGAAACCGGGGCGCATGCCGCGCGCCTGCTGTTCGACCTGCTCGACGGCAAAATCAAGCCGGTGATGGCGTATGTGCAACCGCCGATGCTGGCACATACGCTGGCGATGGACACCAATCACGGCGCAATGAAAGCCGCGCTCGACGGGGCGATGGCGCGCGAACAAGACGCGGGCATTCTGGCGTGCAGCGTGTTCGGCGGCTTCCCGCTGGCCGATACCCGGCACGCCGGCATGAGTGTGCTGGTGGTGGCCGATGGCAATCGCGAATTGGCGCAGCGCACCGCGCGGTGGGGTGCTGATTTTCTGGTGTCACGGCGCGACGAATTTGTGTATCGCCAAGCGCCGCTTGCCGCATCGATCACGGCCGCGAAACGAGCGGTTAAATTCCCCGTAATCCTGCTCGATCACGGCGACAATTGCATGTCGGGTGGTACCTGCGATACGGTAGATGTCCCAAGAGCCGCTCTGGTGGCGGGTCTTCAGGCAATTCTCGTTGGGCCAACCTGTGACCCCGGGGCCGTGCGCCTCTGTGCCAAAGCCGGGGTCGGCGCGAAAGTGACTTTGCGGGTGGGTGGCAAACAGCCGATGCCGCGTGCGGGCGTACCGCAGCCGGTCTCGATGACGATTGAAGGCCACGTGCGTGCCATTACCGATGGCAGTTATCGAGTCAGTGGGCCAATCTATACGGGCAGCACCTTGCACATGGGCACGAGTGCGTTGGTGACTTTTGGTGAATCTGATGAGCACGCAATCGTACTGACCACGCAAACCCAGGAACCACTCGATCAGGGCTGCTTTACCAGCCTGGGTGTGAGTTTGAGTGACTACCGCTTCTGGGTGCTGAAGTCGCGCATGTATTTCAAGCCGGTGTTTGGCCCTTTGGCGGCCGCCGTGATCCCCTGCGCCAGCGCCGGTGCGACCGGTTCGGACTACGCTCAGTTCCGCTTCAAGCGCGTGCGGCGACCGGTGTTTCCGCTGGATTCCTGAACGTAGCGGGTGTGGCGGGCGTAGCCGTCGCAGTAGGCGTGGTCGGCGGTGCGGTCAAGCGCAGCAGCATCACCACTTGCAACGTCACCAAAATTCCCCAGGCCCAGTAGTAGCCTTCTGCGGCATAGCGGGTTTGCACGGTTGGCCACCAGGTCAGCACAATGCCGATGATCCATTGCAGCAAAAATGCCATGCCAAAGGCGAGCAAATTCAAGCCCGTATTCACCCGCCCGGTGAGGTTGGGCGCAAAGGTTTTGGCGAGCACTGAATAGGCGATCACCAGTGAGTTGGCCCCCATCGCAAACACGCCCCAAGCCACCTGCGGTAAGAATCGCGGCCAGAGCATGATCCACAGCTGCGCGCCAATCGCCATCACGATTACGCCGCGCACAAACCAGATCCGTGCGATGCCGCGCTCAGCCAACTGGTCGGCGACGATGCCACCGAAGACAAAGGCGATGGTCATGCCAACATTAAGACCGAAGAGCACATTGCTGATCGCCAGTTTGTCGGTGTAGCCTGCGACATCGCGCATCCAGGTGGCCGCCCAGAGCGTTTGAAACGCCAGAAAGCTGCCCAGACAAAACGCCACCGCCAAACCTATGCGCCAAAAGTAGGGTGTAGTGAACACCGTTTTTACGCCAGCCGCAAGCTCGCGCGGCGTAGCGGCATGGGCCGCACCCCGGCTGTGCGCGCGGGTGGCAAAAATCGCCAATGCGGCCACCAAGCTGACCCCAATCATCCCTAAAAACACGTGGCGCCAGCCAAAGGCGTTGATCGCCAACTGCGAAGGCGTGCTGGCGAAGATCGCACCGAGACCGCCGACGGCAGTGATGATGCCGGTATAGCTTGCCACCCGCTCTGGCGGAGCCCAAGCGTGTACGGCCGACATGGAGGCCATTAGTGTCACGGCCACGCCCAAGCCGATCAGGGCCCGCCCGATGAAGAGCGCTGTCGCCGACGTACCCAGCGCAAAGCAAAGGGCACCTGCCGCTGCAAATAGGATCATCACACCATTGACCCGCGCCGGGCCAAAGCGGTCGATCAACATGCCCAACGGAATCTGACTGGCGGAAAAAGTGAGAAAGTAGGCCGCCGTGAGCAGCCCAAGCTGACTCGGATCAAGCGAAAATTCCTGCGCAATCGCAGGCCCTGCGACCGCGTTCAGATTGCGGAAAAAATAGGAGACACCGTAGCCTAGGGCAAATGGCAGCAACAGCAGCACGATGGCCGGACGGCTTACGGGAGGGGCAGAGGACATCAAGTCAGTCTAGCAACGCGTCATGCTCGCAGGGGCGCTTGATGCAGATAAGCGTGCGCGCCAAGGCTGGAGCCAAGGCCGGAGCATCAATGCTCTCCGCCGAAATCCAACGGTAGCCCCACATAGTTTTCTGCCAACGAGCGCGAAGCCGCCTGTGAATGCACCAAGTATTCCAACTCAGCTTCCTGCACTTTTTGGCCGAAGCCGGCGGAATCAGGAAAGCGGTGCATCAGCGAGGTCATCCACCATGAAAAGCGCGCGGCGCGCCAAACTCGCCTGAGACAACGCGCCGAGTAGCTGTCGATACCAGCGCTGCTGCGTTCGCTGAAGTATTCGATTAACGCGGCGGAAAGATACTTTACGTCCGATGCCGCCAGGTTCAAGCCCTTGGCCCCGGTGGGCGGCACAATGTGGGCGGCATCGCCGGCCAAAAAAAGGCGGCCAAAGCGCATTGGCTCGGCTACAAAACTGCGCAAGGGCGCGATGCTTTTTTCAATCGACGGGCCGGTAATCAACGCCGCGCGGGCCGCCGGGTCGAGGCGGTGTTTAAGCTCCGCCCAAAATGCGTCGTCTGACCAGTTTTCTACCTTGTCATCGAGCGCGCATTGCAGGTAGTAACGGCTGCGCGTGGCGCTGCGCTGCGAGCAAAGCGCAAAGCCGCGTTCGCTGTTCACGTAAATCAATTCGTGTGAAACCGGCGGCACATCGGCCAAGACACCGAGCCAGCCAAAGGGATAGATTTTTTCGTAAGTTTTGATTGCCTGAGGGGCTGAAGAAGCAATACTGGCGCGGCTCACGCCGTGGTAGCCATCACACCCAGTGATGAATTCGCAGCTGATTTCGTGGGTCTGCCCCCCTTTGCGGTAACGCACGCGCGGTTGGGCGCTGTCGATGTCGAGCAATTCGACCTCGCTTGCCTCATAGACGGTGGCAAGGCCTGCGGCAGCGCGTGCGTCCATTAAATCGCGGGTGACCTCGGTTTGCCCGTAAACCGTGACGGTCTTGCCGCCGGTCAAGGCCTTCAAGTCAATGCGATGCCGCGCGCCATGAAACAGCAGCTCAAAGCCTTCGTGGACCAACCCTTCGGCTTGCAAGCGCGTGGCCACGCCTGCCTCGTGCAGCAGCTCGGTGGTCACCTGTTCGAGCACACCGGCGCGGATGCGCCCAAGTACATAGTCAGGGCTTTGCCGCTCGATGATGACGGCATCGATGCCTGCACGGGCGAGCAATTGGCCTAGAAGGAGGCCGGACGGGCCGGCGCCGATGACTGCAACTTGGGTTCGCATAGCGTAGGACGGCGTGGGGCGTGGGGTGTCGGGCGCGTTCGAGGGCTGCGCTTACGCGCCTCGCCACTGCGGTTTGCGTTTGGCGGCGAAAGCCTGTGGGCCTTCTCTGGCATCGTGGCTACCATGCACTAAGGCTAAAGCCGGGTAGCTGGCGCGGGTGGCCGCAAAAATGTCCGGTTCGCGAAAATTCTGGAGCAGGATTTGCTTGGTCGCCTCAATCGCCAGTGGTGCGCCCGCCACGATCTGCTGGGCCCAAGCTCGTGCCGTGCTCAGTAGTTGGTCGGCTGGTACAACCTCGTTGACCAGGCCGATGCGCAGGGCTTCGTCGGCTTTGACGCGTGTCGAGGTGAGCGCCAGTTTCATCGCTGCCTTGTAGGGCAACTGGCGCGCCAGGCGCGGCAAACCACTGTCGGCCACCAAGCCGACGAGTGGCTCGGGCAAGCCGAATTCGGCGTTTTCACTGGCCACCGCCATGTCGCAACAGAGCAGAAACTCCAGGCCACCGCCCAAGCACAGGCCGTTGACGGCGGCGATCACCGGTTTGAACAGGTCTTCGCGCAGCATCAACCCGGCGTAGCCTGCGGCAGGGCGCGGCTGGCGGCCCCCGGCGGCAATTGCCTTCAAATCGCTGCCCACGCAAAAGGCTCGCCCAGCGCCGGTAACAATCGCCACGCGCAAGCTGCGGTTTGCGGCAAATTCGTCAAACACCCGCGCCATTTCGTGGTGGGCCGCCGGATGCAACGCATTGAGCGCCTGCGGGCGATTGAGGGTGATCGTGAGGACGCCGTCAGTGGCATCGAGAAGGCAATGTTCAGTCGGGGACATAGGGGATTGGTCAGGAGGGTGCTCGGCAAGCGAAAATGAGACGCGAATGAGAACGGCAGTTATAACGCGTCACTCATCCAAGTAGGCCGCATGGCAGAAAAATCCACGCGCTTCAGGGCCCCTCATTATCACAATTTGCGCGACCGCTTTTTTCGCAGGGCAAGGTCTAGGATAGGGTAGGATTCTGGTTAGCGGCCCATCCAGTATGGCGAAGAACTGTTGTGCCGCGCAACAACTCAATGCACGCTTTACGGCTGGGAGAAACCATTGCTCGAATTCACTACGCTCTCGTTGTTGAACGGCCTTTCCTACGGGCTGTTGCTGTTCATGCTCTCGTCGGGCCTGACGCTGATTTTTTCGATGATGGGTGTGCTCAACTTTGCCCACGCCAGCTTCTACATGATCGGGGCCTACGTGGCCTACTCGATCAGTCAGCAGATCGGCTTCTTTCCGGCGCTGGTGTTGGCGCCCTTGGTGGTCGGTGTCATGGGCGCAATGGTCGAGCGCTTCATGCTGCGTCGGGTGCATAAATACGGGCATATCGCCGAGCTGCTGCTCACCTTTGGCATCTCCTACTTGATTGTCGAATTTGTGCGAATGATTTATGGCCGCCTGCCGGTGGAATACAAAATTCCGGCTTCGCTCGACGGGCCCTTGTTTCAGGTGTTTTCGAGCACTTTTCCGATGTACCGCGGCTTTATGGCCTTGGTCGCAATTTTGATGCTATTAGCGATCTGGCTGGTGCTCACGCGCACCCGCATCGGCTTGGTGATTCAGGCAGCGCTGTCGCACCCGCAAACGGTGGAGGCCTTGGGCCACAATGTGCCGCGGGTGTTTATGCTCGTGTTCGGTGGCGGGTGTGCGCTGGCGGGGCTGGCGGGAGTGATCGGCGGTAATGCCTTCATCACTGACCCTAGTATGGCCGATTCGGTTGGGCCGATTGTGTTTGTGATCGCAGTGGTGGGCGGGATGGGTTCGCTCACCGGGGCGTTTATCGCC
>JANLTH010000015.1:0-8668 GCA_031362865.1 Burkholderiales bacterium | reverse complement strand
CAATCGAGGCCGCCAGCACCTCGCACCCGGTGCTAAGCAGCGATGGCGAACCTGAAGACGTGGCAGAAGACAACAAAGCCCAGCCGTTCAAGCGGTACAGCCAAAAGATCGGGCGTAACGACCCGTGCCCCTGCGGCAGCGGCAAGAAATACAAGCAGTGCCACGGGCAGTTGACGTAAACCAAAAAACTCTCCCCCCAGGGGAGGGCAGGGTGAGGGAACCCCCGTTGACTTGCCGACCTTTCCGCGACGTCGCTGTCGAATTCATCAGGAATCCTCCTCATGGCCGTCAATCTTGAACCACCTCTAGCTGCCAACCTCAAAGCGATTGCCGGGGTCGAGCTCGGCATTGCCGAAGCCGGTATCCGTAAAGCCAATCGGCGCGACCTCTTGGTGTTGCGATTGCCTGAAGAGGCAAGCGTGGCGGGCGTTTTCACGCAGAACCGATTTTGCGCCGCGCCCGTCACGGTGTGTCGCGAAAATCTGGCAGCGGTCAATCGCGGCGAAAACACAATTCGCGCGCTCGTCATCAACACCGGCAACGCCAACGCCGGAACAGGTGAGCAAGGCATGGCCGATGCACGCCGCACCTGTGCTGAGTTAGCCACGCAGCTTGGCATCAAGCCGACCCAGGTGCTGCCTTTCTCCACCGGTGTCATCATGGAACATCTGCCGCTGGAACGCCTGCTGGCCGGCTTGCCCAAGGCGATTAGTGCCTTGCAAACCGACAACTGGCATGCCGCTGCGCACGCCATCATGACTACCGACACGATTGCTAAAGCTGCCTCGCGCATGGTCGAAATTGGCGGCAAGAGCATCACTTTGACGGGCATTTCCAAAGGCGCGGGCATGATTAAACCCAACATGGCCACCATGCTCGGCTTCATCGCTACCGATGCGAAGGTTTCACAACACGTGCTCGCCGCCGCCATTAAACGCGCCGCCGACTTGAGCTTCAACTCCATCACCATTGATGGCGACACGTCCACCAACGACTCCTTCATCCTGATCGCCACCGGCAAAGCCGATGCGCCTGCCATCACCGGTTTGCACACCGCCGAGGGCCGTGCGTTTACCAAGGCGCTCAACGACCTGGCGATTGAGTTGGCGCAGAAAATTGTGCGCGACGGCGAAGGTGCCACCAAGTTCATCACCTTGCAAATCGAAGGCGGTGCGGATGACGACGAATGCCGCAAGGTAGGCTACGCGATTGGCCACTCGCCGCTCACCAAAACAGCTTTCTTTGCCTCCGACCCCAATTTGGGGCGCATTTTGGCAGCGATTGGCTATGCCGGCATCACCGATCTCGACACCTCGAAAATCGACCTCTACCTGGACGACGTGCTGGTCGCCACCCAAGGCGGGCGGGCACCAAGCTACCAAGAGGCCGATGGCGCGCGCGTGATGAAGCAAAGCGAAATCACGGTACACGTCAAACTGAATCGCGGCGAAGCCAAGCGCACCATGTGGACCTGCGATTTCTCTTACGAATACGTCAAAATCAATGCTGACTACCGCAGCTAAACACGCTCCCAACGCCGTTCTCCATGTCCACCGACCTCCAAGCCTTCCTCGCCCGCGCAACCGTTTTTTTCGACCGACTCGAAGCTGTACTGCCGCCTGCCCCCAAGCCGATTGACTGGAGCGCGGCCATCGCGTTTCGTTGGCGCAAAGTGAACGGCAAAGGCTGGCTGCAACCGATCCCGCGCGTCTCCGCCATTCGCCTCTCTAACCTGCACGCTATCGAGCGGCAGCGCAAGACCATGGATGCCAACACCCGCCAGTTTGTCGAGGGTCTGCCCGCCAACAACGTGCTGCTCACCGGCTCGCGAGGTACCGGCAAATCGTCACTCATCAAGGCCATGCTCAACAAGTACGCCAGCAAGGGCTTGCGCATGATCGAGGTGGACAAGAGTGAGTTGGTCGATTTAGCCGAAATCACCGACTTGATCGAAGGCCGTCCCGAAAAGTTCATCATCTTCTGCGACGACCTTTCGTTTGACGACGGCGATGCCAGCTACAAGGCACTCAAAGTCGCGCTCGACGGCTCGGTCAATGCGAGCGCGGACAATGTGTTGATCTACGCCTCGTCAAACCGCCGCCATCTGCTGCCGGAATACATGCACGAGAACCTTGAATACAAGCACGTCGGCGAAGAAATTCACCCCGGTGAATCGGCGGAAGAGAAAGTCTCGCTCTCTGAACGTTTCGGCATCTGGCTCTCGTTCTACCCGTTTGACCAAGACGAATATCTGGCCATCATTCACCACTGGCTGGCAGAGTTTGGCTGCGACCAGAAAGAAATTACCGCCGCCGAAAACGCCGCCCTCACCTGGACGATTGAGCGCGGCTCACGCTCCGGGCGGGTAGCGTGGCAGTTCGCCCGCGACTATGCGGGCAAGCTCGGCAAAGCTACCAAGCCCCGAAAAATTAAATAGGGACAGTCCCTATTTAATTTTGGGTCCCCTTCTATGAGCGGCGTGCCGGTCACCGACGTTGTCGCTGCGGTCCTGCTGAAACCAAACGGCGACTATTTACTCGCGCAACGCCCGCCCGGCAAGGTGTACGCGGGCTACTGGGAGTTCCCGGGCGGCAAGGTGGAGCCCGGCGAATCGCGTTTGCAGGCGCTCACCCGCGAAATTGCCGAAGAACTAGGTGTGACTGTCGTCAGCGCGGATGCGTGGCTGACGCGCTTTCACGTCTACGAGCACGCAAGCGTGCGCCTCAATTTTTTCCGCGTGACGCAGTGGACTGGCGAGCTGCATGGCCGCGAGCATCAGCAGTTTGCATTTCAAACACCGGGCCGCGAAACCGCAGGCCCGATGCTGCCCGCCAACGGCCCGTTGCTCAAGGCCATGAGCCTGCCTACGGCCTACGCGATCAGCAATGCGGGTGAACTGGGCGCCGCCGCAGCGCTGACCTTGCTCAAACAGCGTCTGGAAGCCGGAATTCGCTTGGTACAGATACGTGAAAAGGCAATACCAGAGCCAGTCTTCAGCCAGTTTTCGCGCGAGTGCAGCGCCCTTGCGCAGGCCTACGGCGCGCGGGTTTTGCTGAACGTGGCGGCAGCATCGGCGTTTGACCAAGCTCGTGCGCTGGGCTGCGACGGCGTGCATCTAACCGCCGCCGCGCTCGCTGCAGCTGACGAGCGACCGGATTTCGCGCTGGTTGGGGCCTCTTGCCACACCGCTGCCGAACTGGCACGCGCGGGTGAACTCGACCTCGATTTCGCCGTGTTAGGCCCGGTGCAAGTGACCCGTTCGCACCCGGCAGCCGTGCCGATTGGTTGGGAGCGGTTTGCAGCGCTCAAAGCCGAGGCGACGCTGCCCGTGTTTGCGCTGGGCGGGCTCAAGTTAGTCGATACTGCCACCGCGTGGCAGCACGGCGCGCATGGCGTGGCGCTGATGCGCGGCTGAAGCCACCATCAAGGCCGGGGCAGCCACCCCAAAGTCTTCGCATGCAGCGACTGCACGTAAAGCCTTTCTTTGGTTTCCGTGATCGCGGTAGTTTCTGGGTAAGCGCCTGACGGGTCTTGCAAGTCAATCAGCACCTTGCCGCTTTCATCAAACGCAATCACATGCCCGTAGGCGGGTGGCACGGGCCACAGCGCGCGCGGCAGGCGCAGTGTGAGCTTGCGCAGAAATGGCTTGTCTGCCATGTCGTCCACTGGCTTACCGCGCGGCTTGGCGAAGCCCAGCCAAATCTTTCCATCGAGGCCGCGCATCAGGTTGTCTGGGTAGCCGGGCAAATTGGCCAGCAGCACGCGCGCCTGTGAATTTGCCGCGCCGCCCGCCGCCGCTTTGGCGCTCAACTTGTCGGCAGTGATGCCCAATTTCCATACGCGATATTCGCCGGTTTCTGCTACGAACAAATGCTTTTCATCCGCTGAAAGCGCAACGCCGTTGGCAAAGCACAGGTCTTGCATCAGCACCCGCACCAGCTTGGTGACGGGGTCGTATTCCAAAATGCGCCCGGTGGACGAATGCTCGATGATGTCGAGCACGCTCGCCTCAAAAGTGCCGCCCCATGCTTTGGGGCCAAAGCGCTGCGAGGCATCGCTGAAGTAGATTTTGCCGCTCTTGGCCACCACCACAGCGTCGGCATAGCGAATCGGCGCGCCGCCCATTTGGTCGGCCAGCACGGTCAGCTTGCCGTCGGGCGCAATCGAGAGCAGACCACGCATCGCATCGGCCGCAATCAAGTTGCCCGCACGATCAAAGTCAAAGCCCAGCACGCGCCCACCGGTGGAAACAAAGCGCGTTTGCGCGCTGCCATCCGGCTTCATCCGCAAAATCGCACCGGACGCGACAGCGGCGTACAGCATGCCATCTGGCCCCAGCATGATGTGCTCCGGGCCGCTCTCGACTCCGATGCTGATGTGCTGCATCTTGGCAAGCTTGGTGTTACGTGCATGCACACCCGAGTACGCCGCCGCGCCGTAGGTAAATTTGGGCGGATTCCAGGCCACTGGTTCCACCGGAACCGGCCAGAAGCACAGGTAAGCGGTGGACCCCAGCAGCAGCGCCAGGCAGAAAGAGAGAATCGGGTGACGGCGAATCATGACAACAACTCCGCGACAGGCAGCAAACATCGGTGATTGTCGCCCATTCGGAGGCGTTGTCGCCGCAGATGATCCAGATCACGCGATGCCACGAACCAGCCTGATTAGAATCCTGTGGCGAGTACGCCTGTCCTCGCGGCTCCCCTCACACTTAACTCCTCACCCCTGACCAAAAAATGACCTCCTTCGCCATCGATATCGGCCCTCATCCCTCCGTCGCTATTGCCGGTAGCGACCAACGTTTTCCGGTTGGGCGCATCTACTGCGTGGGCCGCAACTACGCCGACCACGCACGCGAAATGGGCCACGACCCCGACCGTGAGCCACCATTCTTCTTCATGAAGCCCGCCAACGCGCTGGTCGATAACGGCGCCACGATCGGCTACCCGGTCGGCACCAAAGACGTTCATCACGAAATTGAGCTGGTTGTTGCTTTGCACAAAGGCGGCGCGAATATTTCGGTGGAAAAAGCGCTGGAGCACGTGTGGGGCTACGGCGTTGGCTTGGACATGACCCGCCGCGACCTGCAAGGCGAAGCCAAGAAGATGGGCCGCCCCTGGGAAATGGGTAAGGCATTCGATGAGTCCGCCCCTTGCGCCGCGCTGCACCCGGTGTCAAAAGTTGGCCACATCGCCAGCGGCGCGATCTGGGTCAGGGTCAACGATGTCACCAAGCAAACCGGCGATGTGAAACAACTCATTTGGAATGTGCAAGAGACAATTTCCTATCTCTCGCACTTGGTGACCTTGCAACCCGGCGATTTGATTTACACCGGCACACCAGCAGGCGTGGGGCCAGTCAAAGCCGGCGAGACGCTCGATGGCCATGTAGACGGGCTCACGCCGATCAAAATTACCTACAAGTAGTCTCTCTGAAGACCCGCCTGGCGCGCGGGTTTTGCGATGTATGCCTTGAAGAACCTTATTCAGAGCGCTTCTTCAGGGCATCAACGACCTTGCGTGCCGAGCCTTCGAGCCCGGCCGCAAGCGCCGCGTTCATCCCTGGAATGACCATCGAAAACTGATTGTCAACGAAGGTGTAGTCGTAATAGCCTATGCGCCAAGGGTTGAATCTTCAACACATCGACCATCCCATTGGCGTTGATCGCGTCATTAGCAATGTGAACCGCGATCACCTGCCCGAACAAAACGGCAAATTGCCCGGAAAGCGCAGCGCGTAGGTCGCCATATTCCAGACGAATTCACCCGTCTCCTCGGCATTGACCACCGAATCTTTGCGTCTGCCGCGCGTGGTTTGATTGGCGGCATACATCACAATCGGCGGATCGAAAGTCATATTCTGAAACTGGCTGTAGGGCGCAAGGTTGGCAACACCATCGTGGCTCAAGGTTGAAATCCAGCCGATCGGGCGCGGGATCACGCAGCTTTTGAAAGGGTCGCAGGGCAGGCCGTGGTCGGTCTTGCCGGGTTCGTAGAACATGGTGTCAGCCTCTAAAACTCAAGCCATTCAAACGCAATGCCGCGCGAGGTGAGCCAGTCGGCGAGTGCATAACCGGTGCCCATTTTCCACGGGCGGGCACGCTCGGGCTCCACCGAACGGAAAGCTGCCAATTCTTCTGAAAGCTTGATCTCCCCGGTGGCGACGACGTGATAGCCCAAGATCAATTCGTTCTTGCGGCGAAAGGGATAAACGCCGATCAGTTTCACTGCTTGCGCATCGAGGTCCAGCTCTTCCTTCACCTCCCGCGCCACACCTTCCTCCGGTGTTTCACCCGCCTCCAAAAAGCCGGTTACCAAGCCAAACATTTTTGGCGGCCAGGCGCGGTTGTTCGCAAGGATGATGCGACCTTCGTGCTCAACCACAGCTGCTACCACGGGCAGCGGATTGTCGTAATGAATAAAGCCGCAACTCTCGCAAGTGTTGCGGTCACGCTCGCCATCAAAGAGGAAGGCGAGCGGTTTGCCGCAGCGGGGGCAGTAGATGTAGGTGCTCATCCGCGTAGTTTAAGGGGCGTAGGCCAGGTGAGATGCGTTGGCGCACAAATGGGCGGCATGGGGCTTCGCCCTGCGCGGCGGTGCCGTACTTCAGATTCTCAGCAGGAGTGCTAGGGGTAGACGGCATGCTGGAAGAACGTTGATACAAGCGGATTCGCAGAGGCTCTGTCGAAGAGGCAATGCGGGTAAGGGTTTTCGGGGCTTGAGGTGTGGAGAGTGTTTCTGGTGGCGGATCGTTCGAATTGGATCACGCTCCCGAGCGTTATTCGATTTCGCGCGCCCAGCTCGCGCTGGTGGATCAAATGACCACCTCGCCCACTCCAGCGCACAAATTCGCGCGCCCAGTGAACAGTCACTTTTTCAGTATTTAGGCTATAGTGCAGGTAGCGGATGCGCTCGCGGACCTGATCCAAAAGACGCGATGACTGAAGCAGTGGCTTGCCGGGTTTCATGGAATATTTTATACATTACAATATGTACAGTATATTGAATGAAGAACCAATTGGCAAGCGGGTTTCCAGCCGTTTGACGTTGTCAAGCTATACCGCACTCGCCAAGCTATACCGCAGTGCTGCGCGGTATACATCACGTTAGGCCGCTTAAATCGAGTCTGGATCAATAGTGACGATCCTAGTTGCAGCTATATGGGGTGGGCGCGCAACACTTGTTGTGGATCGACAGATTTCTCAACGAATCGCAGGAGGGGCAAACGTCCTCGCTAGAGACGCATCGAAATCACTGACTGTACGTTGCGGCAATGCAATCTTCTCAGTCGCCTACACCGGTGTCGCTATTGCTGGCCGACGTTGGATGGACGAAATTATCGCGAGTTGCTTGGCATTTAAGCCGGTGGAGTGGGCGATGATTCAACCAGGTTCTTGGTTCCTTAGTCGACAGATGCATGAGTTAATTGAAAATCTTGCGTTCAACTTGCCGATACGCTTACGAAATGATCCAGCTGTCAGGGTGGAGGGGTTAACTCTGGCAATCGTAGGGTGGCATCTGCGCCCGGAGCCAATTCCCTTCTTGTGGGAGCTTCTTTGGACTCCAAGCGCTCAAAGGATTGGCGGGCGAATGATGATAAATCGCCTCCAAGTGGCAAAACACTTCCGAAGTTTTCCTAGTGGACTTTGGTTGCAGTCATGGGGAGACATTGGCACTACTTTCGATGACAAGTTGCGTCAACTTGAGAACACCACTGGATTTACTCATGACGATGTAGAACGCTATATCGTCGGGTGTGTTGTTCAACGAAGTCGTGAAACGCAAACGGTTGGTGACGCGTGCTTGGCGACTCAATTGGACCCTCGTGATGAAGAAGGCCATGTACAGTTCTCTTACTACCCGAGTCTCCAATCGGATGTGCCCAATTCCCTCTTCTCGGGCTGGTTGCTCACACCTACGCTCATTTCAGCGCCAACTCTTGCAACTACTCGGGGATCGTCGTACTCGGCCTGCAATAGGTATGTTGAAGGAGGCTTCTATGATACTAAGTCTGGAATTTCAGTTAGAACTAGACTTCCGCTTCAGCATATTAGTCACGGCGGTCCAGAAGTCATCGGATATGGCACTGCCACTAGAACACCACCGCCATGAGCACTTCGGTGGAATCAAAGGGGTCAGCGTCGAATATTTCCATTAGAATACTTCCATGCCGCGCCGTCCCCGCATCCAACTCGACAATGTGCCACTGCACATCGTTCAGCGCGGTCACAACCGCGAAGCGTGCTTTCTTGGCGAAGACGACTACCAAAGTTACCTGCACTGGCTGGGCGAGGCTTTGGTTGCGCACGAATGCAAACTGCATGCTTACGTGCTGATGACCAATCATGTCCATCTGCTGCTCACGCCCAAGCGAGCAGCCAGCGTCCCGCGCCTGATCATGTCGATTGGCAGGCGCTACGTGCAGTACATCAATCGCACCCACCGCCGCACCGGCACGCTCTGGGACAGCCGCTACAAGTCATCCGTCATTCATGCCGACACCTATCTGCTCGCCTGCCAACGCTACATCGAGCTGAACCCGGTGCGCGCCGCGATGGTGGACGACCCGGCCCACTACCGCTGGAGCAGTTACCGCCACAACGCACTGGGGCAGGCAGATTCCCACCTGACCCCACACCCGGTGTATCAGGCCATTGCGGCGACCGACA
>JANLTH010000099.1:0-37290 GCA_031362865.1 Burkholderiales bacterium | reverse complement strand
CTCCAGCTGTTTCGCCCCGGCTTGATGAATCACGCTGGGCCGCTCTACCAAGGGGATCAAGGCCAGCGCCCTGGGCAGCACGTCGTTCAGGGCTTGCGCGCCCAAGCTGCCGCCCACCACCAACAGCCGAATCGGCCCGCTGCGCCCGGCAAAGCGACTCGCTGGCGGCAACAGATTGGCGATCTCGCTGCGCACCGGGTTGCCAGTCCATTGGGCGTTTTTGAGCGAACCAGGGAAAGCCTCCAACTTGCGGTCCGCCAGCATCGCCAACACCTTGTTGGTGAGTCCGGCAATCGAGTTTTGTTCATGCACGATCAAGGGTTTGCCCAACAGCGCCGCCATCATGCCACCCGGGAAGGCGATGTAGCCACCCATGCTCAGCACCACTCTGGGCTTGATGCGCATGATCGCGAAGAAGGCTTGCCAGAACGCGATGAATAAATTGAACGGCAACAAGAGTTTGGGAACCAGCCCCTTGCCGCGCACGCCAGAAAAGCGCACCCACGCAAGCTCGATGCCGTACTTGGGCACAAGGTCGGCTTCGATGCCGCCCTTCGCGCCCATCCACACCACATTCCAGTCGTGCGCCCTCAATTCGTGCGCTACCGCCAAGCCGGGAAACACGTGACCACCAGTGCCGCCTGCCATGATGAGAGCGGTGGGCAGGTGCGAGCGCATGGCCGGGTCGAGCTTGGCCGCCAGCATCGTTTCGCCCCGGTTCATGTGCGGCCCCCGTTTAAACGGCTTTTCACTTTGCCACCTGCACCCACCGCGCCCCGGCCCAGCTTGCGGTTTTCATAGTCCACCCTGAGCAGCACCGCTAGCGCGACACAGTTCATCAAAATGCCGGTGCCGCCAAAGCTCATCAAGGGCAGGGTCAGGCCCTTGGTTGGCAAGATGCCCATGTTCACGCCCATGTTGATAAAGCCTTGCAGCCCAAACCACATGGCGATGCCCTGTGCCACCAATGCGGCAAAGGTGCGCTCCAGCACCAGCGCCTGGCGGCCGATGGAAAAGGCCCGCCGAATAATCCAAAAAAAAGCCAGAACCACCACCAAAACGCCCGCCAGGCCTAGCTCTTCAGCAATCACCGCGAGCAGAAAATCGGTATGGGCTTCGGGAAGGTAAAAGAGCTTTTCGAGCGAAGAGCCCAAGCCCACGCCAAACCATTCGCCGCGCCCAAACGCAATCAGCGCGTGCGAAAGTTGGTAGCCCTTGCCGTAGGGGTCACTCCACGGGTCCATAAAGCCGATGATGCGCTGGCGGCGATAGTCCGAAAACGCAATCAGCAGCGCGAAGCTGATGAGCAACACCACGATCAGCCCAAAAAAGAGGCGCGCATTCATGCCGCCCAAAAAAAGGATGGAGACGGCGATGGCGACAATCACCACAAACGCACCCATGTCGGGCTGCTTGAGCAAGAGCGCGCCAATCGACACCATCACCAGCGCCATTGGCAAAAACCCTTGCTTGAAGCTGCCCATCACGGCTGCTTTGCGCACCGTGTAGTCGGCGGTGTAGAGCACGGCGAAAAATTTCATCAATTCTGAGGGTTGCAAAGTGAAGCCCGGTAGGCGGATCCAGCGCTGTGCGCCATTCACGTTTACCCCGATCTTCGGAATCAGCACCACTACCAGCAGCACCACCCCGGCCAGAAATGCCCACTTGGCGTAACGCTGCCAGGTGTCGAGTGGAATCTGGAACGCGAGCCAGGCGGCGGTTAGTCCAGCCACTAACGAAATGCTATGACGCAGCAGAAAGTAGCGCTCTTGAAAACCGGTGAATTTGGAGCCTTCAGCCATCGCTATTGAGGCTGAGTAGACCATCACCAGGCCGAAAATCAACAGGCCACCTGACACCCACAGCAGGGCATAGTCGGTTTCTTCGATCCGACTAGGCGGAGCGCGGTAGGCCGAGCCGGTGGCGGAGCCAAACAGAGAGGAGACGCTATGCAGCGCGCGGTCAAGCATGCGCTATTCCGCTAAGGTCAGGGGCGAGTGCCGGATCGAGCGCTGAAGCATTCGCGTTGAGCGCTTCGAGTGCGCGCACGGCCGCTACGAACACTTGCGCGCGATGCTGGTAGTTGCGGAACATGTCCAAACTGGCGCAGGCTGGTGAGAGCAGCACCGTGTCGCCAGGTTGCGCCAGCGCTTGCGCAGCATTAACCGCCTCTTCAAGCGTCGCCGCGCGCTGGCGAGGGATTTGCGCCGACTGAGGGGCCGCCTCCAAGGCCGCCTCCAGCACTGCCGCATCGCGGCCCAGGGTGATCACGCTACGCACATAGCGGGCGACTGGGCCACACAGCGGCGCAAAGTCTTGGCCTTTGCCGTCGCCACCGGCGATCAGCAGTAACTTGGCGCGACCCAAAGTTGCGCCTAAACCATTGAGCGCAGCCACGGTTGCACCGACATTGGTGCCCTTGCTGTCGTCCACATAGTCAATCCCATTCAGGTGGCCGATTTTCTCGACCCGGTGTGGCTCGCCGGCATAGTCGGCCAGCGCCTTCAAGCACGCTGCCAGCGGCAGGTCAATCGCACGCGTGAGTGCCAAGGCTGCCAGGGCGTTGGTAGCGTTGTGCAAGCCTTTGATGCGCAATGCGTCAATCGGCATCAAGCGCTTGGCCGGGTCGGCCTGCCCTTGTTGATAACCGAGCCACAGAACCCCACCGGCACTGACCAGCCCGAAGGCGGTTTCGCCCACAGTTGTGGTTGCTGGCGCGTGCGCCCCAAATGAATAGAAGGGCGGCGCGGAGTCTTTTTTCCGCTTCGGTGTGAATGGGCGCTGCATCGCGATCACGCGCGCGTCGTCGCGGTTTAACACCTGCGTGCAGCCATTGCCAAAAATGCGTGCTTTGGCAGTAGTGTAGGCGGCCATGCTGCCATGCCAATCGAGATGGTCTTCGGTGATATTGAGAACGACTGCCGCATCCGGCTCAAAGCTGGGGCAGGTTTCCAACTGAAAGCTCGACAGCTCAAGCACCCAGACGGCGGGCCAGTCGGCTTCGGTGGTCGCGCGGCGCTCCACCTCCATCCACGCGCTTAAGGCAGAAGGGCTGATATTGCCGCAGGCGATGGCGTTGCGCCCGAAGGGGGCTAGGGCGCGCGTCGCCATTTGCCGGGTGAGGGCGGTTACCGTGGTTTTGCCATTCGTACCAGTCACCGCCAGCACCTTGGGTGCATAGGCATGCGACTCGCGACGTGCCGCCAGTGCCTGTGCGAAAAGCTCAATCTCGCCCACTACGGCAATACCTCGTTCCCGCGCAGCCAGCAACAGCGGCGCGTTCAAGGCGATTCCAGGACTGACCGCAATCAAGTCAATTCCCGCTAGCAATGCCGTGGAGAATGGCTCTGGATGGACTTCTTCAGCCAGTGCTTTGGCAAGATCAAGATTGGGCGCGCCGTTTGTGCCGCGACCCCGGCTGTCTGCCGCGCGCAGGCGCGCACCTTGGCCCTTGAGCCAAGTGAGCATCGCCAGGCCGGTTTCACCCAGACCCAAGACGAGGATGTGCGCGCCAGAAAAATTCATCGTAGTTTGAGTGAAGCCAAACCCACCAAACAGAGCATCATGGTGATGATCCAAAAGCGGATAACCACTTGTGTTTCAGGCCAGCCTTTTTGCTCGAAATGATGGTGCAGTGGGGCCATGCGGAAAATCCGCCGACCCACGCCGGTTTTGCGTTTGGTGTATTTGAACCAGCCGACTTGCAGCATCACCGACAAGGCTTCGACCACGAAGATCCCGCCCATGATGGCAAGCACAATTTCCTGGCGCACAATCACCGCCACCGTGCCCAGCGCACCGCCCAGGGCGAGCGCGCCCACATCGCCCATAAAAACCTGCGCTGGGTGTGCGTTGTACCAAAGAAAGCCCAAGCCCGCCCCGGCAATCGCGGCGCAAAACACGATCAACTCGCCGGCGCCAGGGATGTAGGGAATCAGCAGATATTTTGCGTAGACCGCGTTGCCGGTGACATAGGCAAAAAGCCCAAGCGCACTGCCCACCATCACCGAAGGCATGATCGCCAGACCATCCGCGCCGTCAGTCAAGTTGACCGCGTTTGAGGTGCCGACAATCACCAGATATGAGAGGATGATGAAGCCGAATACGCCCAGCGGGTACGAGACGGTTTTGAAGAAGGGCACGATCAAATCGGCCTTCGAAGGCAGGTCTTTGGTGAAACCGCTCTGCACCCACTCGAACACCAGTTCCATCAACTTATCCACATTCGGAGCAGAGACGGCAAAGGCAAGGTAGACCGCTGCGATCAGGCCCACCACCGATTGCCAAAAGTACTTCTCGCCAGCCGACAAACCCTTGGGGTTTTTGTGAACCACTTTGCGCCAGTCATCGACCCAGCCGATGATGCCAAAGCCCAGCGTGACCCACAGCACGATCCAGATAAAGCGGTTTTCCAGATTGCCCCACAGCAAAGTGGCTATCGCAATTGCCAACAGCACCAACACGCCGCCCATGGTGGGCGTGCCCTGCTTGACGAGATGGGTTTGCGGCCCGTCGGTGCGCACTGCCTGGCCGATCTTGTAGGCCGTCAGTTTGCGGATCACGGAAGGCCCGGCGATCAGAGAAATCCCTAGAGCAGTAAGGCAGGCCAACACCGCGCGCAGCGTGATGTAGTTGAACACGTTGAGTGCGCGAAAGTCTTTGCTGAAGTATTGGGCGAGTTCAAGCAGCATCAGTGCGCCCCCTCGACAGGGCTGCCGGTCAAGGCAGCTACTACCCGACCCATGTAGGCCGACAGTGAGCCCTTGACCAACGCGGTCGTGCCAGGCAAAACCACCTGCCGCAGGGCATGATTGATTTCGTCAATTTCTTCGAAATAGTGCGCGCCTGCGCCAAAGCCTTTAATCATTGGCTTGGTGTCGGGCCCGAGTGTGTAAAGCGCTTCAATCCCACGCGCTTTGGCGTAAGCCCCGATTTCGTGGTGGAACGCTGGGCCTTGGTCGCCCACTTCGCCCATTCGCCCCAAAATCAGCACGCGCGGCGCGGGAATGTGCGCCAGCACGTCAATCGCGGCTCGCACTGAATCTGGATTGGCGTTGTAGCTGTCGTCGATGACCACTGCGCCATTGGCGGCCACGCGCTTGACCAAGCGCCCAGCCACCGGCCGGAAATCGCTCAAGCCTTGGGCAATTGCTGCCAGCGGCACGCCCGCGGCCTGCGCGGCGGCGGCGGCGGCGCAGGCGTTGCGCACATTGTGCAGCCCGGCGATGCGCAGCGTGACTTCCGCGCTCCCCTGCGGCGTGTTCAATTGCAAATGCGCACCGAAGAGCGCCAATTCGTAGCGCGCTGAAATGTCTGCCGGTTTTTCCAAGCCGAAGCAGAGTACGCGCCGGTTCGGTTTGGCATCCGTTGCCAGGTCGTTCCAAAATTCAGCAAAGTCGTCGTCGGCATTGATGACCGCGACCCCGTCGTCGGTGAGCGACGCGAACACCGCGCCGTTTTCAGCAGCTACATCAGCCACCGATTGCATGAATTCGAGGTGCTCGCGCTGCGCGTTGTTAATCAGCGCGACCGTGGGTTTTGCCATGTTGGCCACCAAGGAAATCTCGCCAGGATGGTTCATGCCCAGCTCTACCACGCCGATTTGATGTTGTGCGTTCAGGCGTAGCAAAGTGAGCGGCACGCCGATGTCGTTGTTAAAGTTGCCCTGGGTGGCAAAGGCCGCATCGCCCGCGTGCGCCAGGAGGATTGCTGCGATCATCTGCGTGACGGTGGTTTTGCCGTTGCTGCCGGTGACAGCAATCAACGGTAGTGTGAAGCGGCTGCGCCAAGCGGCCCCCAATGCGCCCAATGCGGCGCGGGAATCGGCCACGACAATCGCGGGAGAGGCAGCATCGGCGCGCTCGACCAAGGCTGCGACTGCGCCTTTTTTCAGCGCTTCGGCAGCATGGTCGTGGCCATCGAAGTTCTCGCCTTTTAGCGCGACAAACAAGCTGCCAGGCAACACCTTGCGGCTGTCTGAGCCAACGCTGTTGAAGGCGATACTGCCCTCGCCAATTACCGTACCGCCGAGCGCGGCGGCGGCTTCGACCAGGGTCAACATGGGATTCGTGTTCATTGCGCCCGCCTCATCCGGCAACCCGTTGGCCAAGAGCCAAACGCGCGATTGTCGAATCAGAAAATGGCAACTTTGTGGCACCAATGATTTGCACGCTCTCGTGGCCCTTGCCGGCGATCAATACCACGTCGTGCGATGCGGCGTTTTGCAAGGCTTGCTGAATCGCGCGCGCCCTATCTGGCTCCACCAATGGCGTTGCCGTTGCGGGCATTCCCGCGCGAATTTGGGCGATGATTTGCGCAGGTGCTTCGTTGCGCGGGTTGTCGTTGGTCAAGATCACGCCATCGGCCAAGCGTGCAGCGATGGCACCCATCAAGGGGCGTTTGCCCGCATCGCGGTCGCCGCCGCAGCCGAACACCACCACAAGCTTGCCGCCGCGCGCCTGCGCAACTGGGCGCAAGGCTGCGAGCGCATTGTCGAGCGCGTCTGGGGTGTGGGCATAGTCCACCACGGCCAGCGGCGCGCCGTTCACGGCTATCAGATCCATCCGCCCGGGTGGCGGCGTGAGCTTGGGCAGCACTGTTGCCAACTCTGCGAGCGTGGCCCCGCCTGCGCGCAGTACACCCGCCACGCCAAGCAGATTAGCCACGTTGAAATCGCCCAACACCGGGCAGTCCAGCACGGCCTCGCCCTCGGGCGTGACCAAGGTGAACTGGGTGCCAAACGCTGTGCAGCGCAGACTGCGCGCAATCAGGGTTGGGGCAATGCCTGAAGAAGCTTGCTCAGCTTGGCTCTTCATGGCATGGTCAATGGAGAAGCCGGTCAGGTGGACTTCTTCAGGCAGTGCGGCTGCCAGCTCACGCCCAGCTGGGTCATCCAAATTGATGACGGCGTGCTGCAAGCCGGGCCACGCGAAAAGCCTGGCTTTGGCAGCGGCATAGGCGGCCATCGTGCCGTGATAGTCCAGATGATCACGGGTCAGATTGGTGAACAGGGCGACATCGAACGTTGCGCCGTTGACCCGCCCTTCCATCAGCCCGATGGAAGTGACTTCGAGCGCGCAGGCAGCGGCCCCGTCGCTAGCAAGCTGTTTGAGCGCGGCGTGCAGCACGGTCGCATCCGGCGTGGTGTTCGGGTTGGCCGTCAGTTTGCCGGGCATGCCGGCGCCAAGCGTGCCAACTACGCCGCAGGGCTTGCCCATCAGTGCCAGCGCCTGCGCCAGCCATTGCGTACACGAGGTTTTGCCATTGGTGCCAGTGACCCCAATCATCCACAGCGCTTGCGCGGGGTGGTGGTGGATTTCGGCGGCGAGATGCCCGGCCAATTGCTTGAGATCGCGCGCGTGCAGCACGTCGCTGCGACCCGAACCGCCAGCCTCTACAGCCTCAGCGATCACGGCGGTGGCGCCGCGCTGGCACGCTTGGTTAATGTAGGCGCGACCGTCTGCCACCGCGCCAGGATAGGCGAGGAAGAGGCTGCCGGGAAGTACGGCCCGGCTGTCAGAAGTTGCGTGATGCAGTTGCGACAAATCGATTCCTTGTTGTTGCAGTTGATGCAGTAGTTCGGTTACTTGGGTTTGTTGCGACCGCAATGCCGCACGAAACTCGGTTATCAACGACATGTCGATTGACAACCGTCGAGGCAAAAATACTGAGGACAGAGCTCTTTCATTGCCTGCACAGCGCCTCGGCGCTGATGATGTCTATCCCCACTATTTATGCTGATTGCTGCCACGGACCTCACTCCTAGCCCCTCACTCACTCTTGGCCAAACTCACACCCAAACTCTCCCGAATCTCGCGATCTTCCGGCGGCAGAACAATCGGTTTCATCGGCAAATCGGGGGCGACTCCCAAGACGCGCAGGGCTCCGCCGCTGACCGCGCTGAAGACCGGCGCGGCTACATCGCCGCCGTAGTACTTGCCGTTCGACGGCTCGTCGATCATCACCGCGATAATCAAGCGCGGTTCGCGCGCTGGTGCGAAACCGACGAAAGATGAGCGGTACTTTTTCTCGGCATAGCCGCCACCTTCTTGCTTGTGGGCTGTACCGGTTTTTCCGGCTACGCTGTAGCCCATCGTTTGGGCTTTTGGGGCAGTGCCGCCGGCGGTTGCTGCGGCGGCCAGCATGGTGCGCAGTTCGCGCGCGGTCTCGCTTGAGATCACTGGTTGACCCAGTACCGGGCCGTCGCGTTTAGTGAAGGTGACCGGCATCAAATCGCCGTCGCGCGCGAAGATCGAGTAGGCCCGCGCAATTTGCAACAGCGAGACCGACAAGCCATAGCCATACGACATCGTCGCCTGCTCAATTGGCCGCCACTTTTTCCAGTCGCGCAAGCGCCCCGGCGATGCGCCTGGGAATTGCAGCGGTGGCTGCTGCCCCAGGCCGACCTTGCGATACAGCTCCCACATGTCGGCGCGCTCGATGTTCATCGCCATCTTGACCGTGCCCACGTTGGAAGACTTTTGAATGATTTCGGCCACCGACATCGCGCCGTGCGGATGCGCGTCACTGATGGTGGCGTTGCCAATCGTCATGCGGCCCGGTGCGGTTTGGATCACGGTGCTGGGGCGCACTTGGCCTAATTCGAGCGCGAGTGCGGCGGTAAAAGGCTTCATCGTCGAGCCGGGTTCAAACTCGTCGGTCAGCACGCGGTTGCGCAACTGCGCGCCGGTTAGCTGGGCTCGCGCGTTCGGGTTGTAGGTCGGCAAGTTGGCCAGCGCCAGCACTTCGCCGGTGCGCGCATCGAGCACCACAATGCCGCCCGCCTTCGCCTTGTGCGCTTCGACCGCCTGCTTTAATTGGCTGTAGGCGAGATACTGAATTTTGCTGTCGATCGAGAGCGCCAATTCTTGCCCCTGGCGCGAGGCCTGAATCGAGGCGACATCCTCCACAATGTTGCCGCGCCGGTCTTTGATCACGCGGCGACTGCCCGCCTGCCCTGCCAGGCTCTCTTGCATGGCCAGTTCGATGCCTTCCTGGCCGTTTTCGTCGATTCCGGTAAAGCCGATCACGTGTGCCGCGACTTCGCCCGCTGGGTAAGTACGTTTGTATTCGCGCTGTAAATGAATACCGTCGATTTTTAGAGCGGCGATTTTGTCGGCCAGTTCGGGTGGCAATTGGCGTGCCCAGCGAACGAAGTCGCGACGGCGCTCGCCTTTTTCAGCTGATCGCTGGCCCCCGCCGATGCGGCGATACAGCTCGGCTTCGCTGATTCCCAACAACGGGGCGAGTTGCTTTAAGGCTTGGGCATTCCGGTCGGCACGTTTGCGCGCGCTCTCGGTATTCTCTTTTGGGGTAATGCCGATGCGAATGTCTTCCAGGCTGGCATACACCGATTTGACTTCGGTAGAGGACGCAAATACCTCGCCGTGCCGGTCAGTAATTTTGCCGCGCACACCAGATACTTCGACGATGCGCTGGGTGCGCGCTTCGCCCTCTTCTTGCAAAAAGTCGTTGGCCCAGGCTTGCAAATACACGGCGCGCCCAATCAACGTCGCGAAGGCCAAGAACAAAATCACCATCATGAAGCGCGAGCGCCACAGTGGCAAGCGCAGTTGTAGCAGCGGCTGGTTGGCCTTCATCGCCACGCTGGCGGCATTGACCGGAATAGTAGCGGCGTTCATGGCTTTACACCTGCGGCGATGCCAAGCGGGACAAACTGCAATGCGCGTGCATCGGGCGTGCGCATGCCCAAGCGCTTTTTGGCAACCTCTTCGACGAAAGCATGTTTCGCCAACGTGCCTTGCTCAAGTTGTAGACGCCGCCAGTCTTCCTCAATGCGAGCGTGTTGGGCTTGCGATTCTTCCAGCCCGATAAACAGCTTGCGAGCGCGATGGCTCGAAGTGACCAGCGACAGCGCAGTCAAAATCAAGGCCGGCGTCAGCAGTAGATTGAGGCGTGTCATGCGACCGCCCCGCTCTTTTCGAGCACCCGCAAAATCGCGCTGCGCGAACGCGGATTGGCCTGCACTTCAGTCGTAGTCGGGCGGATCGGCTTGCCAATCACCCGGCCACGCGGCAGGCCTAGCTCAGCCGCGCGTACCGGCACCCGCTTCGGCGGCGCGGCAACCGTCGCACAGTCCCGCATGAAATGCTTGACGATGCGGTCTTCGAGCGAATGGAAGGAAATCACTGCCAGACGCCCGCCCGGTTGCAGCAGCTTGAACATTTTTGGCAGGCCTACCTCGAGCTGCGCAAGCTCTTGATTGAGGTAAATCCGTAGAGCTTGAAATGTACGAGTGGCCGGGTCTTGACCCGCCTCATGGCGCGCGCCGGATTGTTTGAGAGCGAGCGCCACGAATGCGGCAAACTCCCCAGTGCCGGCGAAGGCAGGCCCAGCCTCGCGGCGAGCAACAAGCGCCTTTGCAAGCGGAACAGCAAACCGTTCTTCCCCATAATCGCGTAGCACCTTTATCAGTTGATCCACCGACGCGGCTTGCAGAAACTGCGCCGCGGTCTCGCCTTGGGACTGGTCCATCCGCATGTCGAGCGGGCCGTCGCGCCTGAAACTGAAGCCGCGCGCCGCCTCGTCCACTTGCGGGGAGGAAATCCCCAGGTCGAGCAAAGCACCCGCCAGCGCGGTCACGCCGCGTGCGGCAAGCACCTCATCAACATCGGCATAGCTTGCGTGGCAAAACTCGAAACGCTGCCCATGTTGTTCTGCAATCTTTTGCAACTCCTGCGCACTGGCTGCGGCAGCCTCATCTTTGTCGAAAGCGATCAGGCGCGCGCCGGTGCGGGGCGTCAAGCCCTCGAGCAGGCGGCGGCTATGGCCGCCGCGCCCGAAAGTGCCATCGAGCACGCAGGGCGCAGCGGCGTCCAGCGCCGGAGCGCCGAGGACGGCATCGGCTCCACGCAAGGCCGGTGCGCCGAGGACGGCATCGGCTCCCTCGTGCAGAAGGACAGTGGTGTGATGGAAAGTGGCCACCGAATCACACCACACCAAGTTTGAAGTTCGCCACTTCGGCCGTTTGTGGCGCGTGGCGGGTGGCAGCTTCATATTCCGCGAGTCGGGCGTTGTCCCAAATCTCAGCGTACAGCCCTAAGCCCATCAATGTGGCATCTTTTTCCAGCCCGGCAAATTGGCGCAGGGCGGGTGGCAGCAGCACGCGACCGGTTTGGTCAAGCTCAATGCCTTGGGCCATGCCGAGATACATGCGCTTGTCGGCATCGGAGGCGGACGACCAAGTTTCGATTTCGCGCCGCTTCAAGTCCCAAATCGCCTGCGGAAACAGTAGCAGGCAGCCCGATTTATGGCGCGTCAGTGTCAGCTTGGCAACACCAGTGGATGCGGGGCCGAGGAGCGCGTCACGATGCTGGGCCGGGATCGTGATCCGTCCCTTGCCATCCATCGTTAACAATGCGCCACCTTGAAACACTTGGAAACCCCCGGTTTGCGGTAAATCTCCGCATTGATTGTGGTGTTGCGATCAATCAGGGATTATCGTTCACTGATTTACACCAATAGGCACAATATCCCACTTAATTTCGACTTTAGTCCACGTCAGTAGTGAAAGCAAGTGAAATACGCAGGTTTCTCGGCTTTTCTTCAATTACAACAAGGACTTACGGCTGATTGTGCATCCAGTTTTTTAACAATCCATCAGTAAAAATCTGTGAAAAATTAAGGTGTTACCGTTGAAACATAAAGTAAAGCTTTAGAAAATAGGTTTCCGCCGCGCTAACTGGCCGAAATGCCTATTTTTTTCAACGAAGTCGGGATCGAACCCTGCTGGCGCGGCTTTACCCCAAGGAGACCGCTATGCTTCGCCAATTTCCGCTTTCCCTCGCATTGAGTGTGGTTTTTGCACTGGGCACGCCGCTCGGCGCGCCCAGTGCGGCCGCGCAGGACTATCCGGGCACCAAGCCCGTTACGCTGATCGTGCCCTTCACCGCGGGCGGCCCCACCGATGTGCTCGCGCGCACCCTGGGCCATTCGATGCAGGCGGTGCTCAAGGGCACGGTGATCGTCGAGAACACCCCAGGCGCGGGCGGCACCATCGGTATCAACAAGGTTGCCAAGGCGCAGCCGGATGGGCATACGCTTTTGCTGATGCATATCGGCTTTTCGACCGCCCCAGCTTTGTATCGCACGCTGCCCTACAAGCCCGAAGGCGATTTCGAGCCGGTCGGGCTGATTGCCGATGTACCAATGACCATGATCGCCTCGAAAAAAGTGGCCGCCAACACCTTCCCCGAGTTGGTCAGCTATATCAAGGCGAACAAAGACAAAGTGACGCTTGCCAACGCGGGCTTGGGTTCTGCTTCGCACCTGTGCGGCCTGCTGCTGCAAAGCGCGTTGCAGACTGACCTCACCACCGTGCCCTACAAAGGAACGGCCCCGGCGATGAATGACATCCTCGGCGGCCAGGTCGAATTGCTGTGCGACCAAACCACCAACACCACCAGCCACATCAAGGCCGACAAGGTCAAAGCCTATGGCGTGACCACCAAAACGCCGGTCGCCTCACTGCCAACTCTCAAACCTTTGGCCGACCAAGGACTGAAGGACTTTGAGGTTGCCGTGTGGCACGCGCTCTGGGCTCCCAAGGGCACGCCCAAGCCGGTAATCGACAAGCTGGTGATGGCTCTCAAGGCGGCCCTGAAAGACGAAGCGTTAAAAAAGCGCTTGGCCGATCTGGGCACCGAACCGGTGGCCGATGCCAAAGCTGCCCCTGAAGCGCTGCGCGCCCACGTAACGGCTGAGATCAATAAGTGGGGCCCGATCATTAAAAAAGCGGGCGTGTACGCTGACTGATCTGTAACCGTCGCGGCAGCTTCACGGCGCCGCGCAAGCTCAAAAAGCCCGGCCATGCCGGGCTTTTTCGTCTGGCAGAATTGCCGTGCGCACCACTCATTCCATTTCTAAATCATTACGAGATTAGGCGCACCGACGACGACAGTGCGAGTAGCACGGCTAGGAAGGGGCAACAACATATCGTATTGATTTAGAAATGGAATCACTCGCTTGCCCACTGATTATTTTCACCGATCATGTCCAACCCCACCTCCCCAGCCCTGAACCCTTCGATTCGCCGCCAAACTTTAGGCGATGTGTTGCGCCGCACGGCGCTGCGCTTTCCCACCAAAACCGCCATCATCTGCGGTGCCACCAGCTGGAGCTATGCCGAATTCGATGCCCTGGTCACGCGACTGGCGGCCGGGCTGGCGGGCATTGGCGTGGGGCACGGCGAACGCGTGGCCGTGCTGGCGCGCAACTCGCATGGTTTCGCCGCGCTGCGCTTTGCGCTCGCGCGCTTGGGCGCGGTGCTGGTGCCGATCAACTTTATGCTCAAGGCCGACGAAGTGGCCTATATCCTGCGCCATGCGGGGGCACGCTTTATGGCGACCGACAGCGGCTTGGCCGATCTGGCGCGCGCCGCAGCGCTGCTCGACACGACGGTGCGCGAATTCATCTGGCTGCCTTCTGAAGACCCGGGCGAAGCCGTCAGCGGCATGCACCACTTCGACCACCTCGCCGCCTGCCAAACGCCGCTTGCCGAAACCAAGCTTGCCAGCGGCGACTTGGCGCAAATCGTCTACACCAGCGGCACCGAATCCACCCCCAAGGGCGCGATGCTCACCCACGACGCAGTGCTCTGGCAGTACGTCAGCTGCGTGCTCGATGCAGGCATTGCGACCGACGACATGGCCCTGCACGCGCTGCCGCTGTACCACTGCGCCCAGCTCGACGTATTTTTTGGGCCCGCCATTTTTGTGGGCAGCACCAATGTCATCACGGCCAAACCAGTGCCCGACAACCTGCTGGCATTGATGCAAAAACACGCGATCACCAGCTTTTTTGCGCCACCCACGGTGTGGATTTCGCTGCTGCGCTCGCCTTTGCTTGAGCCGGAGAAAATTGCCAGTTTGGCCAAAGGCTACTACGGGGCCTCGATCATGCCGGTCGAAGTGCTGCGCGAGTTGGCCGAGCGTCTGCCGCGCGTGCGCTTGTGGAATCTCTATGGGCAAACCGAGATTGCGCCGCTTGCCACGATGCTCGGGCCAGAGGATCAGTTGCGCAAACCAGGCTCATGCGGCAAGGCCGTGCTCAATGTCGAAACGCGCGTGGTAGACGACCAGATGCGCGACGTAGCACCAGGTGAAATCGGCGAAATCGTGCACCGCTCACCGCACCTCATGTTGGGCTATTTTCATGATGACGAGCGCACCAAAGCTTCGTTTGAAGGCGACTGGTTTCACAGCGGCGACTTGGCCACCATCGATGACGAAGGCTATATCACCGTAGTAGACCGCAAGAAGGACATGATCAAAACTGGCGGCGAAAATGTCGCCAGCCGCGAGGTCGAAGAGATGATTTATCGCTTAAGCGCGGTGAGCGAAGTAGCCGTGATTGGCCTGCCCGACCCGCGCTGGGTTGAGGCGGTGACAGCGGTGATTGTGCTCAAAACCGGGCAAACCCTGAGCGATGCCGAGGTAATTGCCCACTGCAATCAACACATGGCAGGCTTCAAAAGCCCCAAGCGCGTGGTGTTTGCGGATGCACTGCCAAAAAACCCGAGTGGCAAACTACTCAAGCGCGAATTGCGGATGCGCTACGCCGCGTAACGAAGCGCTATTTCGCTCCGAGCAGCAGCTTGATGTCGCCGAGCAGACCTTCCACGGGCTGCCCGTGGCGCACGAATAGCCGCACGCGCCCCTGGCGGTCAAACACATAGGTTCCGCTGGTGTGATCGACCGTATAGCTGCCAGGGGTTTTGCCGGGCACTTTGGCGAAGAACACCTTGAAATCCTTGGCCGTTTTGGTCACGTCTGCAACACTGCCGCGCAGGCCGATGAATGACGGATGAAAGGCCGGCACGTACTTGGAGAGCAGCTCCTGCGTGTCGCGCTCTGGGTCTACGCTGATAAAAAGCACCTGCAGGTCGTTGGCTGCGGGGCCGAGCTTTTCCATCACTTCACGCATTTCAGCCAGCGCGGCTGGGCAGGCATCGGGGCAAAACGTGAAACCAAAAAAGACCGATACCACTTTGCCCTGAAAATCGGCCAAGGTGCGCGGCTTGCCAGTGTGGTCGGTCAAGGCAAAACCCTTGGCGTAGTCCGCGCCGGTGATGTCGGTGCTTTTGAATTGCGGCTTGATGAGTTTGTCGCAAGCGCTCAACAACGGCATCAAACATGCCCCAAGAGCCAATCCCAGTGCGGTTCTTCGCGGCATCTTAGAAAAAAATGGTGGCTTCATCGGCTCAAAATCACAATGTAGTGGTCGATCAACAGTGCCCCAAACAACCCGGCCAGGTAGACCAGCGAAAAGGTGAAGGTTTTGCGCGCCAGTTGATCGCTGTATTGCTTGTATAGACACCACGCGTACCAACTAAAGCCGCCACCCAGGGCCAGAGCCACCAACAAATAAAACACGCCACTCATGCCGATCACGAAAGGCAGCACGGTCACCGCTTGCAGCAGCACCGTATAGAGCAGGATGTGCAGGCGCGTAAAGGCGTTGCCGTGGGTGACCGGCAGCATCGGCAAGCCGGCTTTTTTGTAGTCCTCCACCCGATACAGCGCCAGCGCCCAAAAATGCGGCGGAGTCCACACGAAGATGATGAGCACCAACAGCCACGCTTCGCCCGGCACCGCGTTGGCAACGGCGGCCCAGCCGAGCGCGGGCGGCATCGCGCCCGACAGGCCGCCGATCACAATGTTTTGCGGAGTCGAGGGCTTGAGCAGCACCGTGTAGATGATCGCGTAGCCGAAAAAAGTGGCAATCGTCAACCACATTGTGAGCGAGTTGACAAAGGCGTAGAGCAGCGCGGCGCCCGCGCCACCGAGCACCACAGCAAAAATCACGGCTTCGGCGGCACTCACCTCGCCCCGCGCCATCGCGCGCCGGGCGGTGCGCGCCATCTTTGCATCAAGCTTGCGCTCGATCAAGCAATTGACCGTAAAGGCCGCCGCCGCCAGCAGCCAAATGCCCGCCGTACCGGCCAGCAAAATTTGCACCGGCACCATGCCATCCGTAGCCAAAAACATCCCAATCACCGCGCAAAACACCGCCAGCATGGTCACGCGCGGCTTGGTCAGTTCGTAGAACTGGCGCAGCTTGGGCGTGGGTTGGCTGACAGGGAGAGCCTGAGGTTGCATGGGGCCTGCGGCAAAAAGCGAAGTGAAGCCTGCCATTCTAGGGCAGCGACATCCAGTGCGCTACTTGAACACCGTCAGCACCCCGGTATAGCCATACAACTTGTCGCGCGCGATCTCGCCTGCGGCGAAAAAACCAACCAGCGGAATGTCACCCAGATGCTCGCGGATCAGCTTCATCTCGGCGTGCTGCTCGCCAAACATGTTTTGCCCGCGCGCCACGCAAGCGTGGTAGAGCGCCGCTTTGGGTGGCTCGGTGAGGTCATCTTTCAGATCGTAAATCATGCTGATAAGGTCGTTGCGCGCCGACTCGAAGTCGCGCAGGCAAAACATCAACGAGCTGCCCAGGGCGGGTACATCGCCAATCGCAATCAGCTTTTGCTGCGGGTCGATGCCTACCAGGTTACGCACCAGATAGTCGCCAGAACCCAACGCACCTTCAGAGCCTTCAACCGGCAAGCCGACAAAAATTTCGCGGGCGCGGCGCTTTAAGTCACGCATGCCGATGCCGCAGTCTTCGAGCATCACGTCGAGCGCGGGGCGCTGGTCGAGCATGGCGATGATGTTGCGGTCTACCGCCGTAATTTCGCGGCGCTTGCCTTGGCGCTGCAATTGATTCGTGCCCACTGGCGCTACGCCCTGGGTGATGCGCGAGGCGATCTGCACCGCATCGGTAAACACCACGCCCGACAAGCCACCCGAGAGCACCTGATTGGCGATCTGCACCGTGTCGCCGCGCGCGCTCGACAGACCGCCCGCCAAGTAGCCACTTTGCACTTTTTTCGACATATCGGCGATCAGCTCATCGACATCCGGGGTCGCCGGGTCGGCATGCACGATGCCGAACCAGGCCTTGTTATCTTTCAGCGGTGCCTTGCCAGAAAAAACCGAAAAGTGCTCGCGATTGAATTCGCCCACCATCAGCACGATGGCCGGTTCGTCGAGATATTCTGTGCCCGTGACGCAAATGCCGACCCCCACCGAACCTACCCAATCGGTCACGCCGCTCTGGGTTTTGAGCAGAGTCAAAATTTCAGCCGCATAGCCGACGAAGGCCTCGGTGAAGTAGACAAATCCCAACGTCGCCTTGAGTCGTTCAGGCTTGACCAAATCGGCAAGAGCCGCTTCAGTAGCGGCTTTCCAGTCAGCGTGGCTGGCGTGGGCAGTACGAAATTTCACAGACGACCTATTTCTTTGAAGCGTTCTTCGCGGCGCGCTGCTTTGCCGCCGGGGCGGGCGCAGGCTTGGGCGGCACCGCCGAAGCTTTTTGCGCGGCTTGCACAAAGGGCTGCATGTGGGCCTGCATTGCTTCCATCCACTTGGCGGGATTCATCATCGCCTCTGGCGGCAAAAGAGGTTTGCCAGCAGCGGCTGCTGGCGTAGGCGCGGTTGCCGCACCCGCTTGCGCGAACGCCGCTGCGGCCTGTTTGAAGTTCTTCACCAGCGCGCGCTGGCCTTCGAGCGCCTGCATCTGGCCTTTGAGCACATTGAGATTGAGGGTCAGCCAGTTTTCTACCTGTTTCAACTCGTTGAGCTTGCGCTCAATTTCGTCTTCCGACATCGGCGGCACGGCAAAGCCGGGCACACCGCTTTGCGCAAAGAGGTTTTTGACAAAAGCGAAGGGATCAGCGGCATCAGTCATGGCAACTCCTAAAGGGGGCAATCAGGATCAAATTTTGGCGCACGCTTCTCGCGATGGCTGGCCACGCCTTCATGCACGTCTGCGCCCGCAAAACCCATAAATTCAAGCGCGAGCGAGGCGTCAAAGGTGGGCCCGGCCTGGCGCAGCCAGTTGTTCAGGCTGTACTTGGTCCAGCGAATCGCCGATTGCGAACCGCGCGCCAACTTCAACGCAACCTCATGGGCGCGCGCAAACAGTGCCGTCTCGTCTTCCACCACCAGCGAAATCAGGCCTAGGCGCTCAGCTTCAGCTCCGCTCAGGCTCTCGCAGGTGAGCAGGTAATACTTGGCCTTGGCCATGCCGCACAAGAGCGGCCAGATAATCGCCGCATGGTCGCCCGCCGCTACGCCCAAGCGGGTGTGGCCGTCGATGATGCGCGCGTCTTTGGTGGCAATCGAAATGTCGGCCAGCAAGCCTGCGACCAGCCCCGCACCCACCGCCGCGCCGTGCATCGCCGAGACTACCGGCTTGCTGCAATTAATCACGTTGTAAACGAGATCCTTCGCTTCTTTCCAGACTCGAGCACGCACCTGAAAATCGTTGGCCATGTCGGTCACCAACCCCAAGTCGCCACCGCCCGAAAAGCCTTTGCCAGCGCCGCGCAAAATCGCCACCCGCACGTCTGGGTCAGCATCAATCACGCGCCAGATTTCGGCCAGCTCGCGATGCCCATTGTGGTCGGCAGTGGCGAGCTTGCCGCGCTCCGCGTTTGTGCCGCCCATCACCACTTCGAGAATGCCCTCGGGGTGCAGCGTGCAGGTCAAGGTATTGAAGTTTGCGTATTGTTGGTTCATGGCTTTATGGGGCTGCGTTGAGAAACGAGCGAATTTCGGCCAATTTATCAAACTTGCCGCCGCGCTTTTCCTTCGCTGCCATCACCGCCTCACGCACCGCCGCCGTGTCCCAAATCCCGGCTTGCAGCCAGCCCATTTGCTTCAAGGCATCATCAACCGAATGGTCGCGGGCGTAGTTGATCGCCTGCTTGCTGCCCCAAATCGCGATTGGTGGTTTGCTGGCAATTTCGTGGGCGCATTGCAGCGCGGCTGCCACGGTGGCTTCGTGTGACTCGAAAACTTCGTTCACCAGCCCCACCTCGCAGGCGCGCTTCGCCCCCATGCGCCGCCCGGTGTAGGCCAACTCCTTCACCACGCCGAGCGGCACCAGCTTGGGCAAGCGCTGCAAAGTGCCCACGTCGGCGACCATCCCAATATTGATTTCCTGGATGCAGAAAAACGCATCGGCGCTCGCATAGCGAATGTCGGCGCAGGTCACAAAATCAACCCCGCCGCCGATGCAGCCGCCCTGAATCGCGCAAATCACCGGCACGCGCAGGTTTTCCATCAGCGTGAAAGTCGCTTGAATATCGGCCAGCACATCGGCAATCGCCGCGCGCCCAGTGGCTTTGCTCTCGTCGAACGAAATTTCACCGCCGAACACCGACAAATCCATGCCTGCCGTGAAATGCTTGCCGGTGGAAGAAACCACCAGCGCGCGTACCTTGCCTTCGCGGTGTAGGGTGCGCAGCGTGGCATCAAGCTCGCGCCAAAACACCGGCCCCAGCGTATTCATCGCCTGCGGGCGGTTGAAGACTAGATGGGCCACGTTTTTGGTATCGCCCTCTAAGCGCAAATCAAAGCATTCCATTGGCAAGCCCCTCCTCTACAATTCATCGATTCTTCATCTTAAAGGAAACCTCTGCTGTGATCGCGAATAATGCCCCCGCCTGGCTCAAAGACAACCTCACCTTGCCGGTGATCGGCTCACCACTGTTTATCGTCAGCAACCCCGATTTGGTGATTGCGCAATGCAAAGCCGGAATCGTCGGCTCCTTCCCCGCGCTCAACGCGCGCCCCGACCATGTGCTGGGCGAGTGGCTCACCCGCATCAAAGCCGAGCTGGCGGACTACAAAGCGGCCAACCCCACCGCCAAAGTTGCGCCCTACGCGGTGAACCAAATTGTCCATCAGTCGAATAATCGGCTCGAGCACGACATTCGCGTTTCGCTTGAACACCAGGTACCGATCTGGATTACCAGCCTGCGCTCGCCGCCTAAAGAAATGCTCGACGCGGTACACAGCTACGGCGGCATCGTGCTGCACGACATCATCAGCATCCGCCATGCGCACAAAGCGCTTGAAGCAGGCGTGGACGGCCTGATCTTGGTGTGCGCCGGTGCGGGCGGGCATGCGGGCACGCTCTCGCCGTTTGCGTTGTTGGGCGAGGTGCGCAAATTCTGGCAAGGCATGGTCTGTCTGGCAGGCTCCATTGCCACGGGCGACGGCGTGCTCGCCGCCGAAGCGATGGGTGCCGATTTCGCCTACCTGGGCACGCGCTTTGTCGCCACGCAAGAGGCCAACTCGACCGATGGCTACCGCCAGGGGATTGTGGAATCGGCGGCGGCTGACGTGATCTACACCAACCTCTTCACCGGGGTACACGGCAACTACCTGAAAAAATCCATCGTCAACGCCGGGCTCGACCCAGACAATTTGCCGACCTCAGATGCCAGCAAAATGAATTTCGGCTCCGGCGGCAACACCAAAGCCAAAGCATGGAAAGACGTTTGGGGCGCAGGACAGGGCGTGGGCTTGATGCACGACGTGCCACCCACGGCGGAATTGGTGGCAAGGTTGAAAGTGGAGTATGATGTGGCGCGGGTGCGGCTGCTCGTCGCGTAGTGGATTACGCTGGCAGCTAGCGTGATAAGTCGCGCGATGTGAAAACTGATGTCAGCGCGGCCCAAAGTGCTTCCCTCACCCCCGACTCCTCTCCCGGCGGGGGAGGGGAGCCAGAAATGGGCGGTGCGGGAGAAAAATAGCGGGGATAGACACCATGAGTTGCCGCAGCTTGAGAAAAACAGCGAGATGGACACCTTGAGTAGCCACGGCATGAGAAAAATAGCGGGGATAAACACCATGAGTCCGCGCGGAAAGAGAAAAATAGTGGGGATAGACACCATGAGTTGCGAAGACCGATGAGTGCCTCGAAAGGTGTCTGTCCCCCCTATTTTTCGGCAACAGCAAGCGAACGCAAGTTAAGCCAATGCAACTAGCCTGGGGTTTACGCGCACTCTGGCTTTTCGGCCTCTGGCTGGTTTGGTGTACCTACGGCACCACGTGGGAAGCCGCTCTGGCATTGCTTCTTGGCGCTGCCACTCTCACGCTCGCCATCACCCTCATCATCTTTGCCCTCGCTGGCGGCGAAGCTTCCCCACGCCCGCCTGAGCATCGCTTAAGAATCCCGCAGAAACTCAAGCTCTGGCTCGCCGAAGCCTGGGCCTCCGGCATCGCCTTCCTGATCCACCAACCGTTCCCGCGTGGGCTTGGGCGCAACGCACAACCAGCCACAAAACAGAGCGACCACCTCCCCGTGTTGCTAATTCACGGCTTCATCTGCAACGAAGCCGCCATGACACCTCTCTGGAAACGCTTGTCAGACAAGGGTTTTCAGGCATTCACCCATACGATGGAGCCGCTCCACGCCAGCATCGAAGTCTATCGCGACGGTATCGACGCGCGCATTGCCGAAGTGCTGCGCATCACCGGCGCACCGCAAGTCAAGGTGGTCGTACACAGCATGGGCGGCCTCGCCATGCGCGCCTGGGCACGCTCCAACCCCGACCACGCCCCGCAAGTCGCCAAGCTCATCACGCTGGGCACGCCGCATCAAGGCACGGCGCTGGCGCGCTTTGGCACCGGCAGCAATGCGCGGCAGATGGAATTGCGCTCCGACTGGTGGCGCGCGCTGCCGCCGGTGAGCAGTCTGCCGTTCCCCGTGACCTCGATCTACACCTACGACGACAACATCGTCGCGCCCTATTCCTCGGCGGAAGTGGCGGGTGCGAAATGGCGCGCTTTTTCCGGCGTTGGGCACGTGGCGCTGCTGAGCGATGCCAGCGTTTTTGTGGCAGTGCTTGAAGAGCTAAGCCAGTAGCGCGTTTTGATGGCATACGCTTGAAGAACCGCACCAGATAAGGAACTTCAGGCTTTGCCACAGGTTGCGTGGCCGCCGCGGCGATCTCGAATCGACAAGAACGTGCAGTTGAACCCGCGCGGAAAGCGAAAAATAGTGGGGAATAGACACCATGAGCTGCGAGGGTCGATGAGTGCCTCGAAAGGTGTCTGTCCCCCCTATTTTTCGGCATCAACGAGCCACCAGCCAAACCCGCAAAAACCATCAATCGCCCAAGGCACACCGTGAAGAGCCGCACCAGTAAAGCATCTTCAGGCATGCCAATCGAAGAGCCTTACCCCGCCTAACTCTTCAGGCCAAGAAATCAATCCGCCGCACGCAACTCCGGCAAATCCTCCGCAAACCATTCAGTCGGAATCCAGCCCTCACCCGACTTGCCCTTCGGCGGCTTATCCTCCGGGTCGGTATAGCGAATCAAGCCCAGCGCCGCGCCTCGGCCGCGCCACCGTGGAGGGCGTACCGCTGTCGCCGACTCCCCAACCTGCGGCGACTCATCCAGCACCGCCCAGCCCATGCCGGAGCGCACGTGCGCGATCTGCAGCAAAGGCGCGCCGGAAGCCGCATCCCAAAGGCGGGCGGTGTTGTCGCCACTCGCGGTGACGATGCGTGCGCCGTCGGGCGAGAAGGCCGCGCTAAAGACGTGATTGCGATGGCCCCGCAACGTGAAGAGCAGCGCGCCAGTCGCCGCATCCCAGAGGCGCGCGGTCTTGTCTGTGCTAGCGGTGACGATGCGTGCCCCGTCTGGCGAGAAGGCCGCTCTTAAGACAGGCCCGGCATGCTCCTGCTGCCGGGTGCGGATCGGTGCGCCGGTCGCCGCATCCCAGAGGAGGACGGTGTGATTGCTGAGCGCAGTGACGATGCGCGTCCCGTCAGGTGAAAAAGCCGCGACGTTGACCGACGAGCGATGGCCCTGCAAGGTGAGGAGCAACGCGCCAGATGCGGTATCCCACACGCGGGCGGTATTGTCGTTGCTCGCCGTCACCGCCCGTGCGCCATCGGGCGAAAAGGCCGCGCTGACTACCGACCCGCCATGCCCCGAGAGGGTGAGCAACAGGACACCGGAAGCCGCATCCCAGACTCGGGCCGTCTTGTCTGCGCTTGCGGTGATTATGCGCGACCCGTCTTGTGAAAAGGCCGCATCGTGGAGTAATTTGCCATGGCCCTGCAAAGCGAAGAGTTTTGCACCTGTAGCCGCATCCCAGAGGTGTGCGGTGTGGTCGCCGCTTGCAGTGATGATACGAGCGCCATCGGGCGAAAAGGCCGCGCTGACTACAAAATCGCTATGCCCCGAGAGGGTGAGCAGATGCGCGCCGAAAGCCGCATCCCAAAGGCGGGCGGTGCAGTCGTCGCTCGCAGTGACGATACGAGCGCCATCGGGCGAAAAGGCCGCGCGGTACACCCAATTGCCGTAGTTTAGCAGGGTAGGTATTAGCGTGCCAGTGTCCGCATCCCAGAGGCGAGCGGTGTAGTCGTCGCTCGCGCTGACGATACAAGTGCCATCGGGCGAAAAAGCCGCGCTACTGACTGAATTTACATGACCCTGCAAGGTGAGGAGCGACGCGCCAGATTCTGCATCCCAGAGGCGGGCGGTGTTGTCAGCGCTCGCGGTGACGATGCGCGCCCCGTTGGGCGAAAAGGCCGCGCTGCGTACCGACTGGCCATGCCCCGAGAGGGTGAGCAACAGCGCGCCGGATTCTGCATCCCAGAGGCGGGCGGTCTTGTCGTTGCTTGCGGTAACAATGCGCGCGCCATCGGGCGAAAAGGCCGCGCTGTTTACCGACCTGCCATGCATCGAAAGGGTGAGCAGAAGCGTGCCAGAAGCTGCATCCCATAGGCGGGCGGTGTGGTCGTCGCTCGCGGTCACAATGCGCGCAGAGTGAGTTGGAGAAGCGGGCGAAAAGGCCGCGCTGCGTACCGACTCGCCATGCCCCGAGAGGGTGAGCAACAGCGCGCCGGAAGCGGCATCCCAAAGGCGGGCGGTCTTGTCGTCGCTCGCGGTAACGATGCGCGCGCCATCGGGCGAAAAGCCCGCGCTGCGTACCGATTCGCGATGCCCCGAGAGGGTGAGCAACAGCGCGCCAGAAGCCGCATCCCAGAGGCAGGCGGTATTATTTTTGCTACTCGCGGTAGCAATGCGCGCGCCATCGGGCGAAAAGGCCGCCCAGTTGATGGTGTCTGTGTGACCGAAATCGAAGTGCGCCTGGGCGTTTGCAGGCAGGCTGCGCGGGTGGGTGGGTGGAAAAGGGCGTGCGCGTAACGCGGCGGGAACAAGGTATTCGCTGCGTGCGCTGGCCCCGGCGAATAGCGCGTTGGCTCGCAGCGCGGGCACAGTGGCATCCGCCATGCGCGCACGGCGAAAATCGGTGGCGGTGCAATCGGCTTCGCGCAAATCGGCAAAGCCCAACTGCGCCCCGACCCATGTGCTGTGCGCGAGATTGGCGTGGGCAAATACAGTAGGTTGCAACGCCACATTCCCAATTCCGCTGCCCCGCGCTTGCGCAAAATCTGCCTTCGCACCGCGCCAGTCGCTACGTGTGAGGTCGGCATTGCGCAGCACGATGTGGCGCGCTTGCGCTTCACGCAAATCTGCGCCTTCGAGCAACGCATCGCTGAAATCGGTGCGCGTGAGCGTGGCCCCGCGCAGGTTGGCCGCAGGCAGCGCAAGGAAAGGCAAGCGCAGATTGGCAAGGTTGGCCCCGGCGAGCTGCGCTTGCCTTGGCAAAAAGCGCGCCATCGTTGCGGAGGTCTCGCCCGTGTTGCGCGAAAACCCGCCATCCGCGTCCCACTCGCCACTTGCTCCCATGGCAAGGTGGTAGCCCAGCAGCAGAGCATTCACCCGCACCGTCAGCGATGCCAACGGCACGCCTTCGACCGGTGCGAGCAGCCCCTGCAGCGCCCCTCGCACCACCTCCCACTTGCCACCCAGCAAGTCGTGCACAAAATTGCACACTTCAGCGTTCAAATGTGCGCCATCCAGCGCGCGGGCGGTCTCTCGCACCGCTTCGCCAGCATGCAGCGCCCCATGAATCCGCCGCGCATAAAAATATTCCAAAAAGCTGCGGTGCGAAAACCCGTACAGCCCGTCCGGCGTGCGTGAAAGAAAGGCGGCGGTGCGCAGTTCCACGTCCAATTGCACTGCGTCCATGCCTTGGCGCAGCACCTCCTCTTTTTGCAGTAGCGCGGCAAGGTCGGCGTAGTGAATCCGGTTGCCGCCCCGGTTCCACAAAATGAAGGCGAGGTGGTCGAGGATGGCGCGTAGTTGTTCGCTGCTGCTTTGGCGCTCTACCGGCTTGAAATTGTCGAGCCAGTCATTGGTGTAAATCTGATAGAGCGCGCCGGGGCTGAGCACCGTGCCGCCCTGCTGCGCGGCCATCAAATCGGGCAGGCTTTTGACGATCATGTCGAGCAACTGTGGCCGGTCGGTGAGCGGTTGCAGGCGGGCGTTGGCGATAAAGGTTTCGGCCTTGGCGGCATCTTGCGCGCCTAAACGCTTGAGCAAAAATTCGCTGATTTGCGCGGCGGTGAAGGGGGCCAGCACGTCGAGCGTGCCGTCAAAGCCGCGCGCCACTTGCACCAGCGGCGCAATCCGGTCTGTCTGCCCTTTGGCGGCACTGAGCACCTGCGCGTGGTCGGCGAAAAACTGCTCACGGCAAGTGACCAATACGCGGTTGCCCGCCGCAGGCCGCTCAGCCTGCGAGTCGCCCGCTTCCATCGTCAAGCGCACCATCGCACGAAATTGCTCGACCACATTGCGCCCGGCTTGGGCAATGCCCATTTCGTCAAAACTGTCGAGCAGCAGCACCACCCGCCCTTGGGCGATCAGGTGCAGAAACACCTGCGCGCTGACTGGGCGCTGCGCGGGGGCTTGCGCTTTCCAATGCGCTTCGAGCACTTCTTCCAGCGTGGCTTTGTTGGACACATCGCGCAAGTTGATGAGTAGCGGAATCGGCAGGCTCGCATCCTCCCGCGCGCGTAGCGCGAGTGCGTAGGCCAGGCGCTGCGTAAAGGCTGTTTTGCCGGTGCCGTAATCGCCCAGCAGCACCCACAGGCGGCTGCCGCGCCCTTCGGCCCAGGCAATGCCGTGGGCGAGCAGGTCTTCGATCGGCGTGGCGGCTTGCTCGCTCGCCAAATGTTCAAGCGGCAGCGCGGTGGCGCGCTGTGTGACGTAGGAGGAGACCAGTTGGCCTTGCTCAAAACCTGTGACCAGACGCGTCAGGTGGGGCGCGAAATCGACCAGGCGGCGCTCCAGCTCCTGCGGGGTGAAGGTGAGGATTTGCGCGTTTTTGGCGTAGGCGAGGGCATCTGGCGAAAAACCGCGCGCTACCACCATGCCGCGTGCGTTGGCGGCTTTGGCTTGCGGCTTGGTGAGCCAGACTTCGAGCTTTTCGATAATATCTTTGCGCACCGCTTTTTCGTGGTCTTTGCACTCGACAAAGTAGGTGTTTTCTTCCAGCCCGCTGCTCTGTCGTGCAGTTAGGTCAACGCGGTTGTCGTCATAGGTTTGCTCCCCGGTGACGGCATAGCCCAAAAGCCGCAGAAGATGCGCCACACGGTCTTCAAAGCGGCGGCCTTGTTCGGCGGTGGAGTCACCGCCGTCGCGGCGCTTGCCTCTGCCAGAAGGCAGCAGCGCGTGGCGCTCGGCATCGTTTTGTTGGGCGGCTTCGCTTTGCGCCACGAAATCGTCAGCCAGTGTGGAAAGCCGGGCGACGATGCCTTCGTAAGCTTGGGCGACGGCGCGCTCGGGCTGGCTGATAAGCAGGCTTTCGGAGAAGAGCAAGGTGCGATCAAACGGCACTTCGAGTATGTCGCGCAATTCCACGCCGAAAGCTTTTTGCCACAGCGCTTTGCCAGTGGTGATACTCGCCAAGTCGTTGTCGCCTTGCGGAATCGGGGAGGCGACCAAGAGCAGTGTGGGCGCGGGCTTGCCTTCGCGCAACTGCTTCATTTCTTGGTCGTCACGTTTCAGGGCATGCCAAGCATTGGCCAGGCCGCCGGTGTTTTGCGCGCCAAAGCCGCCGACAAACACGGTGGCTTGCGGCAAGATGCCCGCCAACAAGCCGCCCAAATCGGTAATGCCGGTACGCGAGTCGATCACCACGTGGGCATAGCCCTGCGCACCGAAGTGGTCGAGGATTTCACCGAAGCGCTCGCGGCCTTGGTCGAGCGCTTTGACCCAATCAATCGTTTGGTAGAGCGCGGCGGCATCGGCCTGGTCGCCGTGCGCGGGTAGCAGGCTTAGGTTGGTGAAGGGCGTGCGCGCGACGGCTTTGTGCAAGGCTTTCAGGTCAGCGGCCCCGAGCGGACGGCGTTGATTTTTCTGCCAGTCGATCAGCCAGTCGAAAAAGCCGGTACTCACCCCGGCCTCAGTGCGCAAGTCGTTCACGCGGTGCAAGCCGGGTGCTTCAACGTCTAAATCCCACAGCAAAGTTTTGCCACGCCGCGAGAGGGCAATGGCGCAGTTGGCCGCGAGAATCGAGCGACCAACGCCGCCTTTGTAGCTGTAGAAGGTGGTGGTGAAGGGGCGCATGGTTTAGGCGGCTTGTTTGTTCTGCCGCCAAACGGCGCGATAGGAGCTGGCTGACTCCGGTTGCGGATTTGGCTCTGGCGTAACCAGCCGAATCCGCTTCTCCCGCCCATTGACTTCGCGCACGATGATCTCGGCATCTTCCATTTGCCGCAGAATTTGCGAGAGCCTGCCAGGGGTCACCGGTAATAGCTTCAGCAAGGCTTGCTGTTCGAGAACGCCTTCCGGTGCTTGCTTTAGCTCGTCTTCAATCTTGCCGACATGGCTGATTTTGCGCACGCGATCGCGCGCCGACTCGCCAGTCGCTGAAATTGCCGCGTGGCGTGCCACCTCCAGCGAATCGAGCCAGGCGCTCCAGCGTGCGGCGTAGCGCGCGTCGAGGTTGTCGTGCGCGTGGGTCAGCACCTCGATGGTTTCGTGCAGTTCGGCAATTGCGGTAGCCCCGTGCAGACGGCGTGTGGTTGTCGCCACGCGAAAGGCGAGTACGTAGTCCACCGCTTCGGCGCTGTTGGCAGTCCAGCCATTGGGTAAATCAAGAACGGCCTGAATCAAGTCGTCTAGCTCGATTTCCGTGGCCAGGCGCTCAGGTCGCGTGGTTTCGAGATTCAGTTCGGATTTCATGGAGATCTAAACAATACTAAATGGTAACGCTATCAATGTCAAATTTTGTTTAGATTAGTTTAGTTTCCTGTGTTTCAAGCGCTAAGTCACTGATTTGTAGCGATCTTGCAACGAAATGACGAACAGGTTTCCACCGGACTTGCCATCGGTGACCGTGTTTGCGCCCACAAAACCGGGGCAGACGGCTTCCCCAGGTATTTCTTGGTTGGCGACCAGCGTGAGCGCCTTGGAGTTGATCCAGAGGTCCTTGGCGGCGCGCAGGTGCGCACTCAGGCTGCTTGCGTTGCCCATCGCCGGAACCAGCAACACATCCAGCCCCAATAACTTCCAGATCGCCGCAAACCCCGAGGCGGCGACATCGTTGAAATCTTTGCAGATGGCGAGCGAAATGACCCCAAAATCTGAGATTAATAACGTAATGGCATTCCCTTCCGCGATCTCTTCACCGGCATGCACCGGGCCGAAGCGCCGCAGTTTGTCGTGGGCGAAGACGGGCGCGCCTTTGCGGTTGAGCAGGTGGGCGCGGTTGCGAATCTGGGCAGGCGATGTGGCCGATACTGCGTCCAGCTCATGGAAGCTGCCCGCAGCCACCAACATCAACTCGGGCCACGAGTTTCCTGCGAGGTGCTTTTGCAAGCGTTGGCGTAAGCGTGGCGTGATGGTGAGTTCGGGAAATACTAAAATCTGCGCGCCCCGCTTTGGCTTTAGCAAATTGTGCCAAGAGGCAATCCCAGCGCGCTTCTTCATTGCTCAAGCCGGTCGCGGTGAAGCGACCTTCAGCCGTCTGCATGGGTTCGCAAAAGGTCACGCCGTCGTTATAGTGCCCCAGCCAAACGCGCAAATTGGGTGCGTCGCGCAGTTGCGTCAGTTGCGTTGCCAAGACACCGTGAGTGACCCGCAAGCGAATGTCAACCTGGCGCTTGTAGCCGGGTGGCGTTGGCATCTGTGCGCGCAGCACATGAAAATGGCGAAAAACGTCTGCAAGCGTCCCCGCCTGCTGCGCCGCGCTCGCCGTCAGTTGCGCTGGGGTACGTGGAATGAGATGGTAGTCACGGTCGCCAAAGCGGTAGGGGCGGGTGCAAACGGCGAGACGAGACTCGGCATTGAAGTGTTCAGCCAGGGCTGCGACCCAAGTCGGCGGATCTATTGCGCCGAGCGTGACCTGGTTCTCATCGCGGTGGTCGAGAAATGCCCTTGCCCGCCCGATCTGAGCGGCAAGCGCCGCAGTTGTCAGTTTTTTGCGACTCCACACGTTGATTTGCACTTCGCCTGCGATGTACGCCTGCGCGAGCTCCCACAAGCCGACATAGGCCTCGTGAAAGTCACCATTGCGCAGGAGCTTGTAGATTTCATCCATTGCGACGGATTATCGCGTTAGCGTCGCCCCTAAAATCCTTGGACATCTGCACTGAGAACCCCATGGACAAAATCTTCATCCGCGAATTGCGTGCCGACGTGGTGGTGGGCTACTACCCGCGTGAGCGCGAGTTTGCGCAGCCTTTGCTCTTGGACATCGAGCTGGAAGTCGCCAACGGCGCAGTGTTCCAATCAGACCGCCTGCACGACACGATCAATTACGCCGCGGTGGTCGACCGGGTGCGCGAGGAGATGCGCAACACCCATTTCCGCTTGCTCGAAGCGCTCGCCGAACATCTGGCGCAAATGATCTTGCGCGAATTTGGTACGCCGTTTGTCAAACTGTCGATTGCAAAGCTGGGCATCGTGCCCAGGGTGCGGCAGTTGGGCGTTTCGATTGAGCGGCGCGTGGCGAAAACCCCGAAGATAGATGGCTGAAGAGGCTTGATGGACGGGACTCTTCAGGCATTCACATAGCGCAATACGGCCTCGACAATGGCGTTTTTTCGTTGCGCCTCGAAGGCTTGGCCGACGATCATGGCGTTGGTCTCGTCTCTGAAACCGGCGACATACCCCGCGCGATTGGCCACATGGTAGTAGCACATGCCGACCAGGTTGATGTACACATCCAGGGCCGAAATGCCATCGCGAATTGAACCGTCTTTCTGTCCGCGTCGCAGAATCGTGGCTACCTGTGTGAGGCCGTGCTGATTCAGTTCAGAAATAAAGTCTGACCCTTTGATGTAGGGCGCGCCGCTCAAGTTTTCGAGCGTCAGCAGGCGCACGAAATCAGGGCTTTGCGAAAAGGTGTCGAAGGCATTTTCGACAAAACGGGTCAGGCATTCTTGTGGCGTGCCGACGGTGGCATCGAAGCGCACCTCGCGAAAGCGCGCGGTGCGAAACGCCTGCTCGAGCACGGCGCGGTACAAACCTTCCTTGCTGCCAAAGTGGTAGTAGATCATGCGCTTGCTGGTGCGCGTGCCCGCCACAATGCGCTCCACCCGCGCACCGCCCAAACCATGCTGGGCAAACTCGCGCGTGGCCACCGCGAGGATGTCTGCGATTACCGAGTCGGGCGTGGGTGCTTCGGCCATGGCGCTAAGCCTTTGCAAACGCCGCGCGCAGGTCCTGGCACAGCTCGATGGCCGCGACTTCGCTGTCAATCGAGATTGCCGTGTAGCTGAAAAAGCCGTGATTGAGCGTAGGGAATTCGCGCCAAAGCAGCGCCACCTGCGCCGCGCGCAGCACGGCGGCGTAGGCCAAGTTGTCGCGATACAGAAAGTCATACGGCCCCACGCCCATGATGACAGGGGCCAGATCGGCGTGGCTCTTGGCCAAGATCGGCGAGGCGCGCGGGTCGGGCGCGAGTGTGGCGAAATCGGTGCCGAAGAGTGCTTGGCGAATGTCCGCTTCGCCGATTTTGGTGGCATCGGTGGCGGCGTAAATCAGCAACTGCGCTGCCAGGGCGATGCCTGCATCGCGGCACTGCAAAGCGACCGCAGCGGCCATATTTCCGCCCGCGCTGTCGCCGCCGACGGCGAAGCGTTGCAGGTTGCCACCCAAACGCGTGATGTTGTCGCGCGCCCATTGGGTGGCAACCCAGCAGTCGTCATGCCCCTGCGGGAATGGGTGTTCCGGGGCCAGGCGGTAGTCCACATTGACGACCACGCACTGTGCTTCATTGGCCAGACGAATCGCGTGCGCTTGATGTGAATCGAGATCGCCCACGACCCAGCCGCCGCCATGAAAATAGACCAAAGTGGCGGTAGGCTTGCCGGTCACAAATTGCGGATGTGGCCACACAATACGCAAGCGAATTGGCCCATGCAGTCCGGCGATTTCAAGCGCTTCAATCGTGCCGGTCGGCAGCTCGGGCTTGGGGTAGAGCAGTGCGCGAATGTTGTTGGCGCGCTCGCGGCTCACCGGGCCGCCACCGGGCAAATTGCAACCGGCGTAGAGGTCAGGAATGCCAGAGGCTTTCCAGCGCGCCTGCATCTGCGCGATGGCGGGGTCGAGTGGCGCAGCGGCGGCGCCGGTGTCCGTCACTTGGAAGGCTCCATGTTCACCAAGTCGATCACCAGGGATGCGCCCGGGCGCGGCATCTTCACCTTGTCAGAAGCGAAATAGACCACGTGGGTGGCCCCAATCGGCGCAAACCAGGCCAGATCAACCACGCGCGCGTACACCTTCTTCCAAGCGGCATCGGCTTTGTCGGCGGGCAGGTTGCTGGCTTCGGCGATTAGGCGCGCGAGCTCAGCGTCTTCACTGCCGTAGGGGTTCAAGCTGCCTTTGGGCGCGAGCGTTTGAAAGCGCGCGATATTGGGCGGGCCAAAGTTGCTGTTGAACATCAAAATCTCGTGCTCTTTCTTGGCGAACGAACCGAGCATCGCGCCGAAGCCTTGGTACGCATGGGTTTTGACGTTGATATTGGCGCGCTTCAATTGCGCGGCAATCGCTTGGGTCAAGGTCACGCTGAGCGAATTGTTGACGTACGCGATGGTGATGTCGATACCGTTCGGGTGACCGGCTTCAGTCAGTAGTGCGCGGGCTTTGTCGAGGCTATAGCCGTACTTGTCGTCGTTGGCAGGATCGTAGCCACCGAAGCCCTTGCCCTGCATTTGCACCGAAGGCTCGATGAATTTGCCGAATAGTGCGCGGCCAATCAGCGGGCGGTTGAGCGCGATGTTGATCGCCTGGCGCACCCGCACGTCTTTCATCACCGGGTTGACCTTGCCTTCACGGTCGAGGAAGACCAGACCGGTCCAGCCGACCGGCTCGGTAATCATGCGCAAGTCTTTTGGCAGGTTGTTGGCATTGGCATGCCCGGTAATCGGGTCGCTCACCAGCACTTGGGTTTGGCCAGCACGCATCGAGGCAATCGCTGCATTTTGGTCTTCAAACACGGAGAGCACGATCTTGTCCCAGTGCTGGCGCTTCTTGTCGTAGTAGTACGGGTTGGGCACGAAGGTGTAGGACTTGCGCGTGATGGTGGCCGCAGTGTCAAGCTTGTAGGGGCCAGCGCCGAAGGTCTGCGTGCCAAGCAGATTGGGCGTATCGACCGCTTTCGGGCTGATGATGTAACCGGCCAGCCAGTAGCCGTTGAAGAGGCCCACGATCGAGGGCTGCGGCTCGCTCATCTTGATGCTGATGCGATGTTCGTCCAACACATCGACCGCAGTCACGGCGAGAAAGTTGACTGTGAAAGGGCCTTTTTTGTTGCGCCAATACTCGAATGACTTTTTGACTGCCGCCGCGTTGACTGCCTCGCCGTCGCTGAACTTTGCGTCTTTGCGCAAAGTGAAGGTCACCTCTTTGAAGTCGGGCGAGACTTTCCACGCAGTTGCCAGCGCCGGTTCCATCGTGCCGTCGGCGCGCTCGCGCACCAGCGGCTCGTAGGCTGGCATCAGATGGACCCCGGCGCGGCCGTTGCCGCTGGTGGCCGGGTCCAGGCTTAGGGGCGCGAAGGGGCTGCCGACGGTCAGCACACGGGCTTGGGCGAGCGCCCCGCTGGGCGCAAGGCTGACGGCCAGTGCGCTGAAGGCCGCCGCAGCGCAAAACAGCATGCGCCGCTGTATGGAAGGGATGAGGGTCATGGCAAAGCTCCTTTTTTGGTGAAGAAAGAAACGGGGAAAGATCAAAGCGGTACTGCGGCTTTGGCGTTCTGTGCGGCGCGCCAGGCGGCGCGGCGCTCGCGCTGAATTAGTGGGTCAGGCACAGGTGCTGCCCCAAGCAGAGCGCAGGTATAGGGATGCTGCGGCGTATCGTGGACCGCCAGCGTTTCGCCCATTTCGACGATCTCACCACGAAACAGAACTGCCGTGCGGCGCGACACGTGCCGCACCACTGTCAGGTCATGCGAGATGAACAGCAACGCTAACCCCATGTCGCGTTGCAGGCGATTGAGCAGATTAAGCACTTGCGCCTGCACCGACAAATCGAGCGCGCTGACCGGCTCATCGCACACCACCAGGCGCGGGCGGCCGATCACGGCGCGGGCAATCGCGATGCGCTGGCGCTGCCCGCCAGAAAATTGCGCCGGGTAGCGGCTCGCGGTGTCTGCGGGTAGCCCGACTTGGGTAAGAATCTCGGCCACCTTGCGCGCCATCTCCTGCCGGGTGAGCGTGGTTTGGGAGAGCAGGGGCTCGCTCAAGGTGTCGCCAATTGAGCGCGCCGGGTTGAGTGAGCCATAGGGATCTTGAAACACCACTTGAATGTCGCGCCCCAGCTGACGGCGGCGCTCGCGGCTGGCGTGGGTGATGTCTTCACCGTTAAAAAGAATCTTGCCGCTGGTAGCCGACACCTGCCCCAGGATCACCTTGCCAATCGTGGTTTTGCCGGAACCGGATTCGCCTACCAGTCCCAAGGTTTCGCCCGCGTGGATGCCGAGACTGACACCTTTGAGCGCATGAAACTCCTGGCGGCCCGATTTGAAGGTGACTTTCAGGTCTTGCACTTCGAGCAGGGCGGGAGCAGTCATGCTGGCCTCTCGGCGCTTGCCGTCAGGCTGTCGGCAATTGTGGGCAGGGTTTCACCCACGCGGGCGTTGTGCGGGTTGGCCTTGAGCAGCGCCCGGGTGTAGGCGTGCTGGGGCCGGTGGAACAGATCAACCACAGACGCGCTTTCGACCATTTCACCTTGGTAGAGCACCAGCGCGCGGTCGCAGATGTCGGCCACCACGCCCCAGTCGTGGGTGACCAGCACGACCGCCATCTGGTGCGATTGGGAGAGCGCGCGGAGCAGCTCCAAAATCTCCGCCTGCACGGTTACGTCCAGCGCGGTGGTGGGCTCGTCCGCCAGCAGAATCGCCGGCTTGAGCGCCAGTGCCCGCGCGATCCCCACGCGCTGCGCCATGCCGCCAGAAATTTGGTGCGGGTAGCGCCCCATAATCTCGTGGGCATCGAGAATCTGCACTTGCTCGAGTAGCGCAATTGCTTGTTCGCGGGCGCTGCCGCGGCTGACATTGGCGTGGCTGCGAATCACTTCGGTCAGGTGGTGACCCACCGTGAAGCAGGGGTCCAGCGCTGCCATCGGCTCTTGAAAGATCATGCCAATCGTTTTGCCGCGCAGCGATCTGAGCGCTGCATCGTCGGTGAGCGAAATGCGTCGCCCTTGCACCGTCGCCTCACCTGCTGTGACCGCCGTACCGGATGGCAACAGCCCCAGCAGCGCCAGCGATGTCAGGGTTTTGCCGCTGCCCGATTCACCGACGATGCCTAAAGTTTCGCCTGCCTTAAGCGCGAAGCTGACCTGCTTGGCCAGCGGGCGTGCCGAGGGGTCAGCGCTTACCTGAATCGTCAGTTGGCGCACCGCGAGCACCGTTTCCAGATCGACTGGTGGCGCGTTGGGCTCAAGCGCCAAGGCGCTGCGGGCCTTGCTGTTCGCCGCCTTGGCCCAGGTTTCCACAGCGGTATCGCGCAGCGCGTCGCCCAGCAGGCCGAAGCTCAAAATCGTCAATGCCACCGTCAGCCCCGAGGGCGCCAGCATCCATGGAAAGTCATTCACGCTCGCCGCCGCGTCGTAGATCATGCCGCCCCAGGTGGGCGCGGGCGGCACAACCCCTAGGCCTAAAAAGCTGATGCCGGTTTGTGTGGTGACGGCGGCTGCGGCAAACAATGAGAGCTGCACAATCACCGGCCCGGTGATGCGCGGCAGCACGTGGCGCGCGATGATCGCGGCATCCGACAAACCGCTGATGCGCGCCGCCTCGATGTACAGCTCCTCGCGCACGCTCAGGGTGACGCTGCGCAGCACGCGGATCATCCCGGCCGATGCAAGGATGCCGAAGGTCACCATGGCAGAGAGCATTGAGCGCCCAAACACCATCAACACCGCCAGTGCCGTGACGATGAAAGGCATCGACATGAGCAGATTGACATACTGGGCTACCCATTTGTCCCAGCGGCCCCTGAAGTAGCCTGCGCTCACGCCAATCACAATCCCCAGTACCGCAGCCACCGCCAAGGCTTGCAGCACGCCAATCAGAGTCGGCCAGGCACCGTGCATCAGGCGCGCCAAAATGTCGCGCCCCAGCATGTCGGTGCCCAGCCAGTGCAGGGCGCTGGGCAATTGTTTGACCGCAAGCAGGTCCTGATCGAGCGGGTCTATCGCCACCAATTTGCCCGGCAGCAAGGCGCAAATAGTGATGAACAGCAGCCAGCCAAGGGCGAGCAGCGCCAATGGCTTTTGCGCCAGACGCGAAAGGTAGGAGCGCGGGGCGCTGCTTGACATTGCGATGGGCTACTCCACCCGCACCCTGGGGTTGAGCCAGCCATAGCTCAAGTCCACCAACAGGTTGATCGCCACACTCAACAGCGCAAAGTAGAGCGTACAGCCGAGCATCAGTGTCACATCGGCTTGATCCGCTGCGCTCACCGCCAGGCTACCCAAGCCGGGCAGCACGAAGGCGCGCTCGACGAAGACGGCACTGGCCATTGCATTGACCATCACCAGCCCAAGCGAGGTCACCACCGGCAGCGACGCATTGCGCAGGCCGTGCTTGAAGATCACCGCGAACTCGGAAACACCGCAAGCCCGCAAGGCGCGGATAAAGTCGCGCCCCATCACATCGTTCATCGCTTCACGGGTTTGCTTGGCGACTACGCTCACAAAGTAGGTGGAGACCGCTGCAATCGGCAGCACCATGCCAAGCGCCCACGCCTTGGCATCAACGGTGATCGGCGTGTAGCCAGTGGCAGGCAGCCAGCGCAACCACACCGCAAAGACCACGATGTAGATCAGCGCGACGAAGAAGGAGGGGAACACTAGCCCCATGAGCGACACAGCATCGAGCAAGCGCCCCAGCCAACCGCCCTTGATCGCCGAGAAAACGCCCAAGGTGACACCGAAGCTCACAATCACCAGCAGCACGCCCAACATGATCGACAGCGTGACCCCGACGCGGCCGTTGAGCAACTCCAGCACCGATTCTTTGGTGAAATAGGAAATCCCCAAATCACCCTGCAACACCTGCCAAGCCCACGCGCCGTATTGCACCACCAGCGGGCGATCCAGCCCCAACTCGGCGCGAAGGGCGAGATATTGCTCCTGCGTGCCGTCGGCCCCCAATAGCGTGCGCGCCAAATCGGTGGGCGCAAAGCTATTCAGGAAAAAGGTGAGGAAGGTCACCGCAAACAGCAGCGGGATCGACAGCAGGAGCCGGTAGGCGATGAGTTTGAGCATGGTGTCGAGTATGTACTTTTCGGTACACACTCGACAATATCCGGCAAATCCGGTTCAATAAAACTGATTTAGGTCAAGGTTTTGCATGGTGAGCGCAGCTGGTCGAGCCCGAAATCACCCGGGTGATGCTTGAAGAGGCTTACTGAGTGGCGCTCTTCGGGCATCCCTGGTGGGTGCTTAGCGTTCCAGCGCACACGCGACACTCACCGGGTCCAGCACGCGCAACAATTCCAACGTCTCGATGCCGAGCAAATAGCCACGCCGCCCGCCGTTGATATAAATGCGGTCCAAATCAAGCACGGTTTTTTCGAGGTAGACCGGCATCACTTTTTTCGTTCCAAACGGCGATGTGCCACCGACTTGGTAGCCAGTGTGGCGCTGCGCCGCTTCCGGCGTACAAGGCGCTACGCTCTTGGTGCCAATCTGCCGCGCCAAATTTTTGGTCGAGACTTTTTTGTCGCCGTGCATCAACACAATCATCGGCTTGGCGACCTCATCTTCCATCACCAAAGATTTGACGACTTGATGCTCGGGCACGCCCAACGCCTCCGCCGAGACGCCGGTGCCACCGTGTTCAACGTAGTCGTACACATGTTCGGTGTAGGCCACGCCTTGCGCTTTGAGAAAAGCGGTGGCGGGCGTTTCAGAAATGTGCGCGTGGGCTTTTTTTGACATGATGAGACGCTTGAAAGAATGGCGCGCGACGCGGTGAACGAACACTAGAATCCGCCAGTCGAAAGTGTAGCGCGCCGTCGCCTCAACCCCAACTCCTCACCCACCATGCCCTCCACAACGATGAACCGCTTGTTCCGGTTCTCGATGATCTACAACTGGATTTTTCA
>JANLTH010000056.1:0-5659 GCA_031362865.1 Burkholderiales bacterium | reverse complement strand
ATCGCCTACCGCGACATCGCCGATACCGACGCGATGATTGACGCCGCGAAGAGCTACCAGCATGCCGTGGTGATCGGTGGCGGCTTGCTCGGGCTGGAAGCGGCCAATGGCTTGAAGCTGCGCGGCATGGATGTGACGGTGGTCCACATCATGCCCTGGCTGATGGAGCGGCAGTTGGACAAAACTGCTGCCGACATGCTGAAAAAATCGCTCGAAGACAAAGGCCTCAAGTTCGCGCTGGAAAAACAGACTGCCGAGCTGGTCAAAGGTGCCAGCGGGCGCGTGGCGGCGATCCGGTTCAAAGATGGTGAGTCGCTCGCCGCCGACTTGGTGGTGATGGCGGTCGGGATTCGCCCCAATACCGCGCTGGCCGAGAGCGCCAAGCTGCATGTCAATCGCGGCATTGTGGTCAACGACACGATGCAAACCTACGACCCGCGCATCTACGCGGTAGGCGAATGCGTGGCGCATCGCGGCATCGCGTATGGCTTGGTAGCCCCACTCTTCGAAATGGCGAAAGTGTGCGCTAACCACCTAGGGCAACTAGGCATCGGTCGCTACCAAGGTTCGGTCACTTCCACCAAGCTCAAAGTGACCGGGGTCGACCTCTTTTCTGCGGGCAATTTCACGGGTGGGCCCGATACCGAAGAGATCATTCTCAACGACCCAATGGGTGGCGTGTACAAAAAACTCATCATCAAAGACGATGTCATCATCGGCGGCGTGATGGTCGGCGACACGGTAGACGGCTCCTGGTATTTTCAGTTGCTCAAAGACCGGCAAAACATTGCCGAAATGCGCGACAAATTGATGTGGGGCCAAAGCTTTTCGCTGGGTGACACCGGGCACAAGGGCCAAAATAGCGCCGCGATGCTGGCTGACACCGCCGAGATTTGCGGCTGCAACGGCGTGTGCAAGGGCACGATTGTCAAGGCGATCAAAGAGAAGGGCCTTTTCACCCTCGAAGACGTGCGCCGCCACACCAAGGCCTCGTCGAGCTGCGGTTCGTGTACCGGTCTGGTCGAACAGATTTTGAGCTCCACCGTGGGCGGCGCGTATGCCCCGGCTGACAACAAAACCAAGCCGCTATGCGGCTGCACCGATTTCACTCACGAAGAAGTGCGTGCCGCCGTGCGCCGCGCCGACTGGCCGACCGAGTCGGGCAAGCTGCTTAAAGTTAGCGAAGTGCAGCAGGTGCTGGCGTGGCGCACGCCCAACGGTTGCGCCACCTGCCGCCCGGCTTTGAATTACTACCTGATTTCCACCTGGCCGCACGAAGCCTACGACGACCCGCAATCACGCTACATCAACGAGCGCGCCCACGCCAACATTCAGAAAGACGGCACTTACAGCGTGGTGCCGCGCATGTGGGGCGGCGAAACCACGGCCCATGAATTGCGCAAAATCGCCGACGTGGTGGACAAGTACAAAATCCCCACCGTCAAAGTCACCGGCGGGCAGCGCATCGACTTGCTCGGGGTGAAAAAGGCCGACTTGCCCGGTGTCTGGCGCGACCTCGACATGCCTTCTGGCCACGCCTACGGCAAGAGCTTGCGCACGGTGAAAACCTGCGTGGGCTCCGAATGGTGTCGCTTCGGCACGCAAGATTCGACCAACATGGGCAAAGAGCTCGAGCGCGACCTGTTTGGCATGTGGTCACCCCACAAGGTCAAGCTGGCGGTGTCAGGCTGCCCGCGCAATTGCGCTGAAAGCGGCATTAAGGATGTCGGCGTGATCGGGGTTGATTCGGGCTGGGAGATTTATGTGGCCGGCAACGGTGGCATCAAGACCGAAGTGGCGCAATTTTTGGCCAAAGTCGCCACCCGCCAAGAAGTGCTCGAATACTCTGGCGCTTTCTTACAGCTCTATCGTGAAGAAGCGCGCTACCTCGACCGCACCGTGCATTGGGTCCATCGGGTCGGCATGGAGTATGTGAAAGAACGAGTGGTGGCCAACGCGGAAAAACGCCGCGCGCTCTACGCCCGCCTGCGCTTTGCGGTAGCCGACTACAAAGACCCATGGGCCGAGCGCGCAGCCGGCGCGGTCGCCAAGAACGACTTCGTCGCACTTACCGTCGCCTGATGCGGGGCTTTCGGCGAAGCCCCACGCAGGCCACCGGCGATTCCCACCCCATCCTTGAAGAAGCTTGAAAGAAGCTCCTCTTCAAGGCTTTTCACTTCTCAACGAGCACCTCGAATGACACTTTCCAGCAGCCCCACCTCACAACCCGCAGCCGCCAGCTGGCAGGCCGTATGCAGGCTCGCCGAGATACCCGTTCTTGGTGCGCGGGTGCTCCACACTGCGGCGCATGGCGATATTGCCGTGTTCCGCACCGCAGACGACGAAGTTTTCGCCGTACTCGACAAATGCCCACACAAGGGCGGCCCGCTGTCGCAGGGCATCGTGTTTGGGCGCAAGGTGGCTTGCCCGCTGCACAACTGGAACATCGATCTTGACAAAGGCTGCGCAGCGGCACCCGATGAAGGTTGTGTGAAGACCTTTCCTGTGCGTATCGAAGGCTCGCAAGTTTCGATTCAACTGTAGGGGAGCGCCATGAAAACTTCATTTTGGAAAGCGGGCCACCCGCCGACGCTGCTCGCTGCATTTCTCTACTTTGATTTGGCCTTCATGGTGTGGGTGATTCTGGGGCCGCTGGGCGTGCAGATTGCCAAGGACCTGGGGCTAAACGCGCAGCAAAAAGGCTTGATGGTGGCAACGCCAGTGTTGGCCGGTGCCTTGCTGCGCATTGTCATGGGAATCATGGTCGATCATTTGAAACCGAAACGCGCTGGGGCGATTGGCCAGGTGATCGTAATGGCGGCTCTGGCTTGGGCTTGGCTAATCGGGGTTAAAACCTATGAACAGGTGCTGGTGCTCGGTCTGTTTTTGGGCGTAGCGGGCGCATCGTTTGCAGCGGCTTTGCCATTGGCTTCGCGCTGGTATCCGCCGGAACATCAAGGCACGGCACTGGGCATCGCGGGGGCCGGCAATTCGGGTACCGCGTTCGCCGCACTGTTGGGGCCAGGCTTGGCAGCGGCCTTCGGCTGGAATAGCGTGTTTGGCTTCGCGTTGATTCCGCTGTTCATCGTGTTTGTGTTCTACCTGATTGTGGCAAAAGACAGCCCTGACACGCCTGAGCCAAAACCGTTGAGCGACTACCTCGCAGTGCTCAAAGACCAAGATGCGTGGTGGTTCATGTTTTTTTACAGCGTCACCTTCGGCGGCTTTGTCGGCTTGGCCGCGTCGCTCACGATTTACTTCAATACGCAGTACGGCCTCTCAGCGGTGATGGCCGGCTACTTCACTGCGGCGTGCGTGTTTGCCGGTTCGCTATGTCGCCCGATTGGCGGCGCGGTCGCCGACCGCATTGGCGGGATCAAGTCGCTCTCAGTGATGTATGTGGTGGCGGCGGTGTTTCTGGCCATCGTCAGTTTTGGTCTGCCACAAAGCTGGATGGCGCTGGTCGTCTTCGTGATCGCCATGCTGGCTTTAGGGATGGGCAATGGCGCGGTGTTTCAACTGGTGCCGCAACGTTTTCGCCGAGAGATCGGCGTGATGACTGGCCTGGTTGGCATGGCAGGCGGAGTCGGCGGGTTTTACTTAGCCTCCTCGCTCGGCATTTCACGCCAGCTCACGGGCAGCTATCAAACCGGTTTCCTCATCTTCGCCGGGCTTGCGGTGTTTGCGCTGGTGGGGCTGACGATGGTGAAAAAGCGCTGGCGCACCACTTGGGGTAGCGCGGCGATGACCAACGCGGTGGTGTAGGAGCGCGAGGCGCACCCCTGATCCCCGCCCTCCAAAAATGCTTACCGTCACCACCGGCCACGCCTCGCGCACCGGCAAGCGCCCGCGCAACGAAGACTTCGTTGGTATGGTGGTGCCTGATGCAAGCGTTGCCGGGGCCCAGCGAGAGCTGGAAGCCAAGGGCATCATCGCGGCGATAGCCGACGGCGTATCAGGCGCCGGTGGCGGGCGTGAAGCGGCGGAATACACCGTGCGCGGGGTTATCACCGACTACTACGCCACCCCTGACACTTGGGAGACCGCACGCGCGCTCGACCGCGTGATTGCCGCGCTAAACCGCTGGGTGATGGCACAGGGCCAAGCGCACGCCGAACTCAACGGCATGGCGACCACCCTCACCGCGCTGGTGCTGCGCGGGCAGCGCTTTGTGATTGCGCATATTGGCGACACGCGCTGCTACCGCTGGCGAAACGGAATGGCTCAAGCGGCAGGCTCGCTCGACTGCCTGACCGAAGACCACGTGTGGGAACGCCCCGACATGCGCCACGTGCTACGCCGCGCGATTGGGCTCGATGCCAAGCTGCATGTGGATTACGTCGAAGGCGAACTGGCGGCAGGCGACCGCTTTGTGCTGCTCTCCGACGGCGTGTGGGCCAGCCTGAAAGCGGCCGAGATTGCGCAACTGACTGCACCCGCCACACCGACCGTCACGGCCCAAGCAACCGCCGACGCGCTCTGCAATGCCGCGCTGGCGGCAGGCTCTGCTGACAACGTCTCGGCGATGGTGATCGACATCGTCACCTTGGGCGCAAATACCTTCGCCGACTTGGCTGAGAGTGGCCGCCGCCTGCCCTTGCCGCCCAAGCTGAAATTGGGCCAGGAGTTAGATGGCCTGGTGATGCAAAACGTCTTGCATGAGTCGCGCGCCAGCCTGCTTTACACGGTGCGTGAAGTCAGCTCGGGCCGCTCGCTGGTGCTTAAGACCTTAGGCCCGCTAATGGCCGAAGATAACGCCGCGCGCGAAGCCTTTGCCCGTGAAGAGTGGCTTGCCAGACGCATTGTCGCGCCACAGTTTCCGCAGTACATTCCGCGCACCACGGGCGAGCGCAGCCATCTCTATTTTTTGATGAGCCTGCATGGCGGCATCACTCTGCAACAGGCGCTGGACAACGACCGTCACTTCACCGTGCCCGAGGTTGTCGCATTGGGCATCAGCTTGCTCAAAGGCTTGTCGGTATTGCATCGCTTGGAGGTGCTGCACCGTGACATCAAACCGGGCAATATCCACTTAGGAGCAGACGGACAGTTGCGCATTCTCGACCTTGGGGTATCGCAAAGCGCGGCGCATCGCAGCTCGGTAGATAGTCTGAAGAACCTTACCCATGGCGGCTCTTCAAGCACTGATCCCGGTAACACACCGGCCGGAACGCCCTCGTTTCTGGCTCCCGAGCAATTTGAAGGCGCGCCACCCGCCCGCGAAACCGATCTCTATGCTGTCGCCGTCACCCTGTATCACACACTCACGCGGCGCTATCCGTATGGCGAGATCGAGCCATTTCAACGCCCGCGCTTCAGCGAACCCCACTGGCCCACGCGCGTGCGCCGCGAGGTTCCGCAGTGGCTCGAAAACGTGTTGCTCAAGGGCGTGTGCAAAGACCCGAAGCTGCGCTTTGGCACCTGCGAAGAATTCGTGTTGGCACTGGAGCGGGGCGATGCGCAGCCCCTGCCCAGTGTCGAACTGCCGCTGGCACAACGCGATCCACTGAAGCTGTGGCAGTGGATCGCCACCGCTTCAGTGGTCTTGAATCTGTTGCTGCTCTACCTGCTGCTGGTACGCTGATCGGTCTGGGTGACATTTTCGAAGTGGCTACTGCTTGACCGCCTCCACCTGGATCACCAGGCGCACGTTGTCGGG
>JANLTH010000036.1:0-33051 GCA_031362865.1 Burkholderiales bacterium | reverse complement strand
TTTGGATCCTGGTATAGGGAGGCCTGGTCGATCTTCGTCGCATGCGGTAAGCTCACTGTTTAGTATTTACCGATTCACCTTCACCCGGAAAGCCGCACGATGAAAACCAAAATCACCGAAATGTTTGGCATTGAACACCCCATCATTCAGGGTGGCATGCACTATGTGGGCTTTGCTGAACTGGCCGCTGCCGTTTCCAACGCAGGCGGCCTGGGTATCATCACCGGCCTGACGCAGCGCACGCCCGAAGACTTGGCGCGTGAAATCAAAAAATGCCGCGACCTGACCGACAAGCCCTTTGGTGTCAATCTCACCTTTTTGCCAGTGATGAAAGCGCCCGACTACCCGGGCTACATTCGCGTGCTGATCGAAGGCGGAATCAAAGCGGTCGAAACCGCCGGTAACAACCCGGCGAAATGGCTGCCCGTGCTCAAAGAAGCCGGAGTCAAGGTGATTCATAAGTGCACCTCGGTGCGCCACTCGCTCAAGGCTGAAGCGATTGGCTGCGATGCGGTGAGCGTTGATGGTTTTGAATGTGGCGGTCACCCGGGCGAGGACGACGTACCCAACTTTATTTTGCTGCCGCGCGCGGCGGACGAGTTGAAGATTCCCTTTGTCGCATCCGGCGGCATGGCCGATGGTCGCTCGCTGGTGGCGGCGCTCTCACTCGGTGCCGACGGCATGAATATGGGCACGCGCTTCATCGCGACCAAAGAAGCGCCGGTGCATGAAAACGTCAAGCAAGCCATCGTCGCGGCGAGTGAACTCGACACCCGCCTGGTGATGCGCTCTCTGCGCAATACCGAGCGCGTACTGCGCAACGGCGCAGTTGATCGCTTGCTCGAAAAAGAGCGCGAACTCGGGGCCAATCTCAAGTTTGAAGACATCATCGAGCAAGTGGCGGGCGTGTACCCGCGCATCATGCTGGAAGGCGACATGGATGCAGGCGCGTGGAGTTGCGGCATGGTGGCCGGCTTGATTCACGACATACCGACGTGCAAGGAGCTGATCGACCGCATCATGACCGAGGCCAACGGCATCATTCGCCAGCGCCTGGTGGGGTTTGCGACTGCATAACCCGGCAATGCATTGCCTGAAGAGTCGCTCTAGTAGCGATTCTTCAGGCACATACCTTGAAGAAGCTTATCCCGCGCGAGCCTTCACGATAGCGCGTTTCATGCTGGCAATCATCAAGTCAATCTCACCGCGCGTCACGTTCAGCGCGGGCATAAAGCGCAGCAGGGCAGGGCGGGGCGAGTTGAGCAAAAGGCCGTCGTCGCGCGCGAGCGTGACCACTTTTGCGCCGATCTCAGCACCCAAGTCGAGCGCACGCAAAAGGCCAATGCCCCGTTCTTTGCCCAGCCCCAACTCGGCCGATGCTTGTGTGAGTTGCTGGGCCAAGTAGTCGCCCAGCGCGCGCACTTCAGCCAGAAATGCGGGCTTGGCGACACAGCCCAACACCGCGCTGCCCACCGCGCACATCAGCGGATTGCCGTTGTAGGTGCCGCCTTGGTCGCCGTGTTCAAACACACTCGCGGCGGTTTTGGCACACAGCGCCGCCAGCGGCACGCCGCCGCCAATGCCTTTGCCGAGAGTCATGATGTCCGGCTCGACGCCAAAGTGCTGGTAGCCGAACAATTGCCCCAAGCGCCCCACGCCGGTTTGCACTTCGTCGCAAATCAGCAGCAATTTGTGCTTGTCGCACAGCGCGCGAACGCCGCGCATGAATTCCGGGGTCGCTGGATTGACCCCGCCTTCACCTTGCACGGGCTCCAACATGAACGCAACGGTTTTGTCGGTGATGAGGGCTTCTACCGAGGCCAGATCATTCATCTGCGCTTTGGGAAAGCCCGGCACTTGCGGGGCAAACATCACGTCCCAACCGGGCTTGCCGGAAGCTGACATGGTGGCGATGGTGCGGCCATGAAAGCTGTGCTCGGTGGTGATAATTTCAAATGCGCCGGCTTTAAATTTCTTGCCCCATTTGCGCGCCAGCTTGATCGCGCCTTCGTTCGCTTCTGCGCCCGAATTGGCGAAAAACACTTGTTGGAAGCACGAGTGCGTGGTGATGAGATTGGCAAGCTTGATCGCTTGGTCGTTGTAAAACGCAGGCGAGGGGCTGATGAGTTTGGTTGCTTGCGCGACTAAGGCATCAGTGATGATTTGCGGCGAGTGCCCTAAGCAATTGACGGCCCAGCCTTGCAGAAAATCGAGGTAGCGCTTGCCCGTGTGGTCGGTGAGCCACGAGCCTTCGCCTGCAACAAACATCAACTCCGGCCGTGGGGTGATGTTCATCAAAGCTTGTGCTTCAGATTTAGGGAAGTCGATTGGTTTCATAGTGGTCTTCAGTGAATGGAAAAGAATTGGCAGGCAGGAAAGCAAAAAGCCGCGACAAACGCGGCTTTTGAGAGGAGTAACGCACTCAGCAAGACGCGACCATCATCGATGCCGCATGCTGCGGCGCGCGATGCAGGTTTGACGTCGGGTGAGGCGGGTGAAGGAATTCATCGCGCAAGTATGCGATGCGTAGCGGCTGAGTGTCAATAGTTATCAGCAACTATTTTTAGCCCGGCCCGCGCGAGCCCGACACCTGCGCCAAGCGCGATTTCGCCAGCGGCGGATTTTTGGCGAAGTAGCTGCGAATCCCTTTCATGATCGCGTTGGCAAATTTTTCTTGATGCGCTTCATCAGCCAGTTTGCGCTCCTCTTCCGGGTTGGAGATGAAGGCGGTTTCAATCAGGATTGACGGGATGTCGGGCGCGCGCAGCACCGCGAAATTGGCTTGTTCCACGCTCTCTTTGTGCAGGGCGTTCATGCCACCTAATTCGCTCAAAACTGCCTTGCCAAGCTTCAAGCTGTCGGTAATCTGCGCAGTGGTCGAAAGGTCGAGCAGCACCGAGGCCAAGGCTTTGTCTTTGGTGTTGCTCACGTTCACGCCGCCAATCAAATCGGCATCGTTTTCTTTTTTCGCCAGCCAACCGGCGGCAGCGCTAGTCGCACCGCGTTCGGAGAGGGCAAACACAGATGAGCCGCGCGCGCGCGGCGTGGTGAAGGCATCGGCATGGATCGAGACCATCAAGTCAGCTTCGACCCGCCGGGCTTTTTGCACCCGCACATGCAGCGGCACAAAAAAATCGGAGTCGCGCGTGAGCATGGCGCGCATGTTGGGTTCGGCATCAATCTTCGCTTTCAAGCGCTTGGCGATGGCGAGCACCACGGTTTTTTCGTAAGTGCCGCCGCGGCCTACCGCGCCCGGGTCTTCGCCGCCGTGGCCAGGGTCAAGCGCAATCGTGACCAAGCGCGCCACTTGCGGCTTGCCACGGCTCTCAGGCGGCGCTTCGGCCTTGGCCGTCACCTCAGGAGGCGCGGCGGGTCGTGTGCTTGGGGGCCGCTCCAGCCGCCCAAGCTCGCGATTTGCTTCGGCGGCAATTGCGGCGATACGGTCTTCGGGTTCGGCCGCCACCACGGTGAGCTTCTTGTCGAGCAGCGCCAGCAGCGGATCGAGCGCATTTATCGGATACAGGTCGAGCACCAGGCGATGGCCATATTCGCCAATCGGCTTCAAGGCGAATACCTGCGGGTCGATTTCGACTTTCAAATCGAGCACCATGCGCACGATGCCAGGCTTGTACTGGCCGACGCGCACGCCAGCAATGTAAGGGTCGTTCGGGTTGATTTTGGAGATGATGTCGCGCAGCTTGGCGTTTAGCTCCACGCCGTCCAAATCCACCACCAAGCGCTCGGGATTTTTGACGATTTGGTGCGAGGTTTTGAGCGGCGCTTCGAGTTCGAGCGTGACGCGCGTGTATTCCCTCGCAGGCCAGACGCGCACCGCCAGAATGCCTTCGCCGCGCGCAAACAAGGGTGAGGCGAGTGGCACTAAGAGCGTCGCGACGGCTGCCTTGAGCACGCGCCGCCGCTGGGCCAACTCGGCCAACTTGGTTAGCCCGGTGGCACCAGCGGTGGATCGAGAGCGATCAAGCGTTGCAGACATCGTTCTCCGGCTTGCGTTTGCGCAGTAAAAGTGATTTGGCGGGACGACTCGGAAAGGCTTTGTAGATCGAGCGAAAGGTCAACAATAGGCAGCGCACCCAAGCCTTTTTCAGGCCACTCAATCAAGCAAATACTGCGCGGCGTTGCCAGTTCATCAAAGCCCGCGTCAAACCATTCTCGTGCGCTGCCAAGTCTATATAAATCAAAGTGATAGACATCATATCTCGAAAATGGATAATGTTCAACCAGCGTGTAGGTTGGGCTTTTGACTTTCGCGGTGTAGCCAAGTGCCCGCAACAGGGCGCGCACCAGAAAAGTTTTGCCAGCCCCCAACTCGCCGCTTAAGCTCGCTACCAAGCCCGGCGCAAGCGTGCTTGCCCACGCGGTAGCCAGTGCCGATGTATGCACCTCGTTGGCGCTGGTTACGCTCAGTTTTGCAACCATTGGCGGTTGCGCCGACGCTGCGCTTAATCCCCCTCACCCAAGTAAGCGGCCTTCACTTTCGGGTCGTCGAGTAGCGCGCGGGCATCGCCGCTTACCGTGATTTCGCCACTTTCCATCACGTAGGCGCGATGCGCGGCTTCGAGGGCGCGTTTGGCGTTTTGTTCGACCAACAGAATCGTTACGCCCTGCTTGGAGATGGTGTTGACGGTATCGAAAATCTTGTCCACCATCAGCGGGGCCAAGCCCATTGAGGGTTCGTCGAGCAGCAGCAGCTTCGGTTTGGAGAGCATGGCACGGCCCATCGCCAACATCTGTTGCTCGCCGCCAGAGAGAGTGCCGGCCGATTGTTTACGGCGCTCCTTCAGGCGCGGAAACAAGGTGAACACCTGATCGATCTCGATGGCAATCTGCGCCTTGTCGTTGCGCACGTAAGCGCCCATTGCCAGGTTCTCTTCGATGGTCAGTTGCCCGAATACGCCGCGCCCTTCCGGCACCATCACCAGGCCACGCTCAACCAATTGAAACGAGGCCACGCCGCCCAAGGGCTTGCCTTGGTAAGCAATCGTGCCGCTGGTGGGTTTGAGCAAGGCGGAAATTGCCTTGAGGGTGGTCGTTTTGCCGGCACCGTTGGCCCCGATCAACGCGATCAGCTCGCCTTCGTTTACCGTCAAGCTGATGCCTTTGACCGCCTTGATGCCGCCGTAGGAGACGTGCAAATCTTTGATGTCGAGAACGGTGGCGCTCATGCTGCGGCCTTTGCAGTGGTGGTGGAGCTCGTACCGAGGTAAGCCTCGATCACCGCTGGGTGGTTTTGTACGTCTTTCGGCACGCCTTCTACCAATGGTTCGCCGTAGTTGAGCACCAACACGCGCTCGGTCACGCCCATCACCAGCTTCATGTCGTGTTCAATCAACAGCACCGTGATGCCTTTTTGGCGAATCGCTCCAATCAAGTGCCGCAGCTCAACCTTTTCAGTAGGGTTCATGCCAGCGGCAGGTTCGTCAAGCGCAATCAGCTTGGGATCAGTTGCCAGCGCCCGCGCGATTTCGAGACGGCGTTGATCGCCGTAAGACAAGTGCCGTGCCATGCGATTGGCTTCGCCGTCGATACCGACGAATTGCAGCAGCCCGTGGGCATGGTCAACGATGGCTTTCTCTTCGGCCACCGTGCTGGCGGTGCGAAAAACCGCGCCAAAGATGCCCGCGTGCGTGCGAATGTGGCGGCCGATCATCACATTTTCCAGGGCCGACAAGGCACCAAACAACCGGATGTTCTGAAACGTGCGTGCGATCCCGGCTGAAACCACCTCGTGCGGCTTCAAACCGGTAAGCGACTGGCCGTTAAAGGTGAAGCCGCCAGTATCTGGCGTGTAGATGCCGGTAAGCACGTTGAAGAGCGTGGTCTTGCCCGCGCCGTTGGGGCCGATCAAGCCATAGATTTCGCCTTGCCGAATCGTGAAATTCACATTGGTCAGGGCGCGCACGCCGCCAAAGCGCTTGCTCACATCTTTTGCTTCGAGAAGTATATTGCTCATCATCGCCCCCTCAAGCCTTGGCCGAACTGTTGTTCGCAAAGCTGCGCTGCCGCACCGAGCTTGGGAGGATGCCCGAAGGCCGGTAGAGCATCACCAACACCAGCGCCAAGCCAAACAGCAACATGCGAATCACTTCAGGCTCGACCAGCATCTTGCCAAATACGGCTTTCTGAAACGGCTCGACCGTGTAGCGCAACAACTCTGGCACGAAGGAGAGCAGCACTGCCCCCAGCATCACGCCCCAGATGTTACCCATGCCGCCCAATACCACCATCGCCAGCACCATGATTGATTCAACCAAGACGAAGCTTTCCGGGCTGATAAAGCCCTGCATGGCCGAGAACATGCCGCCTGCGACACCGCCAAACGAAGCGCCCATCGCAAAGGCTAAGAGCTTGACATTGGTGGTGTTGATGCCCATCGCACGCGCGGCAATTTCGTCTTCGCGAATCGCTTCCCACGCGCGGCCAATGCGCGAGTCTTGTAAGCGCTTGTTGATGATAATGACGGCGATCAAAAAGATCAGCAACAGGTAGTAATACTTGATCGGCCCGGAAAAATCGAGCCCCAAAAACTTGTCCGTTCCGCGAAAGCTGATACCGGCGCAGTTGTAGGGGTTGGAAGAGACGCTGCCGATGCAAATCGGGTCGATTTGCGCCAAGCCTTTGGGGCCGTTGGTGATGTTGATCGGGCGCGACAAATTGTTCAAGAAAACCCGCACAATTTCACCGAAGCCCAGAGTCACAATCGCCAGATAGTCGCCACGCAGCTTCAAGGTCGGCGCGCCGAGAATCACCCCAAAAAAACAGGCCGTCAGCGCGCCGATCGGCAGGATGATCCAGAACGGCAGGTGGATGTTGAAGTGCGGCGATGCCAACAGCGCATACACATAAGCGCCGACCCCGAAAAAGGCGATGTAGCCCAAATCAAGCAGGCCAGCAAAGCCCACCACAATGTTCAAGCCCAGCGACAAAAAAATGAACAAAATCGCCAGATTGGTGATGCGTACCCATGCCGTGCCGATCATTGCCAGCACGAAAGGTAGGGCCAGCAGGCTAATCGTGATGAGGGCGACACCGAACCAAAATTTTGCGGTGCGGGGCTGTGCCTTCATGGTCGAAGGGTTGGTGACGCTTGCGGTGGTGGTCGTGGAGTTCATGCGCGATCTCCCACCCGCTCGCCCAGAATGCCTGACGGTCGGAACACGAGCACCAAAATCAGCACCAAAAATGCAAACACGTCACGGTAGTTGCTGCCGAAAATGTTGTTGGTAAAGTCGCCGATGTAGCCCGTGCCGAGCGCTTCAACCAGCCCCAACAAAATGCCGCCCAGCATCGCTCCGGCGATATTGCCAATGCCACCCAGCACTGCTGCGCAAAAGGCCTTTAAGCCAAGCAATTCGCCCATGGTGTACTGCGCTTGGCTGTAGTAAGTGCCGATCATGATGCCCGCCACCGCTGCCAGCCCGGCACCAATCGTGAAGGTGGAGGTAATCACCTTGTTCACATTCACGCCCATCAACCCGGCCACCGCCTGATTTTGTGAAGTGGCGCGCATCGCCACGCCCATTTTGGTGCGGTAGATCAGCCACACCAGCCCGGCCATCATCGCCACCGAAAGCAGGATGATGCCGATCTGAATATTGCTAATCACCGCTCCGCCAATGTTGTAATTCTCAAGCTTGATGAGTTCAGGGAAGCCTTTTGGGCTGCGGCCCCAAATCAGCATGGCGATGTGCTGCAACAAAATCGAGACACCAATCGCGGTAATCAGCGGCGCCAAGCGCGGCGCATTGCGTAGCGGCTTGTAAGCCACTTTTTCCATCACATAGGCGGTGAGCATACACACCGGTACGGCAAAGGCGGTGGCAATCGCCAGGATCACCAAGGGTGGTAAGCCCGTGTTAGCCGCAAGCAGTGAGGTGATAACAGTGAACGACATCATCGCCCCGATCATCACAATGTCGCCATGGGCGAAGTTGATGAGCTGGATGATGCCGTACACCATCGTGTAACCCAATGCCACCACGGCATAGACGCAGCCAAGCGTCAGGCCGTTGATGATTTGCTGGATGAAAATGTCCAAACTGCACCTCCTTGGTGTGTTTTGCCGCCGGTCTCGATTTCTTCGCGCGCGTTGTTATGTTTCAGGTGTTCCGATTGCGCTGCTGGAAGAATCTTACCCAAGTTGTGGCGAGTCGCGGGTTCGGCATTCGGCGTAAGATCGCGCAAAATCTTTCCCCCGCAAGAACCTACCCGGCTGTTTTTGAGAGGAATTTCCGTGAGTGACGTAGCCTCGAACCTGACTGCGCAAAAATTTGCGTCATTCGCGCAGTTCTACCCTTTTTATCTTTCCGAGCATCGCAACCAGACGTGCCGCCGCCTGCATTTTTTCGGCAGCACACTTTCGCTGGCTTGCGTGGTGGCTTTGATCGTCACGCTGAATCCCTGGTGGCTGCTGGCTGGGCTTCTCTGTGGCTACGGTTGCGCGTGGATCGGTCATTTTGGCTTTGAGAAAAACCAGCCAGCTTCCTTCAAACAGCCGCTCTACAGCTTCATCGGCGATTGGGTGATGTACGCCGATATCTGGCGCGGCAAGATCAAGTTTTGAGCGCCGAAAACCACACGCCAGGCGTTACCCCCGAGGCGGCTGAGGCGATCCGCGGGCCACGCCTGTGGCGCGACGACGGCTGGACTGCCCGCGTCATCAAGAATATCGACGACGACGGCTGGGCGGTGGAAATGATTAAAGACGGCGAGGCTGAGCCCGCGTTGGTCGGCCCCTGGACCATGGGGCGTGACAAGAAAAACCCCAAGCCGCTCGACCCCAACGCCTTTTCCACACTGGTAAAAACCGCCTCCGAGGTGCGGGCGCGCGCCGAGCAGCACCTGCATGCAACGCTACATAAAAGCATCGTCGTCAGCCACGCCGGGCAGAGCATCACCGTAGCGCTCGACATTGAGCCAAGCGAAGACGAGCCAATGGCTTATTTGAGCGCGGTTGATGAGGGCGGCGAGGTGCTTGCGCGTATCACGGTTACACCCAATTTCAAGTTCACCCGGGCGACTGCTACGGCTTGGGTGGAAGGTGGGTTTAGGAAGGGGCGGTGAGTTCGGGCTTTGGGGCTTATAGGCTGCTGGTGTTACCAGCTGCCTTGCGGTAATATCCGCTGGATGGATACGCTGACCATCAAAATATCGTCTGCCCTGGGTGCTGAGTTAGCCGCGCGTAGTGCAAAGGCGCATTTGAGTAAATCCGAGCTAGCGCGTCGCGCGATAGCTGCCTACTTTGCCGCATCTGGGCCCTCGATCAATCATCCGTCGGCTTTAAGCATGGCTGGTGACCTGGTGGGGTGTCTGAAAAGCGGGCCAAAAGACCTTGCGAGCAATCCGAAGTATTTGGAGGGATTCGGCAAGGTATGACCAGCCGGATCATTTTGGATACGGGTCCCTGGGTCGCCTTGCTGTCCGCGAACGATGGACACCATGAATGGGCCAAGGCGCAATTTGGGCAGCACGCCGGGCCATTCCTCACCTGCGAAGCAGTGGTGGCGGAAACCTGTTTTTTGCTGGCGCGGGCAAGGTTTGATCCCGCGCGCGCTTTGGCATTGATTGAGCGGGGTGTCATCCAGATCGCACTTTCGCTCGCTGAGCAAACGACTGCGGTACGAACGTTGTTCGAGCGCTATGACAATGTGCCCGCGTCGCTCGCCGATGCTTGCTTGATACGAATGTCGGAACTGTGCGACCCGTGCCGCATTCTGACACTTGACAGCGACTTCTCGGTCTACCGCCGCCACGGGCGCAAGGTGATTCCGGTGTTGTCGCCGCCGCAAACCTGAGTACGATGAAAATTTCTGATCTCCGTCGCTGGGACTCAGCCAGTCATCTCCAGACTGAGGAGGACATCGCGCTTTATCTTCAGGCCTGCATGGTGGAGGCACCCGGTGATACGGCATTTATCGCCAAGGCGCTTGGCGTTGTTGCAAAAGCACGGATCAATCGCAATTGGCCCGCGGCATTGCCAACTGGCTTGAGAGTGTCTACAAAACGCTCTCGCCGGTTGGCAACCCGAATTGTGTGAAGGTACACAGAATCGTCAAGAGACGTTCATTGCTGTAATACCGAGGGACATAAAAAGTGACCGGATTCGCCACCGACTACGTCAACCAGATCGCCATCAACCTGCGTGATCGTTACCGGAGCGGTTTCCCAATTCTGAAGGAACTCGTGCAGAACGCAGACGACGCCGGAGCGAAGTCCCTGGCGTTTGGGTATCACGCAGGCCATGGCAACGCTGCCAATCACATGCTGCTCAATGGACCTGCACTTTGGATACTGAACGACGGCAGATTCAAGGCAAGTGATCGCCGCGCAATTCGCTCGTTTGGTTTGAACGCCAAGGCTGGTGATCCCGGAGCGATCGGGAAGTTTGGTCTCGGCATGAAGAGTGTCTTCCACCTGTGCGAGAGCTTCTTCTACTTGGCAAGCCATGGAGGAGAGCTGAGCCATGACTTTCTGAACCCGTGGCGTGCGGAAGACTACGACGGCTCGGAGATGCACCAGCGGTGGGAGACCGTCACAGACCAGGACGTGGGCTGCCTGGAGGCGGTGGCGAGAGCGCAGCCCGAGGCGTCCAGCGTCCGAGATTGGTTTCTGTTGTGGGTTCCTCTGCGTCTGCGGTCGCATGTTCCTCGATCTGGTGATCGCCCCATGGCTGCAATCATCGAGCGGTATCCCGGTGAGAACCCCGCCGAGGACCTCGACTTCTTCTCAGACCCCCACACTGATCAGCGTATCGGGGGGCTGCTTCCCCTTCTGAGGAACCTGAAGCAAGTACGGTTTGCCGGTGCGGACATGCGTGAACCGTTCACGGTGACTCTGGAGTCGCATCCTTCGGATCAACGGCTGGATCACGAGACCGACGACGTTCAGATCTCCGGCACTGTCAGGGATGATCGCCCGCGCTCTGAACACATGCACTTCCTGGTTCGCCAGCGCGTACCCGGTGCCGCATTGCCCTTCGGCGCGCTGCGTGCAGCCAAGAGCTGGCCGACGTCTATGGTCATCACGGAGGCTGGGACCCGCGAGCCGAGACCCGACAAGGCGGTCGCCGAAGCAGCCGTGATGTTTGCTCATGCAGACAAGCGTGCCGGTCGACTGTACCTGCAGTGGGCCGTTTTCCTTCCGGCCGAGGAGCAGCGCTTCAGCTACGAAGCCTGGATACCAGGGTCTTCCCGGGAGTATCGAATCGTCCTGCACGGGCAATTCTTCGTTGATGCGGGTCGTCGGGGTATCGCCGACATGGACGCTTTGGACAAGCCTTGTGAGGTCTTGCCAGAAAGCCCATCGCAGCACGTAGTGCTGAAGCAATGGAACCAGTCATTGGCGCAGCAGGCCGTGCTGCCGGAGTTCCTCCCCGGACTCTCGGAGTACGTCAAATCCTCTGGCCTGAAAGACGACGAGACTGCTGCGCTGACCCGCGCCATCGTGGAGTGCGCTGCGGCGGGCGATGCGGGGTCGCGCGTCGCGTTTTATCCGACGTTTCAGCAATTCATATGCAAGCGCTTTGCCTGGATTCGACGGCTGACGAAGTCTGGGTCGCGTTGGGAGCTCGTCGAGCCAGCCATTGAACCGGTGTTGTCCTTGCCAGCTCCACCCCTGCACGATGCAAAGAGGCCGTGGCGAGCGCTGCCTGGCCTGGCAGTTTTGAACGGGTATGCGTTTGCTGATGCCGCGGCCCCCAGTCTTGCGATCGGCCACGCCACCTGGGAGCCGGATCTTCTGATTCGTGCTTTGAAGGGCATCGATGCGCAGATACTGAAGAGCGGGACGGACCTCGAATATCTCGCCAACTTCCTGGAGATGGAGGCCGCACGGTACGTCCGTACTGGCGACATTCAAGATGCATTAGTCGCCCTCTTGCGAACGTGCCTGCAGACAGTACGTTTGGTCGACGTTCGCCAGCACAGGAAGCTTTTCAAGCGCATCGTTCAACTGTTGTCGCCCGACCGGATATTCGCGTTCGGTCCGCAGGATCATGCGGCCAAAGGGGCAATACCTGAGGCACTCTATCGAACGCTTTTGAGCGCTTCGACCCGCGCGCTGCCGGTACCTGGCGATCTCGGTCCGGACGGCGTGACTGCGATCACGAGCGATAGAGACCTCGGGGCCTGGCTGGATGCCATGATGCGGCACGACTTGAGCGAATCGCACTCAGGCGGCGTCACCAAGGCTCAGCTTCTTGATGCTTCAGAGCGCGTCATTCGAGCAGCTGGCGACGAGACCAGGCAGATATCGTTACTGCGCCAGTGCAGCCGTCTCAAGGTGCTTCGTGCCTACAAAGGCGCGGATGGCGACATCGAGGGCGTATCCCTGGCGGAATTGACCGAGTCCCATGGCCGAGGCTGGGTCTTCAAGGTTTCCGATCCCAATCGGCCTTTGGGATTCGTCCAGAAGCTGGCTCGCGCCCTCCCCGAGTTCCGAGTGTTCGTGGTTCGCTCGACCGTCGCGTCGTATGTGGATGGGGTGAGAGAGGATGGCCTTGGCAGGATACCCAGCTCGGAAGAGCCCGAGGCTGTGTTGCGTGCAGCGGGTGCACAGGCGACGCCGCCGCTGCTTGGCGACAACCTGCAACGCGCCGACCTCCTCACGCTGGTCGCAACCGCGAAACTCGACGATCCAATCGTCATCCGAGGCGTTCGATACCTGCTGCACGGATCGCCGCACCACTATCTTGGTAGCGATGTACTGTGGAAGGATCCGGTCGGTCGGAAGTCACCCTGGGTCAGGCTATGGCGAATGGTCGATGAGGCGCCGTGGCGCGTGCTGGCCGACAGCCTGTGCAGTTCCATACCGGACAAGTGTGCACAGCCACTCAACGTCAAGGCCGTTGATGAGACCTCCGTGCTCAATCGACTTCGCGTGTGCAACGATTTCGGCCGGGTCGACGCGACTGAATTCACTTCCGAGGAGATCGATTTGTTGCTCGGACGGGTGGTGGAGGAACACGCTTGGATGCGCCTGCCGCTTCACCGGGATTTCAGCGGTCACCGCGGTGCGGTGCAGGGTGAATGCTTCTTGGGCCGAGATCCTGAGCTCCCTGATGGCCTGAGTGTTGGCGTTCGGTTCATTGAACCATCTGTCGATGCTGACCACTTGCGGCAGCAGGTGCGATTCCTGCGGCCCTGGGGCGCAACGACCGCCGCGTCGGCCGTATTAAAGACCGCCGGCCCTGTTCTGCATTGGCGTTACCTGATGAATCTCTTGAGCGCTCATCGGACACTGGCTGAGCGAATGCCGTCGTTGTGGATCGAAGCAGCGTGGTTACCTCTTGAAAGTGGAGGGGCAATCGCGTTGAACAGTCTTATCCGCATCAGCAATCTCGACACTGAAATTAGGACGCTCGCACGCCGATGTGACTATGCATACGCCGGTCCGGATGACTTGTCTGCCGGCCTTCGAGCCCACCCCGCGTTCCCGGCGCTTCTGGCTCAAATCAGCAGTGAGGAAGAAGCGTTGCCTGTATTGGGGCAGTTGATGTCCGAGGCCGGCCTATCGATTGGTCGGTCTGCACGCTTCGGCTATTGCGATTTGCAGCAATACATGTCCACATTGGCTTCGATTGGCCTATTGCCTGCATGGGGAATTCTTGAGCGGGCGACGATCGCAACCTCGATCGATGCTGTCGAGAAGCATTTGGTGCCCGAGGTTGCCAAACAGCTGTCTGCAGACATCTGCCTGAGGACATTGGCCCAGATTCCCGAGTTGGGACCGAGTGGGGCCGTGCGCGAGGTCTTCGGCATTTACTTGCGTGAGTGGCGTGCCAGCGCGCCTGAATCTGAACTTCGCAAGGCGCTCCCGGCGATCCGGCTGCTTAGCAAGGCCGGAACGTGGATACCCGCCGCCGAACTCGTGGCTGGTGTGCATGGTGTGATGCCTGAGCGCGTCGTGAACGACAGGCAGTTCGAATCCTTGGGCGGAATCGCTGTCGACAACCGTTCGACGCCAACGCTCGAGCCAGCTGACTTGCCGGGTGAAGAGGGCAGCGCTGCGCAGGAGCAACTGCTGCAGTCGCTTGAGGAGTACTTCGAGCCATTGGTGTCCAGCAGCGTCAAGCCCGCTGCGGGTGCCGTGATCGGTCTCTTCGGAGAGCGGGTCGCCTCTCTTGCGAAGAGTTGGCTCGACCCCATCGCATACGAGGACTATCTCGCCAAACTTGGTTGGCGAGACCCAGGCCACGAGGACGGCTCTGACCGGCGGGTCAAGTGGATGGGCAACAAGACCCTGGCGCAGGCGCTCAGGACCCTGACGATCCGTCTCGCCGTTTTGAGCGGTAACCATGTGCGCGCGAAGTCCTTGACTGGCGCAGCAGTGCAGGTTCGGATGGCGCCTGTCGATGAGCTCCAGACCTTGTTCGTCATGACGGACCGCTGGCAGGGATTCACCTGTCGGGTGCATATGCGCCCAGCGACCGCGCTCCTGGACAAAGAGCCCCAGCAGCAGCGAGACATCCTGATGCGGACGGGAGAATCACTGCTCAAGGATCTCTACAACCAGCAGCACGCCAATCTGTCCGAGCTGTTCGCCCTTGCCGACGAGGCGGATCAGGTCACGCTGGACGTGGCTCGCGGCCTGGTCCTGGAAGGGCTTCCCCAGTCCTTGCGTTCATTGCCCGGTATCGGAAAGAACAAGAAGTTGGCGAAGGCGTTGGCGAGCCTGGACGACGCCAGACGCGGGGCTGCCAGCGCCAAGCGGGCGGGCCGGAGCAGTGCTGGCGCAGCAGCAAGTCTTGAAAGTGCCCTCGCAGACCTTGCCGCGCTGGTCGAATCCGACGAAGAAGTGCAGGGCGCGGTGCTGGCTGGCATCAAGGCTCGGGTCACGCACAACCAGTACGAAGTTGCCAGCATCCCGTTCGAGGTCTTTCAGAACGCCGATGACGCCGTTATCGAGATGCAGCATCTGCAGAAGGCCGACAGCCGCCGGGAGTTCGACGCGGAGGCCATCGGCCGCTTCGTCATGCAGTCGTCGGACCGGATGATCCGCTTCGCCCACTGGGGTCGCCCTATCAATTACGCTGGTCGTTTGGCCAGCTACAAGGCGGAGTTCGCGAACGACCTCGAACGCATGTTGATGCTGGGAGCGTCGGCGAAGGACGAAGACGAGGGAGTCACCGGAAAGTTCGGAATTGGATTCAAGAGCGTGTTGCTCGCAACGAGCACACCTCGCATCTGGAGCGGTGACCTGTGCTTCGACGTGGTGGCGGGATGCCTGCCCCGCAAATGGAAGGCAAGTCCGGCAACGAGACAGTTCCAGCAGGCGGTGCAGACTGTCAGCCAGCGCGCGCTGCGTGGAACGCTGATCGAATTGCCACTCGATTCGCGGGATGCCGCCGCTGAGGTGACGGAGCGGTTCGCGGGTCTTGCTGGAATTCTACCGGTCTTCGCACGGAAGCTCCGTTGCGTTGTTGTCGGTGAGGAGCAGCACGCCTGGAAACCCCGGATCCTTCGGTTGAGCAGTGGCAGGCAGATCGAGACCGGATCGGTGGCGCTGCCCGTTGAGGGCGGACGGGTCCACTCGGGAATCCTCGTATTCAGAGCCGATTCGGGCAGTGTCGTTCTCCGGATTGGAGCCGGCGGTGTCGAAGAATTCGATCGAAAGGCGCAACCTGCTGTTCCAGGCACCTGGGTGACAGCGCCGACCCGCGGAACGGCCGCCCGTGGCGTTCTGTTGAACGCGCCCTTTCAGATCGACACGGGGCGCGCGACGCTGGCGCTCGGAAAGTCTGCCACCCTCATCAACACGACCCTGACGAAGACACTCGCGGACGAAGTCTCACCGGTCCTGATTGACTTGCAAACCGAGTCGGAATGGAACTGGCCTGTCCTGGCCGCCGCCATGGGATGTGCGCAGTTGGTTTCGCCGGCCGGCTTTTGGTACGGTCTTTGGGAGAAGCTCCTCGGCGAACGCCCTGAGCAGGATTCAGCGATGGATGTGCGCCTGCTCGACACCTTCGCCTGCGGCGTTGTCCGCAATGTCGTTGAGCGGACTGGGCGTATTCCAAACGGCCTGAAAGGGGATAGTGCAGCCTTGGCCGAGGTCGAGAGTCTCTGCTTGTCGGTCAATCTGACCTACCTGGCGAACGTCGCCCCTGCGTTGCTCGGGTGGGAACTGTTCGTCGACAAGTTCCCCGTTGAAGGATGGTGCGCCGATCAGGTTCGTGGGTGGCTGCAGCGCTGCGGTTTGGCAGAGGAAGAGAGCATTCCTGCGCTCGGCTTGGCTCAGGTCGTGGGGGCTTTCGATTGCGGTCACTTGCCACCGGCTGAGGTAGCCAGCCTGGAGGAGGTCATTCGTGTCTGGCCGAGCAATCTTGGCGAGCGCTACAGGTGGCGCGCCGAGATGGCTTCGCTTTCGCTGCGCTCCCGTGCCGGCACATGGGTTCCCGCAAAGGCGTTGATTCGAGGGCATGGTCCAGAGGACCAACTCCTGAGCAGATTTGCGCCCGACAAGGCTGTTCTGCACCGCGACTACGTGACTGATTCCCCGGCATTTCGTGTCGTCGAGCAATACCTGCCCGTCTGGGGCGATGACCCATCCATGCTCGCGGGCTGGTGTATGTCTGCCACCGGCGATGACCCGCAGGTCGCTGCCGCCGCATGGCTGGCGCGCAACATCTACGGCCCGATCATCGAACTGCTTCGAGCGCGCCGTCTCACAGGCGGATGGCTGTTCGAGTTGACGGAGGATTCACCTGCCTTGGCCGGCCTGTCCACAGAAGAAAAGCGACTACTGTTAACCAAGCTCGGGCTGACGGCAAACGAACAGGAAGACTTTCTTGACCTGTCGCCGAGTCTCAACCTGGTCTCGATTCATGGCTGGTGGTCTGAGAACGGCGTGAAGTGGCTGGCCGAGTTCGACCGCAAATTCTGGCCAGCGAGCGTCGATCGAACCGTACTCAAAGAGGAAGAGCCTCACGATAGAACCGCTTGGATGACGCTGTTCAGCATGGGCTTGTTCCGCCGCTACGGTCGCGTCACGGACCAGCAGCATCGTGGCTTCCTCGATTTTCTGGGTAGCAAGGGCTGGTGGCAGACGATCTGCGAAGTGCCTCCCGACGTCGGCGCAGAGGCCTGGATGGGTATTCTTCGGGCCTATGGTGAGGGGCAGCAAACGGACACGCTCTTCGAGCTATGGATGGACAGCTTTCCGAGGCTCTATCGCGTCGCCCGATGGCTAGACACCTACGTTCATCTGTTTCAGACGCTGGATCGCCGGGACTCGAAGCTGGCGAAATTTCTGCTGTCGCCAGCGTCGGACCCCAGCCTCAGTGGCTCAGGTATCGAGGCGCCTACCTTGAGCGGCATGCTTCGGCTGGGTCAGCACCTGGTAATTCGTGAGTTGCTTCGTCTGGAGGTCCTGTCCTCGGATGTTGCGCGCGAGCTTGCCTTCGCTCCAAGAAGTGCGGTGCTCGAGCTGATGGCTCGACTTGGGCACACCGATCTCAGGTCCAGCAGCGACATCTACCGTGTCCTGGTATCAGAGCTGGGCGAGGAAGCGGCATGTTTCTCGGGGGCGTATGACATTCCGCTTCAACTCGTAGCGACCAACGAGGCGGCGCGCCGCGAAGCGGAGCGATGGGCAGAGCACGGATCGTTCGTGGAGTCCGACGAAACCCCAGAGCAGGAGGAGCAACTGTGACGACCAACGGCAAGACCTACCAGGCGAATGCCCTGGTGCTTCACGCACGGCACGGACAAGGCACCGTGCTGCTCACGGATGGAGACACGACCGTCGTACGATTTGCTCACGGCATCGAGCAGGTCTTCACGAAAGAACTGACGCCAGTCGCCTCTGTATCCGAAGCGCTGACAAAAGGGCAGCTGGCGCCTTCGCTTGAAGTGGCCGCGCGAGTCCAGGCCGAGGTGATCACATCGGTCAATGCGGCTTGGGGCGTGTTCACGAGGTCGCGAATTTCGCTGCTTCCACATCAGCTTTGGGTTTGCCACCGTGCGCTACGTTCCTGGCCGATGCGTCTGCTGATCGCTGACGACGTCGGCATGGGAAAGACCATCGAAGCCGGTCTGCTGCTCTGGCCATTGCTTGCCAGCAGGAAGGTCCAGCGGGTGTTGATTTTTTGCCCGGCTAAGCTGGTCGGGCAGTGGCAAATTCGACTGAAGCGGATGTTCGACATCCGGGCGGCCACGTATCACACGGATCTGGACACAGATCGAACCGACTTCTGGGGCATTCACCAGATCGTCGTTGCCTCATTGCCGACCCTGCGCGCGGACCGCAACGGACGGCACGATCGCCTGCTTGATGCGCCTGTCTGGGACATGGTGGTCATCGACGAGGCCCATCACCTCAACGCTGACGAGGAAACCGGAAAGACCCTCGGCTTCGAGCTGGTTGAAAAGCTGAACAGGGCTGGCAAGGTGACCTCCTGCGTGCTCTTCACGGGCACGCCGCATCGAGGGAAGAACTTTGGGTTCTGGTCGCTGATGAGTCTGCTCGATGCCGACGTGTTTGGCCCAAAGAAGAACGAAGGCGGCATGCTCCAGGCCCTTCCAAGATTTCTGATCCGGAACGCCAAACAGAAGGCAACTGACATGAAGGGTCAGCGGCTTTTCAAGCCAGTGGTCCAGCACCCCGAGACATTCACCTACTCGCCACCAGAAGAGACCTTCTATGAACTGATGTCCGAGTTCATTCTGGCGGGCAAGGCATACGCGACGTCCCTCAGTCGAACTGAGGGGGGGCAAGTGATGCTTGTGCTCATTGCGCTTCAGAAACTCGCGTCGAGTTCCATTGCAGCGGTTGTCGCCGCGCTTCAGACGCGTATCAAGCGTCTCGGGGCGGAGGCTGCCAAGTCCAAGTCGGAGCTTGCATCCATTGATGAAGGTGAGGGGGACGAGGCCCAGCAGGCCTTGCAGCGCTGGCTACGTGATGAAAAACAGGCTCGTCTTCGCCTGATGGAGGATGAGGGGCGATACCTTGCCGACCTCATTGTCGCGGCAGGTCAGGTGACATCAGAGACGAGAATCTTCCGAATCATCGAGGTCATCAAACAGCGATTTGCAAATGAGCCCGTGCTGCTCTTCACCGAGTACAAGCGGACCCAGGCGCTCGTTATCAGCGCCTTGATGGCGGAGTTTGGTCAGGGAGCGGTGGGATTCATGAATGGGGACGACCGCCTGGAAGGCATAAGGCTGCCAGATGGTCGACTGACTCAGCTGACGGGACGCCGTGAAGACATGTGCGATGCCTTCAATGCGGGACGTATTCGATTCTTGGTGTCGACGGAGGCTGGTGGTGAAGGCATCGACTTGCAAGAACGATGCAGTGCTTTGATTCACGTCGACCTTCCCTGGAACCCTATGCGACTGCACCAACGCGTCGGCCGACTCAACCGCTACGGGCAGCAGCGCCCAGTCAAGGTAGTGTCGCTCAGGAACCCGGACACGGTCGAAGCGATGATCTGGCAGAAGCTGGAGCAAAAGCTCAACAGCATCATGCGTGCGCTCGGCTCCGCCATGGACGAGCCTGAGGACTTGATGCAACTCGTCTTGGGCATGAGTGGTGAGAGCCTGTTCGACGACCTCTTCTCCGGCGCAATCAGCGTGAAGCGCGAGAAACTGGACGCGTGGTTTGACAACACGATTGGAACGCTGGGCGGTGAGTCGGCGATACAGGCGGTTCGCGACCTCATCGGCCATGCGGAAAGCTTCGATCTATCGGATCTGAAGGACGTACCGCCAGTTGATCTGCCGGACCTGCTGCCGTTCTTCCAGAATGTACTGGCCCTGAACCGCCGCCGACCGAAGGTGGAAGGTGCTTCAATGTCCTTCAGAACGCCCGAAGATTGGCTCACCAGCCACGCCATTCGCAAGTCCTACGACGATCTGGTCTTCGATCGGAAGGCACCGGTTCAGGCGGACTTGATGGGCATAGGACATCCGCTGCTTGAGAAAGCGCTGCATCAGGCCGAGCGTTTGGCTGGAACAGTTTGCGCCGTCGATGGCCTGGAAGATCCGATGATGGTGGTCGACGTGTCGAGCAGGGTGACTGATGTGACAACACACTCCCGACGGACGGTCGTCGGTATCACTGGTGATATCGGCAAATTCAAGCTGCTTCGCGATTGGGAGGTACTTCGTTTCCTGAATTGCTGTAGTGTCGAAGCAGATTCCTCGAATAGTGTGATGGAAACGGGCACTGCTGTAAGCTGGCGAAGCGAAGCATTGCTGGCGTTAGATGATCTGCTGACTGCTTCTGATCTTCAAATGAATTCTAAAATTGTGAGGGAATCAGCACTTCTCTGGCCTGTGTCCAGGTTGCAAGTGATCACGGATTAGCTCAGACTGTGCCGCTCGTAGACGGAATGCTAGGTTGGTGGGCACAGTGCTCCTCTATCTATTCTCGATGCGCCAGGCGAGAGTAGGTTGTGGCTCCGAGGCAATTGCGCAACAGCTTGTTGCATTGCATGATTCTGCGGTAAACCGCTCCTGAGCAACCTTAGTGGCATCCAGTGTCAGAATTGGGAGCTGAGAGCGGTCGTTGAGTGAGCAGTATGCGGCCTGTCTGTATGAAGATTCACCGCCGCTTCCCCAAGATCGACCCCAATACCCCACGCAGAATCTCTCGCCCCACCTGCGAGCCAATCGCCCGCGCGGCGCTTTTCGCCATCGCTTCGCCTACACCTTCGCGGGTGCGGCCCTTGCCGGTTGCGGTACCGCCACCAAGCATGCCGCCGATCTTGTCAAGAAAGCCGGATTCCTCAGCGGGCGGTGCTGAAGGAGCAGGCCCAGAGCCGCTCTTGGGCAAGGTGGGTGGCAGCGTAGGCGGAAGAGGCGTACCAGGATTGGTTTTTGCGGCATCACTACCTGAAGAAGCTTGTCCCGTGCCGTTCTCCACGCGGCCTTTGATGATTTCATAGGCTGATTCGCGATCTAGAGTTTTCTCGTACACCCCGGCGACGATGGAGTTGTCGATCAGCTTTTTGCGCTCTTCCCGGGTGATCGGGCCGATCTGCGAAATGGGCGGCACGATCAACACCCGTTCAGTGATACCGGGGCGGCCCTTCTCGTCGAGGAAGGAGACCAGCGCTTCGCCCACGCCCAGCTCGGTGATCGCGGTTTCGGAAGCCCGTGTCAGGGTCAATCCCTTTCCAATCGCCTAGTGCCGCCATAATTTCATTGACCTCGCGTTCCTTGTCTTGCAGGCTCTCGCGTGAATTGACGTTGGGAATGTGAACGATGGTTTTCAGTGCTGGAACCAGCACTTTGGCTACCGCATCGACATAGCGGCCTGAGTAAAAGTAGTAGCCGATATGCAGTGACTTGAGCCAGGTGTAGCCATTGAGTTGCTCGTAGTAGGTGTAGGTCACCGTCTCGAACCTGGCCTCGTCCGCCGGGGTCAACACCGCTTCACTGTCGCCCCGGAAGTAGGAGCCTGTCATGGCAACCAGATGCACCTTGTCACGCGCGATGAAGGCACCCAACTGGCCGCCCAGAACGTTGCCCGGATTGCTCGAAACATGGTGGAATTCATCAATCGCCAAAAGACGGTTGTCGAAAACCTCAATCCCCAATTCCTCCACTGCGAATCGAAACGTCGCGTGGGTGCAAACCAATGCCTTGTCCGTGCCAGCCAAAAATTCGCCGACGGCCTTGACCTTGGACTTCGCAACCTTTGGATCGTCTGCACCCGGGGCGTTGCACAGATTCCACTGGGGGGCCACCTGCCAGTCCCAATAAAAACCCTGCTTGGTCAGCGGCTCATCGGCAAAACTGCTGCCAATGGAGCGCTCCGGCACCACGATGATGACCTGTTTCAAGCTTTGGTTATGGAGCTTGTCCAGAGCGATGAACATGAGCGCGCGCGATTTGCCCGAGGCCGGGGGCGACTTGATGAGCAGATATTGCTCGCCTCGCTTGGCATAGGCGCGCTCTTGCATGGTACGCATGCCCAGCTCGTTCGCCTTGCCCGATGCACCCGTGCGTGCGGTGGCGATCGAGACGGCGGGGACCGTGTGGCTGTGCACGAGGACATTGCTTACGCTGCTCATTTACGCCTCTTCCTGGGTGGATGTGCCGGTGGCGCGGGGTGCGTTTGATGCATCGGTCAATTCGCGCTCGATCTGTTCAATGCTGGGCAGGCTGGTTTGCAGCTCCAGCGGCAGGGATTCGAGCAGTTTGTACTCGGCAATGCCCATTGGTTGGCTCTTGTCGCCCAGTGCATATTCGGCCACTACCTTGTTTTTGCTTTTGCAAAGCAACAAACCAATGGTCGGGTTGTCGTGCTCGTTTTTCACTTGGCGATCCACGGCAGTCAGATAAAACCCCAACTGGCCAAGATGCTCGGGCTTGAACTTGCCGCCCTTGAGTTCGATCACCACGTAGCAGCGCAATTTCAGGTGATAGAACAAAAGATCGATCAAAAACTCGTCGCCGCCTACTTCCAGCAGCACCTGCCGCCCGACGAAAGCGAAGCCTGCACCAAGCTCCAATAGAAACTGCGTCACGTGCTTGACGAGAGCGGTCTCAATCGCCCTTTCCTGTGCCTCGTCTGTCAAGCCCAGAAAGTCAAAGCGGTACGGGTCTTTGAGCGATTCTCTTGCCAAATCAGATTGTGGTTTGGGTAGCGTGAGGTCAAAATTGGAGTCCGCTTTGCCGCTGCGCTCCAATAGCTTCGATTCGATCTGCATCACCAGCACATTGCGCGACCAGTTGTGCTCAATGGCCTTGGCTGCATACCATTTGCGGGTTTCTGGGCCGGGCAGTTTGTCTAAGAGCACCAAATTGTGGCCCCAAGGCAATTTGTGCAGCAGCTGTTGCACAAATTGGGTATCTGGCCAACTTTCGGCAAAAGCGCGCATGTATTTCAGGTTGCGCACCGAAAAGCCCTGCATGTCGGGAAAGTTGGTGCGAAGGTCATGCGCCAGGCGATCCACCACTTTTGCGCCCCAGCCTTGTGCCTCTTGCCGGGTCAAAATTGCATGGCCAATCTTCCAATACAGGCTCACCAGCTCAAGATTAACGGCTTGCGCGGCATCCTGCTGCGCTGCATGAATTTGCGTCTTCAGTTCGCTGAGCCAATCCGCATACCCCTCCGGTGCAGGGGTCAGGCGAACCGGCACTTCCGGCGCTTGGTGGCTCATGCTTTATTCCCCTTGGTCGCTGGCTTTTTAGCGTTAGCCACCGGCTTGGCCTTGGCGTGCGCCACCATTTTGGTGTAAAGCTCAAACAGCTTTTCCAGCCGCTCGGTGTCGTTTTTGAAGCGGCGGCCGATGTAGATGCGTTCGAGCACTTCGTCGTTGCGCTCGTGAGCGTGGCGCAGGTTTTCCGGCATGTTGGCAGGCTCGTACAGGTCGGCGATGGTGGCCGGGAAATGCACTTCACGCGCGAGCAGAATGTTTTCGGCGCAGGTGGTCAGGTCGGCCTTGTTTTGCTCGGTCAGCAAAGGGACGGGGAAGGTGTTCCAGCCGAGGGTGTTGGAGTAGCGGAAATCGGTTTTTAGCTTGCCGCAGACCGTGCCGATCCAGACCAAGTGCAGGCGGGAGGCGATGAGGGCCATGTTCCACAGCGGTGGATCATAAAGGGCGAAGCACTTGTTTGAGATGACCGCTTGGCGATCAAGAAAATCTACCGGTAAGTAGGGTCTGTTCTCGGATGACACGACTGGGATTGCGAAGAAGAAAGTTCTGCAAGACCGCATTTCACGGAACTGGTGTGGTCTCCTGACCATGCCATTGGAAACAGCGTCTTTCGATTTTTGTCTAGCGGCCTTGCCTTGCTGTAGCTTGGACACTATATCCGCAATCGCAAGTTCATTTGCTGTTGGCTCGGAAGGAAACCAAAAGCAGTAGCGGGGACTAGCCTTTATGACCTCAGATGAGCCATAGAACTTCCTGATGAATGTCGCACTCAGACCGGCATTTTCATAGAACTTCTTTGCATCGCCATCGAAGATCAAATGCTCCGACATCCCGTAGTAGTTGCCTTTCACCATCAATGGGATTTCAGATACGGGGCTTGTTGCCGGGGTTATCCAGTAGTCGTCTGCTGGCATCAAATAGGCATTGATATTCTTGGTCGAGAGCCTTCTATCTTCGTCGTAAAGGTCGGCAATCGATGCATTGATTCCAGCGCCGATGCACACGACCGTAACGCCGGCATCGTTTGCCGCAAGGTTGCTCCATTTGAAGGACCTCACAGCGAAACCAAACTTCAAACCATCCTCAAAGAGTGGCTTCCAGAATCCTGTTACATGTTGTCCTTGGCAAACGCTGTTCGTAGCCACGAACGCGAACTTTGCTTTTGTATTCTTCGCAAATTCATGCCCTTTAAAGAACCACCCACACACGTAGTCAAGCAAACCCCAACCGGCGATCGTCCGACCGAGTAGATCGCCCAAGTCAGCTTTTTGTTCGGCGGTTTTCTTGGCGTTTCCCTTGTAGGGAGGGTTTCCGCAGATGTACGTTTCCCCTCCGTCATTCTTGAAATCAATCTCGGTCTGTTGAAGAGGTGTACCAAATGGATCATCGGCCACCAGCTTTACACCCGTTCCCGTCGGCGGGCAAATACTCAGCCAATCCAGCCGCAAGGCGTTACCGCAAACAATCCAGTTTTGCTTGTCCAGCGGTAAAAACTCCAGCAACGCATCCCTCTGCCCGCGATAGAGCACATCGCATTGAAACTCGGCGATGATGAGGGCGAGCCGTGCAATCTCAGCCGGAAAGTCGCGCAACTCAATCCCCCGGAAATTGGTGAGCGGGATTTCACTACCCAGCTGTGTTTCGCCCCGCCGCAGGTTGATCTCCGCTTCAATCGCGCGCATTTGTTTGTAGGCAATCACCAAGAAATTGCCGCTGCCGCAGGCCGGGTCAAATACACGGATGCGCGCCATGCGCTTGCGCAGGTTGAGCAGCTTGGCGTGGTTGTCGCCTGCTGCATGCAAGTGCTCGCGCAGGTCGTCCAAAAACAGCGGGTTCAATACCTTGAGGATATTGGGCACGCTGGTGTAGTGCATGCCCAGTGCGCCGCGCTCTTCATCGTCCGCCACGGCCTGAATCATGCTGCCAAAAATGTCGGGGTTGATCTCGCGCCATTTCAAGCTACCTGCGTTCAGCAGGAAAGCGCGCGCCATGCGGGTGAAACGCGGTACTTCGGTGGTGCCAGAAAAAAGCCCGCCATTGACATACGGAAAACCGTTGGCATGGTTTGGCAGGCGCGGTGTGGCGGCATCGCGCTCGGCCAATTGGGTATTCATCGCGCGGAAGATGTCGGCCAGCACCGCGTGGGTGTTGCTACCGTCGCGCTCGCTCATCCGCTCCACGGTTTGGGTAAACACGCCCTCGCCATTGAAGATGTCGGTGTCTTCGGCAAAAAAACAAAAGATCAGCCGCGCCATGAAGTGGTTCATGTCGTGGCGGCGTTCGGCGGTGGCCCAGTCCGGGTTTTCGCGCAGCAGTTCAACGTAGAGCTTGTTTAACCGCCCGGTGGCGCGCACGTCAACCGGGTTGTCCTTGATTTCCTTGATGGTGGAGATGCCCGCCAGCGGCAGGAAAAAGCCGAAATGATTCGGGAAGTCGGCGTAGGCACAGGCGATGGTTTCTCCACCAGCTAAGTCTTCGGCTTCCAGCGTTTGTCCGTCGGTGGCCAGGATGAATTTGGCACGGGCTTTGGTGGTTGCCGCGCTGGCCCGCAGCCGCTTGAGGCTTTCGCTTACTGAACGTGCCGTACCTGCCGTGGATGCGGCATTCGCACCGCATACGGCGATGTGGATGTGATTGCGCAGCAGTACGCCGCCCGGTACGTCCGAGGCATTGCTGTTGCCCGCGCGCAGGCGCTTGAGCGTGGTGTCTTTGTTGCCAAAGGCGGCCAGAAAAGCAAACGGGAACCCGGTAGCGTCAAAGGGCTGAAGCGCGAGTTCCGAAACGGCCTGTTCGATTTCGACGGCGTTCATGGAATGCCCTGCCCGCTACCGCCGCTTTCCCAAAATCGACCCCAGCACGCCGCGCAAAATCTCTCGCCCCACCTGCGAGCCAATCGCTCGCGCGGCGCTTTTCGCCAGCGCTTCGCCTACACCTTCGCGGGTACGGCCTTTGCCGGTTGCGGCACCACCGCCAAACATGCCGCCGATCTTGTCGAAAAAGCCTGGCTCGTCGGCGGGGGGGGCTGAAGGAGCGCTTGCAGGGCTACTCTTGGGCAGGGTCGGCGGAAGAGGCGTACCAGGATTGGTTTTTGCGGCATCACTACCTGAAGAAGCTTGTCCCGTGCCGTTCTCCACGCGGCCTTTGATGATTTCATAGGCTGATTCGCGATCCAGGGTTTTCTCGTACACCCCAGCGACGATGGAGTTGTCGATCAGCTTTTTGCGCTCTTCCGGGGTGATCGGGCCGATCTGCGAAATGGGCGGCACGATGAAGACCCTCTCGGTGATACCGGGGCGGCCTTTTTCATCGAGGAAAGACACCAAGGCTTCGCCAACCCCCAGCTCGGTGATCGCCGTTTCGATATTGAGCTTGGGGTTTTGCCGCATCGTTTCGGCGGCCGATTTGACCGCTTTCTGGTCACGTGGTGTGAAGGCGCGCAGTGCGTGTTGCACACGGTTGCCCAATTGCGCGAGCACACTGTCAGGGATGTCGAGCGGATTTTGCGTGACGAAATACACGCCCACGCCCTTGGAACGGATCAGGCGCACGACTTGTTCGATTTTTTCGAGCAGCGGCTTGGGCGCTTCGTTGAACAGCAGATGGGCTTCGTCGAAAAAGAACACCAGCTTGGGCTTTTCAAGGTCGCCCACTTCAGGCAGCCGCTCGAAGAATTCGGAGAGCATCCATAGCAAAAAGGTCGAATACAGGCGCGGCGCGTTGAGCAGTTTGTCTGCCACTAACACATTGACCATGCCCTTGCCTGCGCCGTCGGTTTGCATCAGATCGTCGATATTGAGCATCGGCTCGCCGAAAAACAGGCTACCAGCGGAGCCACCGTTGGCGATGCCGCCTTGCTGCTCGATTTGCAACAAGCCACGCTGAATCGCGCCAATCGACGCGGCCGAAATGTTGCCGTATTCGGTGGTGAAGGTCGAGGCGTTGTCACCCACGTATTGGCACATCGCGCGCAGGTCTTTGAGGTCGAGCAGCAAGAGGCGGTTGTCATCGGCGATTTTGAAGACCAAGGCCAGCACGCCTTCTTGCACTTCGTTTAAGTTGAGCATGCGGCCTAACAGCAGCGGGCCAAGATCTGAAATGGTGGCGCGCACCGGGTGGCCCCCAGCTTGAAACACATCCCAGAAAGTGACGGGAACGCCCGCCCATGGCGGCTCTTCAAGCTTTAGTGTGTCAAGGCGCTCCTTGATCTTGCCCTTCATCGTGCCCGGATTGGCGATGCCGGAAAGATCGCCCTTGATGTCCGCCATGAATACTGGCACACCGATGGCCGAGAAGTTCTCGGCCAGTTTTTGCAAGGTCACTGTTTTGCCGGTGCCGGTGGCCCCGGTTATCAGTCCATGCCGGTTCGCCAAAGCCGGGAGCAGGCTCACTTCGGTATCGAGGTTTTTGGCGATGAGCAGAGGATTGGCCATAAGGGTGTCCGTACAGAGAGTGAGGGGCGCTTGGTAGAATGGCATCTTAACGTTGCACACCAGTTGCACTCAAAGCTCTCAGCGGAAGAATCGACATGGCAGGACACTCAAAATGGGCCAATATCCAGCACCGCAAGGGGCGGCAGGATGAAAAGCGCGGCAAGGTCTGGACCAAGCTCATCAAGGAAATCGCGGTGGCGGCACGCTTGGGTGGACCCGACGTAGCGTCCAACCCGCGCCTGCGCTTGGGGGTTGAAAAGGCCTATGAAGTCAATATGCCCAAGGACAACATCACCCGCGCGATCCAGCGTGGCTCGGGCACGCTGGAAGGCGCGCACTACGAAGAAATCCGCTATGAAGGCTATGGCATCGGCGGCGCGGCGGTGATTGTCGATTGCATGACCGACAACCGCGTGCGCACGGTGGCTGAAGTGCGTCATGCGTTCACCAAATACGGCGGCAATTTGGGCACAGATGGCTCGGTGGCCTTCATGTTTAAGCACTGTGGCCAATTCCTCTTCGCACCCGGTACCCTGGAAGATGCGGTGATGGAGGTAGCACTCGAGGCTGGTGCTGAAGACGTGATGACTAACGACGACCAGTCGGTCGAAGTGATCTGCGCACCCGGCGATTACGAGGCGGTTAAGAACGCTTTTGCCGCCAAAAACTTGAAGCCTGAGCTTGCTGAAATTACCATGAAGCCGATGAACGAAACCACGTTTGAAGGCGATGATGCTCTCATGATGCAAAAGCTGCTCGACGCGCTTGAAGGCTTGGATGATGTGCAGGATGTTTATACGTCGGCGGTGCTCTAGGTGAAGCTCCTCGTGGTCGGCTCCGGCGGTCGCGAGCACGCGCTGGCGTGGAAGCTTGCGCAATCGCCCAAGGTGCAGGTGGTTTACGTGGCACCTGGCAATGGCGGTACGGCCGCTGAGCCTAATCTCGAAAACGTTAATCTGACCGAGATTGAAGCCATCGCTGACTTTGCGCAGGCTCAGCATATTCATTTCACCGTGGTTGGGCCAGAAATTCCTCTGGCGGCGGGGATTGTCGATTTGTTTCGGGCGCGCGGCCTCAGAATTTTCGGCCCGACCAAAGCGGCGGCACAACTCGAAAGTTCGAAAGATTTCGCCAAGAGTTTCATGGTGCGTCACGGTATTCCCACAGCGCAACATCGCACCTTTACCGAGGCCGCGCCCGCGCATGCCTACGTCGCCGAACGCGGCGCACCGATTGTCATCAAAGCGGATGGCTTGGCAGCCGGTAAGGGCGTGGTGGTGGCAATGTCGCTTGAAGAAGCGCACGCCGCCGTCGAGATGATGCTCGAAGGCAGCCAGCTCGGTGCCGCCGGTGCGCGCGTGGTGATTGAAGATTTTTTGGGCGGCGAAGAGGCCAGTTTCATCGTCATGTGCGACGGCAAGCATATTCTGCCGCTGGCCACCAGCCAGGATCACAAGCGCTTGGGCGATGGCGATCAAGGCCCGAACACCGGAGGCATGGGCGCTTACTCCCCCGCACCCGTGGTCACGCCTGCGCTGCACGCCAAGGTGATCCGCGAAATCATCGCGCCAACCATTGCAGGCATGGCGAAAGACGGCATTGCGTTTACTGGTTTTCTCTACGCCGGGCTGATGATTGATGCAAAAGGCGGGGTCAAAGCGCTGGAGTTTAATTGCCGCATGGGCGACCCGGAAACTCAGCCCATCATGCTGCGCTTGAAGTCGAATTTGGTAACCATCATGGAGCACGCGGTTGACGGCACGCTCGACAAGGTTGAGGCGGAATGGGACCGTCGCACCGCGCTGGGCGTGGTGATGGCGGCAAGCAACTACCCGGAAACGCCGCGTAAAGGCGACACCATTCACGGCCTGCTGCCGCGTCAAGATGAGCCCAATGACGAAGCGAAGATCTTTCATGCGGGCACCGTGCTCGAAGGTGGTGTGGTCAAAACCGCTGGTGGGCGCGTGCTGTGCGTGACGACACTAGGCGATTCGCCGCGCGTGGCACAAAAGAAGGCGTATCAAGCGCTCGAGGCGATCCGCTTTGAGGGCATGCAATATCGCACGGACATTGGGCATCGCGCCATCCATGCGCGTGGTGGGCCGAGTGGTAGTGCCAAGACCTGACGCGGTCGCCGTTGAGCACTATTTGCGCGAGTTGCACGCGCGCATTGTGAGCGGCTTGGGCGCGCTCGACGGTGGCGAATTCAAGCGCGACGAATGGCAACGCCCGCAAGCCCAGGGCGGCGGTGGCGGCATCTCCTGCATGTTGGAACAAGGCGCGCTGTTTGAGCGCGGCGGGGTCGGCTTCTCGCATGTAAAAGGAACCCAAATGCCCGCTTCTGCCACGGCGCATCGGCCCGAGTTGGCTGGGCGCGCCTGGGAGGCGATGGGTGTCTCACTCGTCATGCATCCGCGCAACCCCTATGTGCCGACCGTGCATATGAATGTGCGCTTTTTTCGCGCGTTTCAGGCGGGCGCTGATGATGTGTTCTGGTTTGGTGGCGGGATGGACTTGACACCCTGCTACGGCTTTGAAAAGGACGCAGCGCGCTTTCACGGCGCATGCCAGGCGGCGCTTGCGCCGTTCGATGCGGATCTGTACCCGCGCTACAAAAAATGGTGCGACGAGTACTTTTTCCTCAAGCATCGCAGTGAAGCGCGCGGCATTGGCGGGATTTTCTTCGATGACTTGAGCGGGCTGGGTGATACGCCGGATTTTGCACAGAGCTTCGCGATTCAGCAGGCGGTGGGCAATGCGTTTTTGCCCGCCTACACCGAGATCGTCTCGCGCCGCGCCCCGCACCCCTACGGCGAGCGCGAGCGCGACTGGCAGGCCTACCGGCGCGGGCGCTATGTCGAATTCAATTTGGTGTGGGATCGCGGCACCTTGTTTGGCTTGCAGTCAGGCGGCCGTACCGAGTCGATTCTGATGTCAATGCCACCGGTGGTGAAATGGCGCTACGACTACCACCCCGAAGCAGGGTCGCCGGAAGCAGCATTGTTGAGTGACTTTTTGCCACCCAGGGACTGGGCTTGAGCGCCGCTACCGGGTGCATCGGCATTTTGGGCGGTAGCTTCGACCCGGTTCATCTGGCGCATCTGCAATTGGCACTTGCTGCCGAACAAGCCTTGGGCTTAGACGAAGTGCGTTTCATTCCAGTCGGGCAGCCGGCACAAAAAGCCAATCTGGCCGCGACCGCAGAGCAACGCACGCAGATGCTGCGATTGGCGCTTGCTCCACATCCCGGTTTGACGCTCGACCTGCGTGAAGTAACTTCAGGCCGTACCGCCTACACGATTGAAACGCTGGAATCGCTGCGGGTTTCAAGCCGAGTTTCAATTCACGACGATGCCTCAAAAGCCGCTCTGGTATTGCTTCTTGGGGCAGATCAATTTCTCAATTTACCCACCTGGAAGCGCTGGCAGGCGCTCTTTGACTTAAGCCACGTGGCAGTCGCCGGTCGTCCTGGTTACGAATTGCAAGAGCCGCATTGGCCGCGCGAGTTGCTTGAATTTGCGCAAGGTCGGCGCACCGAATCGGCGGCTGATTTGCACGATGGCGTGGGCAAGCTCTTCGTTATCAACATGCCGCCGCTGCCGATTTCAGCCACGCAAATTCGCGCGTTGTGCAAGGCTGGCGGCAAGCTTGGCGGCAATCTGGGCGACCAGCGCGCAGCACTGCTGGAATTGCTTCCCGCCGCAGTTCTGGACTATATTGAAAACCAACAACTCTATTCACATTAACTGGAGACTAAACCTTTGAGCCAACCTGACCTGAAAGTGCTGCAACGGGTGATCGTCGATGCTTTGGACGACATCAAGGCGCGCGACATCCTGGTGTTTGACACCAGCAGCTCCACCGCGCTGTTTGACCGCGTGATTATTGCTACCGCCGAAGTGGCGCGCCAGACCCGGGCGATGGCATCCAACGTGGCTGAGAAAGTCAAGGAGGCCGGTGGCGCGGTCAAAAGCATCGAAGGCGGGGCCTCGCGCGATTCGGGTGATTGGGTGCTGGTCGATTGCATCGACGCGGTAGTCCACATCCTGCAACCGCAGGCGCGCGCCTACTACAACCTGGAAGAAATGTGGGGGCAAAAGCGCGTGCGTGTCACCACCGCTGAAGACCGTGCCAAGGCGGCAAAAGAAAAAGCCGAAGCTGAGCGATTGGTAGCGGTGCGCGAGGCGGCCGAGAAGGCTGCGACAGAACAAGCGTTGGCGAAAAAAGCCGCTGCGAAGAAGGTGGCGGCAAAAAAAGTGGTGGCGAAGAAGCTGCCGCCCAAGAAAGTGTCGGCCAAGAAGGTGGTAGCAAAGAAGCCGGTCGCGAAAAAAGCCAGCGTCAAGCAGGCGGCCCCCAAGCAAACGGTAGCCAAGCCACTCGCCGCCAAAGCCCCCGCAAAGAAGGTGGTCGCAAAGAAGTCGGCTGGAAAGTCAGCTGTCGTCAAGCGGCCGGTAGCGAAGAAAGTTGCACCGAAGAAAGCTGCGGCGAAAAAGGTGGTCGCAAAAACGTCAGCAGTAAAAAAAGCCGCTGCAAAAAAACCTGCCACCAAGCCCGTCGTTGCCAAAAAAGCTGTTGCCAAGAAAGTCGTTGCCAAGAAAGTCGTCGCCAAAAAAATTGCCTCGAAGGCGGTTAAACGTAAGTAGTTTGCCGTGAAGCTTAAAGTCATCGCGGTTGGCAACAAAATGCCTGTGTGGATCACAGCGGGCTTCGAGGAGTTCACCAAGCGCATGCCGCCGGAAGCGCGCATCACGCTGGTTGAAGTGAAACCCGAAGCTCGTGCGTCAGGCAAAACCGCAGCGCAAATGATGGCACTCGAAGCGCGGCGGATTCGTGAGCACGTAAGCGCTGCCCGCACGGTCGTGCTCGATGAGCGCGGCGCGGACTTGACCACGGTGGCGCTCAAAGACCGTTTGGGCGTGTGGATGCAGGAAGGCCGCGATGTGGCTTTCGTGATCGGCGGAGCCGATGGCCTTGACCCGGCGCTCAAGCGCGAGGCCGACGAAACCATGCGAATCTCGGCGCTCACTTTGCCGCACGGCATGGTGCGCGTGGTGCTGGCTGAGGCGTTGTACCGTGCGGTCAGTTTGAAAAATGGTCACCCTTATCACCGCGAATAGCGCTTGTCGCCCGCCATGCCAGACAAAATCTTTTTAGCCTCCAAAAGCCCGCGCCGTCGTGAGCTTTTGCATCAGATCGGCATCCGGTTTGAGTTGTTGATGTTTCGCAGCGGCGCGCGTGAAGATGCGGCGCTCAGTGAAGCCGTGCTGCCAGATGAAGCGCCACTTGACTATGTGCAGCGGATCGCGGTAGCCAAGGCCACTGGCGGCTGGGAACGCATGACGCTGCGCAGCATGCTGCGCGCGCCCGTGCTGGGGGCCGACACGACAGTATGCTTGGGGCAGTCGATTTTCGGCAAGCCAGACAATCAAGCCGATGCCGCGCGCATTTTGGGCGAACTCTCGGGCCGTACCCACCGCGTGCTCACGGCGGTTGCGG
>JANLTH010000033.1:0-77814 GCA_031362865.1 Burkholderiales bacterium | reverse complement strand
GCTGCGAGCCGCGCCGATCATCGACCTGACCCTGGCCGCCACACCGGCGCGTTATGAGGCCGTGCTGCGCGGCCTGCTGGCTGCCGACTTTTGCGATGCGGTGCTGGCGGTAGCCGGGACCTCGGCGCAGTTTCATCCCCAGCTCGCGGTGCAGCCGATCGCGCGCGCCGCGGCTGATGCGCGCAAACCGCTGGCCGCCTTTCTGGCGCCGCAGGCCGATGCCTCACTGGCGCTGCTGGCCGCCGAGGGCATCGCGGCGTTCCGCACGCCCGAAGCCTGCGCCGATGCGCTCGCCAACTTCTTGCACTGGCAGCCCCCACGCCATGCCGTGAAGAGCCAAGAGGGACGGGCTTCTTCAGGCCAATTGCCCGAAGAAGCGCTACCGACAAGCTTCACCGAAGCATCTGCTCTGCAACTCTTTGCCCGCCTTGGGGTTCCCGTGGTGGCGCACGCGATTGCGTACGCACCGCACTTCGCCCACGATCTTGCCTACCCGGTTGCAGCGAAAGTGCTCTCCAAAGACATCGCCCACAAGACCGAAGCGGGCGGCGTTGCGCTGGGGCTAGTGTCTGAAGAGGCTTACCAGACGGGCGTTTCCAGCATGCACTCGCGGGTGCGCACGCATACGCCGACTGCGCGGATCGAGGGCGTGCTGGTGCAGGCGATGGTCAAGGGGCTGGCTGAGGTGATTCTTGGTTACCGCCACGACCCGATGGTCGGCCCCACCGTGATGGTCGGCATGGGCGGCGTGCTGGCAGAAATTTATCAAGACGTGGCGCTGCGCTTAGCTCCAGTCAGCGTGGCGGATGCGCATGACATGCTGGCAGAAATAAAGGGCTTGGCGATTGTGCGCGGCTATCGCAATCTGCCACGTGGCGATTTGGATGCCTTGGCCCGCGCGGTAGCCGCATTTTCGCAACTAGCGCTGCTGCCGGGGCAGCCGGTGATGGAAGCGGAAATTAACCCGCTGATGGTGCTGGCCGACGGTGTGGTGGCGGTGGATGGGTTGGTCTTGCGGCGTGGCAACTCGTCAGCTTAGCTGGCGATTCAAAACGAGAGGGAATCATGACATCTTTGACGCCTGATGACGATGAGAAACTCAAGCGAATTTTTCACCCGTACCTATGCGAACGCCGTAGCTTGGTCGAGCGAGAAGGAATTCGCTTTGCGCATTACACTTCCGCCGAGGTGCTGACCAGCATCTTGCGGCGAAAGCAGATTTGGATGCGCAACGCACAAACAATGAACGACTACTCGGAGATTCAGTATGGCTTTCAGATGCTACAGGGCGCGCTGGAGTCAGAAGATGGAAAATCGCTCCAAATCGCATTAGATAATTGTGGAGCGAAAATCTTCGAGGAAGTTGATCGCAAGTTTCAAGAGTGGAAACGAGCACTGCAGTTCGATACCTACATGATCTGCCTTTCGGAGCATACGCGGGTAGACGACGCGCATGGGCGACTCTCGATGTGGCGCGCCTATGGCGGACGCAATGGTGTCGCATTGGTTCTGAAAAGCGACGCACTGTTCAATCCAGATGCTGGGCCGGCAGCGCACGCGTCTCCCGTGCTGTACGCGAACGAACAGGTTTTTGGGCAGCGATTCGCTCAGTTTGTGGAGGGGATCTCCGCTGAGCGAAACTATCTGCGCGAGCTGGATCGCAGCCACTTGGTTGGGCGAATAGTCTGGGCTCTCCGATGGATGGTGCTGGCGACCAAGCATCCTGGCTTCGCCGAGGAGCGCGAGTGGCGAGTCGTTTCATCGCCGACCGCCTACCCAACAAACTCTCCTGTCGGCGAGATTGAAGCGGTTCAGGGTACGCCGCAGGTTGTCCTAAAGTTAAGTCTGCAAGGAAACCCAAGTAGCGTCCTCGACAAGCTGGATATCTCCAAACTCTTGGATCGGATAATTGTGGGCCCCTGCGCGTTTCCGGGGGTCACAGCGAGCGCATTGCGCACGGTTCTAGCGAATGCAATTGGTCACTTCGCGGACCAGAAAATCCATCTTTCCGGTATCCCGCTTCGAAATTGATTGGCGGTCTCTTTTCACCCTGCGAACTAGCTTCACGATTTAGCCAGATTGCTACTCCGCCTTCAACCCCGCCCCCTTCACCACCGCAGCCCACTTCGCCACCTCCTCTTTCAAGATCGCGGCGAACTCTTCCGGCGTGCCACCTACGGGTTCTGCCCCCTGATCGGCCAGCTTTTGCTTGATGTCAGGCGCGCGGGCGGCGCGAATCAACGCCGCTGACAAGGTTTGCACCACTTCGCGTGGCGTGCCTGCTGGGGCCAGCACGCCGTACCACACCACCTCCTCAACGCCGCGCACACCTGCTTCTTTGAGCGTAGGCGTGTCAGGCAGCAACTCGGAGCGTTTACCGCCCGCCGCCGCGAGTGCGCGCAGCTTGCCGGCCTTGATCTGCGGCAGGATGGCGGGCACGTTGATGAACACCAGATCGACCTCGCCTGCCAACAGCGCGGTGGTGGCAGGCGCGCTGCCTTTGTAGGGAATGTGCATGATGTCAGTGGCGGTGCGTTGCTTGAACAGCTCCGCCACCAGATGCTGGGTGCTGCCGCTGCCGGCCGAGGCGTAATTCATGGTGCCCGGCTTGGCCCTGGCTGCGGCGATCACCTCCTGCGCGCTTTTGTAGGGCTTAGCGGCACTGGTCGCCATCACGTTTTGACTCTCAGAAAAAATGCCGATGGGCGCGAAATCTTTGAGCGCATCGAAGCCGGGCTTTTGATAGAGCGACATGTTGATCGCCACCGCAGCGGTATTGATGAGCAGGGTGTAGCCGTCGGCCGGCGCTTTGGCTACCAGCTCGCTGGCGATGTTGGTGCCAGCACCCGGGCGGTTTTCCACCACCACCGATTGCCCCAGCGTTTCGCTCAGCTTGGCGGCCAGCATGCGGGCGTTGATATCCACGCCACCGCCGGGGGTAAAGCCGACTACTAGGCGAATCGGCCGGTTTGGGTAGCCGCCTTGTGCGAAGCTCGGGCCACTCATCAGTAGGGCGGCAAGTATCAGCCAATGCATCGGCCAAAGCATCAGCCCGCGTGAGGCGAGAGGTGTCATGCTTGACCTTCCGCTGCAGATTCAGCAGCCAAGAGTTGGCGGAACGAGTTGAGTGCGCCATCAAAATGCAAAGGCACAAAAGTCAAGTGCGGGGCGCGCGCGATCGCTTGCGCTTGGGCTGAAATCATGTCGCGGTCCTCATTAAATGCGACGATCAGGTTGTTGTAAATCGCCTCGGTCACCCCGGCATCGCCGCAGGCAGCATGATGCGATTGCTGGAAAAAATAGTGTGTTGTAGTTTCGGTTTCGGGTGTCAGGGTCTGGCAGCTGTGCAGCAGCACCGCTTCGTCCATGTCGCGTGCCGGGTCACCACCCACACGACGGCTGCCTGAGTGCATCAGCAGTGTGCCCGGCAGCAAAAATTCGTAGATGAACCAGCGGTCTACATTGCCGGTGAACTGGCGCATATGGCGATGGTAGGCCGGGGGCGGCACGTCCGGCACGTGGCGCGACACCTTGAAACCGCGCTGCCCCCGGGCGGTCACGGGTTCGATTGTCGGGCGCGCCTGCGCGATAGCAGTAGAGCCACCCAGGGTCTTCTCATGCACGTAGGAGAGATGCGAAAAGTCCATCAGGTTGTCGCAAATCAGCAAGTAGGGCGTGTCGTAATGCAGGTAGCCGGGAATGTTTTTCCAGTCAACGCTATCGTTGGAAAAATTATCCGGCAGCAACGCTTCATCCGCTTTTTCGGCATCGCCCATCCACACGAAGAGCCACTTGTTTTTGAGTGCCAACGGGTAGCGGCGCACTTGCAAATGCGGCGGCGCTTTTTCCATGCCGGGCACCTCGGTGCACTGGCCCAGGGCGTTGAACTTCAGGCCGTGGTAGCCGCAACGCACCGCATCGCCTTCGTGGCGGCCCTTGGAAAGCGGCGCGGCACGGTGGCAGCAGCGGTCGTGCAGCGCGGTAAACCCTTCAGTCGTGCGAAACACAACAATCGGCTCGCCCAGTGCCGTGCGCGCAAATAGCCCGTTAGCGGGAATTTCATGTTCCCAAGCGATCACATACCAGCAGTTCTTGACCCACATCGAAAACCCCTTTCGTGACACAGCACAGGAGAAAATCTTAGCGTGCGGCACGATAATCTGCGCTGCTGCGCCGGATAAGGTCGCCTCTCTCCAGGAAATGTCGATGAAGCCAATTTCGCCACTCAGGCCATTCTCTCTTCGCACCGCCCTAATCCTCAGCGCGGCGCTCTTCACCGTGTCGGCCTTTGCGCAGATCGCCCCCGGCGAGTATGTCGGCGAGCAGGGTTACAGCCAGTTGCGGGTGCGTGCTGCGGCTGGTGGCGCACAAGCGTTCAAGCTGATGTCACGCGGCGCGAATTACCACTTTTGCGAGTTGGAAGGCGCGATCCGCAACGGCGAGGCGCGGCTGCCTGAGAGCGCGGATGACAAAAAACCGTGCGTCGTTACCTTCAAAATACTGGCAAAGGGCATCGAAGTGGGCGAGAAAAATGAGGGCGCATGCCGCACCTACTGCGGCATGCGCGCCTACTTTGGCGGCTTGCACGAGCTGCCGCCCAAGGGCTGCGCCGCCAGCGAAATCGCCGGCCAGCGCAAAGCCTTCAAAGCGGCCTACGACAAGAAGGAATTCGCCCGCGCCCGCGACACACTCGCCCCAGTGCTCAACGACTGCAAACGTTTTTTGGTGTCTACCGACGAAGGTTGGGTGCGCAACGATTTGGCGCTCGCCGAGCATCGCGCGGGCGACAGTGCCGCTTGTCGCACCATTTTGAAGGGCTGGGTTGAGCTTGCACAAACCAACGACCAAGAGATCAAGGAAGGCTATCCACCGTCAGACGCGGAGGATTTTCTGCGCTTGGCCAAAGCCACCCGCACCAATCTCAAACTGTGTGGCGCGCCCGTCACGGTGAACGCTGCACCCAACAAGTAAATGCCTGAAGAGGCAATCTGGGTGCGCCTCTTCAGGCACGACTATCGAACGGTTAAAGCCGCCGGATGCGCCAGTTTGCCGTCGCCATAGGTACGCAGCACTTGCGCGATGATGACCTGATAACCGTTCAACCATTTGGCTTGATCGGCCTTCGCTTCCAAATGTTTGGGGTGCTGCATCAGGGCCTGCAAGGCTTCCAGCGACTCCCAGTAGTAGACATTGGAGACTAGCCCAGTGGCCGGGTCCTCCCAAGTCTCTTCACCCAAATAACCGGGGATGGCTTTGGCCATCGCAGCAATCGCTTGATCCAGGCGATGGAACTCTTCGTCAAACTGTTGGGTGGCGAAGATGAAGGTAGATGAGTACATGCTGGCAATGATTCCGTGAAGCGGCTGACGTGAAGCGTGCCAAGCTTACACATCTTCGGGCGTTGTGCGCCGATTCGGTAAATCCGGCGGCGCTCTGATCACGGGCACCAGCCAGTTGGCCACCAACCCGGAGCAAAAGGCGCTGGCCAGCACCAGCAACACCGTAGCACTGCTCATCCATTTGGGTAATGGCCAATGCCCGTTGGCGATTAGCCACCATAGGCCGACTGTGAGCGCAAGCTAATTCCATTTCTAAATCATTACGAGATTAGGCGCACCGACGACAGTGCGCGTAGCACGGCTAGGAAGAGGCAACGACATATCGTAATGATTTAGAAATGGAATAAGCGCGCCACTGCGGCATCAAGCGCTGCGCATTGCCGCGGCCGATGGCAAACAGGTCGCTGGCTGAATAGCCGTAGTCGGCAATGCCTTTGACGTGATCTGCCCCGGTGCGATACGGATAGTCCGAACCGAACAGCACTTGGTTCACCGAAACCAGCTTCATCAGCGAAGCCAGTGCGCCTGGGTGCGCCGACCACGCGGTGTCGTAATAAAAGCGCTGTAACTCATGGAGCACGCCACGCGGCACACGCGGGGCCAGCTTGGGGTCGAGCACCGGCATTTTGAGCAGGCGCTCAGTCAAAAATGGCAGCGTACCACCGGCGTGGGAGAAGATGAAATTGAGGTCCGGGCAGCGCGCTGCCGTGCCGGAAAACACGATGTCCACAATCGTGCGGGTGGTGTCGGCCCCGAACTCCACCACCGTGGGCGGCACATCGGCTAGCAGGTTGCGGCAGCAATTGGCAACGGTCGGGTGGGTGTAGAGAATGGTCTTGCGACGGTTCAATTCGTCCATCACCGGTGCGAATGATGCATGGCCCAGCCATTTGTCGCCATAGCTGGTTAGGAGGCAGATGCCGTCGGCGTTGAGCGTATCGAGTGCGTACTCGATTTCTTTGAGTGCGCTGTCGGTGTCTTGCATCGGCAGCATGGCGAAAGAGCCGAAGCGCCCCTTGTGCTCAGCGGCCAATTTGGCGACCCATTCGTTGCTTTCACGCGCGATGCGCCGCGCCCCCGCCGCATCGGCAAATTGCACATGCGGCGTGGTGACCGAGAGCATCGAGGTTTGCACGCCCGCCGCTTCCATGTCTTCTAGTGTTTTCGCCACTGACCAGTTGCGCACAATCGGCGGCGCTTGGTTGACCTTGGCAAGCTCGCTCACGTAGGTGGGCGAGAAGAGGTGGTGGTGCGTGTCGATCCGGTAGCGGCCGCTGGCAGCGCCCGGGCTGCCTGAGCTGGTAGCGCAGCCGGGTAGCGCAGTAGCCGCCCCCAAAGCGGCCAGACCCGTGAAAAATCCACGGCGGGTGGTGGTGGGCGCGGCGCAGAAGCAATTGCGTGCGCTACTCAATGGCGCACCTTGATCGTCAAGCGGCATGGCAGGTCCTCATTCCATTTCCACATCATGACTAGATTAGGCGAACCGACGATGACAGTGCAGATAGCACGGCTAGGAAGGGGCAACGACATATAGTCATGATTTGGAAATGGAATCAGGGATCGAGTTGGTGAGTGAGAGCGGAATCCGCTTTCTAGCACGCGGTGAAATCCGCATGGCACAATCCCACCCATGAGTGGACCTGACAGCAACTTCTGGCAAGCCAAATTTGACGCGGGACATACGCCGTGGGATCGCGGCACGCTTAGTCCGCAACTGCGCGCCTGGCTGGAATCGGGCTTGCTCAATGCCAACCAGCACCGGCGCATCGCCATTCCCGGTTGCGGTGCGGGCCACGAGGCAGTCGCCTTGACGCAGCGCAGCTTTGCCGTAACCGCGCTGGACTACGCCCCCGCCGCGGTGGCGCGCACCCGAGCGGCCTTGCAGGCAGCCGATGCAGTGGCGAGCGTGGAACAAGCCGACGTGCTGGTTTGGCAAGCGCCACAGCCTTTCGATGCGATCTACGAGCAAACCTGCTTGTGCGCGCTGCACCCAGACCATTGGGTAGCGTACGCGGCGCAGTTGCACCGCTGGCTCAAGCCGGGCGGCACGTTGTTTGCACTATTTGCGCAAGCCCTGCGCCCCGCCGCTAGCGAAGGCCGAGTGGAAGGCCCGCCCTACCACTGCGACATCAACGCGATGCGCGCGCTGTTTCCGGCAGCGCAATGGCAGTGGCCCAAGCCGCCCTATGCGCGGCTAGATCATCCGATGGGTATATTTGAGCTGGTGGTAGTGCTGAAAAGGCGCGCCACTGCTTGATCTTCAGGCGGTCAAAACAAGCAGCCAGGGAGGAGCGTAGCGTATTCCGGGTTACTCCGTTTCGCCGTTACGGGCGCGCCACCGCCGCGCACTCCCCCAGCTCCTGATTCGGAAAGTCCTTCTTCCAATCCTCGAAGCGCGCTACCAGCCGGGTATCAAGCTCGCGGATCTGAAAAATTGTTTTGGTCACCGTGGTCGGGCGGGCCGCACTGCGCGCGGTGTTGATGCCTTGCCGGGTCAAGTCGGCCAAGTAGTTACGCGCAGCCTCTTCGGTCTTGAAAACGCCCAAAGAAATCGCCCACTGATTGGGCCCCGCCTCACCAATAATGAAATAGTCTTTCACGCCCAGCTTACGCACTTCATCGACCTTTTTGTCCGCATTCGCTTTGTTGCCCTGCGGCGGAAAGAAAACCCAAAAACCGGCCGTCTCCTCCACCTTTCGCACGGTCAGGCGCGACCCCAAGCTCAGCGATTCCATCAAGGCAATGACGCGATCGGCATCGGCCTGGCCGAAGCTGCCCCATTCGAGGCACACGCGGCGCAGCTCTGCCTTGGCGGCTTGCACCGATTGGGCGGCCTGCGTGGGGCTGAGAAGGGTCATGCGCTCGGGGCTCACGTCGGCCTGGCGCGCCGGGCTGGCGGCGCTGGTGTCAGATTTGCCGATGTAACCGGCCAGCCACGCGAAACCCAACGCGTTGGCTAGCAGCAGCACGAAAAAAGCCACGCGCATCGTCTATTTCCCCAGGTTGAGTGACTGCGCGACTTGGTACAAGCCTTCGAGCACCATGTTGTCTCGCGCGGTAAACGGCACGGCGACGCGGGGAGCCAGCGTTTTCGCGGCCCCGCCAGAGAGCACCAAACGCAAGGCCGGGTGTTTGAGTTGATGGCGCAGAAAGAGCCGCTCAATCGCTCCGGCCTGGGCATGCTGGCAGCCCGAGACAATTGCGTCCACCGTTTGCGTGGGGTGGTCGGCATAGTCACCGTCGGCATCGGGCAGCGCTGCCGTGCCCTCGTGCAATGAGCGGATCATCAGCCCTAAGCCTGGCAGGATGCAGCCGCCTTCAAAACGCCCTTCGGTGGCGGATTGGGCGGAGAGCAAATCCATAGTGGTGGCGGTGCCGCAGGTCACCACGAACACCGCATCACCCGGGTAGAGCGCACGCGCCGCGATCAGAGAAGCCCAGCGGTCCGTGCCCAATTGCCCCGGGTTGCGATAGCCATTGGTCACGCCACATTGCACCGCCTGCGAGGTGAGCCAATGCGGCTGCGGTGCTTCGGGCCAAGCTTCAAGTGCGCGCAAAATCATCGCGCGCGCGCGCGTGCCGGCCACGTTGGAAATCACCACCTGCTGCGGCGTTTCATGGCGGCGAAACAGACGAAACAGCGACGGAATCTCTTCCTGCAAGGCGCGCCCGGATTCGAGCTCGTGGGTGTCGGGCTGGTGTGCATGGCTCGCGATTGCCGCTGCGTCGGCCATGCTGTAGCGGCCCCACTTGACGAAAGTGTTGCCAATGTCGATGAGCAGGTTGTAGGCTTGGGTCACGGTGGCTGGCTGTAAAAGCGGTAGTCGGGTTTCGCAGGATTATCCGGCAATCTGCGGGGTGCGCTGATGCCCAGCCGCGGTTCACGGCGATTTGCTCAAGCGGAGCGCTTGGTTTAAGCTAGCGGCATCCGCGAACCGTTCAAGGTGACTTCATGCTGCGCGCACTCTTATCTGGCCTTTTCGCTTTGGCCCTCGCCGCTTGCAGCGACAAGCTGCCTGAATCCAAGGCTTCTAAAGAACTGGGCAATGTGCCCAAACAAACCTTGGACAAAGCGGTAGGTGGCGTGAATAGCGCCATTCAAACCAATTCCGACAAGCTCAAAGACGAAGACAAGAAATAGGAGGCTTCGATGAAATCGACCGCACTGAGTTGTTTCACCGCGCTGCTCGCGCTCGTCAGCGCACCTGCATTCGCCCAAGCTCAACCCCACGCAGGCTTGATGGGTAATTGGCTATGCAATTCACCGTTGGGCCAGGCGGCGCTCGACATCAACAGCACCAATACGCTCAGTTTCGACGGGCAGCCAATGCAATACGTGATTCAAGGCAACGTCGTCACGGTGATTCAAAACGGCGTGCGCCGCCCGCATACCTTTGCGCTACAAGGCAGCGTGCTCAATATGCAGTCGCCCGAGGGCATTCCCTTGCGCTGTGAGCGCACGGCCGGTGGCGGCGCGCAGCAGGGCGGCATGGCCGCCGGAGGTGGTGCCAATCACCTGCTCTCAGGCATGCTGTGCGGGCACTCCGGCTCATCTGGCGGTGGCAGCAGCTATTCGAGTACCTCGCGCGTGCGTTTCGACGGGCAGGGCCGCTTTAGCACCGGCGGCGAATCGAGTTTTTCGGGCGCAGCAGGCGGCGGCTATGGGCAGTCTGGCGGCAATGGCGGCACCTATCGCGTGACCGGCGCGCAACGGGGAGCGCTGATTCAAGTGCGCTGGAACAACGGCGAAGAAGATTCCGCCACCGTGCATCACGTGGTGAACGGGCGCATCACCGAGATTATGTATGGCAAGCGCTTGATGGGCATGGGCCTTTGCTGAACCAAGTTGCGGCCCACGCATGAGCCTGCCGTTGTTCGTCTATGGCACGCTGCGACAAGGGTGCAGCAACGACATCGCGCGGCTCGTGCCGGGTGCGCGCTGGGTAGCGACGGCACGGGTGCGCGGCATCCTCTTCTTGGTGGGCTGGTATCCGCATTTGATTCTGGATGCCACAGCCGATTGGGTGACTGGCGAGATTTACGCCGTGCCGCCAGCCGCCTGGCCACAGCTCGATGCACTCGAAGAAGTGGTCACGCCAAAGCGCCCTGATGGCGAGTATTTTCGCGGCGAGACGGTGGTGCAGTTGGAAGACGGCAGCACGGTCGCAGCAGTTGTCTACCAAGGCAACCCCGCCGTACTGCCCACTACCAAGCCGATCCCGCACGGCGACTGGGCACGTTATGCGCGGGAGCATGGGGTGACGCGGTCGGCGCGCTGAGTGCTCTAATAAAAAGGCCGGAGAAGCTTGCCAGTATTGCCTCTTCAGGGATTTCTTTCTACGAGTGCAGCACCGAGCCGCGAGTTGCAAACCCTGAAAAATCCATCGGTGCCAAGGCAGGCAGATTCGCCACGCGGCAAGTCAGCGCACGCAGATTGGCGCAACCGGTTTTCTCCAGCAAGCCGCGCACGTGGCAGCGCACGGTGGCCGTGGCGGAACCCAAGCTTTTTGCGATTTCGTTGACCGCATGACCATCGCACAGCGCGGAAAGAACCCGTTGCTCGGTAGGCGTGATGCGGTAGGTTTGCGCGAAAAGGGTCACCGTGAGCGCGGCAGGTTCGGCGGGGCGCTCGAAGATCAGGGCGACCATTTGCTCCGCCGCCCCACCCCCAGTAGTAGCAAGCGCTGGGCACGGCCCGGTTTCACCGCAGGGCACCACGGCCACCACACTGGGCGGCGCGCCGCCGCGCCCGGCGATGCGCACAAAGCACCGCCGCCCGCTGGCAGCGCCAGTCAGCGCCGTGCGGAGTACCGCGGATTCGGTGCGATCCGCTGAGCCGAGCAGGCCACCTCGCAAGAACAGGTGCGCTGCGGCGGCAATCGCTTCGCGCCCCAGGCGATTCAAGAGTTGCACCTGCCCGGCAGCGTCCACCACAAACACCCCAAAGCCAAGTTGCTCAACCAGCATCGCCACCGGGAATGCCTGCTCGGGAGGCCGCATGGGCTGGGGCACGTGTTTCGGCAGAACGGCGACGTCATCGATGCCTGCCCACACGCTTGCAAGAGCTGGGTTGCGAACACTTTCGACGTGGTAGCGCATAGTTATCTCCCAAAAGGTTGACCGTGCTGAAGGCCAACGTTAGGGCGGTGAGGCGCGCCAAAGCTGGTAAAAATAGGGGCTAGTTTTGTGAACTATTCACCTCGGTGTCGCCAGCACCGCAGCGCACATCGCCCAGCTCTCCACAAGTTTGTGGATGTTCAGAAACAGAAAATTGGTCAAAGATGCCTTCTACCGCCATAGATGATTGGCTCCACGGTGCTACGCGCCCGGTCAAAACCATCGTGTTTGCCGACTTGGTTGAGTCGGTGCGGTTGATGGAGGAACATGAAGACCAAACGATTCAACGCTGGCTGCAACTGGTGGCACGCATCGAGGACGAACTGTTGCCCGCGCACGGCGGTCGCTTGGTCAAAAGCACCGGAGACGGCGTGATGCTCGAATTCGCCAGTGCCCGCCCAGCCGTGCAGGCCGCGCTTGGATTGCAGGCGATGATGCAAGACGAGAACGCAAAGTTTGCAAGCGCGGAACCGCTCGCGCTGCGCGTGGGCGCGCACACCACCACAGTAGTGGCGGATGCGCATGACATGTACGGTAAAGGGGTCAACCTTGCCGCGCGCCTGATGACCCTGGCCGGCCCGCATGAAATTGTGGTGTCGCCGGAGGTGCGCGATGCGCTGACGGCGGATTTGGATGCGGATATTGAGGATTTGGGGGAGTGTTTCGTCAAGCATTTCGCGGAGCCAGTGCGCAGTTACCGGGTGGGGGCGGTTGGCAAGTTCCCGATTGTTCCAGCGCACGAACGTGCCGCTGCTGCGCTCGCGCCAACTATAGCAGTCATCCCGTTTGCATCGCGGCAGGCGGATCGGGAAACACTTGCTGTGGGTGACCTGATCGCGGACGGAATAATTGACAAGCTGGCGCGCAGCCACGATCTGCGGGTGATTTCACGGCTCTCGACCACCGGTTTTCGTGATCGACCTTCTAGCGCCGGCGAGGTGGATTCGCGGCTCGGCGCAAACTACGCGCTTAGCGGGAGTTATGTGGTCACCGGAGGCCGCGTATTGGTATCAGCTGAGCTTTCCGAGTTGCGCAGCAATGAAGTGGTGTGGGTGGAGCGCACCAGCACGTCGGTGGACGACTTGCTCCAACTCGAGAGCGAGACCTGCGGCATCATCGCCGCAAAAGCGCATCGCCACATTCTTGACCACGAAGTGAAGGCGGCGAAAACCAAACCGCTGCCAACACTCGACAGCTACTCGCTGCTGTTGGGCGGCATCAACTTGATGCACCGCACCAGCCGCACGGACTTTGAACGCTCACGCGCCCTGCTCGATCACCTGACTGAGCGGCACAAACGGCTGCCCACTCCCTACGCCTGGCTTGCCAAGTGGTATGTACTCTTTGTTACCCAAGGCTGGGCAGATGACCCCAAGCGGCAAACCGCCTACGCGCAAGATTTGACGCACCGCGCGCTCGACCTCGATGCCGATTGCTCCCTTGCACTGACCATCGACGGCCTGGTGCAAAGCAATTTGATGCGCGACATGGACAAGGCCAAGGCGCGCCACGAAGCCGCTCTTGCGGCCAACCCGAACGAGTCGCTGGCTTGGCTCTTTCTGGGCACTACGCATGCTTTTTCCGACCACGGGGCTGAGGCAACCGAGGCAACCGAGCGCGCGCTGCAACTCTCGCCACTGGACCCGCTGCGCTACTTCTATGACGCACTCGCGGCTTCCGCTGCCCTCACGGCGGGCAAGTACGAGCGCGCCATCGAGCTGGGCGACCGCTCACTCAAAGCCAACCGCAACCACGTGTCAACTTATCGGACTTTGACACTGGCGCATGCGCTGCACGGCCAGATTCCGCAGGCAAGCGAGTTTGCGAAGCGCGTACTCGAATTCGTTCCTGGGTTTACGGTGTCCTCGTTCTTGGAAAATACGCCCGGCAAGGCCTTCGGCATTGCCCAGCGCTTCGCAGACGCATTTTTGGCAGCTGGAATACCACGCAAGTAGTTACGAACAGCAGTACTCAACAACAAGGAGAGCATCATGGCTGGATGGGCGGGTTGGGCAGGCTGGGCAGGGTGGGCTGGGTGGGCAGGATGGGCTGGCTGGGCGGGCTGGGGTGGGGGCGGCAACGGTGGGGGCGGCGGAATGCCTGGTGTGCCGTTGCTGACGGATGCGCTGATTAAGAGTCGGGGGGGTACAGTGCCTGCAACTCCTGCTGGGGCGCTGCTTTCACCCAAGGATTACTTCGATAACCCTGAGCGGATGAAGGGCTGGGAACCGGCGATCCGCCAGCATATTTTTCTGTACGAAGCGCAGTCCCGGATGATCTTCGAAACCGATAAGGCTAGCCGCGTTGCCACGCTTTCCCATATTTCACTCGACGCACCAAAGCCCAAATCCCAAGGCCGCTATCAAAAGCACCCGATCATTCGCATGACAAAGCCAAAGAATACAGACTGCAAATCACAATTCGCTCTTGTCGAGAGCTGGGCAAAAATTCGTGAAGACCGCGCCAGCGAATGCTTGGCTCAGTTGATTCCGCAGACGCCATTTTGGAGCGCGGTTGCCAACCTTCAGCCTACCCGCACTCGCTGGACTAACGAGCTTATTGATGTTTCCCTTGGCATTGCGTCGATTGCCGCAATGCGCTTCAAGCACGCGCTCGACGTACCTCGCCCGATTGCCTATTCGCCAAACATTCAGCCGATGGTGCCAACACCCGAGCACGGCAGCCTGCCCAGCGGGCATGCGACCGAAGCATTTGTGGCGGCTTGCATTCTTAGCAAGCTGTCCTACCCTAGAAAGCTCGATTCCCGTAGTCTCGCTGCGCACAAGTCCCTTCGAGATCAATTGTTGACTCAAGCCTCTCGAATTGCTATCAACAGAACGGTGGCGGGTGTTCACTACCCAATGGACAGTGTCGCAGGCGCGATGCTGGGCACCACGATAGCGGACTATGTAGAGTATCTGTGTCAAGGGACTGGCTGGCAGGACCGTAGTTTTGAAGTGCTTGATCCAAAATTGGACTTCTATCAGTTGGTGCATGGATTTGAGTTTGTGGGACAACCCGCCCAAAATCCGACTCCAGCTTCTTCCCTGCCTTACAACGAGTCACCACTGAAATGGCTCTGGACAAAAGCGAAAGCGGAGTGGTAGCCATGAAAAAGACTAAAGCCCCCCTGCCCGCGTGGCGCGGCCCTGACCTCAAAAAAGGCCCTTCCCTAGTGGATTGGGGGCAGGCGCTGACCGAAACGACCGGGGTGCGACAGGACCCCTACCTCGCTTGGGCGGATGAAACCAAATTTCGCGATGTTGGGCAAGTGCCATTGGAAACCGCAGTAATTCTGGCGCTTCGTGTCACCGCAGAACAATTTGCCAACTGGGTCGATAACCCTCTCTCTGGCTTGAAGGGCTGGATTCGGGTTCCGTCGGTCTACCGCAAACCGAGCCACGAACTTAAAGGCACCACATTTTGCACCGCATTCGTCAAAACGGAGTTTTTATACAAGCTACAGTGGCAACCGGACACTATCGAGGCTTACGAGGTTGGCTTGCCCATTGCGAGCGGCGAGGAAATTCCTTTTGATCCCGGCCCTATCAAGCCGACCGAAAGATTTTCAAAAGTGGTAGTCGGGGTCATCGATGATGCGATTGCATTTGGGCACGATACCCTGCTCAATCTGAGTAAGCACACCCGATTCAGTTTTCTATGGTCACAGGATACCGATGGACTTCAAAACCAGCCATCAGGATTCGGCTACGGCAGAGACTTCGCAGGAAAAACCCTTAATGGACTTCAGGTCGCGCTGGGTAGCTGGGAGGCAGTTTACGAAAAGATATCGATTCCTGGAACACGAAACCGATCCTCACACGGCACAGCCGTCGCAGGGCTTGCGGTCGGAACGGCGGAGGGCCTCGGCGACGAGGCGGAGTCGGCGGAACTGATTGGCGTTCAACTCGCGAGACGAAGTGTGAGCGATACCTCGGGGGGATCGCTCGCCTCACAGATTTTGGATGCGGCACGTTATATTCTGCAGCGGACAGACGTGCCGCGAGCGCGCGCGGGCGGAGGGACGCTCGCCAAAATCATCATCAACCTCAGCTTCGGAAAAATGGCTGGCCCGCACGACGGCACGTCGATCTTGGAGCGGGCGATTGACGAATTGGTCGAGCGCCGCGGATCGCTTTTTTTCGTGCTGCCTTCGGGAAATAGCCATGAATATCGCGCGCACGCGCAGTTTGACTTAGCGCGCGACGAAACGAAGCAACTCGCTTGGCACGTGCTGCCAGACGACCGAACACCGAGTTTTCTTGAAGTCTGGCTGCCAGACGGTTCGGCTGACGTTGTTGTCGGGCTGACACCTCCGGGCGGAATCAGCAGCAGCCCCGCCGTCTCCGTCGAAACCGCCCGGTATTTGGCTGACCCAACTACGAACAACGGGCTAGCGGCGGTCATCGCACCCGCACAAAACTCCCGCGGCATAGGCGGTCGGTTGGTACTGGTCGCGGTTGCGCCAACACAGAGCCAAGCTGGTGAAGTCGCGCCACACGGTGTGTGGACGGTCACGCTCACCAATCGCGGCGCACCACTTACCGCACCCGTCCATGCTTGGGTGGAGCGTGACGATCCCACGCTGGGCCGCCCCGTCTATGGCCGTCAATCCTATTTGGTAGACCCGGACTATGAACTACTAGATCGCACGCCCAATCCACCGGGAGATTCCGCGGCTTCAGATATCAAGCGCCAGGGCAGCATCAGCGGCATCGCAACCGGACAGCACACGCTCGTCGCGGGCGGGTATCGCAAATCGGACGCTACGGTTTCGATTTACGCGGCATCGGCAACTCACTCCGAAGGTGCGCGCGCATCTCGTAGTCCCGAAGTCGCCACAGTGACAGAGGAAACAGAGACGCTGCACGGACTAAGGGTAGTCGGCACGTTCGGTTGCGACACGGTTCGGCTCGCCGGTACGAGCATGGCTGCCGCGAACTTGACACGTTGGCTCGCTAAAAACGTGGGCGCTAGCACGTCAGTGGCTAAAGTTCGCGAAGTGCTCAAGAACGCGATACCGGTAAGCGCACCAACACCCGGAGACCCGCTCCGGCAAGGAGTTGGCAACCTGCCATGAGCCAGCTCGAATTCCCCCTACCAGCGCGCCGGAAGCGACTTCACCACACACCAACGTCGCCCCTCCGTACTAGCTAAGTAGCCCCCCACCTCCAAATCCTTCATCAACCGGCTCACCATCTCGCGACTGCAACCAATCCGGTTCGCGATCTCTTGATGGGTGAGCCGTTCTTCGATCAGCTTCGTGCCATCACCCTGCACCACCGCCAGCCCGGTGAGCAGCTCACTCAAGCGCCCATAAGCATCGGTGAGCGCCAAGCTGCGTGCAGTGTGCGTGGCGCGGCGGGCGCGCTCGATCACGCGAGCGATCAGGTCGAAGGCGAATTCCGGCTCTTCGGCAATATAGCTGCGCACGGTTTCACGGGTGACAATGCTGCACACGGTGGTTTCCAGAGTAATCACACTGGCAGAGCGCGCGCCGCCGTCGAGCGACATTTCACCCACAAGATCACCTGCACCATACACGCCATAGGTCACTTCACGGTCGGTATGCTGGCTCGCCGAGTAGGCACGCAGCCGCCCGGTCAGCATAATCAGCATCAAGTCTCCGCGGTCACCCTCTTCCATGACCACGGTGTCTTTGCGGTAGCGGCGCACAGTGCCGCGCTTCGCCAAGGCGCGCAGCCGCGGCTGGGTGATAACGGTGTAATCGAGTTCGACCAAAGCGGGTGGGCGCATTCGTTGGAGTGTACCAATCCGGTAGCCCTGTGCGTGGCGCAAATGCCTACGGCATTTGCGCGAAAGTTAGTACCTTATGCGGTACACTTCGTCGATGGTTGACCTCCAAAGGCTTTTTGCGTCTTTCTATCGCACTACGGCGGGCAATGAACCGGTTCGCGCGATGCTGATGGCGCTTGATAAAGCGGATCGACAGATCGTCGGTGAAGACATCGCCTATGTTCAGTACAAGTGGCCCATCGGCAAACCCCGCGTCGATCATCTGCGCGATGATATTTGGGAAGTACGCAGTACGATTGGCAACCGGATCGCGCGCGTGCTATTCACCGTCCACGGATCTGAAATGGTGTTGCTGCACGCTTTTGTAAAAAAGACGCAAAAAACGGATCCGCGCGAAATCGACTTGGCGATAAAACGCCTTAAGGAGTGGAAAAATGGTCAAACGTGACGCTGCAAGCGCCAATGTGATTAACCCCCGCGCAGGTGGCAGTTTTGATGAGTTTCTCAAAGAGGAAGGCATCTACGAAGAAGTGCAAGCGCGCGCCTTGAAGCGTGCGCTCACCGAGCAGCTTGACGATGCCATGCAAGCTGATCGCCTAACGAAGACGGCGATGGCGCTTCGGATGGCGACGAGCCGCTCTCAGTTGGACCGGGTGCTTGACCCGGCCAACCTGTCGATCCAGTTGGATACCTTGGTCAAAGCGGCAGTAGCGGTGGGGCAGACCGTTGAAATTCGGTTGCGGCGCGACCCGCAGCGGCGAGAGCGGAGTCGGGTGACGGCGGCGTGAGACAGCTTGCGTCAGACGCTCGCACCTTTCCTGCACACCTGCCCTCCCCGCAGGAGAGGGCGGTTCCGGCCTGACCAGCTACTCGGCCTGCACCAGCTTGACCACCTTGGTGCAGTCTTTAATGTGCGCATTGCCGATGTATTTGAGCGCCGCAAACCCGAGTGCGGCTGAAAGTGCCTGCCCCGCCAAGGGCACATACTTGGTGGCTTGCTTGATCGTGATGCGCAAGCCCACCGTTTTGAGCGCTTGCATGATGAGTTCTTTGGTGACCAGCTTGCCTACCATCGCCCCACCAATCAGCACAATCGCTTTGTAAACCATCAGCTGCTTGGTGGGCTGAAGCTTGGCGATTTGATCTGGCGTAAGGCCAAACTCACGGTTGATTTCGGGGATCAGTTTCAAGAGCAGCGCGATATCAGCGGCGATATCGATGCCCGGCAGCGGGATCAGGGTTGAGGCAGAAGCCAGCGCGGCCCGCTTGGTGACCATTTTTTTAGCGCGCTCCGCTGCCGCTTCAAGCTCGCGGTCGTTACGTGGCAGGGCATAGAGATCGGGCAAGGCGGGGCGCACTGCACTCATGGTGCTTAAGCCTCGGTACCAGAGCCGCCGCTCTTCTTGGTGACCAGGCTGTAAATCACCAGCACGACCACCGCACCGACGACAGACATGATCCAGCCGGGCGTGTCGCCTTCTTTGTACATGCCTAAAAACAGGCCGGCATACTTGGCCAAAAATGCGCCGGCGATGCCGAGCAGCGCGGTCATGATGATGCCCATTTTGTCTTCGCCGGGTTTGACCGCGCGCGCGATCAGGCCAACTACCAAGCCAATAATGACAGTGCCAATCAAGCTAAACATGGTCTTCTCCTCACTGATTTAAAAGCGTGACGGTAGCACAGATAAAACTGCCGCTGACCAATTCAAATTGCTCCCTGCCTGCGCAGTAACGCAGTTCGCCTTGGTGGGTTGACCCCAAGCGTGTGGCGTTACCGTTATTAGCTACACTGCACCCGGTGAACGCGCTTGACTCTCCACTTTCTGACGAACAACTCATGTTGGCCTATGCCGATGGCGACGCGCGCGCCTTTCCCCCGCTGTATGAGCGCCACAAGGGCGGCATCTACCGCTATTTGCGACGCCAGTTGCAGCCGCAGCACAATCCGGCCCAGGCCGATGAGTTGGCGCAGGACGTGTGGATGAACGCGATCAATGCGCGCGAGCGTTATGTGGTCGAAGCCAAGTTCACCACCTGGCTCTACACCATTGCGCACAACCGTTTGATGGATTTTTTCCGCAGCAACAAGGTGGTGGCGCTGGGGTTAGTGAAATCGTTTGATGAAGGCGACACCGGAGATGCGGAAGGCACTGGCGATGGCTTGCATGAGCACGTGGCAGCCCCTGCGCGAGACGCACCGGAGTCGCGCGCCCACGGTAGCCAGGTAGCGCGGCGCATGCTCGAATGTTTGGGCGCGCTGCCCGCCAATCAGCGCGAAGCGTTTCTGTTGCAAGAAGAGAGCGACCTGAGCATTGCCGACATTGCGGCGGCCTGCGCGGTCGGCATGGAAACGGCGAAGAGCCGCCTGCGCTATGCGATGGCCAAGCTGCGCGAGTGCATGAAAGAGTATTTGGAGGTGGCGGCGTGAGCGATGCCCGCGACGATGGCTATGCGCCCAAGCGCGACCCGGCGCTGACCCGCGCCTATCTGGAGACGCGCGCTGGTATTGGCTCTTCAGCCGATGCCGACGCGCGCATACTGGCCGCAGCGGCGCGTGCGGTAGGGGCACGCCCGCAGATAGCGGGCACACCCTGGCAGCGGCGCTTCAGGCTGCCGATGGCGATTGCGGCCACCGTGGTGCTGTCGTTTTCGGTGGTCACGCTGGTGCGTGAAGAGCGGCCCGGGTTTGAATCGGCTCGTGAGACCTTGCCGCCGCCCAGCGCTGCACCTGCTGCTGCGCCCTCACCTGCCGCGCCCGCTGCACCCGCCGACCTGCCAGAGCCTCCCGTAGCCCCTGCGCCCGCTGCGGCACCCGCCGCGCCGCCTGTCTTACCGGAAACGGAGCTCAAGCGCAAAGCGGCCAAAAAAGAGGCATCCGTCGTAGCGCGCGATGCCGCGAAGGACTTGCCCAAAATCACCGCAGCACCCTCGGCGCAAGCCGGGCCTCAAGCGGCGGCGGAAGCCCGGCCTGAAACCCAAGCTAAACCGTCTGTACTGTTGGAGAAAGCGGAATCACCGTTGCGCGACCAAGTCGCTGCCGCGCCGACGGCCGCAGCACCTAGCGCTCCACGCGCTGCCGATACGAGCGCCGCCGAGTCAAGCGAGGCGAAACAAGACCGTCAGCGCGAGCTGCGCAATGCCGACGTGTTGGCTGCGAGCAAGGGCACAAGCCCGATGCCCGCAGCCGCGCCACCGCCACCACTTCCACCGCCCACGCAGGCCAGCACCGCTCCAGGAGCCGCTAATGATGCCCTGAAGAGCCGCTCTGGTATTGGTTCTTCAGCCACCGGCCCGGCTGGTTCGGCAGCCGACGCGGCTACCCCGGAAGCATGGCTGAAGTTAATCCGCGACCTGCGCGATGCCAACAAACTCGATGAGGCGCGCGCCAGCGCCAAACGCTTTAAAACGCGCCACCCCGATTTCCGGATACCGGAAGACCTAAAAGCAGTGTTTGAGTAAAGGATCTCGGGGCAAGCCACACCCCTCACCCCTAACCTCTAACCTCTAACGCCCTCAAACACAGTTAATCGTCACCGACTTGGTCGCAAGGAATGCCTCAATCGCTTCCGGCCCACCTTCTGAACCATAACCCGAATCCTTCACGCCGCCAAACGGCATTTCGGGAAAGGCTGCGGCGGGTTGGTTGATCCACAAAAGGCCAACTTCGAGCTTTTGCGAGATCAGGTGCGCGTTTTTGAGCGAGCGGGTGAAGGCGTAGCCGGCCAGGCCAAACGGCAGGCGGTTGGCTTCGGCCAGCGCGTCGTCGAGCGAGGTAAAGCTGCGAATCGCGGCCATCGGGCCGAAGGGCTCGTCGTTGAATATTTTGGCGTTGAGCGGCACGTCGGTCAGAATGGTTGGCGCAAAGAAATTGCCCTTGGCACCCACGCGCTCGCCACCGGCGGCAACTTTCGCGCCCTTGGCCACGGCATCCGCCATGAATTCATTCATCGCGGTAATGCGGCGCGGGTTGGCAAGCGGCCCCATGGTTGTGTCAGCCGCCATGCCGTCGCCCACCTTGAGGCCATTGGCGTGCTTGGCAAGTGACTCGGCAAATTGGTTACGCAGGCTTTCATGCACCAAAAAGCGGGTAGGCGAAATACACACTTGGCCAGCGTTGCGGAATTTGGCGGCACCAGCGGAGCGAACTGCCAGCTCAACATCCGCATCTTCGGCCACAATCACCGGGGCGTGCCCGCCCAGTTCCATGGTGGCGCGCTTCATGTGGGCCCCGGCCAAGGCGGCCAATTGCTTGCCGACGATGGTGGAGCCGGTGAAGGTGATCTTGCGCACAATCGGGTGCGGAATCAAGTAATTCGAAATCTCTGAGGGCGAGCCAAACACCAAGCCCAACACCCCGGCCGGCGTGCCCGCGTCCATAAAGGCGCGCAGCAGCTCGGCAGGTGAAGCCGGGGTTTCTTCAGGCGCTTTGACGATAATTGAGCAACCGGCTGCCAGGGCTGCACACACCTTGCGCACTACTTGGTTGATCGGGAAGTTCCAGGGCGAGAAGGCAGCGACCACACCCACCGGCTCTTTCAACACCATGGCTTGGGTGGTCAAGCTGCGCGGCGGCACGATGCGCCCGTAAACACGCTGCGCTTCCCCGGCAAACCATTCGATGGTGGCAACTGCCGAGCCGATTTCAGCCTTGGCCTCGGCCAGCGGCTTGCCTTGCTCCTGAGTCATCAGTTCGGCGATTTTTGACGTGCGCTCACGCAGCAATTGCGCCGCGCGGCGCATGATGTCGCCACGATCAAGGGCAGGCATGGCGCGCCAGGTGGCAAAGCCTTTTTGTGCAGCGGCCAAAGCGCGGTCGAGATCGGCAATGCTGGCGTGCGCCACGCGGCCAATTTCAGCGCCTGTGGCGGGGTTGACGACAGCTAAGGTCTTGTTGTCTTTCGCGTCGCACCAGGTGCCGTCGATTAACAGTTGCGTGCTGGAATAGGAAACGTTCGGGTCTGCGTCAGCCATGATTCATCCTCAATTGAAAATCGGTACGGCAGGAAACGCTGCCAAGTTCGCCAGTTTCGCCGATTTTCCGGCTCGCCGACGGCAATGCCCCGTATCAGCGTTCGCCCAAGCCAAAGCCGTAGAGCCGCGCCGGATTGGCGACCAACATCGGTTTGATGAAGGCGGCATCATCGATGCACTCGCACAGCTCGCGCAAATTGCTGGCGCTGTCGACAATCTGAAAACGGCTTACTTCCAGGCGCGCTCGCCCAGGCTCGCGCTGGGTGTGCGGCCAATCGCTGCCCCACAATATCCGCTCCGGGTTTGCTCTCGCGAATGCTCTGGCGGTTGCGGCAAGCGCCCCTGGCAAGCGATACGGCGCGGAAAGCTTGACGTAGGCTTGACCACTCGCCACGAGGGCCAGAATTGTCTGCGCGTCGGGGCTTGCCATGCTGGTGTCGCTGATCCCGGCGAAATGGTCGAGCACCACTCGCACCGGCAATTGCGCCAGCGTTGGCAGCAGCGGCAGCAAGGCCGCCACCTGCGCCAGCACCTGCACATGCCAGCCAAATGGAGCGATACGCACGGCCAGTGCGCGCAGGTGCGCCGCCGTATCGTGCTCGCCACCGTGTCCGCCGCTGTCAAGATTGATGCGCACGCCACGCACACCCCCAGCATGGAGCTGGGCCAATCCGGCTTCGTCGATTCCCTCCGGCACGACCACTACGGCGCGCGCGCTGTCGGGTTTTGTGGCGTTCAGTTCAGCCACCGCGTGCAGAGTACAACTGTTGTCGAAACCATAAAAACTGGGCTGCACGACCACCACGCGGCCCAACTGCAATGCCTGAAGGTGCTTATCCAGTAAGGGTCTTGGAGCATCTCCTGGGGTGTAAACGCGCGCCGCTTGCATCGCAAAACGGCTTTGCGGGCCAATCACATGGACATGCGTATCGCAAGCCTGACTTAGGCCCGCAGCCAGGGTCATTTGCTGATCAGTGCCCAGAGCGAGGTGACCTCGGCCGCGCGCGCGATATGCAGCGGGTCGGTATCATCTTTGCTGCGTTTGTGCGCGGGGCGAATATCGGTCTTGCGCAGTACCCGCAAGCCCGCGCCGTCGATCCAGCCTTGCAACTCCTCGCGTGAGCGCAGCTTTAGGCGCTCGGCCAAATCGGACAGAATCAGCCAGCCCTGCCCATGCGCATTGAGGCGCTGCGGCAAGCCCTGCAGAAAGCCACGCAGCATGCGGCTCTCGGGGTCATAGACCGATTGCTCCAATAGCGAGCCAGGCTTGCCGGGCAACCACGGCGGATTGCAGATGATGAGGTCGGCATTGCCCACGCTTGGTGGCGGGAATAGGTCGGCCGAGATCACCTCCACCCGGTGCGCCAATTGCAGGCGGGCAATGTTGTCGCGCGCGCAGTCAAGCGCTTGAGGGGCGGTGTCGGTCGCGATAACCCGCTCGACACCGCGCTCGCATACCAGCGCGGCCAGCACGCCGGTGCCCGTGCCGATGTCGAAGGCCAAACGCGGCACTCCGCCGGAAAGCCCGCTTGCAGGCAGGGCCGCCCGCGACACCAGATCGAGATATTCACTGCGGATGGGGGCGAACACGCCATAGTGTGGATGAATCATCGCCGCAGGCCCTAAGGCCGGAACCGGCACACCGCGTTTCTTCCACTCAAACGCACCGATCAAGCCTTGCAGCTCGCGCAGTGAAAGCACCATCGGCCCGTGATTGGCACCAAATGCCGCTTGAAGCGCAGCGCGCACATCCGGCGCGCGGTTTAGGGCGATACTGCTGTCAGCTGCCACTTCGATCAAGAGCAGCCCCAGGGTGCGAGCCTGTTGCGCCTGCGTCATGCGGACGCGGTGAAAGCCCTGCGGCAACTCTTCAGCAGTGACCGGCTTGACAGCAGGCACGCGGCGCGCCATCGCCTGCAACAGGAGCCGCCCGTTTTGAAAGTCACCGCGCCAGAGGAGTGCAGTGCCTTCGCAAGCCAGATGAAAGGCGCGCGTGGCCGGCGTGCGGTCGTCGGCGATCATGACGCGCTTGGGAATGGGAGCGGGGTTGTTGCCGCGCCAGTGCGATTGCACTAGAGCCAAGGCTTGCGGGTCAGGGTGAAGATTTACGGGGTTGGGGTTCATGGCCGACGGGTTTGGCGAAACGTCCAAGGCAATCCTGCCACTGTGTAGTTCATCTCGCGAATAAGTCGAGCACGGAATATGCGCGTGGGTCGCCGCCACAGTTTTGTTAAGCATCTGACCTTCGGTCGCCGTGCGCTTCGTACGCGGAAACCCTCAACCTTCAGATGAAAGAGAATTCTGCTAGCGCGCCAGCAGCAAGCCTATGAGGTGTTTGCGAAACACGACTAATGCTGTAAGTAGGAGGCCGATCAAAGCACCCAGCAAGGCCACCTGTCTGGGTTGCGGATTTTCGGGCTGACTCGGGACAGGGGGTTGCGCAATAAACTGCGGCTCAACCAAAAAGCGCGCGCCGATCTTCGCCAACTCAGCTGAGATATTGGTGAGTTTTTGCTGCTCCGCCCCCGTTTTAGCTGCCGCTTGAAACGGTTTGAGAATTGCCCCCAATTTGGCCAAGCTATCGGACCCGCTGACTGAGGATTCCAGTACAGACTCAGCTTGACTGAGTAACGGGGCTGCAAATTTCTCTTGCAGCGCGGTGCGGTCCAAGCGCACCAGTTTCTCACGCAAGTCAAGTACTTCGGTTTCAGCAGCTACGAGCTGCTGCCCGAGAGAAACGAATTTCTCTGACTCCTTCCGAATTTCCATGACTTGCCGTCCCTCGGACTTCGCAAATTCAGGATAGGTAGCCACCAGTGTCTTCAGGCTCTTTGCGCGAATCTGGGCTTGATCAATCTCGTATTCGAGCCGCAACTGCTCGGCTCTTGCAAAGTCGGAAAACCGCCGGTTCTCGAAGCGCCACTTGGCGAGCGTGGTGCGCACCGCCTCCCGAGCAGCCGTTTCTTTTACATACAAACCCATCCACTTGGCCAGATTCGCTGCATCTGCGGCATCCTTCGCAACTGCGGATATGCGGACCCCGATGTAGGCCGTATCAAACTCTCCCTTGTCTACCAGGCTCGGTAAATCTTTGGTGTCGGCTTTGGAGAAGCGCGGAACGGCTGTCAACCATTTGCCCGCCGTGACCTGGCCTCCTGCCAGCGTGATCGCATTCTCAGCTTGTAGTTGAAAGGGAGGCAGGCTTGAGACGGTCGCACGAAACGTGTCCTGATTTGAGGCAAGCTCGCTAAGCCGTTTCATCTCGGTCGGAGACAGCTCCAAACTCAATATCCCCGCGCTGCGGTACTTCAAGAAATACCCATACCCTGCCGATGCACCAATCCCGCCACCCACCACCGCGCCACCAAAGAGCCACAGAGCAACCGCAAAGGAAAATATTCTTGTCATATTGAAATTGGGAAGCAAAATTTTTGCGGATCGAGAGGAATTCTTGCTGGTGCGGCACACCTCCGTATCAGAAGACGCGTCAAAACATTCTACGCACTGGCAAAGCGATTGCTTTCGTCATTGGTTGCGTTTTACAGCGCCAAAGTTCACTTCAATTTCGACGATGTGCGCCGTTGACACCGCTTGTTCAGATGATCCGAGCCATTTCTGAACTACGAGATTTTTGCGCCGTCCCCAGTACCTTTGCCGACGACAGTCAGAAAAATGTATTTGAAGTAGGATGTCAGAGATAGGCTCTGAAGCATGCGAGCGTCGGTCTGCGCCAGAAGCACCGGGGTAGACATGTCGATTTTGCTCACTTGCGCCAAGCCAGTAATTCCAGGCCTAGCGTCAAAAACTGCGCGGCTTGCTCGCTCGCTGATCAATTCGGTTTGATTGAACAGGCAGGGCCTTGGGCCGACCAGACTCATTTCACCTTTCAGCACATTCCAGAGTTGTGGCAACTCATCGAGCTTGCTTCGTCGTAAGTATTTCCCAAGAGGGGTAATCGCCGAAGCATCCGCTAGGTGTGAACCCACGGACGCGGTGTTTGGACGCATCGTACGAAACTTGATCAGAGTGAAAGGCTTCTGATTGTGCCCCACACGTTCCTGCCGAAAAATTGGCGAACCCGTATCAAAAATACCGGCCAAATAAACGATGACGAGCAACGGACAGGTGAGCGCCAACCCAACCAAAGAAAAAATGACGTCGAGTGTGCGCAGCATCAAGCCCCCGGTTTCGCTAGTTGGCGCAGTCCCTCGTCAACCGATATGGGCGGCGTCCAATCCAATAGCGCCCGAGTCTTACTAATGTCCGCTTGCAGAGAACCCAGCAGGCGGTGTGCGCTCGCTTGCTTGCCCAGCGCTGTTGCAACGAAAGCTAGCCAGCTTGTCGGTACAGGTATCAACCGAGCGGGTCTATCCAACGCCTTCCCAATCCTTCGCAGCAATTCAGCGGTGGAAATGTCTTGTCCATCGCTAACTAGAAAGACTTGATTGCCCGCCTTGGGATGGGTAACGCAGGTCAACATCAAGTCCACCAAATTGTCCAATGCCACAAAGCTGCGCAGATTGTCAGTCGCACGACCCAGTGGAAACGGCAAGCCGCGCGCAACCAAGCGCACCAGCGTACGAAAGTTACCCTTGACTCCCGGGCCGTAAACCAACGGAGGGCGGATGATGACTACTTCCATCTGGCTCTCGCGTGCGATCTGCTGCAATCGGTCTTCCGCCTCCGTTTTGGAACGCGCGTAACTATCCTCGGGTGCCGGTGCGTCCTCGGCGAAGTAAGGTCTCCCCCGATGAGTGCGTTCACCGTTGACCTTGATTGAACTGACAAAAACGAACCGCCGCACGCCTCGGGCAGCGGCTTGGCGCGCCAAGTTTTCGGTGCCGTCCACGTTCACAGCACGAAAAACCGCCTGCGGGTCGGATTCTGTTTCGCACATGACGTGAACCCGGGACGCGCAATGAATGACCACATTTGCGTCGGCAAGCGCCGCGCTCCAATCGGTCGACGCGGCAAGTGTCGGCACCACAACGACACTCACCCGCTCATTCGCAAAGTCCCACGCGGGCACTGCGCCCCGAAACACCGCTCGAACGAACACCCTAGGCAATTTTGCGGCGGCCTCCAGTACTGCGCCACCCACAAATCCACTAGCGCCGGTAACGACAATCACCATGTCAATTTTCCCTGTAAAGCCAACTGGACTTACCCCCGCGCGACGGACGGTTAAGGGCTGCAGTATCCGCCTGAAGATGGCGGGGCGAGTGACAGATGCTTTGGATCGACCGGCAAAACTGTCCTGCCAGCTCCAGAGGTCTACCCCCAGCACTCACCAGATCATTGATTTAACGCTTGAATTCAGTAGGATACGCTTGGTCTTTCTCAACTCGCGCCCCTCTTTCTACTAGCATAAAGTGGCCGTCAAATGGGGGCAACTCCAATCAGCGCGATTTCGACCAGACCGTCCGATTTACGTAGTCGGTGTAACTTAGGACAACACGAAGAATTTGCTGTGACACCTTGCCACCGTGGTAGTCGGCCACTGGTTTTGGCTTCCCCGAGGTCCCCTTACGTTGGGCGAGCACAACCTGGATTGCATCGAGGACGCGGGCCTCCTTTAATCCAGTCATGACCAAGACACCGGCATCCATGCCCTCAGGACGCTCGTGTGCATTACGAATGGTCACCGCCGGCAAGTTCAGTAACGAACTTTCCTCGGTGATCGTTCCGCTGTCGGAAATCACGCAAAGCGCTTTGGTCTGCAGTTTTATGTAGTCACAAAATCCAAACGGCTTGAGAAACTTGATCCTCGGGTCTAACGCTCCCAAATCCAGGTTATTCAACCGATTCTGCGTCCTTGGGTGAGTGGAGACGATGACCGGGACATCATACTGGGCGACCAAGGCATTCAAGGTGTCTAGCAAATCCGCAAGATTTTCCGGCGAGTCGACGTTCTCCTCCCGATGGGCGCTCACGACAAAGTACTTTCCATCAAGCAACTCCATGCGCGACAGTACTGAGGACATCTCGATCTTTGGCCCGTAGAAATCGAGCACCTCATGCATATGGGAGCCGGTTTTGATGATCGTTTCCGGCCTGATGCCCTCGGCGATCAGGTAACGCCGGGCATGCTCGGTTAAAACCAAATTGATGTCACTTAGATGATCCAGCACCTTTCGATTGATTTCTTCGGGCACCCGCTGGTCAAAGCATCGATTTCCCGCCTCCATATGAAAAATGGGAATCTTTCGACGCTTCGCGGAGATCACCGAAAGGCAGGAGTTGGTATCTCCATAGAGCATGACAGCGTCAGGCTGAACGGCCTCCATAATGAGGTCCGATTTTTCGATCACCCTTGCAATCGTTGCGGCCGGACTGTCGCCCACGGCACTCAAAAAATGATCCGGCTTACGAATTCCAAGATCATCGAAAAAGACTTGATTGAGTTCATAGTCGTAGTTTTGCCCGGTATGAACGAGAACATGCTGCGTATGCTTGTCGAACTCAGCGATCACCCGACTCATCTTGATCAGTTCCGGGCGCGTGCCAACAATTGTCATCACCCTAAGCACTGAGCACCTCTTTGATGTAGTCCAGTTTGAGCAACAATGCCTTAACCTGTTCGACCCCCAAGCGCACCGTATTGTGAGACGTATAGTCGTCCATCACCGAAATCTGCTCTTCCCCCTCGCTGAAGTAGGCGGCATAGTTCAAATCCCGGTTGTCAGCAGGAATCCTGTAGTAGTCCCCCAGATCCTGAGAGTGCGCCATTTCCTCACGCGAAATCAGTGACTCGTAAAGCTTCTCTCCATGTCTGGTGCCAATAACGCGGATTTCATTCTTTCCTCCAAGCAGCTCCTTGACCGCCTGCGCAAGAGTCGCAACCGTTGCGGCAGGTGCTTTCTGGACGAACAAGTCTCCTTGCTGACCATGTTCGTACGCGTAGAGAACTAGGTCAAGCGAGTCCTCGAGCGACATGAGGAAACGCGTCATATTCGGATCAGTAATGGTCAGCGGCTTGCCGGACCTGATCTGATCGACAAACAGTGGAATCACCGAGCCGCGAGATGCCATCACATTGCCATAGCGTGTCGCGCAAAAGACGGTCTCGCCGCCCCTCTGAAAGCGCGCCTTGGCAATCATGATCTTCTCCGCCATTGCTTTGGAGATGCCCATCGCGTTGATTGGGTACACCGCTTTGTCTGTACTGAGTACCACGACCCGCTTGACCCCGTGTGCGGTCGCCGCATTCAGCACATTCTCCGTCCCCAAAACATTGGTCCGGACAGCCTCCATGGGATAGAACTCGCATGATGGCACCTGCTTGAGGGCCGCTGCATGAAAAACGTAGTCAACCCCTTTCATTGCCTGCGACATGCTGTCAGAGCTTCGAACGTCGCCAACATAAAAGCGAAGCTTCTTGCTGTTAAGCGCGATCCGCATGTCTTCCTGCTTTTTTTCATCGCGACTGAAGATGCGGATTTCGCGCACGGGTGTCGCCAAGAAGCGCTTCAACACGGTCGTACCAAACGATCCTGTGCCACCGGTAATGAGTAAAGTCTTGTCTGTGAACATTGAGTGATCGATATTGGGTGAAGTCCAAGTGGCAGCGACACCAAAGCAAACTGGCCAAAAATCTGACCAATCGTTTCCGGTTCAAGCCAAGCTACGCATAATTAAAGATTAGTGTTGCTTTGACAGTGGCTAAGCCCGCGAGTGGGAATCAAATCTTCTATGAGCGAGAGTCCGCAAGGGTAACGTCTAGCCAAAGGCATGCATTTGTTTTACGAGCGCCGGCCAGGGCGGAGCGCGGTAGCCGGTAGCCTCAGAAAATCGAGCAGCATCTAGAGACCTGTCAATCACAACACTTTCGTTTGGCGATATCCGAATTGCCTTCTCGTATACATTGGACACCAAGCGAAGCAAGTCAAACTTGTTGGTGGGGTTGGCAGCGACATGGTAAATCCCGGTTAGCGCAGGACGGGGGAGCACGAAATCCCGAATGACTCGCGCGAGCTCCACCGTCGGAAGCCCCGAAAATACTGCGCGGCGATAGCCTTGCACCTCTCCGGTTTGCGCGAGAAACCAGCCAATCAATCCGTTGGACGGTCCAAGCTCATGGCCAATGATGGAAGTCCTCAACGTAATCGCATGTGGGTAGTCGACCTCACCTAAAAACTTGCTTTTGCCATAAAGATCCTGTGCGTCGGAAGCATCGGTCTCAGCATACATGCCCTTGATTCCTGAGAATACGCAATCGGTGCTTACATGTATGAATCGTGCATCCGCCAAAGAACACAAGCGCGCTAACCGATGCGGCAGCAACGCGTTGATTGGAATGGCGGCGAGCGGGTCGTCAGCGCCAGCCAACTGCTTAACCAAACCGATGCAGTTAATCACGACAGTGGGCCGCACCATGCCAAACAAAGTAACCAAGCTATCCGAGCTTTCAACATCAATACCGCTGTACACCCGCTCCCTCAAATCTTTCGGAAGCAAGGCAAGCGATGCCCCAGTACGCACTGACCCAAACGCCTGAAAGTCCAAGCTTTCCGCAAAGACGCGCAACACAGTGTGGCCAAGCATGCCGGACGCACCCAGTATCAAAACTCTGGATCGCGAATCATTTTGAGGGAAAGGTCTATCCAACATGCTTACTTTCCGCCGATTTGGCTGAAGTCCTGCTGACTTGATCAACCAGGATTTTAGCGAGACGTCGCGCCAACATAAGCGGCTCAAAGTGCTGCTCATAGTATGCCCGCCCGCTTCGCGCCATTTCCTCCCGCTCCGCCTTGGCAAGCGACCGCATTCGTAACACCGCGCCCGCCAACCCGTCTACATCCTCGGCCCCGCACACGATCCCAGCCTGCGCCTCCGCCACCACATGCGCACCCTCTCCGTCCAACGCAGCAATAATCGGCCTGCCAGATGCCAAGTACGCCGAGATCTTGCTCGGAACTGTTTGAGCGATAACTGGATCTTTGGCTAAGCTCACTAACAGAACATCAGCCTGCTTAAAGATGCTTGGCATGTCCTCGGGCGGGTATCTGCCCGCGATCAGCACATTTGTCAAACCCATGCGCCGGACTTCTTCCACAAGCCAAGCACTACGGCTGCCGCTGCCCACAAAAACCATCCGAATATCGCTGTGGGAGCGCAACTTGTTTGCCGCCCCCAAGATAGTTTCGAGCGCCTGCGCGACCCCGAGATTTCCCGCAAACAGCACATTAAAACCATCTCCGAGGCGCAGCTCGGATTGTGAGCCACCTTGTGAATCTAGGAAGGCAAGCTCCCCAGGATTTGGATGGTAGATCACCGGAATGGAGCCGCAATCGGCGCTGATCTCCCGGACGAACGCGTGCGACTGGGCAAGCAGCAAGTCATTTTGACGGTAGATCCAGCGCACCATGAATCTCACAATCGCCAGCAACTTGTGATTGGTAACATAACCGGTCACCCTAAGACTTTCTGGCCAAAGGTCTTGAACCCAAGTGACTAGAGTGCAACGAAATATCCTTCTAAGCACGATGGCAGGCACTACCTGAAAGATCGGCGAGGGGGCGTAGACAAAAATCACATCGAATTTTTCGCGCCGAAGCAAGAGAGGCGCAAAGATAACGCCATTGGCGACAAAGGACAGATAGTTCGCTAGTAGAGACAAAGCACCGGCGCGACCGCGTGGGATCAACGGCACCCGAAAGACCGTCATCCCTTCATAAGACTCTTTGGAGACCCGCCACGCGCGATAGCCTGGATAGATTTTCCCAGACGGGTAGTTGGGTTGGCCGGTAAGGATAGAGATTTGGTGTCCGAGCTTGCTTAGCGTGGCCGCAACCTCGTTGATTCGAAAGCTCTCTGGCCAGAAGTACTGCCCGACAATCAAAATCCTCAATTGTTGATCATGTTGCACATGAGCCACCGATTCACTCATAGGCGATGGAAAAACAATGGCCTGGACGCACCCCATAGATCCGGGTTGCGCGCCGAATTCGAATCGACCCGGGACTTCACTCCAAAGACCTCACTTTGATCCAGCCCTACTTAGAGCTTCGTAGACGTTCATGAACTTTTCTGCACAAACACGGCTGTCGAACCGCGACACGGCTCGCGCAAAAGCGGCCTCCCCCATTTTCCGGGTAAGCAATTTGTTCGTCGCAAGATGTGCGATCGCATCGGCGATGAGCGCCGGGTCGGACTCCGGTATGCACAGGCCCGTAACCCCATGCTCCACAACATCGCTTGTAGGGTTGCGCATGGCCACGATCGCCGGTAACCCGTGCAATGCAGCTTCAAACACGGGCCGCCCTGGGGCATCCAAGTGCGACGGAAAACAAAGCAGGTCAAGCTTGCGATAGAAAGACCCAATGTCACTGACGAATCCCAAAAACTGGACAGAATCGCTGAGATGATGCTCTTGTATGTAGGATTCAAGCTCCGCACGAACATCATGGCTCAGATTGAATTTTCGCAGCATCCAACCTCTGAGTCCTTGGGTTTTTCTTGGGTTTTCGCCAGCAACCAACAATCGAACTGACAATCCTCGGTCTCGTAGCCTCCGAACCGCGTCAACGAGCTCCATAACGCCTTTTGCACGGATGAGCACTCCGATCACGCCGATGGTGAAAACCGAATTCTCACCAGAGGCTTCAGACTGAGGACGAATCGCGCTTGGGACACGAAGTCCGTTATGAATGACATCAACGGGAATATCCGCTGGCAGCGAACGGCGTACCGCCGAGTCAATCGCAACCAATCTGTCAGCATAGCGTCTTACCGCCCACATCACCGCCCGGGAAGTCAAGCTGCTGCTTTCAGTCCGTTGAACCGAGCGCACGTGCACCAACAGTGGACTTCCGTGCAGCCATTTGGCAAGTATTCCGGCTGGCAGCGCCGAAATTTCATTGCAATGAATCAATCCGAATGGCCGATGAGACCTGGAGCGCAGAAGAGCGACCACCGTCCCCGGCAAAAACATGGCCTCTCGCAACAAAATCATCCAGCGCCACGCTCTGTAGTGACCGTACAGGGTGTTATCCCATTGCGTAATGCCGCGAACCTCGATGATCGACACACCCATGGCGGTTAGCGCCGACGCTGCATGGCCGACGGGGGCAATCGCCACTGCGTCCACCGCGCCAGGCGTAAACGCACTTAGCAGCTCACAAAGGCTTTTCGTCGCCCCCCCAAAAACTGAGACTGGATGAATAATTAGTACTCGCACTATGAAAACCTGGCGACCGTCACGGGCAAACTCGTGGGCAAAGCAGGTCTGCTAAAGATAACCCGCGCCGACACCAGTGCCACAAACACGCCGATACCAATCGACGGGTGGAACAACTGGACAATCGCACCACCAATCAACCATGGGAACGTGTGGAAAACGAAATAAGTAGCCGCAAGCGCGGCGAGCAGGGTACGACCGTTCAAGAGGCCAAAGTGTAAAATTCGGTAGTTGAGCCCAGCGACCAAACCAGCAATCACCGCGAACACGCCTACTCCAAGATACCCTCCGGCAATCAATCCTTCAGAAAACGGTGTACCTACAATACTGTGCCCGCCAGCGATCTGCTCCAGACTACTTCCTGCCAGAAACGTGATCATCCAATCGTAGTGTGTCAGCATCCACTGGTACTCGTCGTTTCGTGAAATCCCGATGAACGATTGTAGAGCCGTGTCCCCGAAAGCGGCGAGAAACGTGGGCGCATAGGGCAAAAACTCGTCGCCATCTCGATACAACGTCCACATATGCCACGCGACATCTCCCTGAAGTATTGTCAGTCTCCGGACAATGAAGTCCAGTACTTGTCCGTCAACATGAGTTTCGTGGATCGCGTCGAAAATATAGAAATTCAGGTACAGCATTGAGAACACGACGATACCGAGTCCAAAAACTTTTCGAAAACTAACAGACCAAAAATACAGCAACGCCGCCGGTGTCAGCATCAGCAACCCAGTAGTCTTGAACCCCCAAGACATACCCACGAATAGCGCCAAAGCCAGATTCATGAGCAACAGCACCGTCTCACGTCGACCCTGTTTGGATCTCTGGTAGAGCAATACCAGGTAAGCCAAGAGGAAAGGGATCACGAGCTTTGTCATCAAATTTGGAATCAGGCTAAACGACCCCAACGATACCCGCAGCTCGCCTTTTGGCATCGAAGAGACCCAAACGTTAATCGCCCCGAAACCAAATAGAAACAAAAGCACGAATCCAAATTGAAACAGGAACAGTCGATAACCTGCCGCGACCACAATTCCGCTCATGGCTTCAGAATGGAAGGGGGCACTTGGGACTGGACGGTTTAAACCAACGCGACCTGCGAATAACCCACATAGCGTCAGCAATACAACGTAACAAGAAAATGCCAAGGTAGCGCCTGAGGGAAAACCCTCGATTCCAATAGTCCCCGCATACTCGCCATGTTCGACGAGCATGATGCCAATCAAAGGCATGAGCAAAGCAAATGCCATGAGGTACTTAAACACGGTGCAGATTCAGGCTAAGAACCGCTTCGCCAGTTGGATGGCCGAATAACTATTCGGGTAGTCCACAAAAGTCTTTAGCGGTGAATCCATGATGCTCTGAAACTCGCTCTCCTTCAGACCCAGTTTCTTGATTACGTACGTGCGGTCGTCTTTCAGCATATCGGGGTCACAAACGGGAGCGTCCATAGCCGTCAGTGCGTCGTCCCGAGAAAGCTGCCCGGAAAGCACTAGATTGGAATTGTGGGCTTTGCGCTTATCGATGCCGAATTTTCTTGGCAGTATGTAGGCCTGAAAGAAGCGCGTGTAAATGGACTCATAGTGCTTCCCGCCGTAATAAACCCAGCCCAGCGCGCTCTGAATGGTTTCCATCGCTACCTCCTTGCGATAGTCAATAAAGTCGAGAATCGGCATCATGCGGATCTTCCGAATTTTCATGTAGTAGTAGAGCTGCGGGAGCGAGTAGCACGGATAGCTCTTCAACGCGCGCGTGCCATACTGCCGATGGACGGCTTTGATGTATCTCAAATCCGAGTATCCGTAGCCCCACTTGAGCGGCATGATGCTCTCTGACATGGCATTGACACCGAGCAGGATCGTCTTGATGTTGAGACGTATCGCTGTGCGGTACAAAAGTGCCACGATTGCGTGATCGGTGGGAACTTCGCCATCAGGGGTCGAGGCGCGAAGGAAGGCCAATTGCAAATCGCGAAACTCCGGCCAGTCCACGACGTAGGTTTGAAGGTCAATCCCAAGGGAGCGAAGCGTTTTCTCTATGTTCGAGACGGCCAGTTCCGAGTTCCAACCGTTGTCAAAATGGATCGCGAGCGGACGCAGTCCCAACTGACGGGTCAGATAAGCCACGTACGTGCTATCGACCCCGCCCGATACGCCGATCACGCAGTCATAGTCACGATTCTCGCCTTCCTTTTTGATGCGCGCGACCGATTCAGCCAAACGCGTCGCTCGCTCAGCTGTCGGAAATAGTCTTTTGCGTGCAATCGCCTCATGACGCTCGCAATGGTTGCAGATGCCATCAGGTCCAAAAGTGATATCCGGATCAGTCGTATCCATGATGCAACGCTTGCAAATCATGTAGTTAGGCATTTCCGAACACCTCACGCAATTCGTCGGGAGAAGGATAGTTGATCATGACAGCACGGTGTCTCCCCATAAAAACAAACATACTCCCGGCGGCCACGGCGGACGCGCCAGCATTCACCGCGCCTCGCAGGTGCTGCAAGGTAGCAGCACCTCCACACGCCACAATAGGTACGTTAACCGCTTCGGCCGCCTTGGAAATCAGAACCAAATCTAGGCCTTGGCCCATGCCGTCGTGGTCAACGCTGTTCAGAAAAATCTCCCCCGCGCCTGCCTTCACTGCGTTCGAGAGGTGCGAAACCAAATCTAACTTCAAAGTTTTGCCGGTCGCGGCATTAAACACACGGTGTCGGCCAAGGAAGTCTTTCTTTACGTCCACCGAAAGAACGGTGCTCGAAGCACCAAGGCGCTCTGCGACACCTTCGATCAAATCGTACCCCCCCAGTGAGGCGGAGTTGATCACGACTTTCTCTACTCCTAAGCTGACCAAGCGCTGTGCCTGCTCCACTGTGGTGACACCGCCGCCGTAGCCGATCGGCATGAACGCCTCGCTGACGACATCCTTGATCAGATTGTAGTCAGGTTCACGTCCCTGGCGGCTTGCGTCAATATCGAGCAAGACGAGTTCATCAACTTCTTTCTCATTAAATATTCGCACAGCATTGATTGGGTCGCCGATGTAGGTTGCGTCGGCAAACTTCTGGGTCTTTACCAGACCTCCTTCTCTCAGCAATAACGCAGGAATGACTCGGGTTCTCAGCAATCCTAACTCCCCTCAAAGCACCTTAGAAGCTCCATCCCAAAACGATGACTTTTCTCCGGGTGAAACTGGACACCGTAAACATGATTTTTCTGAACGGCACTCGCAAAATCTTTCCCGTAGTGAGTGAGCGCTGCAACATCTGCCGGGTCTGTGCATCGCGCAAAATACGAATGCACGAAGTAGAAGCGCGACTCCTCGGGGCCAGTTGAAAACAGTCGAGCCCTAGGCTGGGGCCGCACCACATTCCAACCCATGTGAGGTATCCGAATTCCCCCAACAGCGGCATCAAACCGTTCCGCTTTGCCGGAAATCAAGCCTAGCCCCTTGCAACTGCCCTCGTCACTTCCGTCAAGTAGCAGTTGCATGCCAAGGCATATGCCAAGCAAGGTCGCACCCGACTCGACTGCCTCAAGTATCGCTCTATCATGCCCCCGCTCCACCAAGGCCTTCATACCGGCATCAAACGACCCGACACCTGGCAGGATGAGTTTTCTGGCGGCGCTTATCTCGGCTGGATTGCTCGATATGGTTGCGGCAACGCCAACCCTTCGCAGCATATTAACTACTGAGGCAATGTTTCCTCGTCCGTAGTCGACCACTAAAGTCACAGTGTCAAACCCTTTCCAGAAATTCTTGGTAGCGCTGTCGCCAATTCGATGCCCAAATCGATTCTTCCACGTGCGCACCAACTTCGCCGCTGTCAGCAGCAAGAATCTGGCTTGCCAGGCCCTGTGCGTCATCGAAGGACGAAAACGGATGGGTAGGAAATGCGAACCTGGACTTAGTGGTTGACCACATAAATATGCGCGGAACCAAACCCACAGCCTCAAACAGTCCAGTCGAAATTTCACTTACCACCGCGTGGGCAGCACCAAACGAATCATAGATGTCCCGCTGATTGTCGACATCGACGTGCAGAAACTCGCCTTGGCTCTGTCTGGCAAAAAAGCTCTGCCGTTCCTGCGGGTGTGGTCTGAATCGGACACGGAATCGACTCCGCAAACTCTGCCTAAGCTCTTGCGCGAGACCCACATAAGTATCCGTTTCAGTCCCATCACCCAAAACGAGAATTGTGTCCCGCGCAACCTGAGGCAGGCAGTTGGCAACAATGGTCTCAGAGCGGTGGGGGTTTCCAATAGTGACTGTCTCAACCGGGACTGTAATTTGCGCGGACCACCACGTGCCATAGGTCAACAGATAGTCAGGGAGTAACTCCCGGTATAGGCTGCTGCCTCGCATTGCCTCTGCAACATTGTACGCATCGTGACCCGAGGATATTGCACCGTGTTGATACTCGGCAGTGGTGATCCCAAGTTGACGCGCCGCCCTCACCAAACATGCCTGCCGACCACCGTAACAGGCCTCTTCAATAAGGACCAATCGACTACCCAGACGACGCAGGGTCGTCTCGTAGGAATGAACCAGAAAGGGTGTGCGCGCAATACTCGCCTGGACGAAACTCAAAAACCAGGCGGCGCGGTGGCCCTCTGGAGTCCAAGCAAGCAACCTGTTGGCACGCTGCAACAGAAATTCCACCAATTCCCCAGCCTGCTTCCTTAAGCAAGCGGATGGGACGCGTCCGTACAAAGCACTGATCGCAGCGGTAGGTGTGCTATAGAGAACTCTTGTGTTGCGTCGGGGTGATGGCCAATTCCAGTCGAATAGATCTTCGAGAACCACCGTCTCATCCGGTGCGACATCGGCGAAGTGATCGCTGAGTCTGTTGAAGGATAGGCCATTTCGACGCACTTGCCCCGCGCCAGTCGCTCGGATAGCGACACGCCCACGCAGCCGGTTCCTATACAACGCGTTGTGCAGCGTAGCTTTCCAGAGGGAAGTTGCCACCCGGACCCGGCTGGCTCCCGGGCTCGATTCCAGTACCAGCGGTGTCCGATACAACCAATCAGACATGATCATCCGAAGCAGTGGGCTTCTGACAAGCGGCCACAGCGCCATCCCGGTTTCTTTACAGCGAAATCCGAGAAGCTCAGAATCGTTCTCCACTTCAAGAATAGCTTGGAGAGTTCTCGATGCCACCATTTGACACATTATCCTTCGGGTCTGTGGACGGTACTCAGATCGCGAATCCGTCGTCCACTATCAGGTTCTGCCCATTGATGTGCTTGGCCGCATCCGATAGCAGGAAAATCAAGGCATCATTAATGTCGGATGGCTTGAGCATTCCGGTCTGACCACAGTAACCATCATATTTGCGCAAAAATGCATCCGGCTGCCCGTCCATTATCCCACCCGGAGATAATGAGTTGGCCCGAATGCCGGATTTCTTGTAGTACTGGGCGAAATATCGTGTGATATGCAAAACGGCCGCCTTAATCGCCGCGTATTCCACCGGCATGGTCATTGAGGTGCCTTCGTAGATGGAGAAACGCGGAGCGACCGATCCATAGATCGATGCCAGATTCACGATGTTTCCGCTGCCTTGCGACAGAAATTGGCGAGTAAATCGCTGGCAGACGAGAAAATAGCCGCCAAGATGCAAATTTAAGTTCTCACAAAAATCTGCGTACGTAACATCCTCCAGACGTCGGCCATAGTTCGCGTTGCGCGGGTAGGCGGCATTCACCACCGCATCAATGCGTCCGTTTGCGCTCACGACCCGCCCGATCAATGCGTCAACGCACACGGTGTCAGTAATATCAATAAACTCTGAGAAGGCCATCACACCCTTCGATTCGAGATCACCCGCGACCGCGCGTGCGCGCTCGGTGTCTCGATCAGCCACAACAACGATCGCACCCGCAGATCCAGCCGCTGCGCAGAATTGGCTGCCTAAGAGACCCGCACCGCCGACGATCACTACCACCTTACTGTTAAGCATCTCGCGCTCTAAGTGAATGAACAAACAAGAAAAATACTGATGGCCCGAAAGATGTGTAGGGGCGTCCAAATCGCCTCGGATCGCTTTACGCCGCTTCGCGCGCGCTTACAGTCCGTCACACCCCTTTTCCCATAGGTCAATCGCAATAGACAAGGGATTGAATACGCTAGTTAAACTTACGGAACACCGGTTTGATTACTGGTCCCTCCAGATATCGCTCTGGCCCATCCTCGATGCCCTTGCGATAAACGGGCAGTGCGTGATCCAGTGCGATGGATGTCAACTCGAGTTCTGCTTCGCCATGTCGCCAACACAGCGCGATCCATGGCATAAGGACCTGCTGCCTGATCATCTCTTGAGAAAACAAGGTGCGAAGCGCCAGCGAGTTAGCCCCGAGCTGATCGGTTGTCGCGTACCAAGGAGAGCAAGGCGGTCCGCCCGCTTTCAGGTGAGCACTTATGCCATGTTCTTCCGCTTTCGCATTGATCAACTTCACCAAAGCAGCTCCGTAGCTCCAGAGATGGGCCACCACGTTTTCGCGCCCCATAAACTCCACTGTCTTGACGAAAGCTCCCAAGCCGTTCATTTCTGCGCCGTGGGTAGTTGAAAGCAAAAACAATCGCTCTTGACCAAGTCTTTCGATCGATCCCAACTCCATGAGATCGCGCCTGCCTGCCACGCAGGACACCGAATAGCCATTTGCCATCGCCTTTCCAAAAGTACACAAATCCGGTTCGATGCCATACAAATACTGGGCACCTTTCATGTGCCATCGAAAACCGGTGATCATTTCATCCAGGATAAACACTATGCCGTGCTGTCTACAAAGTGCTTGCACTTGTTGGAGAAAATTGGTCGCTGTTCCGGCGTAATTCCGTTCGCATGGAGACTGCCCGCAACACCCCGACGCGGATCCGGGCAGCGCAGGGCATTCAGTCGCTGCTGGCTCCAGAACGACGCACGCAAATTCACCAGGATGCTCTGCGATAAGCCGCTCCAACGAACCAATGTCGTTGTAGGAGAACAGCTTTGTTTGTTGGATTGTCTCAGTCGGAATGCCGCGCGTCAGGGGAGTCGATCCTATGAACCAATCGTCATAAGAGAAAAAAGGATGCTGCGCGCAACGAGCGACCAAATCGCGCCCGGTATAGGCACGCGCAATTTTTACCGCTGCTGAAACTGACGTTGACCCGTTTTTGGTGAACTTCACCATATCCACGGAATCGATCAGATCGCAAAGCAGCTCCGCCGCCTCCAGCTCAATCATTGAAGGTCTGGTCAAATTGTTGCCGCACCTGATTTGGGCGATCGCGGCGGAGTCAATTTCGTCCTCAGCATACCCCACGTTTACCGCTCGCAATGCCATTCCGTAGTCAAGAAACCTGCGGCCATCTGGCGAGAACGCGTAGGCACCCTTACCTTTGTCAAAAATTTGTGGGGCGTTACTTGGGTACTGGTCAAATCCCCTAGAGTAAGTGTGCGCCCCCCCCGGAATAACCTTTAATAACCGCTGCTGGTAGTCCATCAACTGATTCCTCTATGTTTCATGATCGCTTCCACGTGCAGAAAATCCACAATATCATCAATCTCGGGGGATTTCCATTTGGGAACCTCAAACCCAATTGTGTTGCGGTGACAGAATGTACGCTCTCTCAGTAGAGTCTCGACCTTCGAGGCGTAAACGGAGCCTTCGAGAAAAAACATTGGCTCCAATTCTTGGCGGCGCAACACCGCGAAACCCTCGGGTTGATTGCTTGCTAGCCGGTTACTCTCCGTCCGTCTGAACATAAAAGCAGGATGCGTACTCTCAGCCCGGCAGACGCTCACGATGGATTCAGCCTTCGAGGCCAGCATCTGCTCCAGAGCAAAGTCGATATCCTTCGAGTCGCGCAAAGGAGATGTCGGCTCAAGCAAAACCAGAATCTCAAATTCGTGGCCGCTGCCTTGTAAAAAGCGAAGCGCGTGCGCCACTACATCGACGGATGTTGCGTCATCGCTTGCCAGTTCGGGCGGCCTCAGAAATGGCACATCAACCCCAAAAGCCCTCACCACTTTCGCGATATCCTCACTATCAGTACTCAGCGCCAGATAGTCAATATAGCGCGAGCCCCGAGCACTTTCGACAGTCCATGCGATCAACGGCTTGCCGCACAAATTGCGTATATTCTTCCCCGGCAGACCTTTTGATCCGCCACGCGCCGTAATCAATCCGAGTACACGTTGCCCCTCAATCACGATACCCTCGCATTATGGCAATTCAAACGCGCGCGCTCGGACCGGGCGTGCATTAGGAAGCAGTTTCAAGCTCGGGTATTGCCCGACAACCACTGATCCGTCGGGAACATCAGTATTTAAAACGAAAGCATTCGCACCAATCACCACATTGTTGCCGATTCGGCTGTTTCCCAACACGCTTGATCGTGCGTAGAGTATGACACCCTCGCCAAACTTGGGATAAATCCCCTCTTCATCAGCCCCAACTCCGCAGTTTTGGTAGACCATGAGATAGTTGCCATACTCCGCGCGCCCCAGTACCGTACCCACGGGATGAACAAACCGGAAAATGTCTGGCAGCTTCACAGAAAAATAGGCATCGAGACCATGAAGTATCTTGTTGAGATAGAACAGCTTGGTTGCCAGCGAAACATTCCCAGTCTCGACAAAAACGGTGTTGGACATTAAGTATAGAAATGCTGACATGTGATCACCGTTCAAGTGATCGAGGATTACACTTGGGCTGCGTTGGTCGCCTTCATTAAAATATTTTCGATGGATTCGCGAGAAGCAATACTCGGTCCTTTCAAGAGCCAGGCCGAGCGTGCTTTCAAGAGAGGGAATCGGCGAGCCGTCGGGTAGATGCGCGCTGAGAAGCGACACCAGATAGCGTTCCAGTTCGACTCTGGTCAAAGTCATTCCAAAACTCATTTGAGCACTCGCAATGGTATCTTTAGGTTTCTCAAGTAGCTGCGCGCCCTAATCGGATTGTTGTCGCCGAAGTGGAAAAGGCTAGCGCAAGCGACTGCGGAAACGTCTGTTTTTTCGAAGGCATCTGCCAAGTGTTTGAAGTTACCCGCTCCACCGCAAACTATCACCGGTATCGAAACCGCAGCGGCGACCTGCTCTGCCATTTCCAGATCGTACCCGGCCATGCAACCATCGCGATCTATGCTGTTGAGAAATATTTCCCCTGCGCCCAGTTCAACCACTCGTCGGGCATGCTCTACCGGATGAAGTGGTGTGGCGACTGAACCGGATTTGATCCAAACCTTGGCCGCGTCACCGCTGCCCCGATAGTCAATGCCGACGACAACACACTGCACGCCAAAACTCTCTGCGGCTTCAGTAACCAACTGAGGTGTTCTAACAGCGCTGGTGTTGAGGACAATCTTGTCGGCACCCGCCCTGAGCAATTCTGCGACTTCCGTAGCCGTCTCAATGCCGCCACCAACGGCTAACGGCATGAAGCACTCCTGTGCCGCCAGAGCGATCACATCGACGAGCGCGCGGCGACTCTCGGTAGAAGGGGCGATGTCCAAGAAGATCAGTTCGTCCGCGTCCTGAGCACTGTAAATACGAACAGCACTTGGCGCTTCGCCCGTATCACGGAAATTTGTGAATTGCTTTCCCTTGACCATCCGACCATTCCGGAGGAGCAAGACGGGAATTACACGCTTTTTTAGCATGACAAAGCGCCACCCTCACTATTGGTGACCCCGTTCCAGCAGCTAAAGTTGTCCAAAATTTGCAGCCCGGCAGGCTGACTCTTTTCTGGATGAAATTGCACGCCTGCCACACATCCTCGCGCAACACTTGCAACCCAATCGCCCCCGTGGCTGCACCGTGCCACCACGTCGCCCTGTTCACGAGGAACACAGTGATAGGAGTGGACAAAATAGACATCGACATGGTTTTTAACGCGCGCGAACAACGGATGCGCACTGGCGAAATCCAAGGTGTTCCAGCCCACATGGGGCAAACGATGCGGCTCGGCAGGGGTCATTAGTCGCACTTCGCCAGGAATAATGCCCAGGCCCTTGGTGTGGCCGTGCTCTTCTCCTTCCTCAAACAGAAGCTGCATACCCAGGCAAATCCCCAGTAGCGGCTTGCCGGCGGCAACATGAGCATGAATCGCATCCGCCCACCCGGAAGAGACTAGGTGATCCATCGCTCTTGCGAATGAGCCTACGCCAGGCAGTATTAGGCGGTCAAACTTCGAGGCATCACTCCTATCAGAACTTACTTCTGAATCGATTCCCAAGCGGGTGAGGGCGTTGTTCACCGAAGCCAGATTGCATATCCCATAGTTGATGATACCGATCATCTTGGCTTCCTCGAATTGTCTTCGCGGTACCAGTGAATAAAATCCCAAGGCTTTTCCGCTTTGCGACTGACAGAAAAATCGTGTTCATAGGGCGGTATCGTGGTCGGAAGCACAAGTTTGTTGAACTCGTCCTCTGAGAGCCCCATGTACTCCAAGAACACGTCAAGCGACGGCGGGCGACGGCCGTCATACTCCGTATCCAGCTTCAGCGCCTCCTCAGATGTCATCCGTCCATTGCGAACGTGAAATGCGTTTATCTGTGCGACCCGACTATAGCCACGCTTCAAAAACTTAATGTAGTCCCTCGTGCCCTGCATGAAGCACTCGATTTTCTCGCCGTGTTCATTGATATGCCCCGGGACCCCTTCAAGCTCGTCGGTTCGCCAGCCCAATTCTGCCTTGATGATTTCCGTGTTGCGCGTGTAGTCCCATGGGATGAAGCTGCCTAAAGGCACTGAGCAATAGGCAAGCGCACGCAACTCCTTTACATCGGGGAACGTGTAAGGAATCAGGTCACGCCGGTCGATCGGATTTTCTGCGGAATTAATCATGCCATGCATGTCCTCCGCAGTAATTCCCAAGGTTCGTAGCATGTTGAATTTCTTGTCGTCCTCGTATTCAATTTCGTCGTTCAAATAGTCGTAGTACGCCGTAATTTCCGACTGGGGCTCACCCCAAAAAACAAGAGGCACCCGATAACGCAGCGCGATGCGCAGCGGATACGAATAGATACCGGTGTGGCAGTGCCAGCAAAAATCACTCTTGCGCGTGAATGATTCGAGCATCAATCGCTTGACCACCTTCCAATTCGGGGAAAACTCCAGAACATCGACACCCAGCTTCTTGAACGTGCGTTGATTGTTTTCCTGAATCGTCTGGCGCATGAATCCGTGATTGAAACGAACCACAAGCGGCTTGAGTTTGTACTGAGTGACGAGATACCAAAGCTGGAACGTACTGTCTTTACCACCAGAAAACGGGATGATGCAGTCGTACTCATGTTTTCCACGATGTTTCTCGATAAGGCGATCCAGCAATAGCTTGCGTTCATCCCAGTCGATCGCGTGCTGTTTGTGCTCTGCGCCACGGCAAATGTTACAAATACCCACGGTGTCAAATTCAATGGTTTCGTAGGTTTCGGGAAGCAAGCAGCGTTTGCACCGAATCAGATTATTTTGGGTCATGCAAGCCTCTCTCAAACATTGATTTCGCTGTATTCAGATCATCCGGTCGACCGACATCCAGCCACGGCTCGTGCATCGGATATGCAACTGTCGAGTAACTTCCTAAGCGCAGTTGGTCAAACAGCGCGGGCATGTCACAAGCCTCGCCCCGGGGAAGCATGCGCAGAGCCGTGGGCTCAAGGACATATATGCCTGCATTGACGTACGACCGATGCACTGGCTTCTCTTCGAAGGCGACGATTTTGATGCCCTCGGTTTTGACTACGCCAAATGGGTGCTGCCACTCGTGTAGCCTGACCGCCATGGTAGCAGTCGCGCCATGCAATTTGTGAAAATCCAAAAGTTCGCCATAGCGTATGTCGGTGAGCAGATCCCCGTTTGTCACCACCAACCCCTCGGTTGGAGTCGGATCAATCAATGAGATGGCTCCGGCGGTACCGAGAGGGGTATCTTCATCTATGTAGGAAATCCGAACGTTGAACTTGGTGCCGTCACCAAAGTAATCCTTGATGACATGGCCGAGATAGTGCACGGACACAATAAAGTCTTTGAAGCCCTCAGCAGCTGCACGCGCAATTATGTGCTCAAGCATAGGCTTGCCAGCCAGCGGCAGCATCGGCTTGGGGCATTCGTCGGTATAAGGACGCAGTCGTTTCCCAAATCCACCCGCCATGATGACGATGGAGTTGGATCGTTTGGGCGGCGTTACGATATCGTCCCAAATGTAAAGCCCGACCACCCTGCGCGCTACATCGACCACGGGTAGCTGGTGAATCTTGTTCGCGCGCATCAGGTCAAGAACCAATTCCCGACCAACTTCTGGCGTGACCACCATTGGGCTCGGATTCATAACCGAGGTAACGGGGCTGTTAAAGTCCATCCCACGCAGCAAGGCTCGCCGGATATCGCCATCGGTCACAGATCCATGCAATAACCCATCTTTAACCACTAGTACGATCTGCGCACTCGTCCGATCCAAATTTATAACCGCGTCCCCAATGGTCCTGTCGATGGTCAGCAAGGTCCTCCGCCAAGCAGGAACCTTTTCTGCACTCGTCCCTGCCTCAGTTAACAGCATAATCCCCCTCCGGCGGTACGGTTCGGCCCGCCGCACCGATCAACCGACTAAACGCAGGAACGCTCCGAACGACCGTCGCCCCGGCAGCAACGACTGCGGCGCGTCCGATGGACACGTTCTGAATCACTGTCGCACCAGCGCCGACAAATGCACCAGATTCCACATTAACACCGCCACACAACGTGGCTCCAGGCGCGATATGAACGTTACTTCCAATTCGGCTATCGTGATCCACATTCGCATTGGTGTTAACTATAGTGTTCAAACCGATTTGACAGCCTGGTTGTATCACTGCGCCAGCCATGATCTGAACCCCTTCGTCTAGAAACACGTCGTCGGCGACCCAAGCTGTGGGATGAACCAAAGCAGGCAAGCGGAAACCCAGTGATCGTACCCACGTAAAGAGCCCCATTCGCGTTGTAGCTCCGACCGCTTGGCCGACCCCGTTCACCACGTAGATCTGTTCGGGGTCCATACTTTCAAGCACGCTGTCAGATCCCAATACCTGAACCCCCAGCCATCGCTTTTCCCCTTGAGCGGCCAATGCAGGATCACAAACTCCAATCAAATCCAATCCCAAACTCTTAATCAGAGCATGCAGCACACGCGCATGACCTCCCGCACCAAGCAGGACAATCGGTAACGTGATGGGAGGCCTCAACTTACCCCCTCGATAGCATCACCCGCCGCATAGTCACTCGCCGCGACACGCCCCACGGTATCCCATAGCAGCGATGCCGCAATGCCAGCGCCACAACGCGCCGTGTCGAGATCTTCGCGCAAAAACCGCGCCCCTCTGGGTATGGCACGTAGCGCGATCACCTGTTGCCTTGCCGCATTGCGGGTATCCCACTCCGACAACTGGGGAGCCTTTCCGGCGCGGCCAAGCGCGATCTCGATCTTTCGGATTTGCAGAACCATTTGTTGTAGCTCGGCAGGCTCAATCGATGCCTTGTGATCCGGACCTGGCAAGGTCCGATCCAGTGTGAAATGCTTTTCAATCACCCTGGCCCCTCGCGCGACCGCCGCGACGGGAATCAGGATGCCTTCGGTGTGGTCAGAGTATCCGACATCGATACCGAATGCGCTCGCCAATGTGTCCATACTCCTTAGGTTCACCTCCTCGATGGATGTCGGATACTGAGAGGTGCAGTGCAACAAAGTGACATGGCCATGCAAAGACTCTCGCCAATGCGGATTACTCCACCCACGCCAAACTTCACTAAGGCCCGAGGGCTCGTTTGAAGCATTGAGTGCGTGCACGACCACGGCAAGACCCTGCTCAACCTCAGAAAGTGTCGCCATTCCGGTCGACACTATCAAGGGTAGGCGGGTTCGGGCGTAGCGCCACAACAGTGGACTATTCGTAAGCTCACCCGATGGGACTTTGACCAACGGCATGCCCAGTCGTACCAAGAAATCTAGACTTTCCGAATCAAATGCGGTCGAAATGAACGCTATACCTCTCGCCTCCGCATGAGCTTTGAGTTCCGCGTGCCAGTCCCTAGGCAACTCAAGCGCCAAAAGCATCTCCAGTTGGCTCTGATCCGCACCGGTGGTCGCGACTTGATACGCTGCTTTCGGCGCGCTTTTGGAAACGAGCTTGGCCGCGTCGAAAGTCTGGAACTTGACTGCGTTTGCTCCAGCATCGGCCGCAGCGTCAACGAGCGCAAAAGCTAAGTCTCGCCGACCGTTATGGTTTACTCCGGCCTCGGCGATCACATATACCCGCGACAGGGAAACCGTAGTCATCCAAAGTCCTCCAAGTCTTTGAAACGGGATTTCCGTCCCAGCGTGCAAATTTCGAGAAGCCGTGCAATTTTCGTTGATGTCGAGCCACTGCCGTAAGGATTCTTAACATCCCGACACGCGGCCACGAATTCGGGGTCGACAGCCTGCGCGATGGCTTGGCTGATGGCTTCGCGTGTGGGTGCGCAATGCAACACAGACGTAGCACTGAGGCGACCTCCCTGTCGGCTACCAATATTGACGGTTGGGACGCCAAACGAAGGCGCTTCAATGATGCCGCTCGACGAATTACCAACTACCGCAGCGGCTGATTTCATCGCACCAAGGTATCGAGCATGCCCCATGGATTTCACCGCTATCGCTCGGCCATGATGAGTACGCACGTATTCATCAAGCGCAGAAATAATCGACCAGCCGCCGTTGTCGCCATTCGGGTACGTAAATAGCAATTGATAGTCGGCAAAAGTGTCTAAAGCAAGCAAGATATCCCGAATGACTACTTCCGGGTCCTCATCGGCGGCCGTCGCTGGATGGTACGTAATCAAGAAGTAGTCACCCTTCATCTCAAAATCCAAGCTATTCGCCAACGCTTGCTTCGACATTAGGGGGGTTCGCCTCGCACTTTCGATGCCCAGCGACCCAAAGTTATGTACGCAAGTATCCAACTCTCCCATTTGAATCACGCGCCGTCGGTAAGGCTCTGCGGCGACGAAATGAATGCTCGCCATTTTGGTAATTGCATGCCGAATCGCGTCATCGTAAGCGCCCTCCGTGATCTCCCCGCCATGGATGTGTGCGATCGGAATCTGCATGATCAGCGCAGCTTGGGCTAGTGAGAGCGCCTCAAAGCGGTCGCCAAGAATTACCAACAGGTCTGGCTGGAGCCGCGCAAACGCGTCGGCGGCACTGATAGTACCTAGCCCGATGGATTTGACGACACCGACACTTGAATTTGAGGACAAAAGCATTTCAATGCGAGCATCAATCGCGAACCCGTCAGCCACGATCTGCCTCCAGGTCTCACCGAATTCGGGTGAAAAATGCATGGCTCCAACGATTAACTGGAGGTCAAGTGATTCACTCGCTTGCACCTCGCGCAGGAGCCAGTAGAGCAGGCCATACTCCGCTCGATTCCCGGTAAAGACGGCAACTTTCCTGCTCATGCGTCGAGCTGGTGTTCCACTACGGAGCTTGGGAGGTTTACAACCCGTGCGCTCAACCACTCTGCGGTATCCAACGGCCCGTGATCGCAATGCGCAAACGCACGCAATTGCGTCATGAGAGTCCATATTGGACGGGTCATTACCTGCTGACTGTTAGTTGCTTCGAGCAGCGCGTCCCGTGCCGACCGGTCTTCGCAAACGACCCCATTGAGCCAGTAGTTGGATCGGCAACCCTCTGGTTCTCTAATAAATGTGTAAGCACTGTTTGCGAAAAGGGCCTGGTACTTGGCGGCCAACCGACGCTTACTCTCGACAAACGACTCCAACTGTTCAAGTTGTGCACAACCTAAAGCGGCATTGAGGTTGGGCAATCTGAAGTTGTAGCCGATCTCATCATGCACGAATTCGTAGGAATGCGGCAGCTTGGCGGTGGTAGTGAGGTGCTTCGCTCTGAGTCCCAGTGCCGCATCAGCAAGCACCATGCCCCCCCCACCCGTAGTAATGATCTTGTTGCCATTAAAGCTTAGTGTGCCCAGCATGCCAAAGGTACCCGTGTGGCGACCGTGATAAAGGCTTCCCAATGATTCCGCAGCATCCTCTATGAGCGCCAAGTGCCATTTGCTGCACACCGCAATCAGCGCGTCCAAGGCAACTGGATGCCCAAAAGTGTGCATTGGCAAGCACGCTCTGATTGTGCGCCCACTTTCACGGGCGATACAAACGCCGGCATCCGTCACCAAGGCATTGGAGTTTAGCCAGTCGTCCAAAGCTTGAGGCGACAATCCAAGTGTATGCTGGTCCACATCAACAAATATCGGCGTAGCCCCGCAGTAGGCTATGGCGTTGCACGTGGCTACAAAGGTCAGGGGCTGCGTAATGACCAAATCCTCCCTCTGAACTCCAGCCAAAAGCAGCGCGATATGCAGGGCTGCCGTTCCGTTTACCGTCGCCACGGCTTTGGGACAACCAACATACGCTGCGGTCTGCTGCTCGAAGCGATCAACATACGCTCCCACGCTCGATACGTAGGTCGAGTCGATGGTGTCTAACACGTACTCGCGCTCACGCCCGGAAAATATCGGTGCATGCAGGGGAATGAAGTCAGTGCTCCGGTATTCTTCCCGCACCATTTCAATAAACAAGTTGATCATCGGGCTATACGTTATAGATGTTGGCCTTGTACTTTGCCAGATTCTTTGGTTCTGTGAACCAATCAATGGTTCTTTCCAACCCCTCGCGAATCGAATACTGCGGCGCGAAGCCTGTGAGGGAGTGAATGAGCGAATTGTCACACCATAACCGATGGACTTCCGATTTCTCTGGCCGAAGGCGTTGCGCGTCTTCGACAAATTCGACATCTTTGCCCATCAGTTCACGGATCAGTTTCAGCGTGTCGCGGACCGAGATTTCGAAATTGGACCCAATATTCACGGTGTGCCCAATCGCAGAATCCGCTTGTGCCAACGCGATGAAGCCGCGGCAGGTGTCCTCCACATAATTGAAGTCACGAGTAGGCGACACGTCGCCCAGCTTGATCTCCTTCATGCCACTGGCAATCTGAGTGATGATGGTCGGGATGACCGCGCGAGCTGATTGGCGCGGCCCGTAAGTATTGAATGGACGTGCGATTGTGACTGGCAGCGAAAACGCGTTGAAGAAGCTCATCGCCATGGCATCCGCAGCAATTTTTGACGCACTGTAAGGGGATTGCGCCTGTAGTGGATGGCGTTCATTGATCGGCACGTATTGCGCGGTGCCGTAGACCTCGCTCGTCGAGGTATGAATCACCCGGGAAACCCCATGATCCAGGGCAGCCTGACAAATGTGAAGTGTGCCACTCACGTTCGTGTCAACGTAGCTATTCGGTGCCAGATAAGAATACGGAATCGCAATCAAAGCGGCGAGGTGGAACACGATGCCCATGTCCTTTACTGCATGTCGGCAAAAATGGGGGTCGCGTACGTCTCCGCTGATCACTTCGATCTCGGCCAAGTGCGCGATATCTTCAAGCCATCCCCAGTTGTTAAATGAGTTGTACTGGGACAGTGCCCGTACTTGATAGCCTTCTCTGACCAGCATTTCAGTGAGGTGAGATCCGATAAAACCATCGGCGCCGGTAACCAATACTCTCTTCATCTTGGTACTTTCAGTGACTGGCGGAGCGTGCGAAGACGGCATTCCACCATGGCATGGGGACGTTTCGCTGAGCCAACCACCACGTCCCCAAAAAACTCAGCAGTTGGGTGAACATAAATGCTTGAGCGGCACCGAGAATGCCTTGCCTCCCGACGAACCAGATCATCAGAGGTATATTGATCAAGCCGACCACAAAAGTGACAATCGCAAGGTGCGAGGTCTTGCTTTTGAAGAATATGTAATTGGTCACCATGTAGTAACAGCCGCCGAAAGCAAAGCCCAGCGATGTATACAGCACGAGCGGCGCTGCGGCCTGGAATGATTTCCCGACCAAAATGCTGAGGAGCGATGGCGCGACCAGTCCAAGAACAACAGCGCACGCGATCACCGCACCGAAATACAAATACGTACCTCGCACCATCTGAATTTTCAGTAGTTCTTTGTCAGACGCAAGTTTTGCCAGGAGCCAAGGCGCGAAAGATCTGTTGAATGATTCAGTGATCAATCCTAAACCTTGTCCAACTTGCAATGCCACCATATAAATACCCGCTTGGGAGACATCAAGTGCCTCGACAATGACGAAGCGGTCGGTTGCCACAATTAGGATCCCACCAATCACATGCGGGATCAGCGGCAGGCCGAATCTGAGGGCATCGCGCGACTGCTCCTTCCACGCGGACGGCCGTCGAACAAAACCATCTGCGCGCAACCAAAGCACTGCGACGCTGCCACAGAGAATAATCGCGACGGCCTGTCCGGCGATGCGCCCTTCCCACGCCCAGCCCGCCAGCAGAACCAGCCCTAGAGAAATCACGGCATTGAGCGCGCTTTGCACGATCTGATAACCACCGTATTTCCAGGCAGCCCCATTCGCCTGCCACAGCGAAAGGCGAATGTTACCGACAAATTGGAGTGCTGCGAGCAGTACGGCGAGAAGCAGCCATTTTGGCGGCAAGCCTGTTGCAGCCGCAAGTGCGTCACCAAATGCTCCTACGAGAAGCAACACGACCGCAGTGCTGAGCGCGAGAATGCCAAGGCATACCCCCACGTACTCGGCCAACTCTGTCCGACCGAGCTGAACGAATCTCACTTGGACCGCACCATGCACGCTCAACCCCGTGAAAGCGCCAGCGACACTCAGCATAACCGCAAACATGGTGACGATGCCATAGTCCCCCGGTGTCAGAACACGGGTCAGGACTGGCATGAGCAGAAAAGGAATCCCCGCATTGAGAACATTGCCCAACAGATATACCGAGGTTTGACGAAACAACGCCATCTCAGATGCAGCGTCGAAAGTGTTTCGCTGCCCGATACACCACGACTCGGGAGGCGGCGATGCCACATATCGAGGACGTGCCCTGCATTTTCAACGAATCGCTCGTCTTCATTGTCTCTCCTCTGAGGAGTCTATTCGACTGCAAACTCTGGGCATCGGCTGGGTTCGGTATGGCACTTGCTCGGAGCTTGGTCACGAACTTTGCGTCACGCGGGAACCGCCCACGTTTGCTTCTTGAAGCGAATAAGCCGAGCCTCAACAAGGCCCCCATTCTAGCTTTCGCCCGCCCATCCCAGGTAGTGGGTTCCCGTTGTCGCAGTACCGCTTTCCGTGCGGCAAGCCATCGCGGTGACGGCTCTCATGGCTTTGTTTCGTTTAACACCGGCTTTGCATGCAACTCGTAGTTCGCTACGCAGAATGCTCGGCAGTTTGGAGGCCTCACTTTCTTTACCTCGACCAGCAGCGCTGCGGTACTCGTGCGGCGATGACCGGATGCCAGGTACTGAGCTACAAACAATTTGTCGTACTCACCCCTGGCGTAGTTCGGCGCTTCTTGGATGCCGATGCCGAACCGCGTCTCGTCACCATGAATACGCTTCAGCATTCCGGTCCATTCGTACTGGCGGTAGTGGCGACGCAAGGCGTTGGGAGTCTTGTCGTCGAACAAGTAAAGCGTGATCTCCACCGGATTTGGCAGCTTTTTCATCTCGACAAGGAGCTTCTCCTGCTTGTTCGCATCCTTCCAAACACTGACGTAGTGAGCCAGATTTGCCGCAGCGCATAGCGAAATGAGAATACAAAATGCTACGGTTCGGATTGCGTTTGGCAGTACCCCAAGAAACCCGGCCATTAGAAGCGCGATTCCGAGCGGCATGAGTAACTGGTGCCGCGAGGTCCACTCCCAAAACGTAGGGATGTGGCCTACGATCAGATACGGAAACATTGCCAGCACCAGTGCTACCGCGCCGATGCCGAAAAGTGCAAAGGAGAAGGGTAGTTTGCGGTCAAGTGTGAGACTAAGTCGGCGGGACATTAGCCAAACGGGGATCAACAGAAAGAGAACATAGCCCCACTGAATTTCGTAAGGCAGAAAGTCGTCGAACGAACGCACAAAACGCGTGGCGAGGCCATCCCAGTAGAAATTTTGGTTGTAGCCGGCGTAGTTTCCGTAGGGTACGAAAAATGATCGCTTGAGCGCAAAAAAAATGAAGGGTATCGCGAGAATGCCTGCGTTTCCCAGCCCAAAGCGAACCACACCGCGAATACTAATTCTTGATTGCGTTTTGGCGTACAGGTGTGCTATCGGCAGGGCAAAAAAGACTAGTGTTGACGCGGTGAAGAAACTGAAAAAGAAAAGACTGCCCGAAAGAAGTTTCCTTCGGTCGAGGAGAAAAAGCCAAGCGAGAAAAAATGTGCAGTAGTTCAATGCGTAAGGCATGCTTATCAAGCTCACACGGGCCGTGTTGAGTGGCAATATCGCGAACAGCCCGGCCACAACGAAAGCCCAATCTCCCCCAACCGGGGTGTGGCGTCTCAAAAGGGAGAATACACAGACCGTTGCGACTCCGTAGAACAAATACGCAAGTACTCGGGAAAGGAATAGTCCATTTGTGATGATCGCGTTAAGCAGCCAGCCTACCCAGACACCCGAACCTGTTTTGTCGAACATGTCGAAAAGCATTTCGGGGCTGATGTTGGCAATGAGCCAGTCGTCCCAAAAGAGTGAATTTGGGACAAAAATGATTCCTAAGTGGCAGATGCCATACAAGAAAGCTACCGCGAAAGCTCCGTCGCCACGAAATTCGAAATAATCCGAGCTACGAAGCTGCGAATCTGTCAACACAGGATTTCCAACGTTTGGCGTGGTGGTGTCACTAACGTTGTGACCGCTTCCTTCACGCTCGCTCGCTGCAGGCCCATCCACGTTGGTAATCTCAATTGGCACCTGGCGCAATGATCCGTTGCTGCTACTGTTCCCATCGTTCGCGCGTACCGTCGACCAGCCGACGAACTATGAAAGAGGGCATATTGAAATACGGCGGGAATACCTTGTAAGGCAAGTTCTGACATGGGTCGGGAACGTAACTCTGTAGTCGGAAATACTGCGGGGTAAATGTGACCGCCGCGCGTACACTGCGGGGAACGAGGGAGCGAAACATATTCTAGAGGCAGAGCTGAGTGCGATGCCGAAGATGCCGGTGATCGTCCAGAAACACTACGCAACTTTCTCAAGAAAGAAAGCTCCGGTCAAGCAACTCGGCGCAGCGCTTAGGAACATCAGTCGGCAATCCCAGCCAAAGCGGAAGGCGTAAGAGGCAGTCAGACACTCTTTCAGTTTCGCGCATAGTGCCGCCAACGCGCGCAAACCGGCGGCCTGCAGGGGAATTGTGTAATGGGACATAATGAAAGACAGAGTGTATTCCGCCTGTTGCCAACGAACTGATCGCCTGCGTACGACTGCGCAAGCTGTCCGCCATCAGGTAAAACATATGGGCGTTGTGGTTGCAGCCATCCGGAACCATGGGCGGCCTGAAGGTTGCGGCATTGTTCTCAAACGCCGCTCGGTATGCCCACCAAATCAGAAGACGGTCTTGCGTAATTTGCTCTGCCGCCTGTAGCTGGGCGTATAAAAAGGCTGCAACTATTTCCCCGGGCAAAAACGATGAACCTACATCCACCCAGGTGTATTTGTCCACCTGCCCCCGGAAAAACCGGCTTCGGTTTGTACCCTTCTCTCGGATAACTTCCGCTCGCTCAAAAAACGTCGGGTCATTGACCAGCAACGCCCCGCCCTCGCCTGAGACTACGTTTTTTGTTTCATGAAAGCTCAGCGTCCCGAGTGCGCCGATGCTGCCGAGCCGTCTTCCCTTGTAGGTAGACATCAGTGCTTGAGCTGCGTCTTCCAACACGGGCAAGCCGTGGTGCTGCGCGATTGCCATAATTGTGTCCATCTCGCAGGCCACTCCTGCATAGTGCACCACGACGATTGCCTTCGTTTTTGGGGTGATCGCCGCCTCAATCAACTTTTCATCAATGTTCAACGTGTCTGGGCGTATGTCGACAAACACCGGCACACCGCCTCGCAGCACGAACGCATTGGCGGTTGACACGAAGGTGAAGGACGGCATGATGACTTCATCACCGGGCGCGATCTCCAGCAGTAGAGCTGCCATTTCAAGAGCTGCGGTACAGGAATGGGTAAGCAGCGCATGGCGCGCGCCTGTGTTCTGCTCCAGCCAGCGTGAGCATAGGCGAGTGAAATGCCCATCTCCGGCAAGCTGGCCTGAAGAATGAGCATGTTGGATATAGGCAAGTTCTGCGCCCGTCATATGGGGGCGATTGAAGCTAAGCAGCGAATTCGTGGTCATGGATTTGCGGTATCAGCTTTGTTCAAACCAATTGTTCAGAAAGCATACTGCGCTAACGGATATAGTATGATCGATTTATTGGGAAACTCTGATTTGGGATGCATCCCCCAAAACATTTCTCGATAATCGAATGAATCGAACATAGCGATTTTGGGGCCTTGTGGCGATGCGCTGCGGCTACAAATCCTGCAGATTTATATGCACTTACTCCCCAAGTCTAAGTTTAGTAGCGGATGTATCAGAAGCTTCCAACCATGCATTTATGAAGTACTCGATAGTCGTACCTATTTACAACGACGGTTATCTTGCGCTAGCATTTTGTAACCAAATTTCGGCGGTGATGATTCCTTTGGCAGGAACATCCGGTTTCGAATTGATTTTTATCAACGATGGAAGCAGCGATGAGTCGCTTGAGCAATTGCGAGAAACGCAATTGCAATTCCATTTTGTCCGAGTAATGGATCTTTCTAGAAACTTCGGACAGCACGCTGCGATTGCGTGCGGCTTGCAAGAAGCAGCGGGCGATGTCGTGCTCCGAATGAATGTGGATATGCAAGATCCGCCATACGAAATCCCGAAGCTCGTACGGGTGCTAGAGTCGGATGATTACGATTTGGTCGTCGGTGTTTATTCTGTTCGGGAAAGCCCGCTCATTGATCGTGCATCTGCTTGGCTCTACTACACGATTTTCCGATTGCTTACGGGATTCGCGGTGCCGCAAAATACCTCATCACTTCGTGCCATGAGCCGACGTTTTGTAAATGCATACAATGGCTTGACGGAGAAGAGCCGATTTCCCCAAGGCTTGGATCAATGGCTGGGATTCAAGCAGAAATACATCCAAATAGAGCATCAGCCGCGAATTGACAAGCGCTCCTCCTACACCTTTTGGAGCCGACTTAAGCTTGGGTTGGACGGCGTGCTTTATTTTACGAACCGGCCTTTGCAAATAGTTGCATATGGTGGGCTGTTGATGTCCGCTATCGGTCTGGTGCTGGCGATGTACATCATTCTTGATCGTTGGTTGGGGAATGCATATCTGCCAGGCTTTGCAGCAATTACCTCAGTAAGCCTGGTTGCCTTTGGGCTGCAAGTGTTTTGCATTGGAATCGTCGGCACTTACGTGGCAAAAATATTCCGAGAAGTGCAAAACCGTCCCCTCTTCCTGATCCGTCAGCGCTTTTAACCAACCTCGACCGTTTCTAGACCCTAGTCGTAGCTATGGATAATTAATGAAATCAGAACACGAATCAAGCGTCATCAGCTATTCCGATGAGAACGGCATCGCGGCTCGCGAAGCCATTTTTCGTTTGATGCAGACTTATCCTGCAACAACCGAGGAGCATGAAAGATCCCTTGGGCTTTTCGTCCGCGGCTCCTTGCTTGCGCGGTTTTTGGCAATCGCTGAACTTTATAAAAAAATAGTTGCAATTCCAGGAGCGGTTCTAGATGTCGGAACTTGGCGCGGGCAAACCGCAGTGATCTGTGAGAACTTGCGTGCAATTTATGAACCCCTTCATTTCAATCGAAGAATTATTTGCTTTGACACGTTCGAAGGTTATGTCGGCTTTTCCGAGCGTGACGAGGCAACAGCGCTGCATCGCAACGGAACATATGGTGTCGGCGGAACTGGCTACGCGGCCTATTTGAGCGAGTTGCTTGAACTGCACGAGCGGAGCAATGCCATGGGGCAGCATAATCATGGCAAGCATTCGGTTATTGCCGGAGACTGTCGAAAATGCATCCCCGAGTTCTTTGAATCCCGTCCTAGTGAGTTTGTTGCATTGGCCTTTTTTGATGTGAATGCCTACGAGCCTACAAAGGAAGCTTTCGATGCAGTGTGGGCACGCATGGTGCCAGGAGGAATCGCTGCGTTTTGGCAGCTTACGCGCTCGTCCATCCCAGCAGAGGGACGCGTCTACGCCGAATGGATACTTCCCAACAACGCTCATCGAATTCACAGAGCCGAGACATATCCTGGTCTTTGCTATTTTGAGAAACCCTATTGATTCCCCCGCGACAACAACAGGCCCAAAGTGAAAATTATCATCATCGGCAATGGTATTGTTGCGCTCTCGTGTGCATTTCATCTTGTTAGTGAAGCGACGGGAGTCTCTCGTGTAGTGCTGGTCGGTAAGCGAGATAGGCTTTGTTCCGCCTCGTTAGCTGCTGCGGCAATGCTGAACTCGTTTGCTGAGATAGAAGCGGGAACACTTGAAGCAGAAGTTGACAAAGTACGCTTTCAGTTCAGCCGGGATGCTACTGCGATGTGGCCAGCATTCGCCGCAAAGATATCAAGTGCTTGTAGGAGCGACAGCGGTCAAGTGGAACTCGAAAGGGGAACGTACGTTGTTAACAACTGCGCAGCCGATAATCTCGATGATGACAATTTTGATGCGATTGAGCGCGCGCTTTCCGACTTTGAAGAACCGTACTCGCGGGTCAATCCAAAAGATATTCCGAATTACAACCCGACGCAGCGTGGGCGCGCGACAAGAGCACTTCTGATCGACAATGAGGGATGGATGAACCCACGCCAAACCGTTGCCGAGTTGGAAGCAGCTCTTGTCCTCTCGGGGCGCGTGGACATTTGTGACCAGATGGCATCCAAGCTAATTTTAGGTTCGGATGGGGCGATTGAGCGTGTCGTATTGACTGACGGATCGTCTTTAGAAGGCGACAAATTCCTCGTGGCCACCGGAGCCGCCACTTCCGAGCTGATAGTCGCAAGTGACATTGGTCTTCAGATTCAGAGGGTCTTTTACGGTGTTGGGGTGTCTATCGAGATCGCATGCCCAACTGATATGCATACCAACTGCATTCGAACCCCCAACCGTGGCTTGGCGTGCGGACTTTACTCTGCGCCGTATCGTTACCGTAACGGACCGAATGACCGCATGTTGATAGGTGCGAGCAATTTCATCTCACCTACGCCATATCTCCACGGGAGGCTTACCAGTGTTGAAACGCTCATGCGAGGTGCAATAGACCAAATTAATGCGAACTTCTATCGTGCTGATCTCATTCGCGTGAACGTTGGATGGCGGCCCACAAGTCAAGACACATATCCTCTGATTGGCACGACTTCGATATGCAACCTAGTGATCGCCACAGGAACGAAAAGGGACGGTTTTCATCTTGCCCCGCTACTAGCGAAAACGGTATCAGCCATGCTAATGGGTCACGAAGTGGGTGTCGCTTGGAAGCTTTTTAGACCGGAGCGGCAATATATACGCACTTTGACCAGACAAGAGGCGATTGAGAAGGCCGTCCGCCATCAAATGAGTGCGGCGTATCAGCACGGATTCGAGCCGGCGCACAATCGGATGTCTTCCCAAGTGAGCGCAATGTTCCGCGATTCACTGGAAAAACTGCATGATGACGTTGGCGCATTTGACTGGGGTATACCGCCAGAAATGCTGGATATGTACCGCTACAGGCATGCTAGCGTTTAGTTTATTGGAAGCAAGTCACGCGATGAATCGCGTTGTTAGCATCATTCAGCCCTCTTACATCCCTTGGCGCAGCTACTTTGACATCATCCGTCGATGTGCGGTTTTCCTGTTCTATGCTGATGTCCAGTACGACAAGAGCAGGTGGCGCAATCGCAATCGCATACACTCGGGGTCAGACATTCAATAGCTCACGATCTCGGTACTGAGTGGGGGTGTCGTCTCCGAGGTGAAGTTGATCAAAAACACGCAGACCGATACTCGTTCGAAATGGCACGACAAGCATTGGCGCACGCTGGAACATTGTTACGGGATAGCCCCCTACTTGGATAGGGCCGCCCGAAAGCTGTGACCCATCCACGCATTCCAAGAACCCCTGTTTGCAGAAATTGACATCCAACTGACCCAGGTCTTCTGTGAGATGCTGGGCATCACCAGCGAAACCCACTTTGTGCGTTCTTCATCGTTGACCTTCCCTGGGGCATCCGGCTGGAGAAGCTGATGGGCACGTTATCCATAGTGGGGGCAACCCATTACATTTCGGGGCCGTCTGCGCAGTGGTACATTCATTCCACTTGGTTCCAGGAAGCCAGCATCGCCTGGGAGTTCATGCGCTACGAATACCCGGCACATTCCCAGCCAGGTGAGCGTTTTGAGAATGGCTTGAGCATACTGGGTTTGCTCTTTCTGCATAACCCGGATTCGTTGAAGTACTTCGACCTACCAGTGCAAACCGCACCACCCAGTTAAAGGCGGGCAAAAAAATGAGCATGCTGATTGCAATGCTGCCAACCGTTGGTCTGGTCGTGACTGGCCAATTGGTCACGAAGTGGCGAATTGCAGCCATCACTTCGCAGACCGATTGGATCGCAAATGCCGGAAGATGGGAGCGCCTGCTCACCTACTTCGTGGACCCCTACATCATGGGTGCGTATTTGTCGACCTTTCTGGGTTCGGTTGCCTGGATGTTTGTCGCCGAGAAATTTGCTATTTCTGTCGCTTTTCCCGCGTACATTGGCATCACAGTGGTTTCTGTGGTGCTCGGCGGCGTTTTGCTGTTGGGCGAGGCGATGCGGGGTGTACAAATTTTGGGTGTGGGTTTGGTTGTTGTTGGAGTTGCCCTTGCGGCCCGCTGACAGCCCCACAAGCGGTGGGCTGCCGGTCTCGATAGACCCATTTTTGGCATCCATGCGGCAAACTGTAGCGCAAGCAGACCCTGCAGCGTTATCGCTGTTCGATACTTTTGCAAGTGAGGCCAAATTTGGTCGCCAATGGCTCTCCGAAAACTTGGCGGCCCTGCCTCCGGGCAGCGCGATTCTTGAGGTTGGTGCTGGCCTTATGTTGCTCAGCGCGCAGTTGCAGCGCGAAGGCTACAACGTCACGGCGCTTGAACCAATTGGTGTCGGCTTTTCTATTTTTTCTAAGCTGCAATCCTTGATCCTTGAAAAAGCGCAATCCATGGGCTGCGCCCCGACCGTATTGCGCTATGGCATTGAGGAGCTACACCAGCCCGAAAGCGTAGATTTCGCGTTTTCGGTCAATGTCATGGAGCATGTGCACGATATCCAGGCCGCTCTTGCCAACACATTGACAGCGTTGCGCCCCGGTAGTGCTTATCGCTTCATCTGTCCCAACTACAGGTTTCCATACGAACCTCACTTCGGCATTCCTACCCTTTTTTCCAAAAAGTTGACTTTCGCCGTGCTGCACCGTGCAATTCTCGGGAAAACTAATTTATCCGACCCGGCAGGCACGTGGGCATCGCTCAACTGGATTTCAGTGGACGCTATAAACCGCGCTTTGCATGCACAGCCGTCCTTGCGTGTGCACTTTCGAAAAACAGTGTTCGCAGACAGCATTGACCGACTAGCGACCGATAAGCAATTTGCAGCCCGACATTCGGCTTGGATAACTGTGCCGTTGCGTGCGATAGCCATCCTTAAACTGCACAGACTCGTTGTTCACCTGCCGTCCTGGGCATTGCCTCAGATAGATTGTTCTATTTGCAAACCGACTTTGACCGTGTGAGCTGCCAATGGCCCAAATCACCCACGGAATTCGCGCCCTGCTTTCTAAGCCCTTGGTTTACAGCACTTTTCAGAATCTGATGGGGGCCAAAGCGGCGTGGCGCAATCTGGTTCACCAACGCATTCGGCCATCCGCAGGCACCTTGATCATCGACATCGGTTGTGGGCCCGGTGATCTGTTGGCATATCTGCCTGAGGGCGTAGTCTACTGGGGCTTTGACATCAGCCCAGACTACATTGCTCATGCCCAACGGCGCTTCGGCGCAAGGGGTAACTTCGAGCGCAAATTGTTGACCCATGGCGAACTTGCGAAATTGCCACCGGTTGATGTCGTGGTTGCGTCTGGCGTGTTACATCACTTATCCGATAGCGATGCCGCTGCTTTGTTCCAACTCGCTCATGCTGCCTTAAAACCTGGTGGTCGCCTGATCACCGTTGATCCATGCTGGGAACCAGGTCAAAATCCGGTTGCCCGCTACTTGATAAGCAAGGATCGAGGGCAAAACGTCCGGAACCGAGCGGGCTATGACTCGCTTGCCGCGGAGCTGTACCCAAATAGAATGGTGGAAATCCGGCACAAGCGATGGATTCCGTATACGCACTGCTTTATGGAGTGTCTACGAAACTAGTTTCGTAGACGGTGTCGCCCCAACTCTAGGGGAGGCGTATAGCTTTTCCACATTTGCGCTAGACTCCCAATTCGTTCATCTCAGTGGGGGTTGTCATGAAATCGATCATTCGCGCTTTACTGCTTATGTCGGCACTTGCGTTTCTCAGTAGCCCCGCTTTCGCCCAGGCAACCCGCACGTGGGTATCTGGAGTAGGGGACGACGCAAACCCTTGTAGTCGCACCGCACCGTGTAAAACCTTTGCTGGTGCCATTAGCAAAACCGCGACGGGCGGCGTGATTTCGGTGCTTGATCCAGGCGGCTACGGTGCCGTCACCATCACCAAAGCCATAACGATAGATGGCGGGGGAATCGAGGGATCCGTATTGGTTGCGGGCTCAAATGGGATTAATATTAACCTAACCGCCGCCGGAAACGTAACCTTGCGTAATCTCACAGTATTCGGAACCAACACCGCACTCAGCGGCGTGCGGATCCTGAGCGCTACAAACGTTATTCTCGAAAGGGTATTTATATCGGGCATGACCAATGGCGTTGAGCAATCGTCTTCTGGGCATCTCTATATCGCGGACAGCACAATCTCGGGCAATTCGTCATTCGGAGTGATTAGCTTTGCGGGCAAAGTCACAGCCAATCGGGTTCGCTTCGAAAACAATACGCTAGATGGCTTTCGCAATGCCGGGACCGGGACTGCCATCGTCAAGAACAGTGTGATCTCAGGCAATCTGAATCTCGGCATTTCCGCCACCGCGGGGACGCTGGCGATCAGCGACAGCTCGGTCGCAAACAACGTTTGGGGAATCGGTTCCATTACCGGTGCCACCGTCACGTTAGCAAATTCCAGTGTGTTTGGCAGCACCAACCAAGGGCTTTATTCTGATGGGGCGGGCCAGCTAATTTCTTTTGGCAACAATACCCTGAGTGGCAATGGGAGCAACGGCTCTTTCACCAGCACCATGGCGCTTCAGTAAGCGACGACACTCGGCCCAACGTGTTTTAACGCGGATGGGCTTGCATGAATCTGTCGGCTTGCGGGCCGCAGTTAAAAATCAGGTCGAGGATGGTGACCGCGTGCTCGAACGGCGGAAAAAGCTGTGGGTATTCCGGGTAGCCAAGGTAGTCCTGATACTCAACTTGGATCCCGGCAGCTGCAAATGCCGTTTCATCTAGGTACGCAGTTGCTGCCGGGCCAGAGCGGTACTGTGTACAGCCGACTTGATCGAGCAAAGTCAGCAATCTGCTCGATCCAGTGCCTGAAAGGGGATACTCCGTCGAGGCTCGAAATTCGGTTGCCGCACCCAGAATTTCCGTGGCGATTGTCTTGACAAGTCGTTGGTTAAACTCCGACAGGGTAGTGCACACGCCAGGTTCAAAGAATGGCGCGATGAGCGGCGCATACCTGGAGAAATGGGCCGTCTTTCCATAGCAGTGGCACAGCGTGCTCCAATGTTTGCGACGCCAGCTCTCATTTTTTGGCAATATGACTTGATCAATCCGCCGATCAATGTCTTGTCCGACGGGAATGGTGAGCCACTGCACACCGTTCGGCGTTTTGATCCGGTTGCGGTTTCGCCAGTCATTCTTTGTGAACTGAACATCGTCGTAGAAGATGAACAGATCAACCGCCCTGATGATGTCGAAATACCCTTTCCAGGGGATGTAATTGGACTGAAGCACTGCGACGCGCATGTGACGTTCCAAACTAAGGTATCCACGGCGGTCTGCTCCGAGCACCGCGCCCGGAAACGGTTTTGGGTCGTTACTAGACGGCAGCAAGCGCGGTCCGAAGCGCGCCGGTGATCCGATGTTGCTCGGACTGGGACAGATCAGGGCTCATCGGCAAACTCATCACGCGGGTAGCCAAATCGTTGGATACCGGCATGCAGTCCGGGCAGCAGTACTGCGCGAACACTGGTTGCTGATGAATCCCTCTTGGATAGTGTACGGCGGTGGGGATGCCCGCAGCCTTGAGTGATTCAAGCACCTGTTCCCGGTTCGGCACAAGCACCGTGAACTGGGCCCAAACGCTGGTGCGGTCGGGCCGCACTTGCACCAGTTGCAGGCCCGGAATTTCCCTGAGCAAAGTTGCGTAGCGCGCGCCAATCTCGATGCGCTGCCTGATTTCCCAGTCGAAGCGCTCATATTTACCCAGGACAATGGCGCATTGCAGGGTGTCCATCCGCCCGCCGACGCCGACGCGGGTGTGAAAATAGCGCCCGCTTTGCCCATGGACGCGGATTTCGCGTGATGCCTTGGCGAGCGCATCGTCATTGGTAAAAATCGCGCCGCCGTCGCCATAGCAACCGAGCGGCTTGGAGGGAAAGAAACTGGTGCAGCCAATGGTGGAAAGATTGCCGCTCTTGCGGCCTTTGTATTCCGCGCCGAAGCTTTGCGCAGCATCTTCAATCACCGGAATATTGTGGCGTGCCGCAATCGCATTGAGCTCGTCCATGTCACCCGGCTGGCCATAGAGCGACACCGGAATAATGGCCTTGGTGCGCGGCGTGATCTTGGCCTCCACCTGGCTCACGTTGATGTTGCAGGTGTCGGGCTCGACATCGACAAACACCGGGATGCCACCGAGCAGCACGATCACTTCGGCGGTTGCCACAAACGTGAAGGAAGTAGTGATGACTTCGTCGCCGGGCTTGAAATCGAGCGCCATCAGGGCAATCAGCAGCGCCTCGGTGCCAGATGCCACGGTAATGCAATGTTTGGAACCGGTCCAGGCGGCAAGCTTGCCTTCAAGCTCGGCCACTTCCGGGCCCATGATGTATTGGCCGTGGTCCAGGACCTTCTGAATGCGCGCATCAATCCCGGCTTTCAGGGCGCGATATTGCGCTTTCAGGTCGACGAATTCGATTTTTGCCGGGACTACTTCCAGATTCGCTTCTTTGAGTACTGCACTCATTACGGGTTCCTCGCTATGTTTTCCGGGCTTTCAGAGAGTCAGCGGACGGTGATTTCGCTGTCCTTGAGTTCATAAACCTGTTTGGTGTGCCCGCAAACCGCCTGGCTATTGCCGCTCAACGGCAGATCCAGCCGTTCACCAAATTTGCTCATCCAGCCAATCTGTCGTCCGGGCACACCCGCCATCAGGGCAAACGGCTTGACATCGCGGTTGATGACCGCGCCTGCCGCCACAAACGCGTATTCCCCTACCGTGACCCCGCAGACAATGGTGCAGTTGGCCCCCAGCGTCGCGCCACGTTTGATCAAGGTACTGCGGTATTCGTCCTTGCGGGTTACTGCGGAACGCGGGTTGTAGACATTGGTGAACACCATGCTGGGGCCACAGAAGACATCGTCTTCCAGTGTGACCGCATCGTAGACCGAGACATTGTTCTGGATTTTGCAGTTGTTGCCAATCGAGACGTCATTGCCGACAAACACGTTTTGCCCGAGCGAACAGCCGCTGCCGATACGCGCCTTGCCGCACACGTGCACGAAATGCCAAATACGACTGCTCGCACCAATCTGCGCGCCGTCATCAATAATGGCGCTGGAGTGAACGGTGTAGGGAAGCGAAGGCGTTGGCATGCGGCTTAAAGCTCCAGCGGGAGGCCCACGCGCACGCCATCGCGGGCCGAGCGATAGGCCGCAATCAGTACCTCCAGCGACTTGAGGCCTTCGCGCCCATCCACGGCCTGAGCGGCTTCGCCGCGCATAACTTGGATCACATTGTCGTAGTAGAGCGGATGCCCGAAACCATAGACCGAAGTGGTCGCATAGCTGGCTCCTTTGATTTTTTCGTCATCAGAATCCGGCTCCGCGAAGTTCCACTCCTTGATTTCGTTGACCGCGACTCCGCCAATCCGAACCGTGCCCTTTTCGCCCAAAATCGTGATGCTGCCTTCTAAGTTTTTCGGGAAGGTCAGCATGGTGCAATTGAGTGATCCCAGAGCACCGCTGCGCCATTTGACTGAGAGCACGCCCGTATCTTCGGCTTCGATATCCCGCGCCAGGGTGGCGGTATAGGCATGCAGCGACTCAATCGGACCGATCAACCATTCCAGCAGGTCAACATAGTGGCTCGCCTGGTTCATGAAGGCACCACCGTCCAATTCCCAAGTGCCACGCCATTTGGCTTGGTCATAATAACCTTGCTGCGGCCGGGTCCAAAAGACGTTGAGCGTCACCAGGTAGATTCGCCCAAAACGCTTTTTTTCGATCGCACTTTTTAGCAACTGCAAAGTGGCATTGCTGCGATTTTGTTTGACGACAAAAAGCCTGACCCCTGCCTCATCGCAAGCGCGCACCATGCGCAAGCCATCTTCCCACTTGGTGGCCATCGGCTTTTCTGAAAGCACGTGCCGACCCGCTGCCGCCACCTTGACCGCTTGGCCTGGATGCAGGCCACTGGGTGTGGTGAGGGTCACCACATCCGCATTTGTGTTGGTCAGTAGCGCATCAATGGAGGCATGGCTTTTTGCGCCAGTGTCTTGTACGGCCAAAGCCAGTGCGGCCGGGTCAATGTCGCACACATCGACAATCTCGGCGCGTTCGCCGTGTTGCTGAATCGATGCGATGTGGTTCTTGGCGATACGACCGCAACCAACCACAGCAAAACGAATCTTGCGGCCCGAGATCGGAATGATGGATGTCATAGGGATTTTCTTACGGTCAGTGAACTATATGCGCCAGACCGAGAAGCCCGCTTCGCCTAGTGATTTGACAGAATACAAGGATTTGACATCAGCCACGACGGGCTTGGCTCCGCGGGTCAGCGCCCGAAGTGAAGCTGGCATCAAATTGCGAAACTCGGTGTGCGCGACCGCAACAATCAGTGCGTCGCACGCCGTTTGCGGCGAGAGCGCAGAGAGGGTAATGCCATATTCTTCATGAACTTCAGTGGCATCAGCGTGCGGGTCGGTCACCAGGACTTCAATTCCATAATCGCGCAACTCGCGCACGATATCGGCCACCTTTGAATTGCGCACGTCGGGGCAGTTCTCCTTGAAGGTAATGCCGAGCACACCAACTCGCGCGCGGGAAACATCAATGCCTACTTGGATCATGCGTTTAACGGTTTCGCGGGCAACAAACCTCGCCATGTTGTCATTGATACGCCTGCCAGCCAAAATAACCTGCGGGATGTAACCAAGCTTCTCCGCCTTATAGGTCAGATAGTACGGGTCGACACCGATACAGTGCCCTCCTACCAAGCCCGGCCTGAATGGCAAAAAATTCCATTTGGTGCCAGCTGCATCAAGAACCTCTTGGGTGTCTATTCCCATGCGCTTGAAGACGACAGCGAGCTCATTCATGAGGGCGATGTTGAGGTCACGCTGAGTGTTCTCAATAACTTTCGCAGCCTCGGCAACCTTGATGGACGCGGCGCGGTGCACGCCTGCTGTAACGACGGACCCGTAGACATCCGCCACAATGTCCAGCGTTCGAGCGTCGCAGCCGGAAACAATTTTTTTGATCTTAGTAAAAGTGTGCTCACGGTCGCCGGGATTGATACGCTCCGGGCTATACCCGGTAAAAAAGTCAACGCCGTGCTTCAGCCCGCTCGATTTTTCAAGCTCAGGAACGCAGTCTTCCTCGGTAGCACCGGGATAGACAGTCGATTCGTAAACGACAATATCGTCCTTTTTCAGGATCGAACCGACAAATCTTGAGGCACTAATCAGTGGCGACAGATCCGGCTTATTGGCTGCATCGACCGGCGTGGGTACGGCGACTATGAAAAAGTCGCTTTTTGCGAGCGTGGCGGGGTCGCAGGTGAATTCCACTTTCGCGGCGGATAGTGCGTCATCGGTCACTTCACCCGTGGAATCATGCCCCCCCAAAAGCGCCTGGATCCGCGCTTGATTGATGTCAAAGCCTACCACCTGATACTGCTGCCCGAAGGCCACGGCCACGGGAAGGCCGACATAGCCAAGCCCCACAACCGCGATTTTTCTGTTGACCGGACTCAAGATAGTGTGACCCATACATCAGCTTAAAAAAAAAAACACGGATGCAAAAACCCCCGTGTGCGTTACCAAACCTTGATTTTAGCGCAGCCGATTGGCGTACTGTTGCGAGTCTGGCAATGTTCACCGACCATAAACATCACGACGGCCAAAACTGCGGACTATCCCCGAAAGACAATTTCTGACAGCGCAATCCACCGATGGACAGATCGATAAAATGCTTGGTTCGAGGTCTCCCCACTGGTACAAACGTCCTTATGCTCCGTGACCACCGCGCTACGCTCGCATTCGTCCACGATGTGGCCGTTATCGCCCTGGCTTGGTTCGGCGCGTTTGCCCTTCGTGCGAACCTTGACAATCTGGGCGGGGGCTTGGCATCCACTATGAATATCTTGCCTTGGGTCCTGCCGCTTCAAGCAGGTGTTTTTCTGATCGGGGGCCTCTACCGGGGGCGCTGGCGGTATGCCAGTTTGGCTGACTTGCGCCTATTGGTAATCACTGTGACGCTATCGGCCGCGCTTGTGCCACTAGCACTTTTTCTCTTTAAGCCTGAGGTTGCAATACCTCGCTCAGTTCTTATCATAGCTCCCCTGCTTCAAATCATGGCGATGGGAGGTAGTCGCGCACTGTATCGACTTTGGCGGGAGCACGCCGCGTCCCAAAGCTCTCGCGCGTTCGGCACTCCTATCGTTATTGTCGGGGCCGGAGACTCCGGCGTGCAGTTGGTCAAGGAATTGCGCAAGCATGGAAAATGGCATCCCGTCGCATTTCTGGATGACGATCCACACAAACGTGGTGCGCGCATCCACGGGGTCGATGTGGTGGGTGGGATAGAAGAGTTTGCTAGTTTTGTCGCGGATACTGAAATCAAAGCTGCGGTAATCGCCATGCCGGGTGCACACCATAGTGCGCGGGCGCGGGCGGCAGCCGCTTGCGGACTTCCCGGCATCGAAGTCCTGACCGTACCGTCGCTGGACGAAATGCTCGATCCGCGCCGCACCGTCGCAGGCGGAGCAGGGTTGCGCAAGATTGAAGTCGACGACTTGCTTGGGCGTGACCCGGTCATCCTTGACACCGTTGGTGTAGCGCAGATGCTGGCTGATCGTGTCGTGTTCATTTCTGGTGCCGGAGGGTCGATCGGCTCAGAACTTTGTCGCCAAATTGCCAAGGCCAGGCCTTCACTTTTGGTGTTTTTTGAGGCAAGTGAATTCCTCTTGTACCAGCTCAAAGAAGAGTTTGACCGCAATCACCCCCACTTAAGCGTGATCGCGGTTGCGGGTGATGTGAAGAATGCGCTTCGGGTGCGCGAAGTTTTGGAGCGCTATCGGCCTCACGCGGTGTTTCACGCAGCGGCTTACAAGCACGTGCCGTTGATGGAAGAGGTAAATGCGTGGGAAGCGGTGCGCAACAACGCTTTCGGTACCTACATACTGGCGAGCGAGTCGCTGCGCTGTCAGGTCGCACGGTTCGTACTAATTTCCACGGACAAGGCGGTCAATCCCACCAACGTGATGGGGGCTACCAAGCGCTTGGCAGAGCAGATTTGCCAGGCGCTGGAAGGAACCGGCAAAACCCGTTTTGGGGTCGTTCGATTCGGTAACGTGTTGGGCAGCAATGGCAGCGTCATCCCGAAGTTTCAGGCGCAAATCGCCGCTGGCGGCCCGATCACGGTTACCCACCCTGACATCATTCGCTATTTCATGTCCATCCCTGAGGCGGCGCAGCTAGTACTTCAGGCTGGCAGTATGGCGGTCGATTCCGCGCATGGCGAAATTTTTGTTCTTGACATGGGCGAGCCGGTCAAAATCGTCGACTTGGCTAAGCAGTTGATTCGGCTCTCTGGCTTGCCAGAAGGTGCGATCAAACTGGAATTTACGGGTTTGCGGCCAGGTGAAAAGCTTTATGAGGAGTTGTTGGCCGAGGGCGAAGCGACTTCACGAACCTCGCATCCAAAGATCCACATTTCCCGAGCGCGCGCAGTTAGTGAAACGCACTTTTCGCAGTTACTGGCTTGGATCAACCAAGAACTGCCCCAAGAGGATGAAACCGTTCGCGCTACGCTGAAGAAATTCATTCCTGAGTATGTGATTTATCAGGCTAGTCCGCAGGCATCGCTCATTGCCGACAATGTGGTGAATCTGCGATGACTTCGCGTGGAAAGTCAGCGTCGCCGAATAAATCGACAAATATTCGCACGTGCTAGTGGTATCCAAAACCCGCATCGCTGACGGTTGTGCTCTAGTCGGTATCTGCACCTTCACCGTGGCCGCGCTCCTGCCCGGCCAGCCTTTTTTGGCAACCGCCTTTTATGGCTGCGTGTTGGCATGGCTCCCACGTCTGATCCTGCTTCGTGGTGCCGTCAGCATGGCGATCTTTCGAAGCGGCTTGCTGCCCCTGTTTGCCACACTCCTGCTCTGGCTTGCACTGACCTCGCTCATCAGCGAAACGCCTTTGGCTGGGTTAAATTATTTGCGACGCCATCACTTGCGTGCGCTGGTGGTGGCCGTGATTGCCGCCGATGTGTTGCGTGACCTGCAGCGCTTGCGGTGGTTTTGTGGATTTTTAACCTGCCTCGCGTTCGCCTTGTGCGGACTGGAAACGGTAGAGATTTCGAGAATCCTGCAAAAACAGGCCGCATGGGTGTTGACCTACGGCAGCAACTCGGTTCGTGAGTACGGCCCTGGAATCGTCTTTTGCTTGCCTTTTATGCTGATATTGGCACTACAGACCAAACCTACCGACCGGCACCGCGCATGGTTGGTGCTGGGTCTGCTCTACGCCGCCTTGATGATCGCCCTCACCGGATCCCGCGGCGCTTGGGCGGCAGCGTTCTGCGGTGTTGCAATCGTGGCTATCATCGCCAGTTTGCGTGGCAAATGGAAAGTTCTGTTCGCTTTTGTACCAATCATCGCCATTTTCGCCGCGCTGGCGCAGACCCCGCTGGGCAGCCAAATGATTCAACGCGGCATCACCCTTGGGTTTAATGCTACGGATCGGATTACCACGACTTGGGGTCCTGGCTATGAAATGGTGGCGAACCGGCCAGTCTTGGGGCACGGTACGGGTCCAGAGCGCTTCCACACCGAGTTTCGACAGCTACGCCCATCGCGCCCTTGGTGGCTGCTGGCAGAATCAATAGGGCCTCACAGCATGTACTTAGAAGTCGCGTTTGCCGGCGGTCTCCCCGCCCTGCTGCTCCTGCTGGTCACGCTGGCGCGGGCGCTTACGCTCGCCCATCGTGCCTGCCGCGAGGCGCGCGGAGTCAATTTGTCAGATGCACACAGTGTCGATACCTCGTTGATCGCCTGCGCCCTGCTTGCGAGCTTGGTATCAAGCTATTTAGTCTTCGGCTTCGTAGAATCCTTGCTTTGGGAACCGCTCGGCATCTTGCTGGGTGTCATCGTGGCTTGCAACGCGGTAACCAACCAAGAGTTGCCGATTACCGCGCCGCGCACTGGCTAGTTCGCAGTCGGCGTACACCGCTGCCGCGCCAACGCCGTCGGCAATTTATCCACCATCACCCCCAGCCCCGACGCGCTCAAACTCTCCAAAAACGCTACCAAATCCGCGCTCTCCCCCGTGCTCAATTTGAGCGGGCGAAGTATTTTTTCGCCGTCGGCGTGCAGTCGGTCCTCGTCAAGTTCCGAGTAGTGGCGCACCACCTCGGCAAGTGTGGCTAGCGAGCCATTGTGCATATACGGTGCGCTGCGCGCGACATTGCGCAGACTGGGCACCTTCCATTCGCCGAAATTCTTTTGCTGCAAATCGACGTGGCGCGTGGCTTTGCCGTCGGCCTTTGTAGGGTCGTCGTTATACCCACCTAGTTGGTTGAACGGGTCTTTGGTCACTCGCTGGATGCCGCCGTGTCGACCTGGATCCACTTTGCCAGGCGCGATGAAGAAAGGGATGCCGATGTCGCCAAACTCTCGATTGGAAAACAGCGCCCCGACGTGGCAAGTATTGCAATTGCCTTTGCCGACAAAAGTGCGCAGTCCACGTTGCGCAGCAAGCGGATAATTTGCCCCCGCTGCGGCATCGCCGCGCGCCAGCGCCTCGCGAAAAATGTCGAATGGAGTTGGCGGCGAGACCAAGGTTTCCTGAAACGCCGCCAGCGCTTTGGCACCATCGACCGCCGCTATTTCAGAGGCGACATCCCCCACCTTGCGCCCAAACGCTTTCTGGTAACGGCAAGACAGTTCCGCATCCGTCGCGAGCAGTTGAGCAAAACGCTCAAGCGTGTAGCCGTGTTCGCGCGGGTCGGTCAGCGGGCGCAGGCTGTGCGCCCAAAGGCTGTCGCTACCACCGTCCCAACCAAACCAGCGCTGAAATCGCACGTTGATGAGCGAGGGCGAATTGCGATCTACCGCTGCCAAGCCAACGCTGGTTTTACGGCGGTCGCCGAACAAGGCGGGCGGCATGTGGCAGGAAACACACGCCACCTTGCCATTGGCGGAAAGACGGCCGTCAAAAAAAAGCCGCTGGCCTAAGGCGGCAGCCTCGCGATTATCAGATACACGATTGCTCGCGTCTAGGTCGAGCGGCGGCGGCCACGGCCCATGGGCGAGGATGGCGCGGCGTTCAGCGGGTGTGAAGTCGAGTAGAGCCGGCTCATTGCCAATCGACTTAGGTGGAAGACATGCGGCCACCACGAGCAAGGCAGCAGCGAAGCGGCGCATCAACCTACTCCACCATCACGGCGTGACTGAAACGCTCAACCTTACCGCCCGCACGAACCTCAAATACAAACTCCCACTTGCCGGGCATGTGAAAGAGAAAGCCAGTGGCGTGATACGAGCCATCGGGGTTTTGCACAATCGTGGGTTTGTAGTTCATGCCGTGGCGGTGCTCGGGCATGTGTGCGTCGACGGTAATGCGTTCGATGGCTTGCCTAGAGCACAGATGAATAACAACGCTGAACATCTTGTCTGACTCGACCTTGGGCGGCTGGCTGGCATAGGCCAGCTGCATGGCCGCACCCGGCTTTGCGAGCGCGTGACCACCAGGCAGCGTGCGCAGGTCGCAGGCTTGGCTGGCTGAGACCAAGCCAAGGCAGAGCGTGGCGGCTAACGCGGCGCAGAACTTGAGGACCAACATCTTAGGAGTAGCGTTGCGGGCCTCAGCTCTCATGATGTCTATTGCCCCTTTCTGCGTGAAAGCCTTTGGGGGATCAACGCGCGCCAAACTTTGCCGTGCTGAAGGTTCCCAAGAGGTCAGTCGCATTTCTGTGGGCAATTTTCTCGGCGACCTCTTTAGGCAGCGTGGCAAGCCAGGCACGCGCGGCGTTGGCGTGTTCGCCCACATAGAGCCAGCGCTCGGGCGTGAACGTATCGGTGCCTACCGTGAATCGGTCGGGGAATTCGAGGAAAGCGGCGCGCCACTCATCGGTCACTTTGCCACCGCTGTGGTGGTCACCGCGAAAGGCCAAGTCGCACCAGAGGTTTTTGTGCTTGCGCAGCATCGCGCGCACGGCCTCGGGTCGATCAAACCCTGAATGCGCCCATAGCACGCGCGCCTCTGGCCATTGCTTGAAGAGGCGCTCGACCGCGTCGATATCCGAATGCGCATGCAAAATCAGGTTGTGCTGCTTGGCCAGTTCCACCATCCGACGCGGCACCGGCAAGTCAGCATCCGCGCCGTAGAGATGAAACTCACCAACGGCGGCGTAGCGGTACTTTTTCAGCCGCTCTTCGAGATAGCCTTTGACCGAATCGTCTTTCGCCCAGCCACTAGAGTCGCTGCGCACTCGATAGGGGCGCAACGACGGCACGATCAGGTCGGGCGCTTCTAGGTACATGCGCTGCTGGCCTTCATCATTGGAGCTACTCATCAGCGCGCGCGTTACGCCCGCTTTGCGCAACACCTCCACCGCCGCCTTGGGCGGCAAGTTTTCCCAAGCGTCATGGCTGTAATGCAGATGCGCATCGAAAATCGGCAACGCCGGTTGCGCCAACGCGCTTGCCGCGAATGAAATGCCCAAGGCTGTGATCCATAATTTCATTCCAAGCTCCTTCAAAACGACAAGATGTGGCCTTCATGCGGGGCGGCCGCGCCATCAAGCATCGAATGCACCGTGGCTCGAATCCCGGCATCTCCCTGGGCGTGCGCCACGGTGAGCCAGGGCGCTCTTTCGTCCGTCACGCGGGTGAGAAAAGCGCTCCACGCAGCCCCCGTGTTCTGCTGCAACTTTGGGCCACCCCAATCGACCAGCCGCTTTTTGATCTGCGCGGGCGCGAAAAAGAGGGTGGGCTTCGGGCCAGGGAGCTTGGTGCCGCCGTGCATCGCATCCCAATGCGTACCGCCAACCGCGCAGCTGTATTTGAGCGCATCGCCCAGGTGATGATGCAAACGACTGCGCACATCAGCGTTACCCGACATATCGACATATACGTGCGGCTCACTCGCATCAAGCGCTGCGATCTGGTCGTAAGTCAGCACACCGCTATAACAACCGAGGCGCTCAACAAACTTGCGATTTGAGGCAGAAGTTAGGCCAATCACTTTCATCCCTAGGCGCTGCGAGAGCATGAAGGCAGTGCCATAAGCTGTCTTCGAGGACGCGCTGGAAAGGATGACGGTCTTCGCGCCATAAAAGTCTTGATCGGCCAGAAAATCATCGATCAAATACGAGGTGATGAAGAGCGGCTTTAACAACATCTGCTCAGCCTCGCGGGCTTGCACATAAGCCGGGTCGCTGCTGCATCGCACATACTGATTGTAAACCGCCGCCAGCCCCACGCGATGCGGGGCACTGTCTGAAAAGTCGCTCTGGGTGGACTTCTCCGGGAAGACGACCAGGTGCGTGGCCATTGGGTAGTAGCCGTAGAAGCGCTCGCCCACTACAATTCCAGTGCGACGCGACTCCACCACATTGGCAAAACCCCACACCGGAATTTGCCCGAAATCGGCATCCCCGGTTGGGAAGAATTGCCAGTAATTCATCGCCTCGCCAAACGCTGCGTAGGTCACGTTGTTTGAGGTGAACGCGAAGCTGTCGATGGCGAGCAGCACTTCACCCTCTGCCAACGCTGGTAGCGCGCGGGTGACAAACTTACTCTCGCGCAGATTGGCTTTGTTGACCAGGTAGTGACGGGCTTGGCTCATACCGTTCTGACTAGTCGCGCTTGGTCATGTCGAGCTTGATGCCTTCGCGGGCAATCGCCGCGGCGACGGCGGGGTGCGCCGACACTTTGGCTTGAAAGGCTTTGTAGGCCGGCAACGTATCAGGGTCGATGCCTGCCATGCTGCCCCAGCGCAGAAACACCAGCGCGTAGAGGTCAGCAAAGGTGAGGTTGTCACCAAACAGCCACGGGTTGGCGCTCTTGGTCATCTCCTGGATCCGCTCCAAAATACCGCGGAATGCGATGACGTTGAATCGTTTGACTTCGGCAATCGCGGCTTCGCCCTCAACGAACTTCTCTGGCCGGAAAATGTGGGTAAAGGTGGGGTGTACCGAGTTGTTCATCCACGCCAAAGTCGAGAGCGCTTGTGCGCGCGCCCAAGGGTCGGCAGGCATCAGCTGGGCCGCAGGAAACGTGCGGTCGAGATAGTCGGCAATCGCCACGATTTGCGCCAATGGCTTGCCATCAACCAACAACAAGGGCACTTGCGAATTCGGGTTGAGCGCGCGGTACTCTGGCGTGTGTTGCTCACCTTGGCGCAGATTCAATAGCGCAGGCTCGAACTGCGCGCCAGCAGAAGCCCTGGCAATTTCAAGCGCGGCATGAGCGACGAACGAACAGGCCCCAGGGGCGTAATAGAGTTTGAGCATGATTTCGGTGACTTTCAAGGTGATTTGCGGATCAGGGACATCGTTGCCAGCCGCTCCAAACGTCATCATAGCAGCGTAGCGCGTGACCTAGAATGCGCGCCAGTTTCAGGAGAAGTTTTGAGGAGAATTCGATCCGTGTCCGAGCTGCGTGATCCCCGCCAAGTGCCAGTCCCGCCCCTGAGCCCGACCTCGGCCGCGATGAAGTCGGCAATCGCCTCGCGCGACGAGCCGCGCGAGGCGGACGAGGCCCAGGAAGCGCTGGCCCGTGTGCAGCACCTGCTGGCCGGCATGCGGGAAGCGGCAGAAGAGCTGGCTGATGCCGGGGGAATGCCTGAAGAGCCGCCACAGGAGCGCATCCCCACGGCATTGACACGGCAAATCGACGAGCTGCACCCGGCTGATATCGCCTACATTCTCGATGCCCTGCCGCTCGATGACCGGCTAGTCGTTTGGGACTTGGTCAAGACTGCCGAGCGCGACGGCGAGATTCTGCTCGAAGTCTCTGATGCAGTGCGTGAAACGCTGGTCGAGAGCATGGACCGCGACGAATTGGTCGCGGCGGCTGAAACACTCGACGTGGACGAGCTGGCCGACATTGTCGATGACCTGCCGCGCGAAGTGGTGGAGGAAGTGCGCCAGGGCTTGAGCGTGGAGGAACGCGAGCAACTGCGCGAAGCCCAAAGCTATGCAGAAGATCGAGTGGGCGCACTGATGGATTTCGACATGGTGATGATCCGTGAGGACGTGACCTGCGAAGTGGTGCTGCGCTACCTGCGCCGCTTTGACGAATTGCCCGAGCAGACCGATCAAATTTTTGTGGTGGATCGCGATGAACGCTTGCAAGGCGTGCTCACCTTCAACAAGCTGGTCGTCAACGACCCCGAAGTGATGGTGCAAGACTTGATGGAAACGAGCGAAGTCGTCTTCTCGCCTTCGGATGAAGCCAGCGAAGCTGCGCAAGCCTTTCAGCGCTATGACCTGGTTTCCGCGCCGGTGGTCGATGCGAGCAACAAGCTGGTGGGCCGTGTGACCGTCAATGAAGTGATGGACTACGTGAGCGATGCCGCCGAAGCCGCACAGCTCTCGCAGGCAGGCTTGCGCGAAGAAGAAGACATCTTCGCGCCGATCCGCAAGTCAGTCGTCAACCGCGCACCATGGCTGCTGCTCAATCTGGCCACTGCCGGCATCGCCTCGTGGGTGGCATCACGCTTTGAAGGCACGGTGAGCCAGATTGTGATGCTGGCTTTTTTGATGTCAATCGTGGCAGGTATTGCGGGCAATTCCGGCAACCAAACCATGACCCTCATCATTCGCGGCTTAGCCTTAGGGCAGATCACCAGCGCTAACGTGCGCCGCTTGGCCCGCAAAGAGCTGCTCACCAGTGCCCTGATCGGCTTAGGCGGCGGAGCGATTGCCTGCGTATTTGCCTACCTGATCTCCGGTAGCTGGGGTTTGGGGCTGGTGATGTGGGCAGCGATCCTGCTCAATTTGATCGTCGGTGCCATGCTCGGCATGTTCGTGCCCTTGGTGCGCGACAAACTTGGGCGGGATCCGGCGGTGGGGTCCAGCGTACTGCTCACGTTTGCGACCGATACGATGGGGTTTTTGATATTTTTGGGGTTGGCTACGGTGTTTTTGCTTTGAGGGAGACCTAGTGTAGTGTTCCACCACGATCACAGCACCCGCCTGCGAATCTGCGTCACCACAATTTCCGCCAGCACCACCACCACAAATATCGCCACCAGCACCACGGCCACGCGCTCCCACTGAAACAGGTTGAGCGCGGTGTCGAGCGCCATGCCAATGCCGCCTGCGCCAACTAAACCTAGCACGGCGGATTCGCGCACATTGATGTCCCAGCGGAACAAGGCGATTGACCAAAACGAGGGTTCTAGCTGTGGCCAGTAGCCCTTGGTGAAGATCGAAGCGGCCGGGGCACCGGTGGCGGTGAGCGCTTCAATCGAGCCGGGTTGTGCCTCTTCAAGCGCTTCGCCGATCAGTTTTCCCACAAAGCCGATGGAGCGAAACGCAATGGCCAGAGTTCCGGCGAGTGCGCCTGGCCCCAGAATCGCCACAAACAGCAGCGCCCACACCAGCGAATTGACCGAGCGCGAAGCGACCAACAGCAGCTTGGAAGCCCAGTTCAAAAATGGTACGGGCGTAACATTTTTCGCTGCAAGGAGGCCCAGCGGAAACGCCAGAATGATCGCCAAAATCGTGCCTAATGTGGCAATGTGCAACGTTTCAATCAAGGCATCGTGAACCCCTTTCGGATAGTGGCTCCAGGCGATCGGCCACATGCGCACGAAAAGGTCTTTCATCTGCTGCGGCGAGTCGGCCAGAAACTCAGGAATGACCTCAATCGTGCGCACCGACCAGACCAGCGCGGCCACCAAAACTAGGTAGACA
>JANLTH010000030.1:0-1699 GCA_031362865.1 Burkholderiales bacterium | reverse complement strand
AATGGCTCCTGGAGCGGCTTCTGGCGTATATGCCAATGCAAAAACATGTGCCCGTTGCACCAAGCGGAATTGCTCACCAGCCGATCTGCTTCATTTTCACGTGATGTGTTCGAACCATTTGGTTCCATCGCCATATTCTTTCACCCGCTTTTCCCAGTTCGTGATCCAACCTGGTGAGCGATGCCGGTTGTGCAGGGAGAAATGACATTTCTTGCAAATGGCGACAGTCTGGAGGGGGCGGCTGTAGTCTTCATTGTGATAGTCGATACGACCTTCGGTTGTACCGCAAACGCTGCACTGTGTTGCCTCGGGTATTAGCTTGAGTTCTTTTGCTACCTTGATTTTCCAATCCGCCTGCACCCGCAGCTTGCCTGAAAAGCCGTTGTAGTCCCCGAGCTTCATGCTTGAAGCTTTGATTTTCGTTCGGCCGCTGGCAATTGCTTCGTCGACCAACTTTTCGACTGCGCGGTCGTCCCAGGGCGTGTTGATCAGATTAGTTGGCATGGCAGGAAACTCCTTTGCACTTGAGAGAGGATCTTTCAATTTAAACGCTGGCACAGCTTGGCGCTGCTCACTGAACTGGTGGAAGTCCTTCTAATTTCGCGGCAACCGCACGGCAAGCCACAATCAGATCGGCGACGATGCGCTCGTCGATATTGAGATCGCCCTCATATTCGCCAAGATTGCGGATGTCGTGCCCCTTCGCCAGCACGCGCCACACTTCCGGCCCCAAGCCGAGCGTGTGCGGCAGCACTTGAAACACGATATAGCGGTTGCCCGCGCGATAGCCGCAGTGGCGCAGCGCTGCCAGACTGAGTGCGTGGGCCGCGTTGTATACCAGGTCAAACCGGCCTTCAAGCGAATTGACCTTGTTGCCGGCGTCTTTGAGACGGTTCAGGCCGGTGCGCTTGAGGCCGGCGAATTCACTTGCGTCGGGCGGCTCAACCGCCAGCATCTTCCCCGGCCCGGCAAGTCTCTCAAGCGCCGAGGTCATCGTCGTCGCCAATGAGCCAAAGCTTGGGCTGCGCCAGCACACGCTTGACGAATGCATTGCCTTCTTTTACGCGCCGGGCCAACTCTTTCTGCGTGTAGACCGTCGGATTGACCGTACGGCCCAGCGCGATCGTGGTCGGTTCGAGCGTGCCGAACAGATCGGCGTAAGTCAGGCTGTTGCTCACGATCATCAGATCCACATCGCTGGCGGCTGACTCTGTGCCTTTGGCGACTGAGCCATAAACAAATGCCATGTGAATCTTTTTTGCCAATGGCGCCAGCGCATCGCGCAACACATCGGTCACGCCGAAGGTCTTGGTCACGATGCCGCGCAATTCACCATAGATTGGCGAAGCGCGATTGGCGCGATAGTGTTTCTGGTTGCCGACCGGCTCCACCGTCAGCAACCCGACGCTTGTGAAGCGCTCCAGCTCGCGTTGCACTGCGCCGATGCCCGAATTGGCGTGGCGCACGATTTCGTTGGCAAAGTAGCTGCGGTCGGGATGGCCGAACAGCAGCGCAAGCAGCTTGCGCTGTGTTTTGGAGAAGAGGGCGTCAGACAGCCCGGCAGTGATCGAACCCATAAAGGGAATGATAACTCCCAATTCGGGGTTTATCAAGTCCAATTGACTCGAAGTCGAGTTGCATCTTGATGTCGCAAATTGCGATATCAAACGCTGGCGCGTTCGACGATGGAAAAACCGAT
>JANLTH010000024.1:0-82909 GCA_031362865.1 Burkholderiales bacterium | reverse complement strand
TCATGGTGCATCAGCACTTCGTCGCCCCATCTTTGCATCTGCTTTTCAACCAGCGCGATGTCGATGCCGATACCAGGTGTCCACGGGGCTACGGTTTGTAGATTCGTCCAGCTTTTATCGACCTTCAGCGCCATCAGTGTGGTGTGGTTGTAGGAGCATTCAAACGCGGGCGGCAAACCTGCGGCCTTGATGCCTGCTTCATTCATGCACAAGGTTTCAACACCACCAAACTGTGCGGCAAGCGCGCGGTAGGCATCCAGATGCGCCGGGTTGACCATGGCAAACAAGGCATCGCGATCCACCGGAAAGCGTGCGCCCAATACGCTATAGAACTGCGAAAACCGGCGTTCCACCGTGGTGAGCAAAAAGGTGTCCAAGCCCGGCTGGCTGGCCGCGACGCCAAATTCAAGCGCCTTGCCGTAGCTTGGAAACAGCATGATGTTGTGCAGCCAATCGAGCGCCGGTTTCAGCGCAATCTCAAGCTGGGTGATGATGCCGTTAGTGCCGAATGCGTGATGCACTTTTTGAATATCAGCGTTGCGCAACTCGATCACGCGCGGCGTTTCTTCGAGCGTAACCACCCGAATCAACGAAACATTGCCCGCATCTTTCAAAATGCCATTGCGGATCGACCCGATGCCCGCATAGCCGCCGGAAATAAAGCCGCCAATCGTGGCGATGTCACGGGTCGAGGGATACATCAAAATCTCTTGCCCCTGCGCGCGTACTGCGCGTTCCAGGTCCATGATGAAAATCCCGGCCTCACAGCGCACCCGGGCTGGTTGAATCTCAATTACCCGATTCAATCCGGTAATGTCGAGAATCACCCCACCTTCGAGCGGCACGCACTGCCCGTAATTACCGGTGCCACCGCCACGCACGGTGAGCGGCACACGAAATCTGGCGCACGCCGCGGCAATGCGGATCACCTCACTCTCGCTGCGCGGTTTGACGATCAACTCGCCACGCTTGTGCCGTAGTTGCTCGTTCAGAATCGGGCTATACCAAAAGTAGTCGTGCGAAGCGACTTCAAGCTCGCCTGCGTTGTCGCTCATGGCGATGCCGGTTAGCGCGGCTTTCAAGCCACTCCAGTCAATCGTTCGCATCGGGTTCTTCCCAAAAAACGCCGTGGTGAATCACCCGCCGCGCCGCCCGTGCCTTGCCGCTCGGGCTGAGCAATCGGGCCAAGCTGATCGCCTCAAACAACACGAAGTCAGCCGGGCAATCGTTCACGATCAAGCCCTGCCACGGCAGGTGCATGGCGCGGGCGGGCTGGGTGGTAATGCTGTCAAGCCAACTGGCAGGCGCACGCAAATGGGCCAGCAGGGCGGCTTTGTCAAAAGTGTCGATCAAGTCGTAGCCGCCCATCGGATAAAAACCATCTGCCACGTTGTCGGTGGCAAAACTGACATCCACCCCGGCTGCGCGCGCCTCGTTCACCAGCGTGATGCCGCGCTCAACCGGCGTGGCGTTCCATGCGCCTTGCAGATAGGTGTTGGTGGTGGGCAGTGACACAAGTTTGATGTCCGCTTCGGCGCACACGCTTAAGGTCGCCAGCGCCGCCTCGCGCGGCTGTGCCGCGAGCGAACAGGCATGCCCACACACCACCCGGCCCTGCATGCCGAATTCGATGGTCAGGCGGGCAATCTCGGCTAGGCCGGTCGCATCCGCATCCAGCCCTTCATCCACATGAAAATCGAGCAAGAGGTTTTGATCGACGCTTGCGCGAAACACGCCGCGCAGCTTGGCCGCCATCTGCTGATTGCGATAGACGAAAGCGCCCATCACGCAATCGGCCTGGCGCAGCCGCCGCGCGATGCGCAAGGCAGTGTCGTCTTTGGCCAAAATATCCAAAGGTGTGAGTGACACCGCCTGAAGAGTTAATCGGGAAGCCAATTTCCGGCGCATTGCCTCGAAGACGCGCAGTGAGAGCGGCTCTTCAGCCTGCATCCAATCCAAATGGGTGCGCAGCGCGCGCGTGCCGCTGGCCAATGCCTCGTCAAGAGCCCGCTCCATGCGCGTGGCGATCTGCGCCTCAGTCCAGCCATCGCGATGCTGGGCCATGCGCTCAATTGCGGCGAAGAGATCGCCTTCGGTACTCCCGACTTCATCGACGACATAGGTTTTGTCGATGTGGGTATGCAGATCCACCAAGCCTGGCAGCAATATGCCGCCGTGTGCATTGACGCTGGGTGCCCGATCCAATCCATCGCGCGACACCGGCGTACCGGCGGCGACAATTAGTGAGACGCGCCCCGCCGCTATCGCGAGATCAAAACACCCCTCCGCACTGCGCGAAACGGTAAATGCCTCCGGCACGCGCACGTTGCGCAGCCACCAGGGTTCATGCGTGTGCGCACTCACCGGTCGCCTTTCATTTCTGACTCATGCCACTTGCCCAAGAGCAGCTTGGAGACCAAGTTGAAGAGAAAAAAGATCGCAATGCCGGTGAGCGAGACCAGCACCAACGCGGCAAACATTTTGGGGATTTCGGTGCGAAAGCTCGCTTCCAAAATGCGCGAGGCCAAGCCGGTCTCTTTACCCGCAGCACCCGCCGTGAATTCCGCCACCACCGCGCCGATCAGCGACAAGCCACCAGCCACTTTGAGGCCCGCGACGAAATAGGGCAGCGCCGACGGAATCAACAAGTAGCGCAGGCGTTGCCAGGGAGTGGCGCGATACAGGGTGAAGAGGTCACGCAGATTGTGATCTGCCGAACGCAAGCCAATGACCGTGTTGGACAGAATCGGGAAAAACGCCACGATCCACGCGCACAGCAGGAGCGAAGCGGTGGTGCTGTCGATGTAAATCAAAATCAGCGGTGCGATCGCCACAATCGGCGTGACTTGCAAGACGATAGCGAAGGGAAACAGAGAAATTTCCACCCAGCGCGAGAGTGCAAACAGCATCGCCAGCAACACTCCCCCCACCACCGCCAGCACCAGCGCGCCAAAGGTAATTTTCATGGTGAAAAGCCATGAAGTCATCAACGAACCCAGGTTAAGCCACAGGGTTTTGGCCACTAAGGTGGGCGTGGGCAAAATGTAGTGCGGAATGTTGTTGACCCGCACCACCAACTCCCAAGCAAGCAGGGCCAGCGCGAACACCAGGGCGGGCACGCCGTAGCGCACCCACACAGTGTCGGTGAGGGCAACGGGCTTTTGGCTGACGGTAGCGTCCATCGCTTCAGGCTCCATGCAGCGCGGTGGAGACTTCGACACACCACTTGTTGTAGCGTTCAGTGGTGCGAAAACTGTCGCTGCGCGGATAGGATTCGTCAACCCGAATATCGGCAATCACCCGACCGGGGCGCGCGCCCATCACCACGATGCGGTTGCTCAAGTACACCGATTCATACACACTGTGGGTGACAAAAATCGTGGTGAAACCGTGCTCTTGCCAAACTCTGAGCGTGTCGTTGTTCAGCTTGAAGCGGGTCATTTCATCGAGTGCGGCAAAGGGTTCATCCATCAGCAGCAACTTGGGGTGCGTGACCATCGCCCGCGCAATTGAGACGCGCATTTTCATGCCACCCGAGAGCTCGCGTGGGTAAACATGCGCAAAGCCTTCGAGATTGACTGCCCGAAGAGCTGCCACCACAGCGCTTCTTGCGGCATCCTTCCTCTGCCCCTTCAGCTTGAGTGGCAGCCACACGTTGTCAAACACGGTGGCCCAGGGCATCAAGGTGGGTTCCTGAAAAACGAAACTCAAGTCTTGCGCGTAATCGCCGTCCGTCGCGCCCGGCCAGCGAATCAGCCCAGCGGTGACGGGCGACAAACCGGCGATCATTTTGAGTGCGGTGCTCTTGCCACAACCCGATGGCCCCAGAAAGCTCACAAACTCGCGTTCGGCAATGGCAAGCGAAAGGTTTTGCACCGCCAGTGTGCCATTGGCGTAGCGCTTTTCAACGCCTTGCAGTTCGATCAGGCTAGCCATCAGTAGGGAGCTGGGCCAACGTTCAGCGTGTCAAGCGGCAGTTGCGCAATTTCCCCGAGGAGTGCGGCGAACTGCTGGCCCACGTAATCGAGCGCGACGCGGCCTTTTTCAGCGGTCGCGGCGGCGGCATTGCCAGCTGCGCCTTTCGGGTTCAAATCCTGTGTTTGCCAACCTAACTTCGCTGCCATGCCATTGCCCAATTGCGGATAATTGGTGGCGCGCGCCTCTGAAGATGAGACGAAATTTTCTGCATACTGCATGTCCACAAACTGGGGAACCAGCGCCAACATCATCGAGGTTTCCAAATCGCCCGCGTGGATGCCAAAGCGCATTTCGTGAGCGCTGATGAGCCCGTCGGGCAAACCGAGGGTGTACCAGTTGGATGAGAAGACCAGCATGTCGTGCGCCGCACGCAAGTCGCGTGCGACGATGTCCATCACCGAGACCTGCCCGCCGTGCGAATTGAACAGCACCAGTTTTTTAATGCCAGTTGCGGCCACGCAGGCACCGAGCTCCATCCAGTTAGCGATCAAGGTAGTGGCGCTCAACGTAAGCGTGCCCGGGTAACGCGCGTGTTCGTTGCTTTTGCCCACTTGCTGGGTGGGCAGAAAGAGTACGGAAAGGTCGCAGGCGAGATGCGGCAACGTTGCCGCAATCACGCCATTGACGAGCGTGGTATCGACCGAAAGCGGCAAGTGCGGGCCATGCTGCTCGATGGCCGCGACCGGCAACACCGCTACGGTGCGAGGTGCCTCCAGGTGGGCAAAATCGCGCGCGGTGTGGTCTGCCCAGAAAAAACTCTTGCGGGGGGCTTGATTTGCTCGGAGTGCTCGATTCATGGCGGGCGATGGTTGGGCAAAGCGCAACTATACAATCCTTCCCTTCCTCAATCGGCCACCGCCGGTCAATGCTGAACGCCTAATGACCAACGGCCACGAATCTTCTCAATGAACCTGCCGGGAACCCTTGCTGCGCTTGCCTCTTCAGGCATGATGCCTGAAGAGGCAAGCGCATGGCGCTTCTGCGTGGCCCCGATGATGGATTGGACGGACCGGCATTGCCGCTTTTTCCATCGCATGCTCTCGCGCCATGCTCGCCTTTACACCGAAATGGTGACCACCGGCGCGCTTTTACACGGCGATACGGCCCGGCATTTGGACTTTCATGCCGCTGAACATCCGGTCGCCTTGCAACTGGGCGGGAGCGAGACGACCGATCTGGCCCGGGCTGCCAAACTGGGCGAACAGTGGGGCTACGACGAAATAAATCTGAATTGCGGCTGCCCTTCTGAGCGGGTGCAAAAAGGCGCATTTGGCGCGTGCTTGATGGCCGAAGCACCGCTGGTACGTGATTGCGTGAAAGCGATGGTCGATGCGGTTGCGCTGCCAGTCACGGTGAAGCACCGCCTGGGCATCAACGACATCAATGAGTACGGCTTTGTGCGCGACTTTGTGGGCATCGTGAGTGAGGCCGGGTGCACCGTTTTTATCGCGCATGCGCGCAACGCAGTGCTCAAGGGCTTGACCCCGAAGGACAACCGCGAAATTCCGCCGCTGAAATACGACTACGTGCAGCGCTTGAAGCAGGATTTTGCGCATCTCACCATCGTGGTTAATGGCGGAATTCAACGCGTGGCCGACTCGCACGCCCACCTGCAAACGCTGGACGGCGTGATGCTGGGCCGCACCGCGTACCACGAGCCATGGTCGCTCGCACAGGTGGATGCCGAGTTGTTTGGTGACTTCGCCAACCCACAAACCCGCGACCGCGTGGCTGAGGCCATGTGCACCTACGCCACCGACGAAATCACGCGCGGTACGCCCTTGCGGGCGATCACGCGACATATTCTGGGCCTCTACAACGGCCTGCCAGGTGCACGCGCCTGGCGGCAACAGCTAAGCGATGCGAAGCAGCTGCGCACGAACGACCCCACTTTATTGCTGCGGGCGCGGCCTGCGCTGACCGATGCTTGAGCTTCGAATTGATGCCCGCCTGGAGCCGAACGATCCGGCCGAAATTGAATCGCCCTGGGACGATGCAGCCGAGCGGCGCGCGGCAGAGTTGGATGCGGCAATTCCCTTATTCCATTTCTAAATCATTACGATATGTCGTTGCCCCTTCCTAGCCGTGCTACGCGCACTGTCGTCGTCGGTGCGCCTAATCTCGTAATGATTTAGAAATGGAATTACAACTTGATTTACCGCGTGGTTGAAACCGGCGACTTTTCCGCAGTTGCAAATCCTGGCTGTCGCGCATCACAAGCGCCGCCCGTTTTATTGGGCCATGCGCACCTGATTCAGATCAACCGCTCAAGCTGAGCCAGCACGGCATCGGCTTGCGCCGCACCAAACGCCGGATCGAACCACTGCTTGGCCGTTTCTGGCCCGACCACCGCGCGCAGGGCATCAAGATTGGCTTGCATACGCGCCGGGTTAACCTGTAGGCTGGGCAGCACTGCGGCTAAGGCACTCGTCGCCGCATGAACTGTGCCTGCGAGCAGTGGCCATTCAGCCAACTCCACCTGCCAGGCCCCGAGGGAACGTTCATGCGCTTGCGGCATCGCCGCCAGCATCGCAGCTACCCGCTGCGGCACACGCTGGGCGGCGGCAATGGCTACCATTGCGCCCACCGGGTTTTGCTTGTGCGGCATCGCGCTTGAGCCGCCACGCCCTTCAGCTGAAGGTTCGGCAAGCTCACCCACTTCAAATTGCGCCATCAAGGCAATATCTTGCCCAATCTTGCCCAGGCTGCCGGCGAGGATCCCCAGCTCGCATGCCAAGCGCATCAAACTATCGCGCTGGGTGTGCCAAGACGCTAGCCCGCTGGGCTCGGTAGATAGCCCAAGAGCCGCCCCCAGAGCGCGTTTCAAGGCAATGCCTAGCGGGCCTTGTTCACGCAAAGTACCCACCGCCCCACCCAATTGCAGCTGCAACGCGAAGGGGGTCAGCTCTTGCAAAGCCGTGCGCGAGCGATGGATTGGACCTAACCAATTGATGCATTTCCAGCCAAAGCTGGTGACCGAGGCTGGCTGCATCAAGGTGCGCGCGAGCAGTGGCGTGGCGGCGTGGGTGAGCGCGTGCCGGCGTAGGGCAGTCACGATCAAGTCCAAATCGCGCTGCACCAACACGAGTACCTGGCCTAAGGTCAGCACCAGCGCCGTGTCGATCACGTCTTGACTGGTGCTGCCGAAATGCACGTAGGGTGCGGCCGCGACATCGGCAACTGTATCGGCAGCCGCAACCCGTGCGCGCAAGGCTTTGATGAGCGGGATGGCAATACTGCCGGCCATGCCGCTCTCACGCACAATGGCTGCGCAGTCGTAGTGCGTTACGTCACACGCTGCGACGATGGCACTTGCAGCAGACGCGGGGATGATCTGCAAGTCCGCCTGCGCGCGCGCCAGTTCTGCCTCAAAACGCAGCATGGCCGCCAGAAAGTGCGGCCCCTCAAACAGCACCGCGACTTCGCTGGAACTCAGGAATTCTTCAAATACGTTCATCGCGCGCTTGCCCGCAGGCGCATTTCGTTCGGTAGCGGCACCGAGCGGCGCAGCACATCTTCGCCCAGCCATTGGGCGGCGCGCATCGCTCGCTGCGCGACAAAACCTTGTGGCAGCTGCGCATAGTCGTCATTGAACACCTCAAAGCTGTAGTTACCCGCGTAGCCCATTTCGTGCAAGCGGCGCACCAAGGCGCTCAGGTCTTCGCTGTGAACCCCCTCCCCTGGGAAAACCCGGTAGTGGCGCGCGGTGGTGATGCGCTCTTCTGCCGTGCGGGTTTCTTGCCACATGAAATCAGCCAGTTGCACCAGAAAGATTTTCGCCGCGTCCACCTGCTCCAAGGCATCCAGCGAGGTGTTGGTGGCAAACATGTGAAAGCTGTCAAAGCCCAGCCCCAAATTGGGCATATCGGCGCGGCACACCAAGTCCCAAGCCTGCGGAAACTCGTCCACGGTGCGGCCCCAGCTTAGCGCCTCGTAGGCGATGCGAATCCCGAATGGAATCGCCAGCATCGCCAATTTGCGCAGGTCGCGCGCCAGCACGTCGGAGTCTTGACTGGCATGGACGGAGGTTGAGGAGCACACCAGCATGGTTTTGGCCCCAACCGATGCCGCCAATTCGAGCATTTGCCGAGCGATGTCGAGCTTGTATTGATGCAAATGGCCGGATAAGCCTTCAAAGTCGCGCAAAACCTGGAAGCCGGTGACGCGCAGGCCGCTGGTCCGCACCGCGCGGGCGGCGGCTTCTGCACCGTCCGGGTGGCCCGTCAAGTCGCGCGCCAACAGCATGACTTGCGTGAACCCTGCCGCTTTGATGGCAGCCAATTTGGCTTCGAGCGAGCCGGAAAGCGAAATCGTGTCCATCCCGAAATCGAACGTATTGCCCATCGGTGCCGGGGTTGCCGGGGTTGCCGGGGTTGCCATGGATGCCTGACGTGTCAGAGATGCCATCCTCAAACCCGCTCGTCGTGAACCAGCTCAAACATCACGCCGCCAAGGTAGCTTTTAGTCAGCGCGCCGCGCGCTTCGGTATGCACGTGCGACGATTCCATGAACTCCACACCGCGTGCGCGCAGAGTGTTGCTGGCAGCCAGCACGTCGGCCACGCCCAGCCCGAGGCGTTGCAGGTGCTCGTCGCTGCTCGAATCAGGCGAAACACTATCGACCAGTTGCCAGTAAAACTGATTACACGGGCTTTGCAGCACCTCGCCTTTGGGAAGAATGCCGAAACGTTCTTGCTTGGGCAACACGGTGAAGCCGAAGAGTTCGCCATAAAAGGCGCACCAATCCGCCATCCGCCCGGCGCCGATGTACTGCACCACACCAAACAGATGCACGCCAGCCAGCTCGGGCGGTAGGGCAGCGCTCCGCGGTACGCCCGGCAGGGGTACAAAATCTACGTCGTAAATTGAGAAATCGCGGTAGCGGTCCACAAAATAAATGCGCGACGACCCCACGCCATGGATCGCCGGAATATTGAGCTCCATCACCTCCACCCGCGTGGGCACAGGCCAGGCCCCGCGTTCCTGCACCGCGCGGTAGGCGGCCGCCGCATCACGCACGCGAAACGCCACTGCCACTAGTTGCGGCGACTCTTGCGCCGGCGGCACTTCATGCCCGTTGATGATGACGTTGATACCACCCTGCCGGTACAGCAACACTTCGCGGGAGCGATGCCGCGCCACTGGCCTAAAGCCCATTAACTCCAACACGTGGCCCAAGGCCTGCGGTTTGGCAGTGCTGTATTCGACAAATTCGATCCCGTCCAAGCCCAGCGGATTGGGGAATTCAGCAGCCAGTTCACGGGTATCGGTGGCAGGCATTGAGGCGCTCGGCTAAGGAAAAGTTGATTTCAATTAGTTTACCGGAAACACTTGCTTGACGGTACGTACTAGTTCGTACATAATTTCGGGGTGCTCTGCAAAGCGAATTCGCAGCATCTTTAAGCGATCCCGCCAACCCGCACCACGCAACCACCATCATCGGGTCAACCATGCAACAGCGTATCGACCGCCTCATCAACCAACTGTGCAAAGTGCTTGAAACCTTTTTGGTCTTCAGCCTGGCCTCCATGGTGGTGATGGTGTTTGGCAATGTGGTGCTGCGCTACGGCTTCAACTCGGGGATTACGGTCTCTGAAGAGGCTTCGCGCTGGCTTTTCGTGTGGATGACGTTCATGGGCGCGGTGGTTGCCTTAAACGAGCGCGGTCACTTGGGCACTGACTTTCTGGTGGCACGCCTGCCCGCTTGGGGCCGCAAATTGTGCTTGGGAGTCGGCTATCTGCTGATGCTCTTCATCTGCGTGCTGATCTGCAAAGGGGCGTGGGAGCAAACCAAAATCGGCTGGAGCGCCACCTCGGCGGCGATGGAAGTCTCGATGGCGTGGTTTTTCTCCGTCGGTATCGTGTTCGCCGTACTGGCCGGCATCATCATCCTGCGCGACTTCGTCAAGCTCGTCACCGGGCAGGTAGCCGATGCCGATTTGGTGATGATTCAGGAGTCGGAAGAAACGGCGCACGCCAGCAATGGCACGGGAGACAAAAAATGACGATTGCCGTTTTCTTGGGATCCCTGTTAGCTGGGATGGGGATGGGCCTGCCGATCGCCTTCGCGCTGCTGCTGTGCGGCACGGCGATGATGTGGCACTTAAACATGTTCGATGCGCAAATCCTCGCGCAAAACGTGATGGCCGGGGCCGACAGCTTTCCGTTGTTGGCGGTACCTTTTTTCATGCTGGCGGGCGAAGTAATGAACGCTGGCGGCTTGTCGCGCCGCATCGTCAATCTGGCGCTGGCCTGCGTGGGGCATATCAAAGGCGGCTTGGGCTACGTGACCATCATGGCTGCGTGCATCATGGCGGCACTCTCAGGCTCGGCCGTGGCGGATGCGGCGGCGCTAACGGCACTACTCTTACCGATGATGGTGGCCGCCGGGCATGATCGCGGCCGCTCGGCTGGTTTGATCGCGTCAGCCAGCATTATTGCGCCGGTGATTCCGCCCTCCATCGCGTTCGTGATTTTTGGGGTGACTGCCAACGTGTCGATCTCCAAGCTCTTTCTGGCCGGGATCGTGCCCGGCTTGATGCTGGGTGCGGCGTTGTGGGTCACCTGGTGGGTTCTGGCGAAAAAAGAAATCATCACCCCGCCGCCGCGCAAAACCCGCGCCGAAGTACTCGACGCGCTGCTCGGCTCCACCTGGGCTTTGGTGCTGCCCGCAATTGTCGTGGTCGGCTTGAAGTTCGGCGTATTCACGCCAACCGAAGCGGCGGTGGTGGCAGCGGTCTACGCGATCTTCGTTTCCGTATTCATCTACCGCGAGCTCACCTTCAAGCAGCTCTATCCGCTGTTCGTTTCCGCCGCCAAAACCAGCGCGGTGGTGATGTTTTTGGTGGCCGCCGCGATGGTCTCGGCCTGGCTCATCACCGTGGCGCAATTGCCCGCTCAGTTGGTCAAATTGCTGGCCCCGCTACTGGAGCACCCCAAGCTTTTGCTGATGGCCATTATGGTGATTGTGATGGTGGTGGGCACCGCCTTGGACATGACCCCAACGATTCTGCTGCTCACCCCGGTGCTGATGCCACTGGTCAAGGCGGCCGGGATCGACCCGGTGTATTTCGGCGTGCTCTTTATCATCAACAACGCGATTGGCCTGATTACGCCGCCAGTGGGCACCGTGCTCAATACAGTAGCCGGGGTCGGCAAGATCGGCATGGACGAGGTCACGCGTGGCGTGCTGCCCTTCATGTGCGCGCAGTTTGCGGTGATGTTTTTGATGGTGCTGTTCCCGCAACTGGTGATGGTGCCAGCGCGCTGGTTTTACTGATTGCTTTCCATGCGGCGGGTGCCCAAGGTACGCCATCCGTCACAGAGATTTCTTTCGCGTACTCACTACTTCAAGTTTGGAGACTTCACCATGAAACGCACCCTGTTGAAAACCCTCGTCGCGGCGGTCGCCCTCGCGGCCTTGGGCGGCTCCGGCCTGGCCCTTGCCCAAGCCACCAAAACCATCAAGTTCGGTACGCAAAACCCCAAAGGCCACCCGATTGTGACCGGCATGGAAAAGTTTGCCGAGATCGTTGAAGCCAAGAGCAAGGGCGCGCTCAAAGTCAACGTTTTCCCTGGCGCACAATTGGGCAACGACCAGTTTCACGTTGCAGGGCTGCAAGGTGGCACGATTGAAATGACCGTGATGAACTCGGGCATTCTGGCCGCGCAGGTCAAAGATTTTGCGATTTACGACTTCCCCTTCTTGTTTGGCAGCACGCAAGAAGCCGATTCCGTGGTTGATGGCCCGTTCGGCAAAAAAATGCATGCCAAGCTGGAAGAAAAAGGCATCGTCGGCTTGGCTTACTTTGAGTTGGGCTTTCGCAACATGACCAATAGCAAGCGGCCCCTCACCAAGGTGGAAGACATTGCTGGTTTGAAGATTCGCGTGATCCCCAACCCGATCAATCTGGACTGGGTGAAAGCGCTCGACGCCAACCCCACTCCGCTGCCCTTCCCCGAGGTGTACGCCGCGCTCGAACAAAAAGCGATTGACGGGCAGGAAAACCCGCTCACCGTGATCGCCGCCAACAAGTTTTTCGAGGTGCAAAAACATCTGGCGATTACCAACCACGTGTACAACCCGCAGTCGGTGATGGTGAGCAAGAAGTTCTGGGATGCTCTTTCAGCTGACGAGAAAAAAATCGTTGGCGAAGCGGCTCAGGAAGCCGCGCTTGCGCAGCGCGTTGCCTCACGCAAGCAAACCGCTGAGGCGATTGACGGCTTGAAGAAAAATGGCATGCAGGTCACCGAATTCGCCGCCGCTGAAGTGGCGAAGTTCCAAGCCAAGATGAAGCCGGTGATCGACAAGCATTCCGCCGCCGTGGGTGAGACCACCGTCAAGGATTTGATGGCCGAATTGGCCAAAGTGCGCAAGTAGGCCGCAACACCTCCCCAGGAGCCTGTCGGACTTAAGCGAATCGGCCCAAATCGCCGAAAAATTGGTAGCGTTAGGCGCTACTTCCGTCGCCAATAGAACAACTATTGGCTAGAAAGCATCACCAAACGCTACGCAATTTTCGACAACTTTGGCTCGACTCCTTAAGTCCGACAGGCCCCTAGCCTAAACTCCATCCGCCTATCCAAATAATCGCTACCAACCCACCCGGAGAAATCGCATGCCCTCAACCCTAGCTCACCCACCGCGCCGCGCCCTGGTTCTGGCGGCCATTGCCGCAGTGGGCTTCGGTCTGCCCAGCGCACCTGCGCTCGCCCAAGACGATACCGCGCTGGCACGGCAAGTATTTGCCGATGTCAACAAGCGCCTACCCGAGATGAAGCGTGTGACCACCAAAGCCAAGCGGGCCGACGTGAGCTACCAGAGCGCGGTCAAAGCGTGGGCCGAGAGCGGCGGCGCGATCCGCAAAATCGAAGTGACCGATTTGGACGACAGCGGCGACGTGGTGAGCGAGTATTACTACCAAAGCGGCGCGCTCGTATTTGCCTATGTCGCCGTCAAAGGCTTTAACGACAAAGGCAAGCAAGCCACCCGCGTGGAGGAGCGGCAGTATTTCCGCGACGAAAAAATGTTCAAGTGGTTAAGCGGCCTTGAAAAAGCACCGGTTCCCCCAGCCAGCAAAGATTTTGCCGCCGAAAGCGCCCTGCGCAGCAACGCCTCACGCACCTATCTGCGCGCTGCGCAAGCTGCATTGCTAGCGGGTAAGTAGGCCGGTTGTGGTCGGCGCATCGGCAAACATTTCGTTGATCGCCTGATATCCAACTGCCTCTTCCGCAAAACCAAAGGTGCCGTGCTCTTGCATTTCGCGGGCTGCGCGCAAAAATGCGCCTAGCGCGGCACGTGACAAGGCGCTGCCCACACTCACACGTTTGACCCCGGCTTGCGACAGAGCGCTCAAGCTCAAGGGGCTGCCCTGCAAGCCCATCACCACATTCACTGGGCGGTCTACCGAGCGCACCAGGGTGGCAATGTCTTCGAGCCGCCTCAAGCCGGGTGCGTAAAGCACATCGGCACCGGCATCTTGATAGGCTTGCAGGCGCGTGATCGTATCCTTCAGATCATTGCGCCCAAACACATAGTTCTCCGCCCGCGCGGTGAGCACAAAATCGCTAGGCAGCGCGCGCACTGTCTCGACTGCGGCCTGGATGCGTTCCACCGCCAACCCGAGGTCATAGACCGGTGTTGCAGCCAGAGTATTGGCATCTTCAATCGAACCTCCCGCAAGGCCGGTGGCTGCCGCCAAGTGGATCGTTTGCGCCACTTCCGCAGGCGAGTCGCCAAAGCCGTTTTCCAGATCAGCGCTGACCGGCAAATCGGTCGCTGCCACGATCTGGCGCACATGCGCCAGCATTTTTTCGCGCCCGACAGCGCCGTCTTGCTGCCCGACCGAAAAGGCATAACCCGCGCTGGTCGTGGCCAGTGCTTCAAAGCCTAATTGCGCCAGCAACCGCGTCGTGCCCACATCCCAAGGGTTGGGAATAATGAAGGCATCTGGGCGCGCGTGCAGGGCACGGAAGTGTTGGCATTTCTCGGCGTGGGTTTTCATGCGCTTCCTTTGGTGTAAGACTTAAATGGCCGCATGCGGCGCTGCGCTGTAGGCCCGCGCTGGATAATTTTTTTCACAGGCACTACCTGAAGGTCTGCCATGGACGGGCATCTTCAGGCAGGCAATACGAGAAAGGCGAACTGTTCGACGATTCCAGGAGGAGCCAGAATACGCGGGGCGACGCCAATTTGCAATCGCAGAATGGCGCAGCGCATGTCTTTTGGTGCCCGCTGCGCCGTAGCCTCCCGCGCCAGAGCCTGCCAGAGCACGGGAGTGACTGTGGCGCACTCTGAACAAAGGTGTGCGTGGGTACGATCAACCATCATGCTATCCTTACAAAAACGTAAGGAAAATCATACAAACCACACTGATTTCCAAAGGTCAGATGACCCTCCCAGCCGCTGTGCGGGCTCGGCTACGCCTCGGCGCTGGCGATCAGCTCGTTGTTACCGTTCAAGACGACGACACGATTGTGCTCAAGCGTCCAACCATCGCCCCGTCCGGCGCGCTGCGCGGCCTTTTGCGTCGCCCGGCGCGCGCCTTGAGCGTTGAAGAGATGGATGCCGGCATCCGGGCATCTCGCCGCCAAACACCGCATCGCCCGCAGGGCGTGAGGGATGTTCGCATTCGACACCAACCTGCTGGTGCGCCTGCTCACCAACGACGAGCCAGGGCAAGCCGTCAAAGCGGAGGCATGGCTACGGGCCAATACATCTGCGAAAACACCGGCCTATGTCGATCACATCGTGCTCTGCGAGCTGGCTGCACGGTACGCGCCCGTGCTAACGCTGGATAAGAAGGCGGCGAAGACCGCGACGCATCGGTTGTTGCGGTAGTGCGCGGGGCGATTGTTGTGGCTTGATGCTCGGATTTCTGGGTCGTGACAAAAACGATCTGTTTCCGGGGAAAATTTAGTCGTCCTCGACCGCTTCTACCAATTGAGGAGCAATTGCCGATGTTTGCGTTTGATGCTCAAGCGTTTGCAGAGCGGGTTCCCGTGGCCTTGCGCGAGGGGTTCGCTGAAATTAGCCGCTCCAACAATGCTCTGAGAGGCGCGCTGGATAAGGCTCTTGAGGCATCCGGTTGGTGAAAAATAGTGTTGCTCCCGTCCTCGAAGTCAAACACCTCGTCAAGCGCTACGCGGGTGAAACGGTGGTGGCCGGCCTTGATTTCGCCATCGCGCGTGGTGAATGTTTCGGCTTGCTTGGGCCCAACGGCGCGGGCAAAACCACCACTTTGCGTGCTTGTCTTGGGCTAATCGCGCCTGATGAGGGAACGATTTCGCTGGTCGGCGAACCCGTACCCGCGCGGGCGCGTGAGGCGCGGCTACGAGTAGGTGTGTGCCCGCAGCAAGACAATCTTGACCCTGACTTTACGGTGTTTGAAAACTTGCTGATCTACGCGCGCTACTTCGGCATGACGGATGCAGATGCCCGCGCGCGGATCCCGGGCTTGCTGGAGTTTTCGAGCCTTGAGTCGAAGCGCGAGGCGCGGATTCAAACGCTTTCCGGCGGCATGAAGCGCCGCCTGACTTTGGCGCGCGCGCTCATCAATGACCCGGACATTTTGTTTCTCGACGAACCCACCACCGGGCTGGACCCGCAGGCGCGCCACCTGATTTGGGAGCGCTTGCGCGAGCTGCTCAAGCGCGGAAAAACCTTGTTGCTCACCACCCATTTCATGGAAGAAGCGGAGCGCCTGTGTACGCGCTTGGCGGTGATCGACCATGGCAAAAAGATCGCCGAAGGCGCGCCGCGCGAGTTGATCGAAACGCATATCGAGCGTGAAGTGTTGGAGGTCTATGGCGACGGCGTGGTGGCGTGGAGTGAGGCCGCTAAACCGTTGGCGGCGCGCGTTGAGCTGAGCGGCGAGACCGTGTTTTGCTACACCAACGACGCGCATCCGCTGCTGGCAACCCTTGAAGAACAGCCACAGTTGCGCTTCTTGCGGCGGCCTGCGAATTTGGAGGATGTGTTTATCAAGCTCACCGGGCGCGATTTGCGGGATTGAAACGCCGATGAAAACTATGCGTTACGACTTCACCCTCCCAAGACTTTCCTGGCGCTTCATCCCGGTGTGGCGGCGCATGTTTTTGGTGTGGAAGAAGCTCGCAGTCTCGTCTGTGCTGGGCAACATTGCCGACCCGATGATTGCACTGGTGGCATTTGGTTATGGCTTGGGCGCGTTGCTGCCCGAGGTGGAAGGTGTGAAATACATCGTCTTTCTCGCTTCGGGCTATGTGTGTACCAGTGCGATGAACGCGGCGACTTTTGAGGCCACCTACTCGGCTTTTTCGCGTATGCAAATGCAGCGCACCTGGGAGGGCATCATGAATGCGCCGGTCACGCTGGAAGACGTGATGTTGGGCGAGCTGGTGTGGTCGGCTACCAAAAGTTTGATGAGCGGCGTGGCGATCTTTGTGGTGATTGCGGCGCTGGGGCTGGTGAACGGTGCGCTGTCACTCTGGGTGCTGCCGCTGGTGGTACTGACCGGGCTTTCGTTTGCAGGCTTGGCTTTGGTGCTCAATGCCTTGGCCAAGGGCTACGATTTTTTCACCTACTACTTCACCGTGGTGCTTACGCCGATGACTTTTTTGAGTGGTGTGTTTTTCCCGTTGACGCAGTTGCCGGGGTGGTTACAACACATTGCCGAGTGCCTGCCGCTCACCCATGCGGTGTTGCTGGCGCGGCCTTTGATGCAAGGCCGCGTACCGGAACAAATCGCCTTGCACCTGAGCGTGCTGGTGGTTTACGGTGTGCTGGGCTTTTATGCGGCGGTAGTGCTTACGCGGCGCAGGCTATTGTCATAGCGGTTCACGTGGCAACTTGGCGCGCGGCTCATCCACGACCTTGTAGTCGCCCTGAATCGCGCCGTCGGGCGTAAAGCGCTCGTCGTTTGCCGGGGCCACCACTTTGGGTGCGGCAAAGGCGGCGAAAATCAGAATGGCTACTGCCAGCAGGTCGCTCACCAGCCCGGGAAAAATCAGTAACAACGCGGCGATGAAGGTGCCGGCCGCGCGCAGCAGCTCGCGCACCAAGGGCTTGGCCGAAGCTTGGCCCGCACCCGCCCGTTGGCGCACCACCTGCATCACGCTTTGCAGGCGCAGGCCCAGTTGCGCGCGCTCACGCCGCAGGAGCAGCACGCCGGCCAGGGCGGCAAAGGCCAGCCACGCAAAGGCCGCCCAGTCCCAAGCTGCGACTGCCGCGAAGGCGGAAAACAGGTCAACAAAGGGGAAGACCAATACAATCACGGGCAAGAGGCGCAGCACGGTGCGAATCAAAAAACGTAGCAACACGGCAATTAGGGCGCGCATGGAACGTGAAGGAGTGTGAAGCTTGGAGAAATCAGCGGAAGAGATCATCGTCATCTTAACCAATGCGCCCGATCGGGCAACGGCTGCAAAGATGGTGGCGCATCTGCTGGAAAACAAGCAGGCAGCCTGCGTGAACGAACTCCCGCCGGTGCGGTCTACTTATCTCTGGCAAGGCCGCATCGAAACGGCGGAAGAAGTGCCGCTGCTGATCAAGACCACACGCAGGCGCTACGCGGCGGTTGAAGCGTCGATTCGTGCGGCGCATCCGTATGAAGTGCCCGAGATCATCGCGTTACCGGTGGTGGCTGGGCTGCCGGCGTATTTGGGCTGGGTGGTAGGCGAAGTTAATGAGGTGAGCGATTGAATTTGGTGCGACTTTTGACGGCCTTGCTCAGCTTTATCGCGATCAGCGGCATCGCACAAGCGCAAGGGCTGAAGGATGCCTTGCCTGCCGCCACGCCCAGCGCCACACCTGCGGCCGGCAAGCCCAGCAGCGGGCGCATGGAGTTGCTTGACCCGCGGGAAGCTTTTGCCATTTCGGTAATGGCAAAAGACGCGAAAACGGTCACAGTGCAATTCAAAATCGCGCCCGGCTATTACATGTATCGAGACCATTTTCGCTTTGCCGTAGTCGAGCCGAAAAGTGCCAAGTTGGGCCGTGCGGTGATCCCGCTGGGCATAAAAAAATATGACGAGACCTTTCGCAAAACCTTAAGCACCCACCGTGACGCCGTGGCGATCAGCTTGCCAGTGAGCGGCGCGACTGAGAAGCTAACGCTGAAGGTGACATCACAAGGCTGCGCCGATGTTGGCGTGTGCTACCCGCCTGAAGAAGCAATCGTGACGGTGGTATTCAAAGCCGATGCCGCAAAAGCCGCGCCAGATAAGGCGAACCAAGCAGATGCCGCGAAGAAGTCCGTCTCAGGCGGCTCTTCAGGCATTACCACTCGCGGCGCGTGGATTCGGGTTGCGACCTTGGCCGATTTGGAGTTGGTTTTGAGCCGCCTGGAAAGAACCAAGCGCCTCGCGATGCTCGACTTCTACGCCGACTGGTGTGCGCCGTGCGTTCAGATGGAGCGGCAAACCTTCAGCGATGCGCAGGTGAAAGAAGCGCTGCTGCCGGTGATCCAAATTCAGATGGACGTGACCAAGAACACCCCCGAGCACAAGGCGGTGATGAAGAAGTATTTTGTTCTGGGACCACCCGCGATGCTGTTTTTCGCCACCGACGGCAAAGAGATTCGGGGTAGCAGGCTGATGGGATTTCAGCCGCCGCCCAAGTTCTTAGAGCGTCTGGCGCTGGTTAAAGGCTGAAGAGCCGCGCGGGGCGGGCTTCTTCAGGTGTTCGAATCTCAAACCAGTGGCGCGAGCCTCGGTGCTCGCGAGGTGGCTCCCCACGCGAGCACTAGGCTCGCACTATTACTGCATTACGGCCTACAGGCTTCTGCCCCGGCCCCGCCTACGCTGCGGCCACCGCCTGCTGCGGCTGCGATATTCGGTGGCAGCGTTACGCGAAAGCCTTGGTTGGGCGGCACGATCACTGGCACTGAATTGGCGTTTTGTACAAACCCGAACTGCCCGGCTTGAAACACTAAATTGCCCCCGGCGTTGCTCACCACGACAGCCCCAGAGGCGACATCCACATGCAAGCCATTTTCGAGCGCGGAGCCGGAAACCGTGGGCACGTTGCCGCAGTCGTCGCTGCATTGCTGCATGCCAAAATGCGTGCCGCGAATGCCTACCGTCGCCGTGGCGGTGGTGTAGGTGACCTTTTCGCGGCTGCGCTTGCCGAGCAAGCCCGACACCGAGCGCAGGCCGCCTTTGAGGAGGCCAAAGACCATATTGTCTTTCTGCGGCTCTTTCTCGTCGAACTGAAATTGCTCAATCTTGAAGCGCGTCTCTGGTTTGAGCACAACCTCAGTGCCGTCGGTAAATTTCATCCGCGCGTAGGTGTCGTTGGCGGTTGAAATCGTTTCACCCGGGGCTACCTGTGAGCGCGCCCCTAAGAGCCGCGCCGGGCTGCCGTCGTCACGCCGCGCCGTCACCGTGCCTGACAGGTGGGTGATGGTGGCGGCCGCCGGAGCCGCAGCGGGTTGGGCCAAAGCGGCCGAGCTGCAGCTTAAGGCACCCAAGAGCAAAAAGAGTGGAGTAGTTCGCATGATGATGATCCTCGGGCGGGTGGTAGGCGTTAGGCGGCAGGCGGCAGGCTTAGGCGCCTAACGGGAGCAACTTTGCACAACTTGGCCCGAGCCGGTACGCGACCGGGTGGGTGTGCCGCCTTCGATGGCGCTCTCAAAACCCTCATTGTCAGATTGGGCGCTGCCCTGCCCACTGGGAGGCCGGGATTGTGTGCCTGGCTCAGATCGGTTGCCGGTCACTCGTACGCTATCCAGGTCGCTGTTCAGCAACCGAATCAGCGCGCGCGTTTCCCGGTCGGTCAAATCGGCCAGCGACTGGCTGATTACCACGCCGTTCACTACGTTGAAGATCAGGTTGTTCAACACTGTGGGGTTGCCGCGAACGCCAGTTTCAGTGATGCCGTTGCTTGCCGGGGCAGTGGTCAAGATCACGCAGCCAGTGCAAGTGCCGGTTTGAATCAGGGCGGATTTGGTGGCCAGCACCACGGCATCGCTGTCTGTGCCCGTGCCGCTGACCAAGTTGATCTGGCCGCTGGCAAGGGTGGTAAGCGTCGTGCCGCCGTTTTTGGCTTCAATCGAGGCTGAGGCCCCGGCTCCAGTGCCGCCTTCGAGGGTCACGTTGCCCGCAGTTGCCTGCACATTGACCACGTCAGCGGCAATCTGCGAATACGCGCCGATGCCGCCGCCTTTGAGCTGCACACTACCGGCGGTGACCTCAACGAAAGCTGGGTCAACCTTGGCAAACGCGCCCGCACCGCTACCGCCTTGCACCACCAGCGCACCGGTCGAGTTCAAGGTCACATTGTTGGCCGCGATCAGTGCCGCTGAAGAACCGGCCCCGCCGCCGCCGAGCACGTTGATGCCGCCGGTGCTAAACACGGTCAGATTATTTGCCGCGTTGACCGCGACCGACTGGTTCAGTGCACTGCCAGCATTGAAGCTGACGTTGCCGCCGTTGAAGAAGACATTGTTCGCGTTGATCGCCAACGCACCGGCTGCCGCTGCGGGCGAAACCGCGAAATTGCCGGTTCCGGCGTTGACCGTGAGCGTGCCGCCGGTCACGTTGATGCCAGCATTGATGTCAATCGCGCCGCCCTTGGTCAGCAACAGTAATTCGGGCCGCGCGGTGGTCACCGCGCTGTTCACGCGCAAAGCCCCCGTATGCACGGTGCTGCTGCCGATTTGAAGTTTGCTCGCGCTGTTGATGGCGCCAAGTGCCGCGTTGCTGATGCTCAAGGTGCCAGCCCCTGGCGCACCGAGCGTGATGGTGCGTGCTGCGGTGGAGCTGTCGATTACCACGGTGCCGGTGCCCGCTGTGAGTGTGCCGCCTAAGGCCAGCTCGTCGGCAATCAGCGCCAGCGGCGTGTTGCCGGTGCTCACGCTGCCTGCCGTGGTGAGCAACCCAGTGCCACTGTTCAGCGTGAGGCCGCTACCTGAGTTGATGTTGCTGCCACCGCCGAGAGTGAGCCCCAAGCCCGACAGCAGTGCTGCGCCACCGCTGGTGGTGCTGCCGTTATTAATGAGCGTGCCGGTGGCTACTTCGGTAAAGGTGCCTGTGCCCACGTTGATTGGGCCATTGTTGACGATGGAACCGGTGTTGGCGATCACGACGTTGCCCGCACCGGTGGCGCTGATGCCATTGACGGTGAGGGTGGCCGAGCTGGCGTTGATGCCGATCACACCGCCGGAGGTGGCGCTGAAGGCACCAAATGAGTTGGCCGCGTTGGTCAAGCCGATGCCTGAAGCGCCCGTGAGATTGAGTGTGCTTACTGAAATGGGTGCGGTTTGGCTGATCGTGCCGCCGTTGACGCCAAGTGAAAATGCGCCACTGACCGGGCCGTTAAAGGCAATCGCCGAGGCCGCGCCGCCTGACAGGCTGCTGTTGGCGAACAGGGTGAGCGGCGTGTTGTAGGTTTGGTTACCGATGGTGGTGAAGGCACCGCTGAGATGCAGGCCGCCCGCCCCTCCCGCTGTGAACTGGTTCACGTTGAGAAAGTTGGGGCCAATGACTTGGAACGGCGTTGCTGTGGTGATGACAAGGTTATTGCCGTTGGCGTTGAGAGTCGCCGAGTTGTTGAAGCCAGAGCCGGACGTAAAGCTGCTTGCGCCCAGCAAATTCAAGCCCGTATAGAACTGCACGCCGAGCGATGTCACGGTTCCGCCTTGGAAGGAAAATGCATCGCCCAAGATCAGCGCACCCACGTTGATATTGCCGGTCACGCTGGTCGTGCCGCCTGCGTTGGTGGTGATCGACGGAAGCATGGTTGTGCCGCCAATGCCACCAGTGATCGACGTGAGACCGGTGCTGTTCAGCACAAGGCCGAAAGTACCGCCGTTGCCGTTGAGGCCGCCTGCGATGGTGATCGCACCCGCATTGATGGTCGCCGATGCGGTCGTACCCACCGATAGCCCGCCATTCGCAGCGAAGGTCGCGCTATTCGTGACACCACGCAACGATGTGGCGTCGTTGAACGTGATCGTCCCGCTGGTGATGTTGTTATGCACCAGCGTCGCACCAGCGGCATCGGTTGTCAGGCTGGTCAGCGGGGTCGTGCCGCCGACGGCGAGCGAAAACACGGTGTTGCCGGAGGAATTTACGGTTAGAGCGTGTCCGCCGTTCAGCAAGCCAAAGCTAGCCTGGCCGCTGCCTGCGTTGACCGTGGTGGCATCTGTCAACACGGCATTTTGCGTGTTGAAGCCGACGCTGTTGAAAGTGCCCCCGAGGTTGGCGATATCCATCACAGTAATTGCGCCAGTGGTATTCGCGCCCGCTTGCAAAACAGTTGAGCCACCTAGGTCGCTAGACAAACTTCCGAGTGCTTGGGTAGCACCGACTGCGCCTAAGAAACTGGTCGTGCCTGGGCTGTTGACTGACAACGAATGGTTGAAGCCGGTTGCCGAATTCACTGTGCTGTTGAAGGTGATGCTGATGCCTGTGATGGTCGTGGGGCCGCACAAGGTGACTGGCCCTAGGATGCTAAATGCCGTGCCCGCCGAGCCTACCGAACCGCACAGTGAGAGCCCGGTGCTTTCGAGGATATTCATCGTGGTGGCACCAATGCTGCCACCCAGTTGTACCGTGCCGGGTGCATCGGTGGTTAGTGTGGCCACGCCGGTGATGTTGGCCAACGTGGTCAACCCGCCGGTATTGATGGTCAGGTTGCTGTTGTTGCTGGTGAACGCGCCGCCCGTGAAGTCGATATTGCCACTGGTAACCGAGGTATTCGTGGCCGCGCCAGTGACCGTGAGTGCGCCAATCGTCAACGCGTCTCGGTCGGTGAATTGCAGCGGCCCGCTAGAGCCTTGCAATGAAGTGAGGTGGTTAAAGGTGTCGTTTAGCGTGAAACTGGTCGTGCCGCCGCTCAATATGAGCGTGGCCCCCTGGATCGGCAGGGTCTGCGACACCGTGCCTGCTCCTGCGCTCAGGTTGATGTTGCCGAGCGTGGCAATGCCGGTGCTGGCCGAAGCCACCCCGATGGAGTAGCCGTTGATGTCGGTGAAATGGATCGGTGCTGCAACCACTGCGTCGGCCGCCGCGTTCATGGTGCGCAAAGCGACATTGGTCACATCGTTAGCGCCAGTCAGGAAAATCGCCGCGGCTGTATTGTTGCGCGTTTGGGCAAACAAATCGAGTGCCGTGATCGATCCGGTGGACTCATTGATCGAGCCGGTGGCCAGCAGGCTCACCAGTCCGCCAGGGTTGCTGATTGCGCCGGTCAGGATCAAGCCACCGGACTTGTTCTCAAGGCTGATGCTCCCAGCGCCAGCGTTAGTGATTGCCCCGACGTTTAACGAGGCGACACTGTCTACAACCGCAATCCCGCCAGCGCCAGTGTTGCTGCCGCTGTAGCTCAAGAAGTTGTTGGTCGCCGTGATGCCATTAATCATCGTGCCGCCGACCGACGTGGTCGCAAGCGTCGTGGCGGAGATGTTCGCAGCGATCTGGCTGATGCTGCCGGCGCTGCTGATCGACAGCGCACCGGTTGTGCCGATGCTCTCCCCAAGAAAACCGGCCCTGCCATTCAAGATGATGGAGGTTAGCGAGGAGAGCGCAATATTGCCGCCACCGCCAGTTTTTAATGCGCGAACGGTCAGGTTCGTTACTCCGGATGCTTTGATCGTGATGTTGTTGCCGCCCGAGCCGGAAACCCGGAGCTCGGGCGTGCCCAGAGTCAGGCCATCGCCACCACCACTGGCCCCGCCGATGACACCACTGGCCAGAATATTGATCTGGCCGGAGGTTGAGGCACCTTGGCCTGCGGCTGTATCGTCAATCGTGCTTTGCGAGATCAGTGTGACTTTCCGGCTGCCGAAATTGGCTGCATCCATCGTCATCGCACCGGAGGTCGCTGAGGCCGCGCCAATAATGAACTGCCCGCCCTCGGGAAGGCTGGACGAGAGCGAGAACTGGGCGATTTCGGCGTTGTCGAGCGTGAAATTGGCCCCCACCGCGCTGCCGAGTCCAATCGTGCGACCGATGCCACTGGGGCGCACGGAGATGTCACCATTAAGCGCGGCCGTGACAGTGTTGTTGATCACCATGTCTGCACCGATGAAAACGAGGGCCGGGTTGTTCGCGGTGAGCGAACCAGTGCCATCGAAAACGTGGGCGCTGCTCAACGTGCTGATCGGTTGCTGCACCGTGAGCGTACCGATGCCGTTGTTATCAAAATCTGCGCGGAACAAGCCTGAACCTGTGGTGGTTTGCATCACCACCGCGCCCGCGAGCGTGACATTGCCGTTCGCCGCCACAAACAACTCGCCACGATTCTGAATTGCTCCCATGGTCAAGTCATTCACGCCGCTGACGTAAACGTTAAGCGGCATGATGGAGTTGCCAACCACCACAGAAGTCGGAGCCGTCGCGCCAAACTTGAGCGCCTGGGCCACGGAGCCGATCGAGCCGGTGGTGTTGAGTTTCACGATGCCCGCGCCGTTGATTGCGGTAGCAACGCTCGGCAACTGGGTGATCCCGCCCATCCCGGCATCGAAGTCGGCATTAGCGCCACTGAGCGCCAGTATCGTCGCCGACGGCCCGCTAAAGTTGATTGCACCCGCCCCGCCCGCCGCCTGGTGAACGAACAGTGCATTGGTGGTGGCTAAGGGAATGACCGCCCCATCGAAGGTGATGTCACCGGTTTGTGACGCACCGCCCAAATACAGGCCCTGCGGTGCAGCAATGGCCGCGAGCGTCGCGTTTGTGAGCACCAATCCAACCCCCAGCATCGGGCCCACCGTGATTTGCCGAGTTGGATCGTAGGGCTTAAGGGTCACCGTGCCAGCAACCCCTGCGTCAACCGTGGCCCCGGTACTGATCGCGATGTTGTCGCCTGCCAACTGAACCGCACCGCCGCCAGTGGCCGTGTTGATCGTCCCGTTGGCACCAGTGATGCTGATCGCCCCGCCCGCGCTCGTGGCGGTGAGCAACACACTGCCGGCACCCGAGGTCGCGATGCCGCGCGTGACGGTGATGCTGGTGAGTGCATTGAGGCCAATCGACCCGGTTCCGGGAACCGAAATACCGCCATCGACATTGATCGAACCACCGGTGGCATTGAGCACCACCTGACCGATACCGCTTTGCGAGTTGATGGTGTTGGAACCCGGGGCGGCCGCCAGCGTCACATTGCCGGAGAGCGCCGAAATGGTGACACTGCCACCTGAGGTGTTGATGGACGAGGCGACCGCGGCCGCGTCTCCGACAGTGAATGACCCGCCGTTGGAAAAGGTGAAATTCCCGCCCTGGGTGCTGCCGTACAGTCGGCTGACTGCGTTGCCTGCGTTCGTTAGGGTCACCGCACCTGGCCCGGAGGAAATTGTCGCCGTGAGCCTGCCGCCATTGGTCAGAATATTTCCGGTGCCGCTCTGGGAAACGGAAGCGCCAGACAGAACCGTGATATTGCCGGTGTGCGCGGATACATGCTCGACGTTGGACATTGAATCCACGGTGGTCAGAAATAAGTTGGCGCTGCTGCCCACCTGGAGCGCCGCTCCGCCTGCGCCTTGCGCGCGCGCCGCCAAATTTTGGATGCTATTCGAGGTGCTGCCCAGGTTCACTATGAGCCCATCCACGTGCAGCGAGTTGATCGTCAGCGAACCGGTGGTCTGTGTGATCGTGCCGCCGGGATTGTTCAGATTGAGTGTGCTGGTGCCAGTCGGACCAATCGCGGTGGTGATGGTGATGCCACCTGAATAGCCGGCCGAGCCGATTTGCAGTACGCCTGCTGTCACTCGATTGAGTTCCGCGCTGGTGAGGCCCAATCCGGCTGGCGAATCGGCACCGCCTAAGTCAATCGGTGTCGTCGTCACCAGGGGCTTAAGCGTCACGCGCCCGCTGCCGGCATTGATGTTGCCCGCAATATTCATGGTTTGCGCCGCGAGTGCGATGTTTTGGCCGGCGCTTGACAGCGCTGAGGGGGCGGTGCTGTCGATGAAAATGTTGTAACCGCCGTTGGCGATTTGAGCGCCGCTACCTTGGGCGCTGATGGTGCCCGTACCCAGCGCGATAGCCTGGGCAGCTCCGGTGATGTAGATGCCGTGGTTTCCAACGCCGGTACCAAAGCTGCTCCCTACCAGCAGCAATTGGCCGTTCTGGGCCTGCACAACCGAACTTGTTCCCAGTTTCACCCCGTGACGACCAGCCGCCGCGTTGGCAGATGTCTGACCGTTGATAGTGAGATTGCCGGACGAGTTCACCGCCCCTGAACCGTCAACCAAGACACCGGTGCTATTCGCGCCACTGCCATTGCCGATGTTTCCGATCAGTGACACTCCCCCCGAGCCCTGATGCGATACGGTGCCGGTGGTGAGCACGGACACGCCTGAATTGCCGCCGCCAGTGCCGTCACCGCCGTAGCCGGAAACCGTGAGCAGAGCCGTACTGCCGACGTTATTGATGCCGATGGTACTGCTACCGCCAACGCGCACGCCGTCAGAGTTAGTCGCCGTGGCATGCGCGCTTCCCTGAACGGTCAGCGCGCCTGTGCCGGAAGCTTGTATGAGCGCGTTTCCCAACAGGAAGACTCCGTGGTTGCCGCTTCCGGTGGCGGCGCTCCCGGAGACGCTCAGCAGCCCGGATCCAGTGGCGCGTAGGGTTGCGTTTTGCACAAAAACGCCGTGACTATTAGACGAGGCATTGGCAACGCCGACGATTGTCATCGCACCGGTGGACTCTACCAACGTGGTCGCACCGTCGATGTTGACACCTTGACTTGCCGCAGTGAAATTGGCGTTGCCGGTGCCATTGAGGGTGATCGTCGCGCCAGTAATCTGGCTGCCACCCTTGATCTCGACCCCGTGCGCCGCCGCTACAACCGTAGTCACGCCACTCATCGTGATGGTGCCGGTGCCAGCGGTAATGTTCGCGCCATCAATCCGCACGCCTTCGGTGGTATTGCTGTTGCCAACCAACAACACGTCGCCATTGTTGGTATTGAGTGAGGCCCCCGTGAGGAAACTGACTCCACCGGTGGCACCGCCGTAGGCCGTGAAGTTGAGCTTGTTGGACGACGAGGAGATCGCGACACCGCCGCTAATCGCGACACCATTGCCGGCACTGAGAACCAGTGTCGAGTCGGCCCCGGTCGATTTCGTGATGTTGGCGGCGACGGTAATCGCGTTACCGGCGGTCGCCGTGACGTTGCCGCCTGCATCCAGCGCGGCGTTGAGTGTGGCTACCGACAAATTGGAGGGCGCACCGCCTGAAGTATAGGTGGGCGGCGTTCCGACGAGACCGGAGTCCCCCGCCGCTGAAATGGTCAAGTCATCCGGATCCAACAACCACTGCCCGTGTACGCTTTGCGAATGCCTGGCGTTGATGAGCGGCGCGCGAGTCGCCAACAAATACTCTTTGCCGGAGGTTTCAACAAAACCGCCATTACCGCCACTCGCGCCGCCGCGCACGTCGATGCTGCCGTGCGCGTGGGTGGAAACGTCCGCCCAGACGATCACCGTGCCACCGGCACCGGTGAGGGTCGCGTCAGCCTTGATCGTGGCATCCGCCCCAAAATACGTACCGCGCGCGTTTTGCACGCTGGCGTTTTTGCCTTGAAAGTCACCGCCCACCAGCACGGTGCCGCCACCGGCGGGGCCGGAGGCGTCAATCAGAGCGCCCGAGCCGTAGACACCCACCTCGACACCTAGCACGTGTACCGTGCCGCCAATGGCGTGGCTCGCCGCAACCGGTGCGACGGTTTCACTGCTCGATGGCATCGTGCCGACGACAACATCGCCACCGCTCACGCTGATTTGCGAAGCGGCGGGCTTGAATAGGGTGGTTTGCACCGGTGCGATACCGCGAGCGCTCACTTCGCCGGAAACCGTTGCCCGGCCTTGGTTTGCTTGAATCAGTACCGTACCCCCGGGGGCACCGTTGGCGGTGATGATCGCACCTTGATCGACGTTGATGAGCCCCGCCGCCGCACGCAGCGTGACCACGCCGCCCGCCCCCGCTTGTCCGTTGGCGCTGGTGAGCGTATTTCCCTCGACCTTGATCGCTTGCTGCCCGGCTACGCCGTCAGCGGTGATCGAAATCGTGCCGCCTTGCGCGCCATTGGCGGTGATCGTGCTGCCTGACTCAAGCGTGACCGATTTGGTGGCCTTGAGCACAATGCGCCCTTGCGCGTCGCGCGAAATTTGGTCGGCGTTGATGATGCCTTTGTTGCGCAGCGCCGCGCCATACAGGCCGACTTGGCCAGAACCGGCAGAAATTTCGCCCAAATTCTCGGCTTTGTTGTTGTCCGCCTTGAACACCACGCGCACGCCCGGCGTGGAGGTGTCGAGAATCTGCACTTCGCTGCCCGCCGCCAGAATCACTTGGCCTTGCGGGGTGCGGATGATGCCGCTGTTGCTGACATCTTTGCCGACTAAATACACTTGCCCGCCGGTGGGGGTGGCGATATTGGCCCCCGCGTCCACTTTCACGACACCCGCGCCGTTTGGCCCGGCTTTGAGGTTGATCCGCCCGGCTTGAAAGTCTTGGTTGGAAATGTCGAGGGTGGAGGCCACCAAACCACCCACATCGACCTTAGACCCCGCGCCGAACACGATGCCTTGCGGGTTGATGAGAAACACTTTGCCGTTGGACTGCAACTGTCCCGCAATCACCGAGGGATCAACCGCGCCGTTGATGCCAACCACGCGGTTGAGCACGGCGCTTTGCGCGTTCGGCTGAACAAATTTGGTGGTTTCCTTCGCGCCGATGGAAAAGCTCTGCCAGTTGAGCACCGCGCCGGCGGTGTTGGTCACGGTCAGATTGGCCCCGGCGGCATTTACCGTGGCCTGGCCTGCGACCACCTGCGGCCCGGTTGGATTGGCCAGTGCCCCCGGGGCAATCACGGTGCTGGAGAACGCCGCGGCAACTGCGAGCGCATGCAGCTTGAGGCGCTGGCGTTGCTGCGGCTTTGCAGGGATGCGGATGGAAAGAGAAAGAATTGGGGAGGAGCTTTTCATCGAATTCACCTGCTTTTCGAGTCAGAATGCGTCAACAACGGGGTACGAAACGATGGCACTTTTCATTACAACGCGATATTGCTGGTGCGTACAGGAACAAAATCACACGGCGCGCGGAACAGTTCGCTAATTTTGGGTAAGAGATTGTGCGAAGGTAAAAGGCCCAAGCTGCACGGTGGCGTTGCGGGCAAGCCTCTAGAACGAGAGCGACATCGAGACATGGCCGCGGGTATCGCCCCGGCCCTGAGCGCCGCCGGCGTTGAGCACACGCCCGATGTCGCCACGAACGGTGAGCAGGCGGCCAACTGAAACGCGCAGGCCCAGCCCGGCACTCGAGATGCCTTCGCGGGGCGTAGCAGTGCCGCCGTAGGAGTAACTTGAGCCGGCGCCGAAGTCGTAAAAGCCCAACACCCGCAGGCTCACGCCTTCGCCCAAGGCTTTGCCCCAATCTGGGCCATAGAGTTCCAGGTTGCCGTAGTAGCCCTTGTCGCGCGCCACTTCGCGCTCGGTGAAGCCACGCACAGCGGTAGAACCTGCGAAGCCAAACTGTTCTTGCGGCACGAGTGCTTGGTTGGCGACTTGAAACGAGACCCCGCCGCGCAACTGCAAATCGGCCGGGAGCACCTGCACATGCGAGACCCCGCCGCGCAAAATGGTGTAGCGCGCCCGCATCCCGGTAAAAGTGGGCGTATTGCCAATGCCGCCGCCTTTGACTAGGTTGAAGGCGGTGTCGTTGCCATTGCTGCCATTGCCGAAATTGTGGGCGACACCGACATTAAAGCCGGTTTGTCGCCCGACACCAGTCCATTCGCCGTAATACGTGAGCGAGAGGGGTTTAAGCGTGACCGGATAAGCTGCGCCGCCGCAGCCTGCGGCCCCAAAAGCGCCCAAGGTGCAATCATTCTTGAAGGCGCGGTAGTCAATGCCGGCAATCACTTTGTGGGTGTATTCACCGATGCGTGGCAGATAGTGGTTGTAGCGCACGCCCAGAATGTCGCCTTTGCCAGTAAAGGAAAGCGGCCCCGCCACGGTGGCGGTGGTGCCGGAGCTGACATTCGATTTGGCGGCGAAGGCATCGACCGCACCGCCCCAGGAGTACAGCGGAATTCGATAGCCCAAGCTGAAGATGCTTACCTGGCTTGGCTTTTCAGGCGATGTTGTGTACTGTGCGGTGAGCACGTGGTCGGCGTTAAACAGGTTTGCGTGTTGCAGGCCCGCAGAGAGCCGGGTCTTGCCGGTGGAAGAGCTGCCGGTGTTGTCGAGCGTGAAGAAAATCTTGAACGGGCTGTAGTCGGTCACCTGTACTTCGGCGGTGACTTCGTCTTCTTTCGCACCCACACCGAGCACCACATCAACCTGCCGCGCCGGATTTTCATTTGCGGCACGTACCGCCGATGAGATTGCGAGCGTGTTGGGCGTATGGCCCACGTACAGTGAAGGCAGAGAGCTGCGGATATTGGCTTCGTCAAAATGCACGTTACCTTTGATCTCAACTTTCGATAGTTTGGCTTCGACCACCGTGATGCGCACCGTGCCAGAATCAATCGTTTGCTCGGGCAAGAACACCTGCACCGCCGCGTAACCGCGAGCCCGATAAGCGCGTTCGAGCGATTCCAGAGCTTTTTGAATGTCGCCGTACACCTTAGATTGGCCAGCAAACGGCGTGACGGCGGCATCGACCTCAGCGGTGGAGAGAATGCTGTTGCCTTCGACCTTAAAGGCGTTGATGGCAAACCGCTCGTCGGCGGGGGCCGCAGCCGGCGGCGCTTGGGCGTAGACCGGCTGCCCAGCGGTCAAACTAAGCGCCACTGCAAGCAGCGATGCTGCCAGCGGGCGCAGGGATTTGCGGGTTGGAGTCATGGTGTTTAGGTTGAGCAATCCGACAAAATCTGACGAAATCCAGCAAAAACCTGCGGAAAAACAAGTACTTCAAGTTGATTTGCAGATTGTAGCGGCAGCGACCCGGCTTTGTCTTCCCCCAGCAAGGGCATTTAGAATGCTCGGATTCTCAGCGTTTTGCGGCCGTGCAGGCCGCCTCCCCCACGCCATGACCAAATCACTTCTGCGGCTGACCGAGGTCAAACTGCCGCTTGACCACTCTGAAGACGCGCTCCAGCTGGCGATTTTGAGTCGATTGGGGCTGCCCCTCGCGCAGTTGGAGGGGTTCACGATCTTTCGCCGCGCCTACGACGCACGAAAAAAATCGTCGATTCACTTTATTTACACGCTTAATGTTGTTTTGCGGCTCGACCAGGCTGCGACAGATGCCTTGAAGAGCCGCGTCCAGCATGCTTCTTCATGCCCTGATACACGTTACCAGTTAGTCGCTCAGGCACCGCCGGGCTTGCAAGAGCGACCCGTGGTGATCGGTACCGGCCCGTGCGGTTTATTTGCCGCGCTCACCTTGGCGCAGATGGGTTTTCGACCGATTGTGCTCGAACGCGGCAAGATCGTGCGCGAGCGCACAAAAGACACGTGGGGCTTTTGGCGCAAAAGCCAATTGCAGCCCGAAAGCAATGTGCAATTTGGCGAAGGGGGGGCTGGCACTTTCTCTGACGGCAAGCTATGGAGCCAGGTCAAAGACCCGCTGTTTCATGGCCGCAAAGTGCTCGAAGAGATGGTCAGTGCCGGTGCGCCCGAAGAGATTTTGCACGTCAGCAAGCCGCATGTGGGCACGTTTCGATTGGTCAAAGTGGTGGAAAGTTTGCGGGCGACGATTGAGGGCCTGGGCGGCGAATTCCGCTTTCAAAGCCGCGTGACCGATTTGCGGATTGAAAACGGCGCGGTGCGTGGCCTCACGCTGGACAGCGGCGCGCAAATCGACACCTCACAGGTGGTGCTGGCGATTGGCCACAGCGCTCGGGATACCTTCCAGATGCTGTTTGATCGCGGCGTGTACGTGGAGGCCAAACCATTTTCTGTAGGATTTCGGATTGAGCACCCGCAGGGACTGATCGACCGCGCCCGCTTTGGCCCGTTTGCCGGGCACAAGATGCTGGGCGCGGCCGACTACAAGCTGGTCCATCATGCGAGCAACGGCCGCTCGGTGTACAGCTTTTGTATGTGTCCGGGCGGCACCGTGGTGGCGGCGACCTCCGAAGTCGGCCGGGTGGTCACCAATGGCATGAGCCAATATTCGCGCAATGAGCGCAACGCCAACGCCGGGATTGTGGTGGGGATCAACCCGGGCGACTTCGATTTTGACGCGGCGGGCAAGCCACTGGTCGATCAGGCCCAGCACGGGCATGCGTTGGCGGGGATCGCGTTTCAGCGCGCCCTCGAAAGCACGGCCTACACGCTGGGCGGCAGTACCTATGAAGCGCCTGGTCAGTTGGTGGGCGATTACTTGAAGAACCAATCCAGTAGCGCGTTTGGCGAGGTTTTGCCTTCCTACAAACCGGGCGTGCACCTGACCAATCTGGCCCCAGCCTTGCCCGGCTACGCGATTGCCGCGATCCGCGAGGCGCTACCGGTATTTGGGCGGCAGATTTGGGGTTACGACATGCCCGACGCGATGCTAACCGGCGTGGAAACGCGTACCTCATCGCCGATCCGGATCAAGCGGCATGACGAGCGCCATGAGCGCAAATTTGAGAGCATCAACACCCGTGGCTTGTACCCGGCGGGTGAAGGCGCGGGCTACGCCGGCGGCATTATGTCAGCCGCAATAGACGGCATCAAGGTGGCTGAAGCGCTAGCACTGGCAATGCTTTCCAAGGCATCTGCCTGAAGGGCCGCATCAGATAAGCTTTTACAACGAGCCTGTACGGAAATGTCCACCCGGAAAGCGTTCCCGGGCAGCAAGCCCCGACCGCCGATGCCCGATCTCTAAAAGATCTGATTCTTGATCTCTTCGACTTTTTCCTGCGACTCTGGCGTGCCATCGCCTAAGCCTAAGCCGGTCACGCCATCGCCCGGCTGAAATTCGCGGTAATAGTATTCACCGCCAATGTTGACCACACCCTCGGGAACCGCAGGCAGCGAGTCGGGCACGCCTTTGAGCGCCACCCGCATGAAGTCGATCCAAATCGGCAGCGCTGCTGCACCACCAGTCTCTTGCCCGCCCAGCTTTTTGGGTTGGTCAAAGCCGATCCACGCGATGCCGACGAGCTGGGAGTTAAAGCCCGCAAACCAGGCATCGTAGTGATCGTTAGTCGTGCCGGTCTTGCCCGCCAGGTCATTGCGCTTTAAGGTCATGGCGCGCGTTGCCGTGCCAAATTTGACCACGTCGCCCATCAAGCTGCGCATGATGAAGGCGTTGCGCGCGTCGATCACCCGGTTGGATTCGTCGTTCGCCTTGATCGGCTTGGCTTCAAACAACACCCGGCCCGAGTCGTCGGTAATTTTCTGGATCAGGTAAGGGTTGACGCGATAGCCACCGTTGGCAAATACGCTGTACCCGCCCACCATCTGGTAGGGCGTGACTGAGCCTGCACCGAGCGCCATGGTGAGAAATGGTGGGTGCTTTTCTGCATCAAAACCAAAGCGGGTGGCGTATTCCTGCGCGAACTTGGGCGTAATTTGCTGAATGATGCGCACGCTGACCAGGTTTTTCGAGCGCGTGAGCGCCTGGCGCATGCGCATCGGGCCGTCGTACTTGCCGTCGTAGTTCTTCGGCTCCCAGAGCTGGCCCCCAGTGAGCGCCGGGTCGATGAAGATCGGCGCATCATTAATCACAGTGCTCGCCGTCAGCCCTTTTTCAAGCGAGCCTGAGTAAATGAAGGGCTTGAACGCAGACCCGGGTTGCCGCCAGGCCTGGGTGACGCGGTTAAATTTATTGGCGTTGAAATCAAACCCACCCACCATCGCCTTGATCGCGCCGTCGCGTGGGTCGGCGGCCACAAACGCGGCCTCCACTTCTGGCAGCTGCGCGGTCAGCCATTCCTCAGGCTTACCGGCTTTGGGCGGGCCTTTGTAGATGCGCAAAATGGCACCGACTTTGAGCTTGATGTTGGGCTGCGCCTTGGCATCAAGCCCGCGCGCGACAAACTTAATGCCTTCTCCTGCGAGGTCGACATACTCGCCGCGGCGCTTGTACACCTTGACCGATTTAGGGCCGATTTCGGTCACGATGGCGGCGAGGAGCTCGTCGCTGTCTTGATGCTCGGCCAGCGCCTCTTCGAGCGTCTCTTCCTTCAAATCTTTTAAATCTGCAAAGGCTTCCGGGCCGCGAAAGGCGTGGCGGCGTTCATAGTCGAGAATCCCGCGTCGCACGGCTGCGTAGGCGGCATCTTGGTGCTCTTTCACCACTGTGGTGTAGACCCGCAAGCCGCGCGTGTAGGTCTCTTCGCCATAGCGCTCAAACACTAGCTGGCGCACTGTTTCTGAAACGTAATCGCCCTTGGCGCTGAAGTCGTTGATTTCGTTTTTGACGATCAGCGGCTCTTTTTTGGCTTCTTGATATTGCTCTGTTTGCAGGTAGCCCAGAGTATGCATCCGATCCAGGATGTACTGCTGGCGCACCGCCGCGCGTTTCGGGTTGACCACCGGGTTGTAGGCCGACGGTGCTTTGGGCAGCCCGGCCAACATGGCCGCTTCGGCTGGGGAGATGTCTTTGAGCTTCTTGCCGAAATAGATTTGCGCGGCAGATGCGAAGCCGTAGGCCCGCTGACCCAGATAAATCTGGTTCATATAGACCTCAAAAATCTTGTCTTTGGTGAGGGTCGCTTCGATTTTGAAGGCGAGTAGGGCCTCGTAAAATTTCCGCGTGTAGGTCTTTTCGCTGGAGATAAAAAAGTTGCGCGCCACCTGCATCGTGATGGTGGAGGCGCCTTGCGAGCGCCCGCCCGAGGTCAGGTTGGTGATGGCCGCGCGCAGCACGCCGATGTAGTCCACACCGCTGTGACTGTAAAAACGGTCGTCTTCAGCCGCCAAAATCGCCTGGCGCATGACCAACGGCACGTCCTCAAACTTAACCACCGCCCGGCGTTCCTCGCCGAATTCGCCGATTAACTGATTGTCGGCCGAGTAAACCCGCAATGGAACCTTCGGGTTGTAGTCAGCCAGCGCGTCGACCGGCGGTAGCTTCGGATACGCCCAGCCAACCGCGAACAGGCCGATCAGCGCCCCGGAGGCGATCAGCCCTACCAACAAAATAAACGGGAACAAAGCCCAACGGATCAGGGTACTCATTTTGGAGCGGGCTCAAAGTAGTCTCTATGGAGTGCAACGATTCGTCGTTTCGCTACCACGGAGGCACTCACACCTTGCTTGAGAAGTTCGGGAATGAAGATTATAGTCGGGGCTCCCTGACGGTTTTCTGTCACCAATGTGGCTAAAAAGAGACAGGAATAATTCCGCCGGGGCGGCAGCAAAAGTCCGTTGCTTGCTAATACCTTGCCGTTGGCATTTAATGTAATTTCTTAGCATTGTTGAATCATTGGAGTCGTGTCTGAAGGCGCAAACGGTCAGCCGCAGTTCCGCAGTGGCGCAGTAGCAGGTACTGCACTGCGCTCGCAGTAAGTGAGGTACTCTGCGAGTTGGTCGTTTTAAGTGTCAACAGATGCCGTCGGAGGTTCGCCGACGTTAAACCGACGATCAGAGGGGAGCAAATCTTGGCGCTCGATTTTCTATCTGCAAAAGGCAAGCCGTTGATCGGCTTGGATGTCAGTTCGTCTTCGGTCAAGTTGGTCGAAATTTCGGAAACTGGCAAAAAGTCGTACCGCATTGAGCGGTACGCGATTGAGGCATTGCCCAAAGACGCAGTGTTGGATGGCAATATCACCAATCTTGAAGCGGTGGCCGATGCGGTCAAGCGAGCATGGAAGAAGCTCGCCACCAGCACTAAAGATGTCGCGATGGCTCTGCCCGCAGCGGCAGTGATCACGAAGAAGATTGTCGTCCCGGCGGGCCTGCGCGAAGAAGAGCTGGAAGTGCAGGTTGAAACTGAGGCGAACCAGTACATCCCGTTTGCGCTGGACGAGGTTAATCTCGACTTTCAGGTCGTGGGCCCGGCTCCCTCCTCTTCTGAAGAAGTCGAAGTGATGATCGCCGCGTCGCGCAAAGAAAAAGTTGAAGACCGGATTGCGGTCGCGCAAGCCAGCGGCTTAAAGCCCAAGGTGATGGATGTTGAATCGTTCGCCATGCAAGCGGCCTTCAATCTGATCGAAAAACAGTTGCCTGGCAACGGGGTCGATCAAACGATTGCTTTGGTCGATGTCGGTGCCAACATGATGAATGTGACCGTGCTGCGCAACGACCAGCAAGTTTATAACCGCGAGCAGGCGTTTGGCGGCGGCATGTTGACGCAAGACATTCAGCGCGCCTTCGGCATGTCGGCTGAAGAAGCGGAAGCGGCGAAGAAAGCTGGCGGACTGCCGGACAATTACGAAACCGATGTGCTCAAGCCTTTTATGGAAAACTTGGCGCAAGAAGTGACCCGCGCGATGCAGTTTTTCTTTACCTCGACCTCGTACAACAAGGTCGATCACATCATCTTGGCGGGTGGTTGCGCCGTGATCCCAGGCTTGGATGAGGTCGTGGCAAACCGGACGCAGGTCAATACATTGATCGCCAACCCGTTTGCGAATATGGGCCTCTCAGGCAGGGTTCGCCCGAAGCAACTGGCGATGGAAGCACCCGCGCTCTTGGTAGCGTGTGGTTTGGCAATGCGGAGGTTTGACGCATGACTAAGATCAACCTACTCCCGCACCGGGAGCTCAAACGCAAGGCGCGCCGCCGTGACTTTGGCATCATGGCGTTTGTCGTCGCAGCGATCGGTGCAGCCATCGTGTTTGCGGCTGGCTTCGTGATCCAGCAATACATTGACGTGCAGAAGGCGAAGAACGACCACATCCAAGCGCAGTCCAAAAAGCTGGATGAGGAAATCAAGGAAATCGCCAAGCTGCGAGAAGAAATCGAGGCGCTCAAGGCGCGTCAAAAGGCGGTGGAAGATTTGCAGGCTGACCGCAACCTGCCGGTGCATGTGCTTGACGAGTTGGTCAAGCAAACTCCGGAAGGAATTTACCTGCGCAACATAAAGCAGACTGGGATGCGCGTCGTGGTGTCTGGTCAAGCGATGAACAACGCGCGGGTCGCAGATTACGTGCGGAACCTGAGTAACAACTCGCCTTGGTTGGTGGCCCCAGACCTTGTGGAAATCCGCGCTGTGACCACCGGAACCGGATCGAGTGCGCGCAAGCTTAACGATTTCTCGCTCGGCGTGAATATCCAGCGGCAAAAAGCGCCGGAACCCAAGCCTGCGGCAGCGGCGGGCGCTGCACCACCTGCGGCGGCTGCGGCTCCCAAGAAATCCTGACCGGCGACCAAGGAAAATATCATGGCAAATATCGCGGATCAGTTTAAAAACGTCAATTGGCGTGACATTGGGAATGCGGCTCCGGCTCCCAAGGCCTTGGCACTCTTACTGCTGTTGGTCGCAATCGTAGCTGCGGGTTGGTACTTCCATTGGGATCCCCTGTCTGAGGCGCTCAAGAAGGGCGAGTCCGAAGAGGTCAAGCTGAAAGACGAATGGAAGGGCAAGAAGATTCAGGCTGTAAACCTTCCGGAACTCAAAAAGCAAAAGGTGCAAGTCGAGCAGTTTGTCGCGTCGCTGGAAAAGCAGCTGCCGAGCAAATCGGAGATGGACGCGCTGCTGACGGACATCAATCAATCCGGTTTGGGACGCGGCTTGGCCTTCGAGTTGTTCAGGCCTGGTTCAGTGAACGTCAAAGAGTACTACGCGGAGTTGCCGATTGCCGTGAAGGTTACTGGCGGCTATCACGATCTGGGTGCTTTTGCCAGTGATATCGCCAGCTTGTCCCGGATTGTGACGCTGAATGACATGAACATTTCGATTTTGGCGGCTCCGGGTGCTGCTGGCGCTGCGCCCGCTGGACCGGCGCAACTAACCATGGACTCAATCGCTAAAACCTTCAGGTATCTGGATCAGGAAGAAGTTTCTGCACAGAAGAAGTCTGCGGCGGATGCGAAGAAAGCAGCGGGGGCGAAAAAATGAGGCTCGCTAAGGCAAGTGTTGCGTTGATGGCGGCTGGACTGATGCTGGCAGGCTGTAGCCAGTCAGGCATCAACGAAGTGCAGCAATGGATGAGTGCCGAAGAAAAGAAAATGAAGGGCAAGGTTGAGCCGGTATCCGAGCCCAAACCGTTCAAAGCGTTCAAGTATGAAGCCGAGAAAGAGGTTGATCCTTTCAATGCGTCAAAAGTGACCGCGCTTGTCGATGCCAGCAAAAACAAGCCGCGCGGCGCGTCGGGGATCCGGATTGATGAAACCCGTCCGCGTCAGGTGCTCGAATCCTTCCCGCTTGAGAATCTCAAGATGGTGGGTGTGTTGCAGCAAAAGGGCGGAAGTTTTGGCCTGATTAACGCTGACAAGAATCTCTACCGAGTCAAACTTGGTGAATACATGGGCCAGAACCACGGCTTAATCACCAAAATCAACGAATCCGAAATTACAGTTCGCGAAGTTGTCCCTGATGCGACGGGAGAATTGGTCGAACGCATAAGCACGATGCAACTTCAGGAGGTACGCAAATGAAACCAGTCCGCTTGATTAAGTTCACCCTCAACCTCGCGAAGGGGGCGGCGGTATTGGCTCTGGCCACAACCAGTGCTTGGGCTCAAAACGCCATTCAGGCGCTAAACGTCACGCAACAGGGCGGCGCAGTGGTGCTGCAAGTGACGATGAAGGACGCGCCCGCAGCACCTCCTACCGGATTCACGATCGCCAATCCTCCCCGCATTGCCCTTGATTTTTCGGGCACGACCAACGCGCTTGGCAAGAACAGCCAAGATGTGGGCCAGGGCGAGCTGCGCAGCGTCAACGTCGTCCAGGTTGGTGACCGTTCCCGGATGGTGCTCAATTTGCGCAACGCCACTGGGTTTGAAACCAGAATGGATGGCAAGAATGTCATCATTACCCTTGCTGGCGCGGCGATCTCGGCTACCGGGGCGGTGACATCTGCACCAAGCGTGGTGCAGGCGGTTGCACCGGGCTCCACGGCTTTGAAGGATATCGATTTTCGTCGCGGAAAGCAAGGCGAGGGTAGGATCGTGGTGGAGCTCGGTTCAAGTGGAACTGGCGTTGATATCCGCCAGCAAGGTCAATCGCTTGTGATTGACTTTCTGAAATCGTCGCTACCAGAGAATCTTCGTAAGCGCTTGGATGTGGGTGATTTCGCCACGCCAGTGCAAACCATCAATTCGTTCTCGCAGGGCGACAATGTTCGCATGGTAATCGAGCCCAAAGGCCTGTGGGAACACAACGCTTACCAGACGGACTCTCAATTTGTTGTAGAGGTCAAGCCGGTCAAGGAAGATCCAAACAAGTTGGTGCAAGGCACCCGCCAAGGGTATCAGGGTGAGCGCTTGTCTCTCAATTTTCAGAACATTGAAGTTCGTTCGGTGCTGCAAGTGATCGCGGACTTTACAAATTTCAACATCATCACAAGTGATTCGGTTGCAGGTTCGCTAACCTTGCGGCTCAAGGATGTACCCTGGGATCAGGCATTGGACATCATCCTGCAGACGCGTGGATTAGACATGCGCAAGAACGGTAATGTCATTTGGATCGCTCCGCGCGAGGAGATCTCCACGAAAGAAAAGCTGGAACTGGAGGCGCGCTCGCAGATTAGTGATCTCGAACCTGTACGAACCGAAGCGTTTCAACTTAACTACCAAACTGCTGCTAACTTGCGCACGCTGTTGACGGACGCAAACCAGAAGATTCTGTCAAAGCGTGGCAGTGCAGTCGTGGACACCCGTACGAATCAAATATTTGTTCAAGATACGGCGGTACGGCTTGATGATGTACGTCGTCTCTTAGCGAAGATTGACGTGCCTGTTCAGCAGGTGCTCATCGAGGCACGTATCGTGGAAGCCGCAGACGACTTTAGCAAAACTTTGGGTGCGAAGCTTGGGTTTAATCAGCCCCTGTTGAAAGGCGCAAGAGTTGATCCGGTGACCGGAGCATTGACGGCGGCCGATGTCCAAAACACTCGACGCGTACTTGGCAGTGATCGATGGGGTTGGAATCTCGGTGGCAACAATGCCCAGTCCGGCTGGGGATCTGCGCAAGTAACAACCGCACCAAACTTTCTTTCCGATCAGTACAGCGTTAACTTGGGAGCGGGCGGGCTCGGTGGCTTCAATCCTGGCCAGATCGGAATGTCACTTTTCTCCCGGGCCTTCGGCGGCTTCATCAATCTAGAGCTTAGTGCCTTGGAGGCTGATGGCAAGGGGAAAATTATTTCTAGTCCGCGTGTGGTGACGACGAACAACGTCGAGGCGCTCATCGAGCAAGGGACTGAGCTTCCCTATCAGCAGGCGACCAGCAGCGGTGCAACCTCCGTGTCGTTCCGTAAAGCCAATCTTTCACTTAAGGCAACTCCGCAGATCACGCCGGACGGCAACATCATTCTTCAACTGGCAGTGAACAAAGATTCGGTTGGTCAGATTACTACTGCCGGTTTCGCGATTGACACCAAATCCGTAAAGACCCAAATTTTGGTTGAAAACGGCGGCACAGTAGTGATTGGCGGTATCTATACCCAGCAGGAGCGGGACACTTTGACCAAAGTTCCGTTTTTCGGCGATGTTCCGCTGTTTGGCAATCTCTTTAAGAATAACTCACGTCAAAATAATAAGACGGAGTTGCTGGTCTTCGTAACGCCGAGGATTATGAGTGATCGCATGAGCGTTCGCTAGCGCTAGTTCGGATTTGGACGAAAAAGGACACCTCCGGTGTCCTTTTTCATTTTCTGGAGGGGTTGTTCTAAACCTCGCAAGTATTTGTTTATTGGGGAAAATCGGTGAAATTTGTTCCCCGATATTGCATCGCAGCAGAGAAATCGCTTGCACTTAAGTGAGAAACAGAGCGAAATAGCACGATCGTTCAGTTAATTCGCCCGCCCGGCGAACCGCTCGTGAAAAAAGGCGACCAAACTCGTAGTGCAATTCTTGGTTCGGCACTCGACATTGCGAGTCGCCATGGCCTTGAGGGGCTGACTATCGGTGCCATCGCCGAGCGGCTCGAAATGAGCAAGTCAGGCGTTTTCGCCCACTTTGGTTCACGCGAAGATTTGCAAATCGCCGTGTTGCGCGAGTATGCCAAGCGCTTCGTTAACGATGTCTTCTTTCCCGCGCTCAAGGAAAAACGCGGCCTGCCCCGCCTCGAAGTAATGTTCGAACGCTGGATGGACCGCGTCCAACGCGTCGACATTCCAAACGGTTGCGTATTCGTCTCTGGCGCGTCGGAGTACGACGACCGTCCGGGGCCAATTCGCGACGAAATGGTCGCCGTCATCCGCTCCTGGCAGCGCGAGATGCTCAAGGCCGCCAATCAAGCCAAAAGTGTCGGGCATCTACGTTCAGATGCCGATCCTGAGCAATTGCTGTTTGAGGTTTACGGGCTGCTGCTCTCCGCGCACCATGATGCGCGACTTATGCGCGACCCACTCGCCGTGGCACGCGCACGACGCGGATTTGCACGCCTGCTCGACTCCTGTCGTAAGCACCCGGATGCGGACGATTCATCCGATGCGCGCGCGGTGCCGCGCTACGCCACCTTGATACCCACCAACCAGTCCGCGTTCAGCTAGGCGCGGTCCGAACCTAAAACAAATAACCGAACGTTCGTTAGATTTAATGTCTGGAGATTCAACATGGCCCAATACAAAGCCCCCTTGCGTGACATGCAGTTCGTGATGCACGAAGTTCTTAACATCGAAAAAACTCTCAAGACGCTTCCTGCCCACGCCGAGGTCAATCGCGATCTGATTGACCAGGTGATCGAGGAAGGCGGCAAATTCTGTGCTGAAGTGCTTTTTCCACTCAATCAGGTGGGCGACCGCGAAGGCTGCAAGCTGGACCAAATCACCCACGAGGTGAAAACGCCGACCGGATTCAAGGATGCCTACGAAAAATTCGTCGAAGCTGGCTGGCCCGCCCTCTCTTGCGACCCGATCTATGGTGGTCAAGGGTTGCCGCACGTGGTTCAAAGCGCCTTTCAAGAGATGATGAACTCGGCCAATCAAGCTTGGGGTATGTACCCTGGTCTGACTCACGGCGCCTATCAGGCGCTCTCGCGCCATGGGACCGATGAGCAAAAGAAGGTCTACCTCACCAAACTCGTCACCGGCGAATGGACTGGCACCATGTGTCTGACCGAGCCGCATTGCGGCACCGATCTAGGAATGCTGCGCTCCAAAGCCGAGCCACAAGCCGACGGCAGCTACAAAATCACCGGCGGCAAAATCTTCATCTCGTCCGGCGAGCATGACATGGCCGAGAACATCATCCACCTGGTTCTGGCCCGCTTGCCCGATGCGCCGTCCGGAACCAAGGGCATTTCGTTGTTCATCGTGCCCAAACTCATCCCCAACGCCGACGGTGCGCCGGGCGTGCGCAACAGCATCATTTGCGGCGGTCTGGAGCACAAAATGGGCATTCACGGCAATTCCACCTGCCAGATGAATCTCGATGCTGCCAGCGGTTGGATGGTAGGCGCGCCGAACAAGGGTCTCAACGCCATGTTCGTGATGATGAACGGCGCACGCTTGGGCGTAGGTCTGCAATCCTTGGGGTTGATGGAGGTAGCCTATCAGTCGTCCGCGGCGTATGCCAAAGACCGGCTGCAAATGCGTTCGCTTTCTGGCCCTAAGGCACCAGACAAGCCCGCCGATCCGATTATCGTTCACCCGGATGTGCGGCGCATGCTCTTCACCCAGCGCGCCTATATCGAAGGATCGCGCGCCTTTGCCTACTGGATTTCGTTGCAGGGCGACATCGCGCACCACCACCCCAATGAAGAGGAGCGCAAAGATGCGGATGACTTGATGGCGCTGCTCACGCCGATCATCAAAGCCTTCATCACTGACGCGGGTTTTGAGTGTACGAATTTGGGCATGCAGGTCTTCGGCGGGCATGGCTATATTTCGGAATGGGGCATGGAGCAGTTCGTGCGCGACGCGCGGATCAACATGATCTACGAAGGAACCAACTCCGTGCAATCGCTCGACTTGCTCGGCCGCAAAGTGCTGGGCGATGGCGGTGCGAAGATGAAGAAATTCGGCACCATGGTTGAAGAATTTGCCAGCGACAACGCCTCGAACCCGGCAATGGCGGAGTTTCTCAAGCCACTCGGCGAGCTGGGCGAAAAGCTCGGAGAAATCTCGATGTGGGTTGGCATGCAAGGCTTCAAGAATGCCGACGAAGTGGGCGCGGCATCGGTTGACTACTTGCGGCTCGTGGGGCATCTGGTCTACGGCTATTTCTGGGCGCGCATGGCCAAGGTAGCGTTGGAGCAGCAGGCCGGTGGCGACAGTTTCTATAAGGCCAAGCTCGCCACGGCGCGCTTCTACTTCGCCCGTCTTTTTCCGGAAACCGAAATGTTGGCCAAGCGCATCAAAGCCGGGTCGAAAGGCCTGCTCGAACTCGAAGCTGAACTGTTTTAAGCACCCCCAAGAACCCCCAAGGAGACCCAAGCCGTGGCAAATTTCAACGTTAAAAAAGTCGCCGTCCTAGGCGCCGGTGTGATGGGTGCGCAGATCGCTGCGCAGCTCACCAACGCGCGCGTCCAGGCGATTCTGTTCGACCTGCCCGCCAAAGAAGGCCCCAGGTCAGCGATCGCCATCAAAGCGATCGAGAATCTGAAGAAACTCAATCCGGCACCACTGGGCATGCCTGCGATGGCGGACCTCATCGTTCCAGCCAACTATGACGAACATCTGGCTTGGCTCAACGAGTGCGATGTCATCATCGAAGCGATCGCCGAGCGCACCGACTGGAAACACGATCTGTATCGCAAGATTGCGCCGCATGTGGCGGCCCATGCGATTTTGGCCTCCAACACATCCGGCTTGCCAATTCACTCACTCGCAACCGTATTGCCTGACGACCTGAAGGCGCGCTTTTGCGGCGTGCATTTCTTCAACCCGCCGCGCTACATGCATCTGGTTGAACTCATTGCCATCAGGGAAACCAGCGCGCAGGCACTCGATCAGCTCGAAGGCTTCCTCACCTCGGTGGTGGGCAAGGGCGTGGTGCGCGCGAACGACACGCCCAACTTCATTGCAAACCGGGTCGGCATCGCGGGCATCTCATTCACGATGGCCAATGCAGAGAAATTTGCGATTCCGTTTGATGTCGTTGATGACCTGACCGGCACCAAGATCGGCCGCGCCAAATCCGCCACTTTCCGCACCGCCGACGTGGTCGGCCTGGACACGATGGGCCACGTCATTAACACCCTCAAAAATACCTTGGGGGACGACCCGTGGCATCAGTACTTCGATCAACCGCAATGGTTACAAGGCCTGATCGCCAAAGGCGCGTTGGGGCAAAAAACCAAGGGCGGCATCTTCAAGAAGGTCGGCAAAGACATCTTGATGCTCGACCCCAAGACCGGTGACTACGTTCCTTCCAAAGGCAAAGCCGCCAGTGAAGTGGACAAAATCCTCAAGAACAAAAATGCCGGCGAGCGCTTTAAGCTCCTGCGCGCATCCGAGCACCCGCAGGCGCAATTTCTGTGGAGCATGTTCCGTGATACCTGGCACTATATAGCGGTGCATCTGCAAACGATTGCCGACAATGCGCGCGATGTCGATTTCGGCATGCGTTGGGGCTTTGGGGCCAAGCGCGGCCCGTTCGAATTGTGGCAAGAGGCAGGCTGGGCGCAGGTTTCCGGCTGGATCGCCGAAGACATTGCGGCCGCCAAGACGCTGACCAACGCGCCGCTACCCGTTTGGGTGACGAGTGGCCCGGTGGCCGACAAGGGCGGGGTGCATCAACCGGAAGGCTCCTGGTCGGCAAAGGAAAGCAAGTTCATGCCACGCTCGGCGCACCCCATCTACCAGAAGCAAGCTTTCCCTGCGAATGTCATGGGAGAAAACGCCCCGACGGGTGCCAACGGCGGAACCACCGTGTTTGAAGACGACGGCGCGCGCTTGTGGCACTTGAACGACGGTGTGCTCATCTTCTCGATGAAGTCCAAGCTCAACGTGCTTGGCCCGTTGCAAATTGGCGGCCTGCACAAAGCGCTTGATCTGGCTGAAGCCGATTACAAGGGCTTGGTGATTTACTCGCCCAATGCCGTCGATGGCGGGGCATTTTCGGCCGGTGCCGACCTGCAATCCATGCAGCCGATGATCGCTGAGCATGGGCTGGAAATCGTCGGGCCAGAAATCAAGAAGCTGCAGTCGGCCTTCATGCGCATGAAGTATTCCAGCGTGCCGGTGGTGGCAGCAGTGGCGGGCCTGGCCTTAGGCGGCGGCAACGAGTTGCAAATGCATGCCCACAAGCGCGTCGCCCACATTGAAAGCTATATTGGCCTGGTCGAAGTCGGTGTTGGATTGATTCCCGCGGGCGGTGGCCTCAAAGAAGCCGCAGTGCGCGCCGCCGAGGCAGCTGCGCAAATTGGCTCCACCAATCTGCTCGACTTCCTCAAAGGCCGCTTCCAGGCCATTGGCACTGCGCAAGTGGCCAAGAGCGCCCATGAAGCCGTGGCGCTGGGTTTTCTCAAATCTACCGACACCATCATCTTCAACGTATACGAGTTGCTGCACGTCGCGCGAGAAGAAGTCAAAGGCATGGCGGCCACCGGCTATCGCGCGCCGCTGGCAAGCAAATTCCCGGTAGCCGGGCGTGCCGGTATTGCCACTATCAAGGCCTCGCTGGTCGGGATGCGTGACGGCGGCTTTATCAGTGAATACGACATGCTGCTGGGTGAGCGCATCGCTACCGCAATCTGTGGCGGTGATGTCGAAGCAGGCAGTCTGGTAGACGAAGAGTGGATTCTCAATCTCGAAGCAAAAGGGTTCATGGATTCACTCAAGGACGAGCGGACGCAGGAGCGCATCTATTCGATGCTAACGACCGGCAAGCCATTGCGCAACTAATCGAAGGAGAACAACATGAGCAAACAAGTACAAGAAGCCTACATTGTTGCCGCAACGCGCACGCCGATTGGTAAAGCGCCGCGCGGCATGTTCAAAAACACCCGGCCTGATGACCTCTTGGTGGCGGCGATCCGCGGTGCGATGGCGCAAGTGCCTTCGCTCGACCCGCATGCCGTCGAAGACGCGATCATCGGCTGTGCGATTCCAGAGGCGCAACAGGGGCTGAACGTGGCGCGCATCGCCGTCCTGTTGGCGGGTCTGCCGAATAGCGTCGGTGGTGTCACGGTAAACCGCTTCTGTGCCTCGGGCCTGACCACCATTGCCATGGCGGCAGACCGCATCCGGGTCGGGGAGGCTGACGTGATGCTTGCCGGCGGCTGCGAATCGATGAGCATGGTGCCAATGATGGGCAATGCGCCATCAATGAACAGCGCAATCTTCAGCGACGAAAACATCGGCATCGCCTACGGCATGGGTTTGACCGCCGAAAGGGTCGCCGAGCAGTGGAAAGTCTCGCGCGAGGCGCAGGACGAGTTCTCGGTCAAATCACACCAAAAAGCGATGGCAGCGATTGCCGCCGGGCATTTCAAGGGAGAGATCACCACGGTTGGGATCAACGAACGCTTTCCGGATTTAAGCAGCGGTGAAATCGTCGCCAAGTTGCGCAACGCTGACACCGACGAAGGCCCGCGCGCCGATACCTCGATGGACACGCTGGGCAAGCTGCGCCCGGTGTTCGCCGCCAAAGGCAGCGTGACCGCCGGTAACAGCTCACAGACATCCGACGGTGCCGGCGCATTGCTGATCGTCTCGGAAAAGGCGCTCAAGCAGTACAACCTGACCCCGCTGGCGCGCTTTGTCTCTTTCGCCATCAAGGGTGTGCCGCCGCACATCATGGGTATCGGCCCGAAAGAGGCGATTCCGCTGGCGCTCAGATATGCCGGGCTCAAGCAGGACGACCTGGGTTGGATCGAGTTGAACGAAGCGTTTGCCGCGCAGGCGCTTGCTGTCATCGGCGATTTGGGGCTCAACCCCGCTGTCCTCAATCCAAACGGCGGGGCCATTGCCCTGGGCCACCCGCTGGGTGCCACTGGTGCGATGCGTGCGGCCACCGCGATTCACGGTGCGCGGCGCATCAAGGCCAAATACAGCATGGTCTCCATGTGCGTGGGCACCGGCATGGGTGCCGCAGGAATCTTCGAAACCTTGTAGCGGGGAGTACAGCCCATGGCATTCAATGCAGCGTTGACGATTGACTTCTGGAACCAGCGCAGTACCGGGCACCTGCCCGGCCTGCTGGGCATCTGGATTCTGGAGATGCGCGAAGGCCAGGCGCGGGCCGAGCTGGCGATCCGCAAGGAGCTGTTCGCGCCGAATGGCTTTCTGCATGCGGGTTCTGTCGTCACACTCGCGGATACTTTGTCCGGCTACGCCTGCGTCGCGCACCTGCCCGAAGGTGCCAGCGGTTTCACCACGCTGGAACTGAAGAGCAACCACCTGGGCACGGCGCGCGAAGGCGTGATCGACTGTGAGACGCGCCTGGTGCATGGCGGGCGAACCACCCAGGTGTGGGATGCGACGGTTTCGCATCGCCGGGCTGATGGCGCACCCGGCAAGGCAATTGCGATCTTCCGCTGCACGCAGATGATCCTCTATCCAAAATCCTGAAGCCCCTCGACTGATGCGCCGCCGCCAATTCATCATCGCCGCTCCGGCAGTCAGCTTGGCTCTGGCCGGTTGTGATGCGGCGGAAGTCAAAACCTTCGCCACACTGGGCGATGCCCGGCGCGCGCTCGAAAGTCTGGCCACAAGCAAAGTACAGATGCAAGGCACCTGGAAGCTTGGTGCAGTGCTGGAGCACCTTGCGCAGAGCGTCGAATATTCGCTCGCCGGTTTTCCGGAAATGAAGGGCGCGGCCTTTCGCGGCACGCTTGGGGCAGCGGCCTGGACTGTATTTTCCGCACGCGGCGCAATGAGCCACTCTTTAAGCGAACCGATTCCCGGTGCCCCTGCGCTCAATCAGGCATTGCCCCAAGAGCAGGGACTGGCGCGGCTCTTGAAGGCATTGTCTGATTTTGAAAAACACCCCGGTGCACTCAAGCCCCACTTTGCCTATGGCGACCTGAGCAAGGCAGACTACACCCGTGCCCACCTGATGCACCTGGCCAATCATTGGCAGGAAATTGTTGTGCAACCGACCAAGGCGTGATCCCATGACAGAAACCAGGCTGAGCCCGATCACGCTGACCACCGCGGACGGCACGCAGATTGCCGCCCAGCAGTTTTTCCCCGAGGGTGCGGCGCAAGCCGCCATCGTTGTTGGCCCGGCGATGGGGGTTCCGGCTGGCTACTACAAACATTTCGCGAACTGGCTGGCAAGCCAGGGTTACGCCGTCACCACCTTTGACTATCGCGGCTTTGGCGCTTCGCTGCCGCTGCAAGGCGGCGATGTGCGTCGTGTCAAAACCGACACCCTGACCTGGGTGCGCGAAGACTATCAGGCTGCGATTGACCACGCGCGCTATTCGAACCCGAAGATGAGGCTGCTGCTGCTCGGCAGTTCACTCGGCGGACAATTGCCGGGCTTTCTGCCGCGCCTGGAAGGGATTGACGGTCTGCTCGCCATCGGCACGGGCAGCGGCTATTGGCGCATTTGTGCGCCCGGCATCAAGTGGCGGTCGCCGCTGCTGATGTACCTCGTTGGCCCCATCGCGATGGCATTGGCGGGCTATTTTCCGGGGCGCAAGCTCGGCATCTTCGACGATATCCCCAAAGGCGCGATGCAGCAGTGGGTCGGCTGGTGCCGCGACCCGGAATATTGCGTCGGCGTGGAACCCGGTGCCAGGGAGGCTTTTGCGCGGGTGACCTTCCCGGTGCATTACCTCTCCTTCACCGATGACGAATTCATGACCCACGAGAGCACCGAGGCGATGCTCAATTGCTACACTGCCGCACCGCGCCAGCACACGCGGGTGGCACCGGCGGACTGGGGTCTCAAGCGGATCGGGCACCTCGGTCTGTTCCGCAAGGAGATGGCGGTCCACTGGTCAAATCTGCTTCCCTTGCTGACACCGCTGTTCACACCATTCAAACTGGAGCCGCAACCATCATGAGCATTCTTGTCTCGACCAACGCCGGTGTGATGACTATCGAGTTCGACCGCATCGAAAAGAAAAACTCGATCACCGCCGCGATGTACCAGGCGATGGCCGATGCGCTCAAGGCAGCGCGCGCCGATGCCGCCGTTCGGGTGGTGCTGTTTCGCGGCAAGCCGGAAATCTTTACGGCGGGCAATGACCTGGGCGACTTCATGAACGCGCCGCCCAGTGAAGGCAGCAGCCCGGTGTTCCAGTTTCTCGACCATATCAGCCAGTGCGAAAAGCCGATTGTTGCTGCGGTCGCGGGCGCTGCGGTGGGCGTGGGCACGACCATGCTGTTTCATTGCGATCTGGTCTATGCCGCCGACAACGCCAGATTCAGCCTGCCGTTTGTGAGCCTGGGGCTGGTGCCGGAAGCCGCTTCAAGCTACCTGCTGCCGATGATTGCGGGCCACCAGCGCGCGGCCGAGTTGCTGCTTCTGGGCGAAGCTTTCGTTGCCGAGAAAGCCAAAGCCGCCGGATTCGTGACCGAGATCGTCGCTCCCGCCGAGCTTTATGCCACGGCAGAAAAAGCTGCCGCCAAACTCGCCGCACTGCCCGGCAAATCAGTCCGCACGACCAAAGCGCTGATGAAATCGGCGCATGCCGCCAACGTTGTCGCACAGATGAAGGCCGAAGGCGGTCACTTTCGCACCATGCTTGCCGAACCAGCGGCACGTGAAGCCTTCACAGCGTTTTTTCAAAAGCGCAAGCCGGATTTTTCGCCCTTTGCGTAATGCCCCCAGTGAACTTCCCTCCCTTTCAAGGGGAGGGTCAGGGTGGGGATGGGTCAAATGCACCTGACCGGCGCGGCCCTAGCCCTCAACCTGGCAGCTATTCCCTTAAGCCCGTGGCTGCTCGTGCAAGGCAGGCGCGTGCGCCGCGACACGCCGGTGCTGCCGCCTGCTGCGGGCTCCAGTGCTGGGCAGATCGTCGGCAGCGGGCCAAGCTTGCGCTTGATCGCCGTTGGTGAATCGACCGTCGCCGGAGTTGGGGTCGATACCCATGAGGAGGCGCTAACGGCGCAAACCGCCGCCGCGCTCGCGCGCCGAACCAGGCAGCCGGTGGCATGGCAGGCTTTTGGCTGGTCGGGTGCCACCGTGCGCGAAGCCACTGCCAATCTGAAGGCCGAATTGGCTGCAAGTCCCGCCACCAATTCCCTTCTGAAGATGCCTGAAGAGGCAAGCCAGGAAAGCGTCTTCACGGCATTGATCGTCTTCGGCGTGAACGACAGCATCGCCTTGCGTGCGCCGCGCGCCTATGCCCGCGACTTGCGCGCACTCATCGCACACTTGCGCGAAACCCTGGGCGTGACGCAAGTCATCGTCTGCGCAGCGCCGCCAATGCAACGCTTCCCGGCGCTGCCCAGGCCACTGCGCGATTACCTCGGTTTGCGTGCGGCTGCGCTCAATCGTGCGGCGCGGGGATTGCCGGAGATCGTGTTTGCCGACCTGTCGGTTGAGGCCAAGCCGGAGTATTTCGCACGGGACGGCTTTCACCCGAGCGCAGCCGGGTATGCGGCTTGGGGGGAGGCGCTGGCAGGTATCGTCACCGCTCACGATGCCAGTTCCTCGCAGCCCGCAGGTTCAACGTAGTCTCGCAGGTTGCCAAAACGCGCTGCCAGGACACCCATGGAAATCAAACTGAAGCCAGTAGACCAGCCAAATCCCCCGCCGACAGCGAGCCTGCCGCAGCCTGCACCCCGCGCTGGCTGGGAGCAAAGCTTTTCTGCGGACTCGAGCGTTCGCGAAGATTTGTGGGACGGCTTGCCACCGTCCGAGAGTTGGGACGAATAGTCGAACTGCGCTCCCCGCTCAGACGCAGCACGAAACAGTCACCCGTCGTTAACGTGTACCCATTCAAAATGGCGAAAGTGGCGGACAGGCTTTCGCCCGCGATATCCGAGTGCTCGCGTGACCTACCTGTACGAAACCTTAGGTGTGTGGTAAATCATCGTCCGCGCCGCGCTGCCGATGCAACGCTTCCCGACGCTGCCTAGGCCGCTGCGAGATTATCTGGGTCTGTGCGCAACCGTGCAGCGCCAAGTGTGACTGACTTGACCTTCGCTGACATCAGTGTCGAAGCCCGCCCAGAGTTCTTCGCACGCGATGGCTTTTATCCGGGGGTAGTCGGGTACGCTATGGGGGGAGGCTCTCGTGCGGGCTATCGACCGTTTCAAATGCGAAGTTGCCCCGCTTGCCTGACCAAATCGGCGTAGAGCGAAATGCTATGGAGTTGCGGGAGGCGTTTCTGCATCTCGTCGCCATTCATCTGCCAAACAAGCTCTTCGGGGTAATCCGCCGTCCTTTCAAAGGAGTTAATTTTTCTCCGCAGAACCGGAATTTGCACGCGCCGTACAACGTGAAATGCTTCGGCTACTGACCATGATTGAAGCTCTACTAAGCGTGGCTTGGTGCCTGACCGGTCGTTGTACTGAAAGAACGGAGTCGTGAAGCGCTTGAGGCGTTTGATAGTGTCTTCAAGCGTCTGGGAACCCGTGAGCATTTGCTCGAATACCTGAGAATCTATATGCCGGATCATTAGAAGTACGAAAAGATAGTGCGGGTAAATTTTGTACCCGTTCAGTGCGTTCGATTGACAAACGGCTTCAAGCACAATTGCGATTTGCTCCTGATCTCGCAGGCTAAGTCGGAACTGTTCAGCGTACATCGCGAAAAGCAAAGCGGGTTCGGACAAATTGAGTGCGTTTGGGCTCAGCATTCCGTGCGGGAGCTGGGCTGGTGCGAAGTTGCCGCGCGCCAGTTCGGTATGTTGAAACAGGTACTCGGCAAACTGATGAACGTTTGGGGGCTGCAGCTGATAGTCAATGTCAAAAAATCGCTTCAAGTACGTCGTACCATCAAAATTTGCGCCATACAGGGCTTGGGTCGCATGGCCCAGTTGCGTCAAGTTTGTACCGATGACGAAATAGATGCCACGCACACCGAACAAATGCTTGATTCCTTCGAGCAGCTCAATCGCATAGGACGGGCGGCAACGATCCAGTTCGTCTATGAAGATGAACATCGGCATCTGATTGCCGGAGGCTTTTTCAATTTCTTCTACCAGCACGGCCAACTTGGCTTTGAATAATTTGATTGCCACCTTCTTGTCCGAGTGAGCTTTCAAAGCACGCTCGACAACCTTTGAAATGGCTTTGTCCAGGTCAATAGGTTTCGATTTGGCGGTATTCTCCTCTGAAGCATCCTGTACATTGAGACGTTCCGTCAATTCCTGCATGCCGAATCCGGATAGCTTTTTCAGGCAAACCTCCGCAAGCAGTGGTATCGCCTCTTTCTTCGCTGCTCCTAGATATCGACGTAAGGTTGGCGCGATGTTTTTGGCTGCTGGAACTGAGCCGATCCACTCAGAAAGACCTTTGTCGATTTCAGCGATGAAGCCGATCAATGGTTCCGATGAAAAGTCACTTTCCCACGCGTTGAATTTGACGACCGGATGGCCCTGACCTTTAAGAGCTTCGCTCCAATCGTCGATAAAGTAGGTTTTACCAAAGCCCCAATCGGCGGTGAGGGCCATGACCAATCCGCGTAGATCTTGTGGTGTCGCCGGGTTCTTTGAGGAGAGAGATTTTTTCCGTTTGTAGTCAGCGGAGAGGTAGCTGTAGAGCAAATCGGCGGACTTGCTGCGCTCGAATAGGTCACCTTCCCATTGTTTCGCCACTGACTGGTTCGGGTTGATAGTGCTCATGTCTTTGCCGATCAAAAGCGCTTGTGGGTAGTAGGGCTTGCCATCTGTTTGACCGAACACAGGTTGTGGGCCACGTGCGTATTCCGCGATATCCGGATTCAACGCTGCTATACGGGTTATTCCGACGCGAGGATTGTATCCACGCAGAAGAATTGGGAAAGGGATTTCTAGCGCTGCACGCTCGAAATCAACGTGCCGATATGGCGAAATGCAGCGAAGAGAGTCCCGACTGCATCGCCCTTCGCTATCAAAACCCAGCGCGAGATGTCGGTCATTTCCGGAGCATCTCGAAACGTATCCCGGCTTCCAACCCGGTGCCAAATCGTCGCGATCGCCTCACCTTCAAACTGCAAAATCCCTTTGCCGCGCACCACACTCTCCGGCAGGGCGCGCAGCGCTTCCTCAAATGCCTGGCGATTGATGGGGGTTGCGCTCTGCCAGGCGGCGGAGACATAGCTCTCATGCGCCTCTCCGGCGCTTATCGACTGGAGAAAGCCATTGGATAAGGTGTTCGATGCGGCAGGCGTGAAAACGCGCTCTGGATAATCCTCTTCGAGCAATATGGCCGGAGAAAGCCTTCCATGGCTGGTTTCCAGCACACGTGCATGCGGTGCGAGCTCGGCGATCGTGCTTTGTGCATCCGCGAGTTCTGCGGGCGAAGCCAGGTCGGCCTTGTTCAGCACCACTAAATCCGCGTGCGCAAACTGCCGGGCGACGCTCTCGCCGACGTACTTGTCGGCAAGCTGCGCCGCCAGATTGAGCGCGTCGGCCAGCACGATGATCGCGTCGAGCCTGAAGCCACCTGTCACCGTGCTTGCGGCAAAGCCGATCTGCGCGATCTTCCACGGGTCGGCCACGCCGCTGGCTTCAATCACGAGATGGTCAGGCGCAGCAGCGGGGTTGTCGCGCACCGTTTTGTCGAGCGCCAGCAGCGCATTCATCAGGTCGCCGCCCACGGCGCAGCAGGCGCAGCCATTGGCGAGCGAGAGCTTGTTGCCCTCGGTGGCCTCGATCAAATCCGCATCGATATTGATGCTGCCGAAGTCATTGACGAAAACCGTGATGCGCCGCCCTTCGGCGTGGCGCAGCAAGTGATTGATGAGCGTGGTCTTGCCAGCGCCAAGATAGCCGCCGATCAGACAGATCGGAACCGCCGCCACGCCTGTCACCAAATTAAATAGGGACTGTCCCTATTTAATTTCGAAGACGCGACCACCCAGCACGGTACCTGCTACCGGCACGTCCTTGAGTTCGTTGGGCGGGACGGCGAGCGGGTCGGCATCGAGAATCGCGAAGTCGGCGCGCTTGCCGGCTTCAATCGAGCCGATTTCGTGGTCAAGCTTGAGGGTGTAGGCTGCGCCGAGGGTGATCGCCTGCAGGGCTTGTTCGACTTTGATGCACTCGTTCACACCGAGCACGCGCCCGCTGGCGGTTTTGCGGTTGACGGCGCACCAGGCGGTGAAGAGCGGCGCGAGTGGCGTGACCGGCGCATCGGAATGGATCGCGATGCGCACGCCTGCCGCGAGCGCGGTGGCCGCCGGGTCCATGCGCTCGGCGCGTTCTGGCCCGAGTGTGAGGGCGTAGTGCTGGTCGCCCCAGTAGTAGATGTGGTTCGAGAAGATATTTGCCGCGACCCCCATGCTGGCCATGCGGCGCATCTGCGAGGCGGTGAGCATTTGTGAATGCTGCAGGGTGTGGCGATGATCCCAGCGCGGAAATGCGAGCAGGGCGGATTCGATCGCATCCAGCGCAACGTCGCTGGCCTCGTCGCCATTGGTGTGGATATGCACGGTGAGGCCAGCGTTGTGGAACACCTGAAACTGGCGCAGAAAGTCGTGTGGCGGCACGACCCAGATGCCGTTTGCTGCGCCATTGAAATAGCCGGGCCAGCGCAGGCGCGCGGTGAAGCCCTGGATCGAGCCATCGAGCACAAACTTCACCATGCCGAAGTGCAGCTTTTCGTTGTTCGAACCGATCAGCTTGACGATCTTGGCAGCGCCGTCTTCTGCCGTTTCTGTGGCCCCCATCAAGCCGCGATAGGCGGGCACCAGGCGCAACGGAAATTTTTCATCGAAGGTCACGCGGCGCATGGTGGCGACTGAGTTGCCGCTTAAGTCGTTGACCAGATCGGTGGCGGTGGTCACGCCTGTGCGATTGGCCACCTTGCCCATGTTCCAGATACCGGTTTCGTCGCTGCCGGCATCGAAATAGACGTTGCCGACTACCCGGAACACCAGGAACATCGCCGCGAATTCCTGCAACTCGCCGGTGGGTTCGCCCTGTGCATTTTTGGCGACCCCTTCGATCTGGGTATCGCGCGTGATCCCGGATTTTTTGAGCGTGACCGAGTTGGCGTTAAGCAGGTGGAAGTTGGCATGCATCACCACCACCGGGCGGGTGTTGGAAACACGATCCAATTCTGTCGTCGCCATGCGTGCTGCGCCGAAATAAATTGGATCAAAGCCCCACGCAAATAGCGGCTCGTCGGGTGTCGGCAGCTTCGCTTCGGCTTCCTTCAGGCGCGTCACCACGTCATCGAAATTTTTCAGGCCGGGCCACAGCGTGCCGTCCGGGCCGCGCCGGTCGAAGAAGCCGGCGTAGGTGTATTTCCATACCCCGCCCTCGAGCAGGTGGCTGTGGCCTTCGACAAAGCCCGGCATCAGCACCTTGTTGGCAAAGCGGTCATCAATTACGTGATCGCCCCAGCCTTTGAGCGAATCAAAATCGCCCACGCCGAGGATGCGCCCGTCGCGCACTGCCACCGCCCGGGCGCGCGGCTGTGAACGGTTCATGGTGATGATGGATTGTGCGGGGTAGATGGTGAATTTGGACATGGTGAACCTCAGACGTGATGCGTTATTTAGGCGCGCTACCGGCACCCGGAATGCCGTTGATTTTGATGCCGGGCTGGAGGCGCTTGGCTTTAAACCAGCCTAAGTTCATTTCGAGGGCGTACTTGGCATCGCCTTTGGAGCAGTGGCTGTCTTCGGTTTGCGGTTTCATGTCTTCGACATTGAGTACCACGCCCTTGTCGTCGATAAATGCCACCGAGAGCGGCAGAAGCGTGTTGCGCATCCACATGCAGCGCTTGGACGACTCCGCCCAAATGAAGAGCATGCCGTCGTTTGCGCCCATTTTTTCGCGGTGCATCATGCCCATGGATTGCTGGCTGAAGGTTTGCGCCACCTCGGCTTTGATGACGTACAGCCCCGCGTTGAGCTGCACGGTGGGCAGTGGTGGTTGCGCCTCGCTTTGGGCCTGCGCCGCGCTGAGAAAAAGCCATACAAGCAGGCCTGCAATGAGAAGTTTAAGCGGGAGTTTCATTACGGGGAAGATAAAGGAGGTAGGCTAAGGTAGCTAGACCAAAACAAAACGGGGCAAGCGCCCCGTTTGTTGACTGGTGACCCCAAGAAAAAGCTTAGGCCGAAAATGACGACCCGCAGCCACAGGTGGATTGCGCGTTCGGATTCTTAATCACGAATTGTGCGCCTTCAATGTCTTCTTTGTAGTCGATTTCGGCCCCAATCAGGTATTGGTAGCTCATCGCGTCGATCAACAGCTTGACACCGTTTTTCTCCATCGTCGTGTCGTCTTCATTGACCTCTTCGTCAAACGTAAAGCCGTACTGAAAACCCGAGCAGCCGCCGCCGGTCACGAAGACCCGCAGCTTCAAGTCTGGGTTGCCTTCCTCAATGATCAAATCGGCCACTTTGGCGGCAGCGCTGTCTGAAAACACCATGGGTGCAGGCATCGCTTCGAGGGCTTTTTCAATCGGCAGATCGGTCATGGCATTCATGGCATTTCCTTGGTGAGTCGGGTGGTGAGGTAGGGCTTCAATTGTTGACGTTGCTGGGGTTGTTTCGTCGGAAGCGCAACTATACCCGACTATTTTACTAGGGAATTCATCGGCTTGGCAACTCGGTCAAGCGGCGGTCCGGGTTTCCGGTCGGCATGGGGAAGATCACGCGAAACAGGGTTCCTGGCATATTGGCAGCGTTGTTACCGCTTTGGGGCGTTTCAATCAACACGCGCGCCCGGTGCTTGGCGGCGATTTCACGTACGATGGCCAAGCCCAAACCGCTGCCATCGGCCGGGTTGCCGAGCGCCGCATCATTGACTTCGCGGCCCCGGTAGAAGCGCTCAAACACCGCTTCGCGCTCGTCGGGCGCAATCCCCATCCCTGTGTCTTCAATTTCGACCACGGCGCGTGCCGATGAACCGGGCTGTAGCTTCAATCGCGCGGTCACCTGGCCACCCTTAGGCGTGTAGCGGATCGCGTTATCGACCAGGTTGGTGAACAACTCACCCAACAGTACCGGGTTGCCATTGATGTCAATGGTGGCCGGTGTTGATGTCTCGTCAACGGTCCGGTCTTCCAGCCCCAAATCGATCTGCTTGGCCTGGGCGCGTGGATGCATGGCGGCGAGCACGCTTTGCACCAAGCTGCGCAGGTCTAGCGCTTGCGATTCAGCCAGCTTGCCGATCGGCGACTCGGCGCGGGTGAGGCTCAACAGCTGATTCACCATGTGAGTGGCACGTGAGGTTGAAAGCACCAAGGCATCCAGGCTCTTCTTCAATTCGACCGGGTCAGTTTGGCGCAGCGCCAACTCGGCTTGCATTTTCAGGCCCGCCAGCGGCGTGCGCATTTGGTGCGCAGCATCGGCGACAAAGCGCTGCTGGCCCTTCATGCTGGCACGCACACGCTGCATCAGGCTATTGATGGAAACGATGACTGGGCGGACTTCTTCAGGCACCGCCCGAGGGTCTACCGGGCTCAGGTCATCGGCCTTGCGGCGGCTGATGCGCTCCCGCAAGGCATCGAGCGGTGCGATCCCGCGTGACAAGCCGAACCAGACCAGCAGCACCGCGATCGGCACGATCAGAAACTGCGGCAGAATGACACCGGTGATGAATTCGTTGGCCAGCGCCTCCCGCTTGCCGCGGGTCTCGCCTACTTGAACCAGGGCCGGTTGCGCATCGGTCACGCCGCTGAAGGTGAAGTAACGATACGCCACGCGGATCGCCTGGCCGCGCATTACGTCGTCGCGGAAATACGTGGTGCCAGGCGGCAGCACACCGGTGAGCAGTTCGCCTTCCGGCGGCAAAGGAAAGTCCGCTTCGCCGCTGGCCAGCTCACCGCGTGCGCCCAGCACTTGGAAGTAAACCTCGTCCACCTCATCAGCGCGCAGCAGATTGCGTGCCGCTGGCGGCAGGTCCACCATGACGCTGCCGCGTCGAAACTCCAACTGTCGCGCGACTGCCTCCACCTGGTCTTCCAGTGCGCGGTCATAGGGCTTGCCAGAGAGGGTCTGCGCGGCCAGGTAGGTCATGGCAAAACTGAGCGGCCAGATGATGAGCAAGGGCACCAACATCCAGTCGAGAATCTCGCCAAACAGCGAGAGCCGCGCTACTCCTGGCTGGCGAAACGGCAGGATACGATGCGCAGCATGTGCGGCATCTGCGGCGCTGTCGGCGTTCTCGGCGCTGGCCGGTGCGGCAGCGGCGCTCGGGTACTCGAAGGGGTTCTGAAAGGCCATGGAGTCATGGAGCCCGCGACTGTGCCGTACGCCAACGGTCAAGCACGCGCCGCAGGTTTCTCCAAACAGTAGCCCAAGCCTCGCACGGTAGCGATCACGACATTGCCTGGTTCAAGTTTTTTGCGCAGGCGATGCACGTAAACCTCGATCGCATTGGCGCTCACTTCGTCGCCCCATTGGCACAAGTGGTCTACCAGCTGATCTTTCGAAACCAACCGCCCGGCACGCTGCAACAACACTTCCAGCAAACCCACCTCGCGCGCCGAGAGGTCCAGGCGCTCGCCATTGAGCAGTGCCACCCGGCCGGTCATGTCGAAGCTGAGCGCACCATGCTCGACCGTGGTCGCCCCGCCGCCTGCCCCGCGGCGGATCAAGGCGCGCACCCGCGCTTCAAGTTCAGCCAAGTCAAACGGTTTGGTGAGGTAATCATCCGCGCCCAGATCGAGGCCCTTGACACGGTCTTCCACGCTGTCCAGCGCGGTCAAAATCAGCACCGGCGTTTTGCCGTTGTGCTTCTCATTGCGGGCACGGGCGCGGCGTAAAACTTCATGCCCCGTCAGTTTGGGCAAGCCCAGATCGAGGATCACCAAGTCGTAGCTCTGATTGGCCAAGGCACTATCGGCTTCGGTTCCTGAGCCGACGTGATCGACCGCGTAGCCGCCCTGTCGCAGTGAGCGCACCAGCCCGTCAGCAAGAACACGGTCGTCTTCAGCGAGGAGGATGCGCATGGGGAACCTCGATCAACTATGGAGTGCGCAACATTGTAGGCCGCGCGCCAGTCAACGCTATTTCAAGATCGAGAGCAGGTTATTGAAGTCGTCGGTCCAGGGGCGCAAGCCCGGAATTTCGAGGATCTCGGCTTTCTGTTTGATGACTCCTTCGCTTGTCAGCAAGGCCTTGTTGTTGGTTACCAGCACCCAGTCGGTTTTTGACAAATGCCAGTCTTCTGTTTCGGGGTCGTGGGTGACCAGCACAGCCTGCATGCCGATCTCTTCGGCTAACTGCTTGACCACCGGTGCTAAACGCAAATAGCGGTTGGTCACATGAAACGCCATCACGCCATCCGGCTTCATGTGGCGCAAATAGCTCTGCATCGCCTGGCGCGTGACCAGATGCACGGGAATCGAGTCCGACGAAAATGCGTCAATCGCCAGTACGTCGAACTGCTGCGATACCCGGCTACGCTCCAGCGACAGGCGGGCATCGCCAAGCACTTCGGTCAACCTGACTTGTTTGGCTTGCGCGCTATTCAAATACCAGAAATGACTCTTCGCGTAGTCAAACACTTGGGGGTTCAACTCGTAGAGCACAAATTCGTCGCCAAGCCCGCCATAACCCACCAGCGTACCGACCCCCACGCCGATTACGCCGACCTTGCGCTTGGCCCCGGGCCGGTCATAAAAATTGAGTGCCGCACCAATCCCCGACACCTCGCCGTAGTAGCTGGTGATGCGGCTTCGTTCACTGGCAGCAGTGAACTGTTCGCCATGCTTGATGACCCCATGCACCAGCTTGCGCATGGTGCGGCTCTCGGCCTCGTCGCCGCTCGATTTGACGCGCAGCGTACCGTAAAAATTGCGCGCCATCGCCATCGTGTCATCTTTCAAAAACTCCACATATTTGACCCCGTAAAAACTGACCGCCGCAGTGACTGCCGTGGCAAAGAGCGGCACGACCACACTCACCTTGAGATTGACCCGCCGCAGCACCATCACCACCAGAATCACGGCCACGATGCCAGACACGACCAGCTCCGCGTTGCCCGGCTGGGCCTGCTTTAAGCCCACGCCCGACTCATAGCTCGTGAACAGATACAAACCCATCGGAATCGCCACCAAAGGGATCAGCAGCGGTGCCGGAATCATCAAATCGCCAATCGACTTGCGGGTCAGCACAATCGCCATCACGCCACAAAGCACCAACGCCAGCGGAAATTCGTAGTAGGCCGGAAACACCAGCGGGGCCACCACGCCCACCAGCAAACCACCAAGTGCGCCGCCCACCGAGATCATCAGGTAAAAGCGCGTCAGGTAGCGCGGCGCGGGCTTGAGATTGGCCAACTCGCCATGGCAAAACATGCACACCACGAAGAGGCCCACGCAATACACCGGCACCGCCTCTTCAATTGTCCATACGCCGCGCTCGAAGGTGAGGCCCCAAGCCATGATCGGCAAGATGACAAAGAGCGGCCCCAAAAAGAATTTGCGCTGATACCACTTGCCGTCAAAACACAAGATGAAACTGAGCAGATAGAGAATCAGCGGCACGATCCACAAAAACGGTACTGAAGCCACGTTTTGCGTGATGTGCGTGGTGATAGTGAGCAAAAAAAGCGACCCCAAGGCCGAGAGCGTGAGCCAAATGGTGAGATCCGCCGCATTCGGCGGGATAGCAGGCAACTCGTCTGCTGCGGATGTCGCGCTCGTGACGTTGGCCGCTTGCGCATGCTTCAGGCTGAACCATGCGGCGGTAGCGCAGGTCACTACAAAGGCCGCATAGCCCGCGCTCCAGCCCCATGACTGCACCTTGCCAGCAACGAAGGGCTCAATCACCAAAGGGTAGGCAACCAGGGCCAAAAGCGAGGCGAAATTGGAGAGCGCAAACAGCCGGTATACGGTGGAAGAAGGGAAGCTGCGCGCAAACCACGCCTGCACCAGGGGGCCGGTGGTGGAAAGCAGAAAGTAGGGCAAGCCGATGGTGGCCAACAACAACAGCAGAATTCGCGAAATCGGTTCCGCGCCGCTCGCAGGCTTCCAGATGTCGCCGGGCAAAATTGGCAGGGCGGCCAGGCTTAGCAACAGCAAGCCGATATGCAGCCGTACCTGGGTTTTGGGCTTGAGATGGCGCGTGGTGAAGTCGGCGTAGGCGTAACCGGCCAACAAAATCGACTGAAAAAACAGCATGCAGGTCGTCCACACCGCCGCCGACCCGCCGAACCACGGCAGGATGTGCTTGGCGATCACGGGCTGTACCAAAAACAGCAGGAAGGCGGAGAGAAAAATGGTCAGGGCGTAGAGCGGCATGGCGTATGGGCGTGGCGTGGGCTATTGATCGGGCAGCGACATGATGTTGTACCAAAGCGTAAAGCCTTCGACGAGCAACAAGCCGCCCACCGTGGTGGTGAGCAGCAAAATCCACACGCCAATCCACCACAGGCGACGATTGGTCTTCTGCTGCACCGCCAGCAAGGCGGCAATTGCTCGCTCAACTTCTCGGTCGCGCGCGGGTTGGCGTTGCGCCTGCAGCAAGGCATCACGGGCTAAGCGCGGCAAAGCGGGAAGAATCGTGGCGTAGTTTGGCGCTTCGCGCTTGAAGCCATCGAGCACGCCTTGCCAGCCGACCTGCTCGTTCATCCAGCGCTCAAGATAAGGCTTGGCGGTTTTCCACAAATCCAGATTCGGGTCAAGCTCACGGCCCAAACCTTCGATATTGAGCAAGGTTTTTTGCAGCAACACCAGTTGCGGCTGAATCTCCACGCCGAAGCGGCGCGAGGTTTGAAACAGGCGCAGCAAAACCTGCCCGAAGTGGATTTCCTTCAAAGGCCGGTCAAAAATCGGCTCGCACACCGCGCGAATCGCCGCTTCCAATTCGTCGATGCGCGTGCCTTCGGGCACCCATTTTGATTCGATATGAACCTCAGCCACGCGCTTGTAGTCGCGCCGGAAAAAGGCCAAAAAATTGTGCGCCAGATAGTTTTTATCGGTCTCGTTCAAGGTGCCGACAATGCCCATGTCGAGCGCGATGTACTGCCCGTTGGGCGCTACCTGAATGTTGCCCGGATGCATGTCGCCGTGAAAAAAACCGTCACGAAACACCTGCGTGAAAAAGATTTCCACACCCGCTTCTGAGAGCCGCGAAAGGTTAATCCCCTGACGGCGCAGCTCTTCCAATTGGCTGATCGGCGTGCCGGTCATGCGCTCCATAGTGAGCACCGAGCGACTGCAATAGTCCCAATGAATTTCAGGCACCAGCAGCAAGGGCGAACCCATGAAATTGCGCCGCAATTGGCTCGCGTTCGACGCTTCACGCATCATGTCAAGCTCGTCGTACAGGGTTTTCTCAAACTCGCCCACGACTTCTACGGGCTTGAGGCGCTTGCCATCGGCCCAGAGCTTTTCCACCAAGCCTGCCGCTACGCGCATCAGCGCAATATCTTTCTCAATCACCACCGCCATGCCGGGGCGCAACACCTTGACCGCGACTTCGCGGCCGTCATGCAGCACTGCAAAATGCACCTGCGCAATCGAGGCCGAAGCCACCGGCTCGCGCGTGAACGAGGCGTAGAGCTTTTCGGGATGTGACTTCAGCTCAGTTTCAATCACCGCGATCGCCAGGGCCGGATCGAAGGGTGGCACGCGGTCTTGCAGCTTGGCTAACTCGTTGGCAATGTCGAGCGGCAACAAATCACGCCGCGTCGAAAGCACCTGCCCAAATTTGACAAAGATCGGTCCAAGTGCTTCAAGCGCCAGACGCAGCCGCACCGCGCGCGGCTCAGTCAGTTTGCGCCATGCAAAGGCCTTGGCATATTGACGGGCAAACCAGGCGGCAAAACCTTGTGCAGGAGCCGCTGCCATGAAAAATTCGTCCAGGCCAAACCGCGCGGCGATGGCAAGAATTTTGAACAGGCGAATGGTGCGAATGAGGCGAAACAAGGTGCAGCGGCAGGCCGGGAGCGCAATCCGTCATTTTGCCGCACTTCGATTGCGTCGCCGCCCGTGAACCCGGTACACAAACCTTGGCTTTCGATTGGGCGTGGTCCATAATTCAGGCATTCATGGCGACGCGCCTAACCCCGAGGGTTGAAGAATGAGCACGACTTACGACAGTGATGTAATCGCTTGGGCAAACGAGCAAGCAAGCTTGCTCCAGGCTGGCAGGTTCTCCGAAATTGATATCGCTAACGTGGCAGAGGAGATTCTTGACGTGGGCAAGAGTGAACAACGAGAACTAGCAAGCCGAGTGGCAGTACTCTTGGCACACCTGCTCAAGTGGCATACTCAACCGCAACGGCGCAGCGCCAGCTGGCAGGTTACGATTGATGCTCAGCGCCCGGCAATAAGCAAGCGCTTACAGAGAACGCCGAGCCTGCGGCGCATGCTGGAAGACCCGGAATGGATCGACGACATGTGGGTCGATGCGGTCGCGCAAGCAGAAATCGAATCTGGTGTCAAGATCAAGTTTGCGGCGTGCCCTTGGTTGATGGCGGACGTGTTGCGGGATGACTGGTTGCCGCCAGAATAGTGCGCCGTTAGTTCTCAACACCAAGCAATCTGCCTTCCTTGACAACTGTGATGAGTAGCGAGGACACACACACCTAGCTTCTTCATTTGGCTGCTCTCCCTGAGTTTGGTCGTTTTCAGTACTGTTTCCCATGCGGACTGTTGGCGGACGCGACAAGGGCAGATATTTGAGACCAACGCCAACTCGACAGCGCCAGTTGCTGGTGCAGTCCGAGTTGTGTGTCCAAGCCGGTCGCCACCACTAACCGGCGCTGGTTCAGTGAGCGTCTCCAGCGCGAAGTTCACTCCCCAAACGCAAACCGAAGAGCAGAAGCAGGAACAATACAAACGCGAATCGCGAGCCTATCAGGAACAAAACGCAATCGGCGGCATGTGCGCCTCAAGCACTGTGACATACCGTTGTCGTCGTGAAGTGGCTGTGACAGGCAATCCGAAAACGACGAACAATCCAAGAAGCGGGCCAAACACAACTGGGAACCCTGCTTATCACGAGTACCTCTGTACAAGAACGCCTCGCGGTGGCTGCGTGTGCGGAGGGCAAACGTCCGATTCGAATTACGGACTAGGTCAACAAGATCGCGTTTCTGTTTTCAACGGCAACTTATGCACACCAGTTTCTGATTTAGCGTGCGTAGCAAGGTGCGTGAGCAACCAAATATCCGCGTCGTCCAGACCCCGCTATGGTCTAGTGGGGCCAGGTACCAACTGCCAAGAGTGGTCTGACCAGGCAATCAGGTCTTGTCAGTCCCGTTGTCGATAGCATTACCTATTGCAACCCACCTTTCCGCGATGCCGATGGGACAATTGTTAGCAATTTGCAAACTGCATACGAACAACAAATCAAAGGGGTCCAAATCAAAGCGCAAATCAGAGCAAATCAAAAAATCAAAGAGGTCGAGTATTTCTGTTAGCGCGCCTCAATGCCGCGCCGTCCCAGCATCCAACGCCAATAATTGGGGGCGGGTCTCCATTATTCATCGTTGCATAAATAGTGATAAAAACATGCCTCTGGCGAGGATGTCAGGTTTTTGGGAAAGCTCAGTGATTTCCGCGCGTCATGAGCGAATGCCAGGAAGCCCGCACTGTACTGCGCTCTTCAGCCGATTCCTTCCAGCGCGTAAAAGGGATCATCGACGACCCCGTTTCATCAGTCAGGCTGTCACGATCCGCGCAAGATCTTCGACCTTGGGTGTCCGCTTGATGGCAGCAAACACCGCCGAGATATTGCTCATGGTCGAATAGCCCGACTGTGACAGCATCCGGTGCAGGCTCTTGGAGGGCTTGTGAATTTCTTCGGTCACTGCCTCGAAGCCCATGGTGGCGTTGACGAGATCATGCAGGATTGGTTTGGCCGACTCAGGTTCGCCGTTGACGAACAGGGCAATCGCCTCGTCGAGCAGCACCTGAGCAAACGCCGGGTCGCTCTGCACCCGCGCGGCCACTGTGTCTCTGAAATTCCGGGTCAGCGCCATGCTCAATTTAAATCAGCACAACCCGCCCCAGTGCAACGCGCTTGGCCCGTTTGGCGAATGCTGCATCAAAGGTCGCCAGATCTTTGCACCCGGATGATGAAGTCATGTGCAGGGCATCGGCAAAATCGATCCGGTGGGCCATCAGCTTTAGCGCCTCCCGCACCGCATTCTCGTCTTCAGCGGTCACGCGCTTCATATCTAGCAGCGCATTGATTGCCGTGATGATCGCCGTATCGTCAAGCGCATAGGCGTAGCGCAGCACCCATTCCAGTTCGAGCAGTACCGTTTTTGGCAGAAAGATCGGCCCACTCTCGAAGAATTGAATCGCGCGCTCGCATTGCGCCTCATCATCGCGCGTAACCAGACGAACCAGGATGTTGGTGTCAGCCGCGCGCACCTTGCGGGTCCGAGTGGTCAGCCGCGCGCATCGCGTTGCGCCATGCCTTTGCGGATCGCTCCGTTCATGTCGTCAATCGTTAGCGCTGGGCCGCGATACCCGGTACACCCCGCCACCGAGCGCGCATCAAGAGTCTTGGCGGGCGCGATGGCGGTCAGATACAGCCCGTTTGGCGATTCCCGCACCGCCAGGCGCGTGCCTGCGGCCCAGCGCAGCGCGTCGCGCATTGCTTTGGGCAACACAACCTGGCCTTTGCCTGATAGAACCGTGGATGCGATGGAAGATGACATGATTTTTTTATGCCGCAGACCAAATCACTAAGTAAGCCATGATCTTACTCCCTTTCCACCGGTCACGGGTCTCGCGGAGCGTTCCGGCCCAGTCAACTGCTAGCCCAGTCGACGAATGAAATTTGACAATTGACGCGCCCAGTGCAAAACTCAAATGTAATCGCTTACATTTTGTCTATCCTCCATCGTTCTCCATGCAAACGGCCTTCTTCCACGGCGACCAACGCATTACCATCGGTTCCACCGCAGCGCCGGCCGCGAAGGATGGCGAAGTGCTGCTGCGCGTGCGCCGCACGGCGTTGTGTGGCTCTGACACCAAGCTGTGGCACAAGGGCGCAAGCTTCACGCCGGGCCATGAAATCTTCGGCATCGTCGATCAGCCGGGGCATGCCATGCATCAGCAGCGTGCCCTAGTTTACATTCCGGTGCATTGCGGGCACTGCGCAAGCTGCCTGGTCGGCGATACCCATATGTGCCGGACCGAATCGGTGCTGGTCGGCTGGAACCGCCCTGGTGGCTACGCCGAGGCTCTAAGCGTACCGGAGCAATGCCTGCTGCCCGTGCCGGATGACATTGAGGACGATCTCGCGCCGCTCCTGCTCGACACCATCAGCACGGCGGCGCATGGTCTGCGGCTGGCGCAGCCGGTGGTGCGTACAGGGCGGGTGCTGGTACTTGGTGCCGGGCCGGTAGGCCTGGGGGCGGTGCTGGCGGCACAGGCGCTGGGGTACAGCGACATCTCGGTTTCGGACCCGCGCGCATCGCGCTTGGCGCTGGCGGAACGCTTCGGGGCCAAGCCCCATCCGCTCGATGATATGAGCACGCGCTTTGATCTGGTGGTCGAAGCCAGCGGTGCCCACGCGGCACGCAATCGCGGCATGCAGGTGGTGGCAGGCAAAGGCGTGCTCCTGCTGATCGGTGAAAACGACAACCCGTGGACCATTGAGGAAACCAAACCGATCCGCCGCAAAGACTTTTTTATGCTGCGCTCCTTCTATTTTCCGAAAAGTGATTTCGCGGCCAATCTTGAGTTGCTGCGCGCGAATCGGACAAAGTACCGCTTGCTGGTCGATGCGACTTTCGGGTTGGATCAACTGCCCGAGCAGTTCGCACGGTTTGCGCGCGGCGAGTTGGTGAAGCCCTTGCTGGCGTTCAACTGAAATGGCTGCCAGAGCGGTAACGGTCGCCTGCGTCGGTCATACCGCATGGGACCGTGTTTTTCACATCGCAGCCCTACCGCCGCGCCTGCGCAGCGCAAAAGTGCCCGCCTTGGCCTATCGTGAATCAGGCGGCGGCATGGCGGCTAATGCGGCTTGCGCCATTGCCAAACTGGGCGGCGGCGCACGTTTCATCGGCCCGGCGGGAGATGATGAAGTCGCCATCGCAATGGAGCGGGCACTGCTTGCGGCTGGCGTAGATCCAGCGGGTTTTCACCGAGTTCTCAAGCGCCAGTCGTCCACCTCCGCAGTCATCGTGCAGGCCGATGGTGAGCGGCTGATCGTCAATTTTCGCGGCGATGCCTTGCAGGCTGCCCCGACTTGGGTGAACTCCAAGCTGCTGGCAAATTGCCAAGCGGTATTGGGCGATGTGCGTTGGCCGCAGGGCGTGGCAAAGGCGTTTCGATTGGCGCGCGCGGCAGGCTTGCCAACCATTCTCGATGCCGACTTGGCAGTAGCTGAAACCTATGCGGACCTCTTGCCGCTCACTGACCATGCGATTTTTTCGGCCGCCGGCGCGGCTGCCGCGTTTCCGGGCATGCCGTTGAAACGCTTTCCTGGCGCGGTTCTTCAGGCAACGCCATCGGTGAAAGTAGTCGCCATTACCCTCGGCGAGCGTGGCTTGGTGTGGCAGGCGCGTGGTTCTAAGACTATGACTAAGACTATGACTAAGACTAAGGCTAAGCCTGCACATTTGCCCGCGTTTGCCGTCACCGCAGTGGACACCACCGGTGCTGGCGATGCCTTTCACGGAGCCTACGCATTGGCGCTGGCGGAGGGGCGCGAAGTTGCCGCAGCCCTCAGATTTGCGAGTGCCACCGCGGCGTTGCAATGCACCACCGTGGGCGCGCGCACCTTACCCTCGCGCGCTGCGGTGAATCGACTACTGAAAGCGACCCCATGACGACCCCTGGCAAAACTTGGCACCTGCGCCGCCTGTGCGACGCGCAAGGCCGCTTCAAAATGCTCGCGGTCGATCAGCGCCCGCCGATCACGCAGTTGATCGCCAGCGGGCGCGGCATCGCGCGTGAAGCCGTCGCCTTTGCCGACATGGTTGCCGTGAAAGCCTTGCTCGCCCGTGAGCTGAGCGGCGAGGCCACGGCGGTGCTGCTCGACCCAAATTTCGCCTATCACGCCGCGATCGACGCGCTCAATCCCCGGACCGGCTTGATTGTCACGCTGGAAGACCATCGATTCGTGGAAACGCCCACTGGGCGCACCTCTTCAGCCATCGCCGACTGGAGCGTGAACAAAATCAAGCGACTTGGCGCAGACGGTGTGAAGGTGCTGGCATGGTATCGGCCTGATGCAGACATCAGCGTGTGTGCCCACCAGCAAAGCTTCGTCGAAGCGATTGGGCGAAGCTGCCGCGAGTTCGACATCCCCTTCATTTTTGAGCTGCTGGTCTACCCGTTTGCCGGTGCCCCACATCACACCACGGACTACGTGGAAGATGCCCAAAAACGCCCACAACTGGTGATCGACTCGGTGCGCGAATTCGCTCACCCGCGCTATGGTGTTGATCTATTCAAGCTGGAATCTCCCGTCAATGCCGCGGTGTTACAGCCCGGCGATGCCGCAGCGCAAGCGTGGTTCAACCAGCTCAATGAGGCGGTCAACGGCCGCCCCTGGGTGATGCTCTCAGCCGGGGCCAACAGCGCCGATTTTGAGCGTGTGCTCGAAGCGGCCTATCGCGCGGGCGCGAATGGCTACCTCGCCGGGCGTGCGATCTGGTGGGAGGCGATGCGCCAATTTCCGGATTTGGCGGCGTGTTCCAAAGGCTTGCGTGAGACCGGCGTGACCACCATGCAGCGCTACAACCGGCTCACAGACGAAGGCGCGAAGACGTGGTTGCAGCGCACCACTCCAGCTGCAGTGTCTGAAGAAGGCCAGTGGGCGCGGGCCTACCAGGCAATGCCTTGAAGAAGCTTTCTGGGCACGGCTCTACGTGGCCATGCCGCTGGCCTCGATGCCCTCTGCCACCCAGGCTCCTAGGAGCCTGCCGGACTTAAGCGAATCGGCCCAAATCGCCGAAAAATTGGCAGCGTTAGGCGCCACTTCCGTCGCCAATAGAACAACTATTGGCTAGAAAGCATCACCAAACGCTACGCAATTTTCGACAATTTTGGCTCGATCCTTTAAGTCCGACAGGCTCCTAGAGAACCGGCCTTCAGAACTATGAACTTCATTCACCGCTTGTCCCTGTGCAAGCATCCGCCTCAAGTTCAAGCTTTTACTGGCCTTATCAAAAGCGCAATCGGGCCGTCGATTCCCGTACCACTAGCGTCACTTCAACTTCGGTCACTGCAGGCACCTTCTCGCCACGAATCATTGCCAATAGGCGCTCACCCCCCAAGCGCCACATTTCTTCGGTCGGCACGTGCATGGTGGTGAGTGCCGGTTCGAGATGGCGTGCTAACTCAAGGTCGTCGAAACCGACAATTGATAAGTCGCGCGGTACTTTGATCTTTTGTCGTGCCGCCTCCATTAATGCGCCGAAGGCCAGCACGTCGTTGCCGCAGAGCACGGCGGTGGGCGGTGGGTTGTGTGCCAAAAGCTCACGCAGGCCCTCGCGCGCTGCTGCCAGGTTGTAGGGCTTTTCGACCACGCGATGGGCGGGCAAGGTTAAGCGTGCCTCTTTGAGCGCCTGTCGCACGCCGCCCAGCCGGTCACGCGCGCGGTCGTTGTCTTGGGTAATGCCTGCCAGCATCGCCACTTCACGGTGGCCCAGGTCGAGGATGAAACGGGTGGCTCGCGCGGCGGCGGATTGATTGTCGAAACCCACTACCGGCGCGCCGCCAACCGCGCTTGGCACCCCGACGTGCACGCACGGCAGACTGCGCCGCTTGAGTAGTGCGGTCAGGCTGGGCAGTTGGCTGTTGCCCATGAATACCAGGCCGTCGACGCCGCGTGCCACCAAGTCGAGCGCCTGGCGCGACTCAATCTGCAAGTCATACTCGGTCACCGCGACCAGCAGCTGATAGCCTTGGGTATCGAGATACTTTTGCAAAGCTGCGATGCCCTTGGCGAAGATCGCGTTATCGATGGTGGGAATTACAGCGCCGATCGTGCCCGAGCGCTTGGTGGAAAGCGCTCGCGCACCCGCGTCGGGCACGTAACCCAGCTCCACAATCGCGGCTTCGATCCGCGCTCGCGCTTCGGCGCGTACCACGCCTGGCTGATTGAGTGCGCGCGAAACCGTGGCACTGGAAACCTGGGCCAGGCGCGCCACATCGGCCACGGTGGCCACGGCGGACTTGCGCGAAGACTGGCGGGACGATTTGCGCTTGGTTTGGCGCACCGCGTTTGTGGAAAGAGTCGGCTTCATCGTGGAAGCTTAGCCGCAAACTGAAAGCGTTTGCAAGAAATGCGCAGTTTGACACCGATGCCGTTGTGCGTTGCAGCATCGAAACTAGCTCAAGCCCTATTGACAATCCTTTCGCAAATCTGCGAAGCTTAAATGTAAGCGATTACATTTTGCGCTCATTTCTTTGAAGGAGATCCGCATGAACCACGATCAAGCCGCCCCCACCAATCTGGCGCGCCGCCGCTTTTTGGAAGTTTCGCAGCGCTATGGCTTTACCACCGCCGTTCTCGCCGCTACCGGCGGCTACCTGTTTAGCGCCAGTGAGGTGGCGCGTGCCGCAGCTGATGAGGCGAGCAAAGAGAAAAACGCCAAAGTCAAAATGCTTTTTGCGACCGAATACAAGATCGAGGATTTCGACAAGTACCCGGTGATGCAAGCCAAATACAAAGAAAACGTCGAGCGCCAATCGAAAAACGCGATCTGGGTGAAATTGCACCCGGCCGGCCAGTTGGGCGTAGGCGCAGCACTCGCGCAAAAAGTGCAAGCCGGCACGGTGCAGGGCGGCGCGGTCTCGCTCTCCAATTTTTCGCCGTATGCGCCCGCGGTCGATCTGGTCAATATTCCCTACTGGTGTGGCGAAAACCAGAAATTCGCCAACCTTGTTACCTCGCGCGCTTGGGACAAAGAGATCACGCCGCGCGTGGTCGGCAAAGGCTACAAGCCGATGTTCTATTTCACGGTAGACCCGCGCGTGATCGCCACCCGCAAGGGCTTTGGCAAAATCATCAAAACTCCATCCGACATGCGCGGCGTGAAGATGCGCGTGCCACCGTCGCAATTGCTGCAAACCTTTTATCGCCTCGCCGGGGCCAACCCTACGGTAGTGCCATGGGGCGAAACCGCCACCGCCATCAAGCAGGGCGTGGCCGATGCGCTGGACCCGGCAGTATCGGCCCTTGCCACGTTCGGCTTTCATGATGTGTTGGGCACGATTTCCACGATCCGCTCCGTGCCTGATGCGCAAATGTTCGCAGCCAATGCGGCCTGGTTCAACAATCTTTCCACCGACCACAAAGTGGCGTTCGACTCGGCTTCAGAGCAAACCCAGATCGAGACTTTTGCACAAATCGGCAAGGCACGCACCAAGTCGATGGAGATTTTGAAGGCTGGCGGGGCCTCGTTCTACAACCCCACCGAAGCCGAGTTCAAGCAGTGGGTCGAGACCTGCGGCGAATCACGCAAGGAGTACGACGAATTCAAGATTCGCTTTGCCGGTTCGCTCGATGCGTTTAACCGCTTGAAAGACGCAGCCAATGTCAAAGGCCCGATCACGGTCGAGGATTACAAAGGCTGATGCTGCGCGTTTCATTGGGGCTTTTCGGCCTCTACACGCTGTACGCGATTGCTGGCGCGCTCGCCCAGAAATCGGGCAGCACGCTGCCTTTCAAACTGGGCGATGTCGGCGAGTTTTTGCTCGTGCTGGCATCGTGCACCGCATTGATCGTGCATTTGGTGCGACTGGAACTGCAAGCGCCGGGCCAGCCACGACAAACTCTCTGGCAGGTACTCGACGAAAACGCCGAGCGTTACGCGATGCTGGTGTTCTACGTTTTTGTCTGCGTGGTGATCGTGCAAGAAGTGCTGCGCCGTTTCGTGCTCAATTTCTCCAGTGCGTGGGCTGAAGAAACGGCGCGCTACGCCTTCATTTACTTGGGCTATGTCGGTGCTGCCTATGCCGTGAAGGAGCGTGCCCACATTCGCTTCGACATTCTGATCAATCGCTTGCCAGACCGGCTCAAGGGTTGGCTCTACATCTTGGCCGAAGTCAGCACCGCCTTGTTTGCCATGATTGCGATCTACTGGTCTTGGGAATCGATCCAAAAGCTGATCCAGTTCGACGGCCTCACGCCGGTTTTGCGCATTTCCAAGGTCTATTTCGAGTTCGCCGTGCCGCTAGGCTTCGCGTTGGTCCTGGTGCGCTGCGTGCAGGCCATCGTGCGCGACTTGAGCGACTTGCGCGCTGGCCGCCCGGTGTATGTCGGCAAAGCGATGTTTGAAGAATAAAGAGTAGCCAGCGATGACCGTAGCTTTGTGCATTCTCTTTTTGTGTGTGCTGCTGTTTTTGGGTGCGCCCTTTTGGGTGGCAATGGGTTTGGGCACGGTGGCGCTGTTGAGCGCTACCGGCGTATTGCCGCTAACGCTGGTGGGCGAAGCCTTGTTCGAGGGCGTGGATTCTTTCGTACTGATCGCGATTCCGCTCTTTATTTTGACGGGCGACGCGATGGTGCGCAGCGGCTTAGGCATCAAACTGCTCAATTTCGCTGAAGCCACCTTTGGCTCTTGGCGCTCGGGCTTTGGCACGGCCACCGTGATGGGTTGCGGCCTGTTCTCGTGCATTTCGGGCTCAGATGCCGCCGATGCCGCCGCCGTCGGCAGGCTCACGATGGACAAGCTGCAACAGAAGGGTTACCCGAAAGAATACGCCTGCGCGCTGGTGGCTTCGGGGGCGTGCACTGGCATTTTGATTCCGCCTTCCATCGCCTACATTATTTTGGGGCTGGTACTGGGAATTTCATCAACAACCTTGTTCAAAGCCGCCTTTATCCCCGGCGTGATGGTGCTGGTGGCGGTGATGCTGACCAATGCCATTGTGAACCGTATCAAAGGCTATGAAAAGTCGTCCGGCTCGTTTTCATTCGCGGCTTGGCGGGTGGCCTTGTGGGATGCCAAGTGGGCCTTGCTGATCCCCTTCATCATTTTGGGTGGCATCTACTCAGGCTATTTCACGCCCACCGAATCGGCGGCGGTGGCGGTGGTCACGGCACTCATCATCGGCTTTATTCAAAAATCGCTGACGCTGCGTGACTTGCCTGCCATGCTGGGTACCTCGGCTCGCGTGTGCGGTGTGGTGCTACCGATCATTGCGGTGGCCCTGCTGTTTTCGCAGGCGCTCACGGTGCTCGATGTGCCACAGAAATTTGTCGAAGGCGTGATGAGCCTGGGTGCCGGCAAGGTCGAAATTATCTTGCTCATGCTGCTCATCTGGGTGATTGCCGGCATGTTCATGGAAGCCGGGCCCAATATCGTGGTGCTGGGGCCTTTGCTCTTGCCGCTGGCGCGCAAGATCGGGATGGACGACATCCACTTTTGCGTCTTCATGATTACCACGCTGGGCTTGGGCTTTATTACGCCGCCCTTCGGGCTCAATCTGTTCGTGCTTTCCGGTCTGACCCGCACACCGGTTTCAGCGATTGCGCGGCAAGCCGTGCCCTTCGTTTTTGCGATGCTGATTGTCTCGGCCATCATCGGCTTCGTGCCTGAAATCTCCCTCTTCTACAAAGTGATTGAAACGTGGCTCTGACCTACCTGAAAAAAGCGGCGAAAACGCCGGGCTCCGAAACCGACAATGCGCGCAGCGTGGTCGAAGCCATGCTGGCCCGCATCGCCGCTGAAGGCGAGACCGCCGTGCGGGCCTACGCGAAAGAGCTGGACAAGTGGGACGGCGAGATTATCGTCACCCCCGCCGAAATCGAGCGCCGCACCCGCAACATCGCCCCTTCCATCAAAGCTGATATCGACTTTGCCACCAAGCAAGTGCGCGAATTTGCGCAAGCGCAACGTGACTCGATTCGCGAATTTCAAACCGAAGTTTCACCCGGTTTGATCGCGGGGCAGCGCCTGATCCCGGTCAACGTGGCAGGCTGCTATGTGCCCACCGGGCGCTATGCGCACATCGCCTCGGCTTACATGAGTGTGGCCACCGCTAAAGCTGCGGGCGTGCCCACCGTGATTGCCTGCTCCACGCCTTTCAAAGGCGAAGGCATTCATCCGCAAGTGCTTTACGCGATGAAAGTAGCCGGTGCCGACGTGATGATGACCTTAGGCGGCGTGCAAGCAATTGCCACCCTGGCGCATGGCCTTTTCACCGGCAAACCAGCTGACATCATTGTCGGCCCCGGCAACAAATATGTGGCGGAAGCCAAGCGCATGCTGTTCGGGCAAGTCGGCATCGACGTGTTCGCCGGGCCCTCTGAAGTTGCGGTGATTGCTGATGAGACGGCAGACCCTAAGATCGTCGCCTCTGACTTGGTGGGCCAAGCCGAGCATGGCCACGAGTCGCCCGCCTGGCTCTTCACCACCTCGCGCGCGTTGGCCGAAAAGGTGATCGAATGCATGCCCAAGCTGATCGCTGCCCTGCCGCCTACCGCGCGAGACGCAGCGGGTGCGGCTTGGCGTGACTACGGCGAAGTGATCGTGTGCGAGTCGCGCGAAGAAATGGCGCAGGTGTCAGACCGCTACGCCTCCGAGCATCTCGAAGTGCAAGCCGCCGATCTCGACTGGTGGTTGCAGCGCCTGACCTGCTACGGCTCGCTCTTTTTGGGCGAAGAAACCACCGTGGCCTATGGCGACAAAGTGAGTGGCCCCAATCACATCCTGCCGACCAAAGGCGCTGCCAAATATTCCGGTGGCTTGTCGGTGCATAAATTCATGAAGACGCTCACCTGGCAGCGTGCCACCCGCGCCGCCAACCGCGACTTGGGGCAAATCACCGCACGCATTTCGCGGCTCGAAGGTATGGAAGCACACGCCCGTACTGGCGACGACCGCTTGGCGAAGTATTTCCCCACGGAGAGCTTCGACAAGGGTGAGCCGGTGACCTCATAAACTTTCTGCGCAATCGGAATGCATCTGCTGGAGAGTTTCTCCCTCAAAGGCCGCCACGCGATTGTGACCGGCGGCAATTCGGGCATTGGCTTGGCGATGGCTCGCGCTTTGGGCCAAGCAGGGGCGTCGCTCACTCTGGTAGCGCGCCGTGAGCCAGAACTGGACATCGCCGCCGCCAGCCTTACGCAAGCGGGCATTGTCGCAGACTGGCTCGCAGCCGACCTCTCCACGGCACATGCCGCAAGAGCCGCGTCCCGCAAGCTTCTTCAGGCATGCCTTCACTGCGATATTCTCATCAATGCGGCCGGCATCAACTTGCGTGAACCGTTTGCGCAGATCAGCCCTGAGTCGTGGGACCAGCAGTTGGCGTTGCACTTAAGCGCGCCATTCTTTCTCACTCAAGCCTTAGCACCTCGCATGGCGGAGCAGGGCTACGGGCGTATTATCAACATCGCCTCGTTGCAGTCCACTCGCGCCTTTGCCAACAGCGCGCCCTACGGCGCAGCCAAGGGCGGCATCGTGCAGCTCACCCGGGCAATTGCGCAAGAGTGGGGCCCCAAGCAAATTACCTGTAACGCGATCGGCCCCGGTTTCTTTCCCACTGTACTCACCGCGCCAGTGTTCAACGACCCAGCACGCGCCGCCGCCAATGCCGCCCAAACCTGCCTGGGCCGCAACGGGCAACTGGAAGATTTGTCCGGCCTCACCGTTTTCCTGGCCAGCCCCGCATCAGCTTATCTAACCGGCCAAACCATCATGCTAGACGGTGGCTTTACCGCCCGTTGAGTCGCAAGCTCCCCTGATCCCCGATCCGCAGAAAATGAAAGCTCTCGTCTACACCAAACCCCACGAAATGCAACTCCAAACCTGGGCCGACCCGATGTTGGCAGAGGGTGAATCGCTTTTGAGGATTGAAGCCGTCGGCATTTGCGGCTCCGACATGCACGCCTACCACGGGCACGACCCGCGCCGTGTACCGCCGATGATTCTGGGGCACGAATTCGTTGGCACTATCGTCGGCGGTGTGAACCAAGGCGCGCGCGTTACCGGCAACCCCTTAATCGCCTGCGCGGTGTGCGACTACTGTGTGCAAGGCCGTCCCAATTTGTGTTCCAACCGCACCATGGTCGGCATGAGTCGTGCCGGTGCGTATGCCGAACTGATGTCGATTCCGGCCAAAACCTTGATCGAATTACCGTCGGGCATGGATGCCGTGCAGGCAGCGCTCACCGAGCCTGCGGCCACCGCCGTACACGCGTTGCACTTGGCCGAGCGCAGCCTGATGCGCCCGCTCAATGAAGCCACCGCCTTGGTGATTGGTGGCGGCGCGATTGGCCTCTTGATGGCGCTCTTGATGAAGAGCAAAGGTTTGGTGGCACCCTGGCTTGCCGAAGTCAATGCGCTGCGCCGCGCCTCGGCTCAGAAACACGCTGGTGTACGCGGTTTCAACCCGCTGGAGAGTGACGGCCCGGCGGAAGCCAGCTGCGAGGTGGTGATTGATGCGGTTGGCTCAAAAGCCACGCGGGGCGTGGCTTTCCGGGCAGTCAAGCCGGGCGGCGTGATCGTTCATATCGGCCTGCAAGACTGGGCTAGCGAAATCGACATGCGCAAATTGACGCTGTCTGAGATTACTTTGATTGGTACCTACACCTACTCCACCGCTGATTTGCGCGCCACCGTCAAGGCGATTCATGCCGGAGCATTTGGCGACTTGAGCTGGGTGGAAGAGCGGCCATTGAGTGAAGGCGCGCGCGCGTTCACGGATTTGGATCAAGGCAAGACAGCCTCGGCGAAGATTGTTTTGCGGCCTTGAGAGCAGGCGTTGCGCCTGCTGCCTTGGCTGGACCTGATTGAACCCGACGACGTTTTGCAAAGCGGTGTAAACCGACCCCGAGTGTGAGCCAAGGTAGAGCCGATTTGGGCCGTCAGTAGTGATTTGCTATACTTTGCACTACACAGTCACTTTTTCGCAAGGAAGCTCAATGACGACCGCTACAGTTCCGATGTCCATCCGACTCGAAGCGGGTGCACGCGAAAGACTCAAAGCGATTGCTGCGCGCCAAAAACGTAGCGCCCACGCACTGGCCACCGAGGCCATCAACTTGCTGATCGAGCAAAAGGAGCGAGAGCATGCGTGGCACGAAAGCTGTGACGCAGCCCTCAAGCATTTCGATGAAACAGGGCTTCATGCCACCCATGACGAGGTGACAGCATGGATGGATTCTTGGGGTACCGAGAAAGAATTACCTACTCCCACGTGTCATCCATAGTGGCATCGATCAAATACTCTGCACAGGCCATCGCCGACTTAAAGCGCCTGCATGATTTCTTGGCAACGCAAGATGCCGAAGTGGCGAAAAGAGCCGTCACCGTGATCCGTGATGCGCTGCAAAAAGTGGCCTTCATGCCTGAACGCTTCCGTCCGGTCAATGGCAAGCTCTACCAGCGCGAGGCGCTAATCGATTTTGGCAGTAGCGGGTATGTAGCCCGATTTCGACATCTGCCCAGCGGCGAAATTACGATCACGCGAATCAGACACCAAAAAGAGGATGCGTTCGGGTAAGCCGAGCGGCTTCCTCAAGTTTTCGGGGTCAGAAGTTTTCGGGGTCAGTGTCAACGAGATGTTCGCGAAGACCCGCCTCCAGCATCACTCTCCAAATTTTCCTCCTGAAGCGTGGGTGCGGTTGCGGCCCGACATCCTTGCGACACGCCTCTGTTTCTTCAAGCATGTGCCGCTTGCTCAATGACCTCCGTCGCCCATTGGTTCAAGCTCTTGCCGGCCGCCTGCGCGGCTACTAAAGCAGCGCCATGTACTTGCGCAGGCACGCGCAGCATCAATTTCCCGGAGGCCGGTTTCTCAGGTCTGAGACCAGACTCTGCGCAATCGAGCAAAAACTGATCCACTGCGGTGACAAAGGCGGCCCTCAGGTCAGAAACTGCGTCACCGTGAAAGCTAATAGTGGCGCGCAAGCCCAGCACCCGACCGACAAATAGGTTGTCCCTGTCGTCATACTCAATGCGGGCGACATAGGCTTTGTAATGCATGGCGTTCATGGCTCGATTCCCAGTTTTTGCAGGAGTTCCCGGCACTCCTCGACTTGGTAACGTTTGGCCTCTTTCCCGGGATTTGGACGATGGCAATGCCATTGTTCGCCTTGCAGCGCGATTTTTATGCGCGAACCTTCGCGCTCGGTCACAGTGCCGCCCAAAGCGAGCACCAAACTCTCGATCTGCGAAAAAACTACCGAGGCGCTTGTCGGTTGTTTATAGACAGGCTGAAGTGTCTTGCGTTGCCTGGCGTTCACGAACGAAATGCTAACGCGCGTGCGACATCAATGCAGGCATAATATGCAAGCATTAGTTCAAAGTTGAATGAAGCGGCGCGCCGTAGGAGTGCGGCTAACGATTCCGGTCGATCCCTCCGGGTTCCAAATCGCCCAGTTCCCGAGGCACTGTTGTGTCTCAGGCATTTGCGTCCAGCGCTTGAACCAGTGCCTGGATGCTCGCCGCACGAATCGGCAACTCCTTCGCCATTCGCGGCAAAGCGGCGCGCTGCGCCAGTGCCTTGTCCAGGACCGGTTCAACTGCCTTCGGTTTGATGCCGCATTTCTTTGCCAAGGTGCGCAGTACATCGAGCGTGATGCCTTTACCGTGCCCCAACACACTCGTGGCGTGCTCGCCGCGCGGCCCGTGGCTGAAGGTAAAGTCGAACACCGGGGCCAGCTTCCAGAAGCCTTGTGAATCCATCCGCAAGGCGAAATTTTTGGCGTGATCATCGCGGTTATGGAACAGTACATTCCACACACAGCGCTCGAAGGCCTTGAGCAGCTCGCACTGGTCGCCGGTAATGTGCAGCGTGGCGCGCAGCACCGTTTCGTAGTCGAGTGAAGGCAGGCGGTAGTCAGTTTCCAGTGCAGCGGCAAAGCTCATCACTGGTACGCGCAGCGTGTGGTTGATGCCCCGCTCTTCGAGCAGAAAGCGGTCAAAGCGCGCTACCCCGAAGGCGCTGTGCTGCCGCCCAAGATCAAAGAAGCGGCTTTGCGGCATCGCCAAGCCACCGGCACGCGCGGCGCGGGCATAGAGTTCCTCGAGTGCGCACACTTCACGATGCTCGCCCCCGGCGGGAAATTTCACCAGCCAGGGCACGCCTGCGGTGTTGGTGGCGGCAGTGCTCACCTTGCCAGTGACCGCATCCACCTGCACCAGCGCCTTGGGGCGCGCACCTTGTGGTGAGCCGCCCAAGCGCAGCAGCGTGAGCAAATGTGTTTGATCGGCTGCGGAACTCGGCGCATCGGTCATTGCGGCAATCTGCTGTGCCACCTCTTTGAGCGAAGGCGTGGCTTGCGCTGGTGATGCCGCTTGGTCAACCGTTTGCACCGGTTCAAACGAGAGCGCACCAATCGCATGGTGCCCCACCAACGCCAGCCGCTCCAGCACCGAGACACTGACCGGATTGTGCCCGCTGCGGCGCAGCGCTTTGTCCATTAGCAGCCAGCCCCAGCCATCGGGCAGCGCATCGGCGATAAAGCCAGGCAGGCCATGAAATGCCCGATCCCCGCGATAGGTGGCAAGGTTGCCCGCCAGCGGAATTGGGTGCTTGAAAGGGGACAACTGAAAGCGCGGTACGCCCAGCGCATGTTGTCGTGCGTGGGCGATGGCTTCGGGCGTGTATTCGAACAGCACTTCACGCCCGGTGTCGAAGAGCGTGCCCAAGGGCCAGGATTGGCCCCAACCATCAAACCGGACGAGCAGCTTGTTCATCGCCCAGACAAATCCGACGATGCGCGCAAACGGCGTTGCCGCGCCCGCTGACGTGGCGGTTGCAGTACTTGCAGCTCGGCTTGCGCAATCGAGGGTGGCGCTGGCGCGAACAGTTGCGCGAGCGGTGCGCTGGCTTGCAAAGCCGCCGCCACCCGCACCAGCAGGTCAATCGTGCCTTGCCCGTTGGCTTCAAGGCGCCGGATACCCGATAGCGAAACCCCAACCATCGCCGCCATTTGCGCCTGGGTGAGGTTCGCCACCAGGCGGCCGCAGCGAATCCGGGCACCTAAGTCAGTGGCTTCTTGAGTGATGGTTGAGTGATTCATGTGGAATCAATAATAACGCAAAATGTAACGCTTAAAGGTACAAAATAATAATAATCACTCAAAAAAGACTATTTAACGGTATCATAAATACCGTTGTCAACCATGATGCCATGGTTTGATCGTCCGCGCGCGAAGCAAATTTTTGCAACCCATCGCCCGCTGCAATCCGCTACACTCTTTGGCGAATCCCATGGAGGAACCCGTCATGCAAAAACTGAACATCAACGGCGCGCCACGCACCGTCGATGTCGCGCCTGAAACCCCATTGCTGTGGGTGTTGCGCGACAACCTGAATCTGGTGGGCACCAAGTTTGGCTGCGGGGTTGCGGCCTGCGGTGCGTGTACGGTCACGGTCGATGGCATCGCGCAGCGCTCCTGCGTGCTGCCGGTCTCGGCCGTGCTGGGCAAGCAGGTGCGCACGATTGAAGGTTTGGGAGGACACGACGGCGCGCCGCTGCACGCCCTGCAAGAGGCGTGGATCGCTCACAGCGTGCCGCAGTGCGGCTACTGTCAAAGCGGCATGCTGATGACGGCGGCGGCGCTGCTGGCTGCCAAGCCCGCGCCGACCGATGCGCAGATCGACCAAGCGATGACCAACATCTGCCGTTGCGGCACCTACCAACGCATTCGCAGCGCGATTCACAGCGCCGCAAAAATTCTTGCCGCAAAACCCGCATCCAGCGCGGCTCTTGGCGGTGATGCCGCGAAAACACCCATGCAGCAAGCTTCTTCAGGCACTGCCACGGTGACTTTCAATACCCCAACGCCTGCCAAAGCTGGAGGTGCTTCATGAAGCGCCGCACCTTCCTTTTGATGGGCACAGGCGTGGCCGGTGCCTTGGTGGTTGGCTGGGGTGTCAAGCCCGCGCCGCAAACCCTGCTGAGTGACGAAGCCAGGTTGCCCGCTGCCAATGGCGAAACCGTGCTCAATGGTTGGGTGCGGATCGACACCACCGGTGTGGTCACCATTGCCGTGCCGCGCGCCGAAATGGGCCAGGGCATTTACACCGCCATCCCGCAAATGCTGGCCGACGAGTTGGGTTGTGCGTGGAATCAGGTGCGGGTCGAGCAGTCGCCGATTGATTCGATCTACGGCAATGTCGCCATGCTGGTGGACAGCCTGCCGTTTCACCCGGACGACCAAGGCGCGGGCCGAAAAGTCGGTGAATGGTTCATCCACAAAGTAGCGCGCAACTCGATGTTGATCGTGACCGGCGGCTCTTCGTCAGTGAAAGATGCATGGATTCCGGTGCGCCAGGCCGGTGCTTCCGCGCGCGACGTGCTGGTGCGCGCAGCAGCCGTGCGCTTTGGTGTGGAAGCGGCGCAGTGCAAGGTGAGCGAAGGGGTCGTGTCGGCCCCCAACGGTTTGAAAGCCAGCTTCGGTGAGCTGGCGCAAGCCGCAGGCCAACTCAGGCCCAACTCCAACCCGCCGCTCAAAGCGCCGAAAGACCGCACGCTGATCGGCAAGTCGGTAGGCCGTGTGGATGCGCGCATCAAATCGACCGGCCAAGCTCAGTTCGGCATCGACGTACGGGTCGAGAATATGCTCTACGCGGCGATCAAACAGCATCCGCAAGTCGGTTCTTGGCGCACCGGCGGCGTTTGGGAAAAGTTTGAAGCTGACAACGCGCGGGCAATGCGCGGTGTTCACGCGGTGCTGCCAGTCGCCGGTGGCATGGGCGGCGCACACAGCGGTATTGCGGTCGTGGCCCAAAGCTACTGGCAGGCCAAGCAAGCGCTCGATGCGGTCAAGGTGACCTGGGTGGCGGGTAGCACCGCCGGGCTCGACAGCACCGGCATTGCGGCGCAATTCAAGCGCGATCTTGATCTGGGCAAACCCTCCACCTTCCACAAGGTTGGCACGGTCAACCCGAATTTCGAGACATTCGCCAAGAAGCTCGAAGCTACCTACTCAGCGCCCTTCGCCGCGCATGCCACGATGGAGCCGATGAACTGCACCGTGCTGGTGACCGCCGACTCGGTTGAAGTGTGGGTGCCCACCCAAGCGCCTGCGGTGGTGCGCTGGATCGCGGGCAAGGCCGCAGGCATGAAGTCTTCACAAGTCACCGTGCATGCCACCTACCTGGGTGGCGGTTTTGGGCGGCGTGGCGAGGTCGATTTCGTGGTGCAAGCTGTGCAGATCGCCAAACAAGTACCGGGCCGCGCCGTGCAACTGATCTGGAGCCGCGAAGAAGACATGACGCACGACATGTATCGCCCGGCAGCCATCGCCCGGTTTCAGGCGGGGTTTGATGGCAGTGGCAAGGTTGGCGCGCTGCTTTACCGTGGCGTTTCAGGCAGTGTGATCGGCTCAATGGTGCGCCGCTTGGGCTTTGCACCCGCCGGGCCGGACAAAACCAACGCCGAGGGTGCGGCCGACAAAGTCTACGAATTTGCCAACGTGCGCTACGAGCACGTGCTCTCCGAAACACCAGTTCCGCTCGGTTTTTGGCGCAGTGTGGGGCACTCGCAAAATGCCTTCTTCATGGAAGCTTTCATGGACGAAATGGCGGTGGCGGCAGGCCTTGATCCGGTCGCGTTTCGCCTGCAATACCTGGCTAACCACAAAACCCACGCGGACGTACTCAAGTTGGCCGCCGAGAAAGCCGGTTGGGGCAAGCCACTGCCGCCTGGACTGGCGCGCGGCGTGGCGCTGCACGAATCATTCGGTTCCATCGTCGCACAGGTGGTCGAGGTGTCAGTGGTCGAGAAAGACGGCAAAAAACTGCCGCGCGTACATCGGGTCGTCTGCGCGATTTACTGCGGGCCGGTCATCAACCCGGACATCGTCAAAGCGCAGATGGAAAGTGGTGTGATCTTTGCGCTTTCTGCGGCGCTGCACGGCGAAATCACACTCAAAGGGGGCATCGTCGAACAAACCAACTTCCCGCAATACGACATGGTGCGCTTGAGCGATGCCCCTGTGGTGGAAACGCATATCCTGCCCGCCAATAATCCTGACGAGCGCCCCGGTGGCATCGGCGAACCTGGCGTACCACCGCTCGCCCCGGCGCTTGCCAATGCACTCTTCAAACTGACCGGCAAGCCAGTGCGCAGCTTGCCGATTCGCTTGTGAGCGAGCGTTGGGTGCCGTAAACGGTGAAAAATGGGATTTGAAG
>JANLTH010000083.1:0-41356 GCA_031362865.1 Burkholderiales bacterium | reverse complement strand
GGCTAATCCAGCTTGGCTATTCAGGCATTCAGAATATCCCCACGGTCGGTTTGATCGACGGCACCTTTCGCGCCAATCTCGAAGAAACCGGCATGGGCTACGGGCACGAAGTCGATTTGGTGCGCGCCGCGCACGAGCTTGATCTGCTGACCACGCCCTATGTCTTCAGCGAAGGCAATGCGGCTGACATGGCTGCTGCCGGGGCTGACATCATCGTTTGCCACATGGGCCTGACCACCGGCGGCGCGATTGGTGCCGAAACCTCGATGAAGCTGGTCGATTGCGTCGGCCCGATCAAGCTGTGGGCAGCGGCGGCCAAGCGCGTCAACCCGGAGGTGATCGTGCTGTGCCATGGCGGGCCGATTGCCACACCCGCCGATGCTAGTTACATCCTGAAAGCTTGCCCTGAGGTGCATGGCTTTTACGGGGCCTCGAGCATGGAGCGCTTGCCCACCGAAGTCGCCCTGACGGCGACCACGCAGGAATTCAAACGGATCACCAGATAGTCCAACTTTTTGCAGCGGAGATATTCATCATGAGCGGAGCACAATTCGGGCAATTCATTCTGGGGCTGATCGTGACGGTGATCGTCGTCGCGATCATCATCTGGCTATTGCACTGGCTGTATCTGCGCTCCTCGAAGGAGCGCGCTTTTGTGCGCACCGGGCTGGGCGGGCAGAAGGTGGTGCTCAACGGCGGTGCGTTTGTGCTGCCGATTGTGCATGACGTAATTCCGGTCAACATGAATACCCTGCGGCTCGAAGTTTCGCGTGGTCGCGACAAGGCCTTGATCGCCAAAGACCGCATGCGGGTCGACGTGATTGCCGAGTTCTACGTGCGCGTGCAGGCCATGCCCGAGGCGATTGCCAATGCCGCGCAAACGCTGGGCCAGCGCACCATGCACCCAGAGATGCTGAAGGAGTTGCTCGAAGGCAAGTTTGTCGATGCGCTACGCACCGTGGCGGCTGAAATGTCGATGGAAGAGTTGCACGAAAAGCGCGGTGAATTCATCAAGCGCGTGCGTACCGCAGTGGCTGAAGATTTGCTCAAGAATGGCTTGGAGCTTGAGTCTGCGAGCCTCACCCAACTGGACCAAACGGCGATGGAGTACTTCAATCCATCGAACGCCTTTGATGCCGAGGGCTTAACGCACCTGACCGAGCAGATTGAGCGGCGCAAAAAGCAGCGCAACGATGTCGAGCAAGACACGCTGATCCAGATTCGCAATAAAAATTTGGAGGCCGAAAAAATGGGCCTCAATATCGACCGTGAATCAGCCCACGCCAGGCTTGAGCAAGAGCGCGAAATCGAGACCTCGCGCGCCGCGCAAAAGTCGCGCTTGGTGCAAGAACGTGCGCGCAACGAGGAAGAAGGCGAACGCGCCCAGATCACCGCGCGTGAGGCGATTGAACGCGCCAAAATTTCGAGTGACCGGGCGCTGGAAGAAGAGCGCATCGGCAAGGAGCGCGGCTTGCAAGAAGCCGAGATTGCGCGCCGTCAGGCGATTGAATTGGCCGAGCAGCAGCGCAGCATTGCGGTGGCCGAGCAAAGTCGGGCGCAGAGCGAGGCGCAAGCCTTGGCCGACCAAGCGCGTGCGAAGGCCGTGCACGAAGAAGAGCGCGTGTTCACTGTGCGTGAAACCGAAATGGCCGAGCGCCGCAAGCAGATTGACCTGATCGGCGCACGCCAAGAAGCCGAGCGCGACGGCCTGCGCCTGACGATGGCGGCAGAGGCAGAAAAAGCAGCATCGGCCAACCGCGCCTCGACCGTGCTGCAAGAAGCCGAAGCCGATGCGCAGGCATCGCGGATTCGCTCTGGCGCGGCCAAATACAGCGCCGAAGTTGAAGCTGAAGGCGTACGCCTGATGAACATGGCGCAAAACACCCTCACCCCCGAGGCCCGCACCTCGGCGCTGCGCATGGCGCTGGTGGCCAAGGCGGATTCGATCATCCGCGAGAGCGTCAAGCCGATGGAGCGGATCGAGAGTATCCGCATCATGCACGTGGATGGTTTGGGCGGCTCCGGTGGTTCGTCCAGCGGCATGGATGGCGGCGCAGGTGGCTTTGCCGACGGCGTGGTTAACAGCGCGTTGCGCTTTCGGGCGCAAGCGCCACTGGTCGATCAGTTGCTGGCCGAGATTGGGGTCAAGCCAGGCGAGATCGGCAAGCTCGCCAGCTCTGCGGCGCAAGGCGTGCTCGAAGACAAGAAAGCAACGCCATGATTAGGGTGTACACCTCGTCGGTAATCGGTGCTTCGGCCGATGCCGTTTGGGCGCGTGTGCGCGACTTCAACGGGCTCCCGAATTGGACTCCGTTTGTCGCTGAAAGTCGGATCGAGAATGGCCTGCCTGCCGACAAGATTGGCTGCGTGCGCAACTTCAAGCTCAAAGACGGCGGGCAAATTCGTGAACAGTTGCTGATGCTCTCGGACTACGACTATCAATGCACCTATTCGATTCTCGAATCGCCGATGGGGGTGAGCAACTACATCGCCACGCTCAAACTGACCCCGATCACCGACGGCAACCGCACCTTTGGCGAGTGGAGCGCTGAGTTTGACTGCTCGCCGCAAGACGAGCGTCGCCTGGCCGAGCAAATCGGGCAGGGCGTGTTTCAGGGCGGCTTTGATGCGTTGAAGGGTTATTTTCGGTGAGGAGTTAGAGGTGAGGCGTGAGGAAAACCCTCTGCTCCGCCCAACGCGCCACCGCTCCAACCTCACCCCTCACAATGCAGCGCATCATCCGCTCCACCATCATCGACGCACCGATTGCCGACGTGTGGGCGGTGCTGCGCGACTTCAATTCGCATACGGCTTGGCATACGGTGGTGGCTGAATCGAGGATTGAAAACGATGAGCCTTCTGACCAAATCGGCTGCGTGCGCAACTTCACGCTGGCCGACGGCAATCAGATTCGCGAGCAGTTGATTGCGCTGTCTGACAAAGACTACATTTCTACCTATTGCATTCTCGATGCGACTCTGCCACTTGAGCGCTATGTCGCCACCGTGAAGCTCTCGCCCGTCACGGACGGCAACCGCACGTTTTGGCACTGGCAATCGACCTTCGATGCGCCACGCGGGCGCGAGGCGGAATTCGCTGATTTGGTGGGCAAGGGCGTGTACGAGGCCGGCTTCGAGGGCCTGCGCCGCTATTTGCTTGAAGGCCGTCGGGCCGATGCCGCAAAAGCCACGCCCACGGCGGCTCTTCAAGGCAATGCCATGAGGAGTCAATTCACAAGCGCATCTTCAGCCGGTGCCATGGCTTGCGATGCGGTGTTTGTAGAACGTCACGGCGGGCCGGAGGTGCTGAGCTATCGCTCCGCCTACGCGCCAGCGCCCGCCGCTGGCGAAGTGCGCATCCGCCACACCGCGATTGGCGTGAATTACATCGATGTTTACGTGCGCAAGGGCCTGTACCCGCTGGTCACGCCGCCCGGCATTCCAGGGATGGAGGGGGCGGGCACGGTGATTGACGTTGGCGCAGGCGTGGCGCATCTGCTGCCCGGCGACCGCGTGGCCTATGCCGCGCCGCAACCGGGCGCTTATGCCACGATTCGCACGCTCGATGCTAGTCAGGTGGTGCGCCTGCCCCCGACCGTATCAGACATTACCGCTGCCGCCGTGATGCTCAAGGGCATGACCGCCGAATACTTGCTCACCCGCACTACGCGCATCCGCGCGGGCGACACGGTGCTGGTACACGCTGCAGCCGGTGGGGCCGGGCTGTTGCTGTGCCAGTGGGCGGCGCACTTGGGGGCCGCGGTGATCGGCACGGTTAGCAGCGACGACAAGGCGCGCCTCGCGCGCGAACACGGCTGCGCCCACCCGATTGTGCTGAGCCGCACGGGTCGTGAGTTTGATGCTTACCGATTTGCCGATGCGGTGATGGCGATCACCCATGGGCGCGGGGTGGAGGCGATTTACGATGGCCTGGGTCAGGCGGCGATGGAAGAGAATTTGGCATCGCTGGCCCTCACGGGCCACTGGGTGAGTTATGGGCAAGCCAGTGGCGCACTGCCTGCGATTCCGGTTGAGCGGCTCAACGCGAAGTCAGCCACGCTGTCAAGGCCCGTGCTGTTCCATTACACCGCCGACGCGGCGCGCCTGCGCGCGATGGCAGCCAATTTGTTTGAGATGCTGGAGCGTGGCCGCTTGAAGGTGCATATCGGCCAGCGCTTTCCCTTGAGTGCCGCCGCCGAAGCGCATCGCGCGATTGAGGCACGGGGCACGACGGGCTGTACGGTCTTACTGCCCTAGGAGCCTGCCGGACTTAAGCGGATCGGCCCAAATCGCCGAAAAATTGGTAGCGTTAGGCGCTACTTCCGTCGCCAATAGAACAACTATTGGCTAGAAAGCATCACCAAACGCTACGCAATTTTCGACAATTTTGGCTCGATCCCTTAAGTCCGACAGGCTCCTAGAGAAAACCCCTGAAGAGCCGCTACCATGGCGGTTCTTCAGGCATCAATTCGATTAATGTCCGCACTCCACAAGAAAATCCTGCTGGGCCTGATCGGCTCTGGCATCCAGCAATCCTTGACTCCTGCGATGCAGGAAGAAGAAGGCCGCCACCATGGTTTGGCGGTGCAGTATCAGTTGATCGACTGCCACGCCCCCGGCTTCACCGCTGAGCACCTGCCCGCGCTGCTGCAATCGGCGCAGCAGATGGGGTATGCCGGCGTGAATGTCACGCACCCGTTCAAGCAGGCGGTGATGCCGCTGCTGGACGAAATTAGCGATGAAGCGCGCCTCATTGGTGCGGTCAATACCGTCGTTTTCGAAGCTGGGCGCAAGCTTGGCTACAACACCGATTGCGTGGGCTTTAGTGAGGCGTTTACGCGTGCTTTTAGTGCGCAGCCGATGGCACGAGTGGTGCAGTTTGGCAGCGGTGGTGCAGGTGCAGCAGTGGCTCACGCGGCCTTGCGCGCGGGTGTGGAATGCCTCACGCTGATTGATCTGGATAGCGCGAGCCGGGACGCGCTGGTGGCGCACTTGCAGCGGGTGTATGGCAGTGCGCGGGTGCGCACCGCTGGCAACCCGCACGCGGCTGTGCCCGACGCCCAAGGGATCATCAACACCACGCCGATGGGCATGGCGAAGTACCCGGGCATGGCGCTCGACGCGGCCTTGCTGCGCACCGATTTGTGGGTGGCGGAAATCGTCTACTTCCCGTTGGAAACGGCTCTGCTGCGCACCGCCCGCGCCCTGGGCGCGCCAACCATGGACGGCGGCGGCATGGCCGTGGGCCAAGCGGTGGGTGCGTTCAACCTGTTCCACGCGCGCCAAGCCGATGCCGCACGCATGGAGGCGCACTTTCGCCGCTTGGTGGCTGCCTGATGCCGGTGGCAAACCAGCCATCGACACGCCTGATACCGGCTATTCGCCAAGACGGGCGTCTGACGTTTTAGACTGCCGCTCTATGCCGCTCAAAACCCCAGCCGAGAAGCCGCAGCGCAAGGCAGCCACGGCAACTCGCACGCCGCCGCGTCCAGCCGCCGCGCAAGCGTCGCGCAACCCCGAGCGGACGGTGGACGACATCATCAAAATCGCCACCGAAGAGTTTGCCCACAAAGGGTTGAGTGGCGCGCGTATCGACGAAATTGCGGCGCGCATGAGCACCAGCAAGCGCACGATCTACTACCACTTTGGCAGCAAAGAAGCGCTCTATTTGGCGGTGCTTGAAGCATCGTACCGGCGCATGCGCGAGGGCGAATCCGGCTTGCAGTTGGCGCACCTGCCACCGGTTGCCGCTCTGAAAAAGCTGGTCGCGTTTTCGTTCGGGTTTCACTCAGAAAACGCCGACTTTGTGCGCCTGGTGATGAATGAAAACATCCATCAAGGCCAGTACGTGGGCCGACTGCACGATGTGGTTAAGCTCAACGCTCCCGCCATTGCCACCGTGCGCGAAATTTACGACCGCGGTGTGGCAGCGGACGTTTTTCGCGCAGGCTTGGACGCGACTGATCTGCATATGTCGATCAGCGCCCTGTCGTTTTATTACGTCTCAAATCGCTACACGTTTTCGCAGAATTTCGCTTTCGACATGACTTCGCCTGCCGCGCTCGCCAAACGCCGCGATTCAGTGGTTGAAATGGTGCTGCGGCACGTACAAAACTCGCCTGACGTTTAGTCTTCTGGAGCTTATCGCCATGATCGTCCGCCCCCTGCCCCAAGGCACCCATCCGCCGCGCAATTACCATGGCTACAAAAGCACCGCGCTGCGCCACCCGCAGCAGCCTTTGCTCGCGGTGCCACAAGATTCGTTGATGCAGCATGGCCCGCGCTTTTACGCGCCCGCCTACGCTAAACACACCGACGATCTGACCACCAAAGGCCCCGGCGCACCGCTGGGCGAGCGCATCGTGGTGCATGGCAAGGTGATGGACCAAGACGGCAATCCGCTGCGCCACACCTTGGTGGAGCTGTGGCAGTGCAACGCTGCCGGGCGCTATCAGCATCCGGTAGATCAGCACGATGCGCCGCTCGACCCCAATTTCGTCGGCGGTGGCATGGCGATTACGGACGATCAGGGCCGCTACGAATTTGTGACCATCAAGCCCGGAGCTTACCCGTGGCGCAACCACCCCAACGCATGGCGGCCCGCGCACCTGCATTTTTCGGTGTTTGGTGATTCGCTGCTGCAACGTCTGATCACGCAGATGTATTTTCCCGGTGATCCGCTGCTGGCCTACGACCCGATTTTTGGCGGCCTGCCCAGCCCGCGCGCGCAAGACAGTTTGGTGGCACGCTTCGACATGGCAGCCACCAGGCCCGAGTGGGCCCTGGCCTACGAATTCAATGTAGTGCTCTCGGGCGCGCCCGGCAACGCAGGCGGCACACCTGCGCAACATTGAGACGACGGCGATGACTCAAACACGGCAACCCACCGCATCCCAAACCGTCGGCCCTTTCTTCAATCCACCGATCAAGCTCGATGGGCTTGACCAAGCCTTTGCAACCGGCGATTTCATTACCTTGGAAGGCCAATTGCTCGACGGCGCAGGCGCGCCGATTGGCGACGCGATGATCGAATTTTGGCAAGCCGACGCGCAAGGCCATGCTGCCAATGGCAGCAACACCAGCGGCGCTCAAGCTGGTTTTGCGCGCATCGGGACCGATCGCGAAGGCCGCTTTCGACTCACCACCGTGAAGCCCGGGGCCACGCCCGATGTCGCGCCGCACGTTGCGGTTACCGTATTCGCGCGCGGCCTGCTGCGGCACTTGTTTACGCGGGTCTATTTTTCAGCAGATGCGAATGACGCGGTGCAAAAATTAGCCGGGGCACGCGCCTCGACCTTGGTGGCCCAAGCGGTGTCAGCAAACCTCTACCGTTGGAACATTCACGTGCAAGGCGCGCAAGAAACGGTGTTCTTCGATTTCTAGCGGCCTAATTCCATTTCCACATCATTACTAGATTAGGCGAACCGACGACGACAGTGCGGATGGCACGGCTAGGAAGGGGCAACGACATATAGTAATGATTTGGAAATGGAATAAGTAGGGCGAGCCTGCGTGCTCGCCAGTCTCGACGTTCATTCAGCGCGGTAGCGCAGCGACCGCCCCAACACCTCGCCCGTATGCTCACCCAAACGCGGCGCAGGCTCCCTGGGCGGCGCAGGAAGGTCGGCAAAGTAAATCGGCACGCCGACACTGCGCAGCGCCCCTTCGGTCGGATGCGCCATGGTTTGCACCAGCCCCGATGCCTGCAGCTGCGGCTCGGTGAAGAGATCTTCCAGCGAGTTCATCTTCATCGCTGGAACTCCGGCTGCGTTGAGCGGGCCCAGCCACTCTTCGGTCGTGCGGGAGGCGTACACCTCAGCCAGCATGCTGTACATCGCATCGATGTGGGTCAAGCGTGACTGCTGAGTTTCAAAGCGCGGATCAGCGGCCAAATCGGCCCGCCCGGCAATCGCAAACAAGGCCTGAAAATGCTTGTCCTGATACGGCATCGATGCCATATAGCCATTTTTGGTCTTGTAGGGCCGCCGGTCTTTGGAGCGCCCACGCGGATAGCCGGGCGCGCAGGAATCACTGCCCTTGGGCATGCCGCCATCGGGGTGAAAATTGGCCGCAAAGAGGCTGTCTACCAAGGTGTAAGACGACATCGCCTCGAACATCGGCACTTCGACGTTTGCTCCCTGCCCCGTGCGCTCACGGCGAAACAGCGCCAGCATAATCGCGTTAGCTACAAACAAGCCGCAGGTTTTGTCGGCCATGATGAATGGCGGGTAGGCTGGCTCGCCAAAAAGGTGCGCCATTTCAGCACCGATGCCGCAGGCCCCTTGAATGATGTCGTCGTAAGCAGGGAGGGCTTCGTAGGGCCCGCCGGATTTGAAGCCGCGCGCAGCGGCGTAGACGATGTTCGGTTTGAGTGCGCTGATCGTCGCAAAATCCAGGCCCAGCTTGGCGGCTGCGGCATCGCGCATGTTGTGCACAAACACGTCAGCCGTCACCGCCAAACTGGCCAGAGAGGCGCGCCCAGCTTCAGTCTTCAGGTCAATCACGACTGAGCGCTTGTTCCGGTTCACCGCCAAGAACATCGCGGCCATGCCCTTGTTGCGATACGGGCCGGAGCCGCGTGTGGTGTCGCCTTCCGGGGCTTCAACCTTGATGACATCGGCCCCCATTTCCCCCAGAATCATCGTGGCATAAGGCCCCATGATGACGGAGGTGAGGTCAAGAACGCGGATCCCGGCGAGCGGGAGATTCGCGATCAAATCAGTGGCGGGCTGGGCTGAAGTCATTCAGCAATTTTCGCCGATTCACCGTACCGCGGCGATGATGAAACACATTGCCAATCACCGTGCCACCCGAAATCAGCACTGCCACCAAATTTCGTATTGATCTACTTCTTCTCCTGCTTTTTGACCTTCTTGGCAGCGCGCTTTTCCTTGGGTGTTTTCAGTGGGTCTTTCTTTTCCAGTTTTTTCTGATCGCGGGCTTTGCTCATGATGATCTCCTTTTGACGCAATTGGGTGGAAAAATTATTTGGCTTCCCCTACAGGTTACCGCGAATCAGCCGGGGAACCCAAAAACCTTCACCGCGACCACAACCGTCTGGTACCGAAGGTACTACCCGAGCGTCGGCATATCCAAGCGCGAATTTAGTAATTCCATTTCTAAATCATTACGATATGTCGTTGCCCCTTCCTAGCCGTGCTACGCGCACTGTCGTCGTCGGTGCGCCTAATCTCGTAATGATTTAGAAATGGAATAAATAGCGGACTTGCTGTGGCGCTTGGCGCGGATCAAGCGGTGGGCGCGAGTGCCCCCAAATAGCTGCGCACCCGCTGATCGGCCACCAGTGCATCAAAACTGGCGGCTTGCGTCACCTCTCCCCTTTGCACAAAAATAAACTGCTCGCAACTCTCGCGCAAAATATCGATGTGATAGGGCTCGTTTGGGTGCAGGCAGAGGAACACAAGGCGACCATCGCGCTTGAGTTTCTGGAAGAAATCGAGCATGAAGCCGATGTAGCCGTCCTGGGTATTGAATTGTGGCTCGTCGAACAGATGCACCAGCGGCGTGTCACTGCGAGGGTGTTCGAGCATGAAATTCGGCTTGGTGCGCTTGAACGCACGCACCTGATAAGACTGGTGATAATGGATCGCGAGCCGGTCCCGTTCCAGGTAGCGCACCGCATGGATGTTCTGCCCGTTCACCAGCACCGCTCCGCCGGAAGGCAGATTGCTGCCAGTGATGAGTTCAAACAAGGTGGTCTTGCCGGAACCGTTCGGGCCCATCACGCCGACCACGCCAGGTTGCGCAATCTCGAAATCGGCTGCCAGCGAAAACGTGACCTGCTTGTGCAGCAGGCCGCGGGTGTATTGCTTGGTGATCCGGTCAACCTTGAGGAGAGGCGGGTTCATGAATCCTAAACTCCTAACAACTTCAAGCGCAGCGCGGCATCGTCACGCAGTTGCGCCGCCGGGCCTTCGTGCACGATGGTTCCGAGATTCATCACGTAGGTGCGATCCGCCACGGCGAGCGCGCTTTGCACGTTCTGCTCAACCAGCAGCACGGCAATGCGCTCGCGCTTCAGGCGTTCGATGGTCTTCATCACATCCTGCACCACCTTGGGGGCGAGTCCTTGGCTTGGCTCGTCAAATAGCACCAGCCCCGGTGCGCCAATCAGCGCACGAGAGATCGCGACCATCTGCATTTCTCCGCCGGAAAGGTTTTCACACTCGCGCTGCATCAGGTATTCGAGTGCACTGAAAATTTCGAAGCATTCCTTCTCGCTCCAACTGCGAAAGCGGGTCTTCTTGCGCGCAATCTCGAGATTGCGCGCAACCGTCAGTGTCGGAAAAATGCGTCGGTCGTCTGGCACCCAGCCGATTCCGCTGCGGGCGATTTCGTGGGTTGCGGCCGCCGCGATCTCACGGCCATCAAAGCGGATCGCGCCACTGCGGGCGGGAGTCAGCCCCAGAATGGAGCGCAGCGTGGTGGTCTTGCCGGCACCATTTGCGCCGAGCAACGCGACCACCTCACCGGGAGCGACTTCGAGCGACACGTTGAATAAGGCCTGGGTTTCGCCATAGAACGTATTGATGCAATCGATCGCCAGCATGCTGTCGGTTCGTCCGGGTTTAAGGACAGCACTCATGCCAAGGCTCCAAGGTTGGAACGGCGCACCCAGTCGTTTTCGCGCAATGCTGTCGGTGTGCCGGCAGCAACCACCTGGCCCCAGTGAATCACCGAAACCTGATCGGCCATGCCGAACAGAAATTTCATGTCATGTTCGATGATCACAATCGTGAGACGCTGCTTAAGCATGCGAATCAGGTCGGCCAATCGCGCCGTTCCTTCCGCACCCAGACCCGCAGTGGGCTCGTCGAGGAATAGCAGGCGCGGCTGGGCGGCGAGCGCCACGCCGATTTCCAGGGCGCGGCGGTCTCCATACGAGAGGCTCTTCGCGAGCACGTGCGCTTTGCCAGCCAAGCCAACCTGCGCCAGCACACCCATCGCCTCGTCCTGTGCGGCAGTATCAGCCCCAAGGTCGCGCCACGGATTGAAGCCCTGGGCGCGCACCCGCGGCGTCGCCACCAACACGTTGTCGAGGGCCGAGTAGTCGTTGAACAAATTCATAATCTGGAACGAGCGTGAAATGCCCTTGCGCGCGATCTGCATCGGTGTCAGGCCGGTAATGTCTTCCCCCGCGAATCTGACACGCCCCCGGTCTGGCTTGTAGCGCCCGGTCAGCACATTGAAACAGGTGGTTTTGCCCGCGCCGTTCGGCCCCATGATGCCGGAGAGCTGGCCCTCCTCGAAGGCAAGCGTGATGTCCTCCAGTACAACCTGATCGCCGAAGCGCTTGGACAGATGGATGGCCTCAAACAGGGCCATGCTTCACCTCCGCCGCTGGTCGCGAAACCACTGCCGCTGGGGCTGGGGCTTGAGTCGATGCCTGCGGTTCGCGTCTTGCTCGCCATGCCTGCCACATGCCGGCGATGCCTTCCGGTTTGAACACCACCATTGCCATGAAGATCAAGCCGTACCACAACAGCCAGGTTTCGGTATAGGCTCCCAGCAGGTCGCGCGCCAGAATGAAAAAAGTCGCGCCAATCACCGGCCCCCAAAAGCTCACCAGGCCGCCGCCAATCAGCACCATCATCACCACAAAGCCAGAGTCGTGTAGGCTCATCACGTTCGGATAGGCTGAGTTCTGCGCCATCGCAAAAAGAGCACCAGCCAGGCCGGCTACTGCGGTCGACAAGGTAAATGCGAGCCATTTGTAAAGCCAGATGTTGTAGCCGACATAAGCGGCCCGGGTTTCGTTCTGCTTGATCGCTGTGAGGATACGCCCCAAGGGGGAATGCACCAAGCGCCAGAGCAGCAACACCGCGAAGGTAAAGACGGCGAGCGAGAAATAAAACAAGGCCTCATTGCTCTTCAGGTCTACCGCAAACCAGCCGAAGTCGGCTGGCAGACGCTTGATATTGAGCAGGCCGTCCTCACCGCCGGTGACCGTGTGCCATTTGATCGAGACAAACCAGAACACCTGACCGAAGGCAATTGTCAGCAGCGCATAGTAGATACCGCGTTTGTGCGAGATGAATGCCGCGACCAATGCGCCAAACACCCCCGTAACCAGCATGGCACCGCACAGATCAAACCAGAGGTTTGGCCACACTTTGAGCTGCAGCAGACCAAACGCGTAGGCTCCGATGCCAAAAAACGCGCCGTGACCGAACGAGGGCAAACCGGTGAAGCCCAGCAGCAGGTTGTAGCCCAGGGCAAACAGTATCCAGATCATGATCTCTAGCGCCAGATATTGGTACAGCCCCACTCGGGAGAGCCACAGCGGCGTGGTCAGCAGCACCGTGAAGGTGATGAGGAGCGGCACTGGCACGATTGGGGCGCGGCGCGAAATGGCTTGCATGGGCCGGAACTTTCTTTTTTCTAAAACACTAGACAAAACGAAATATACGTTCTATTCTTTAAATATTCAAGAATATTTGATCTATTTTTTGTCTAATTTTCATGCCCGCCCGAAATCGCCTTCGGGCGACTGACAAACCGAACCACCACTCTACCGATTCGCCGCATGGACCGCGCTAGCACCTACGACCAGTTGAAGGACACGATTGCCCGTTCGTACCCGGGAATGTCCAAGCAATTACAGCGCATCGCGCGTTTTGCGCTTGAAAAGCCCAACGACCTCGCGCTCGGCACAGTGGCCACTTTGGCCGACGCGACCGAGGTTCAGCCGTCGGCCATGATCCGCTTCGCCAACTCGCTTGGGTATGGCGGGTTTTCAGAGATGCAGCAGGTATTTCGCGGGCATTTGGTCGAACGGGTGCAGCGCTCCGCCAGCTATCGCGAACGCATTGAAGACATGCGGCGACGCCAGTCGAACGGTTCGGGCGCACCCGGTGGCGTTCTGCACCAGTTGGTCAGCGACTCGCTGGCTGATCTGGGTCATCTGGAAGAAAACATCCGCGCCGCCGACCTGAAGGCGGCGGTCAAACTGATCGCCAGCGCCGCCCGCATCCATGTGCTGGCGCAGCGCCGCGCCTTTCCGGTGGCAGGCTATCTTGCCTACGCACTTAGTCAACTCGAGCTACGCACCCATCTTCTGGATGGCGGTGGCGGCATGTTGCGCGAGAGCCTGCGCGCAGTCTCTCCCCAAGATCTGCTGGTGGTAGCCAGTTTTCGCCACTATTCGCCCGATGTCATCGAAGCGGCCAGCAATGCGAAACGCGCGGGCATCCCGGTGCTGGCCATCACGGATGGCCCGCTCTCGCCCCTCAGGGTCTCGGCCACCGTGTGTTTTGATCTAGCCGACGACTCCTCGAAGCCATTCCGCTCTCTGGTGGCCCCGCTCACCCTCGCGCAGGCTCTGGTCGTCAGTACCGGACATCATTTGGCGGAGACGCGTTCGCCGCAAGTCCCTTCGACGACCACGAAACGCAAGGCGAAATCATGAACCGCCGCTTGGATGTGATTTGCATGGGACGGGCGGCGGTAGATCTGTATGGCGAGCAGATCGGCAGTCGCCTGGAGGACATGCTCACTTTCAGCAAATACATGGGTGGCTCGCCAGCCAACACCGCAGTTGGGGTCGCGCGCTTGGGCCTGAAACCGGCGATGCTCACGCGCGTCGGCGACGAACATAACGGCCGCTTTGTACGCGAAACGTTGGCAGCAGAAGGAGTCGATGTCAGCCACGTGCGCACGGACCCCAAAAAATTGACCGCACTCGTGTTTCTCGGGATTCGCGACCGTGACACGTTTCCACTGGTGTTCTACCGCGACAACTGCGCCGACATGGCAATTGAGGCCAGCGACTTCGACGGTGCGTTCATCGGCAGCGCGACTGCGCTGCTCCTTTCGGGTACCCATCTGTCGCAGCCGCAGACCTATGCAACCTGCCAAGCGGCGATTCAGATGGCAAAGCAGCACGGCACCCGGATCGCCCTGGACATCGACTACCGTCCCGTGTTGTGGGGTTTGACGAGCCCGGGGATGGGTGAACAGCGCTTTGTTCCTTCCGGGCAGGTGAGTGCGCACCTGCAAACCGTGATCCCGGCATGTGATCTGCTGGTTGGCACTGAGGAGGAGATTCACATTGCCGGCGGTAGTACGGTCACGCTCACAGCGCTGCGGCATCTGCGCAAATTGACGCGGGGGACAATTGTGGTCAAACGCGGGCCGATGGGCTGTCTGGTGTTCAACGGCCCGATTCCTGATGACCTTGAAATGGGCATCAGCGGACCGGGTTTTCCGGTCGAAGTGTTCAATGTGTTGGGCGCGGGCGACGCTTTCATGGCCGGCTTTCTGCGCGGCTGGTTGCGCAATGAGGACTTGGCGCGCTGCTGCGCTTATGCCAATGCCTGCGGCGCGCTGGTGGTATCACGCCATGGCTGCGCTCCAGCAATGCCCAGCTTGGAAGAATTGCACTATTTCCTGGAGAAAGGCGCGACCAGTTCGCGGGTCCGCGAGGATGCCGCGCTCGAGCACCTGCACCGCGCCAGCACACGAACCCGCGTCTGGCCGGAGCTGGCAATATTGGCCTTCGATCATCGCACCCAGTTTGACGAGATCGCCGCGCAGCATGGTCCCGGGCCAGCGCGCATCAGCGCGTTCAAGCGCCTGGTCGCCGCCGGAGCGAAGGCGGGCGCCGAGAACGATTCCAGCGGGCTTGCCCACGGCATCATCCTTGACGACCGTTATGGTGAAGATGTCCTCCCGGAACTGACCGGTCGCGGCTGGTGGGTCGCACGGCCGGTCGAATTGCCCGGCTCACGCCCGGTGCAATTTGAAGCGGGAAATCAGCCCGCCCTGACCCTGCGCGGCTGGCCCGGAGAGCACGTCGCCAAGTGCCTGGTCGCCTATCACCCAGACGACCCGCCCGCGCTGCGCGCGCAGCAGATAACAACCCTTCAGACCTTGCAGGATGCCTGCATCGCGACTTTTCATGAAATGCTTGTCGAAGTGATTCCGCCTCGCCAGATGGCATCCAACGACCATACGGTTGCCCGCGCGCTCGATCAACTTTACGCCGCAGGCATTCGGCCCGACTGGTGGAAACTGCCACCCGCTGCCAATTCGGTGGCGTGGGACACGATTAGCGCGTCGATCCACCAGCACGACCCCCATTGCCGAGGCGTTCTGATGCTCGGCCTAGAGGCCAGCGAAGACGATTTGCAAAAGAGCTTCGCGATTGCGGGTGGCCACCCGATTTGCCGCGGATTCGCGGTTGGCAGATCAATTTTTGCTGAAGCGGCAACCGCTTGGTTCGCCGGGCGCATGACGGATGATGAAGTGGTCGCGAACATTGCCGGCCGCTACGCCCGCCTGATTGCCGGCTGGCACACAGCGCGCACTTCACACCGAGCCATCGCACCACGAGCGCGGGCGGCCTGAATCCATTTAACTAGGAGAGAGAGCTATGACAATTAAGGTCGGATTTATCGGCATCGGCATGATGGGGCATGGCATGTCGAAAAACCTGCTTGCCAAGGGCTATTCCCTCACCTTCAAGGCGAATCGCAACCGCGCCAACCTCGACGACCTTATCGCCGCCGGAGCGAGGGAGGCAAGCACCAACACCGCATGCGCCGCCGCGTCGGACATCGTGTTCATCTGCGTCTCCGGCTCGCCGCAGGTGGAAGAAATCGTCTACGGCAAGCAAGGTCTTCTTGAAGCCGCCAGACCTGGATTGATGGTGGTCGATACATCCACCGCCGAACCCTCGTCAACCACCCGGATTCGCGCCGACTTGGCAGAAAAAGGCGTCAGCTTCATTGATGCGCCGCTGGCACGCACGCCAAAGGAGGCCGAGGAAGGCCGCCTCAACGCGATGGTCGGTGCCAGCGAAGCAGACTTCAAAAAGCTCGAACCGGTGTTAAAGGCGTTTTGCGAGAACATTTTCCACGTCGGTCCACCTGGCCACGGCCATGTCCTGAAACTGGTCAACAACATGATGGCCATGACCTTCGCCGCAGCCATCGCTGAGGCCTTTGCGGTCGCCGCCAAGTCAGGCCTGGATCTCAACCGACTCCATGACGTGATCTCGGTTGGCGGGGTCAACTGCGGCATCTTCCAGATGATGACCACCAAGACCCTAAAGGAAGGAGATGTCACCGGCTTTAAGTTCGGGATCGCCAACGCGCAAAAAGACCTGCGCTACTACACCCATCTGGCTGAGTCGCTGCCGGTTGCCAGTTTCCTTGGGGAGGCGGCGCATCAAAGTTTCGTCCAGGCCGTGAACGTCGGCTTTGGCGGCAAGCTGATTGCTTCGCTGTTCGAGGCGCAGGAAAAAATTAACGGCGTCAAGATCATTCCCCGTTAGCAAGCAAGCACAGTCGTAGCCACCATTCTGTCCCGCCATTAATTCGCCAAAAGGAGAGTTCCCATGACCGACACCAACACACCAATCAGCAATCAACCCGCCGGCATCTCTCGGCGCACCGCACTGAAAACTTCGGCACTCGCGCTGGCCACCGGCGGCCTCTATGGTGCCGCGCCCTTCATGGGTCCGTGGAAGCACAACCGCCTGTGGGCTCAAGCCGGGCAGAAGAAACCCCTGGTAATCGGCCTAACGATGGATGCTTCGGGCCAGTTCGCCGCCAGTGGCGGCGAAGAGCGGCTGGGTGCGATGATGGCAATCAAGGAATTCAACGACAAGGGCGGTGTGCTTGGGCGGCGCATCGAAGCGATCCACATGGACACTGAAACCACGCCGGCCACCGGCTCCCGGGTGGCCGAACGCATGATCGCCCGCAACGAAGCCGCCTTTTTGATCGGCGCAGTCCATTCGGGAGTAGCCAATGCGATTTCGCAGGTGGCGCAGAAGTATGGCACCATCTTCCTCAACACCAATTCGAGTTCGCCAACCGAGGCCGGCAAGGATTGCCATCGAGTCAAGTTTGTCTGGGACGGCAACGGCACCAATTTTGCACATGCCATCATCAAGAACGCGATGCGCACCAGCGGCAAAAACTGGGTGCTGATTACCAACGACTACGTCTGGGGGCACAACACCTCCAAGGCAACCCGCGCGATTGTCGAGGCCAATGGCGGCAAAATCATTGAAGAATTACTGGTACCGCAAAACACCCGCGATTTTTCTTCTTATTTGCTCAAGCTGCAGCAGCTCAAACCCAACGCAGTTGCGACGGCGGTAGGCGGCGACGACATCAAGGCGCTGCGCCAACAGGTGGTGCAACTCAAACTGCAAAACAGCGCAGCCTGGATCAACAATCAGCAGGACTGGCCTGATGTGTACGGCCTCGGTGCGGAGGCGATCTTCGGGGTTTTCGGCACTACCTGGTATTACCGGCTGGACCTGCCCGGTGTGAAGGAATTCGTCGCGGCCTATCAGAAGCAGTTTCCTGGCATGGCGATTCGTGTACCAGGCAACGTCTTTCACAATGGCTACATGGCGACTCGCGAGTTGCTGCGCTGCGTTGAGGAGACCGGCACCACCAACAATATCGCGGTAATCAAAAAGCTTGAAGGCCGCCGGATGAGCGCCCGCGACCGCCTCCAGCATTTTGATGCCTGGATCGACCCGGTCACCCACCAGTGCCAGCAAACCATTTACATGGCAAGCTACAACGAGCAACCGGCCGAGAAGGACGACATTTTCAAAATCCTCACCCAGTCGGAGCCCAAAGATGTGATGGACCGCGATGCCGCCGGAACCTGCAAGCTGGAGAGCTACGAAGCGACTCCAAGCTACGAGGCATAGTCGTCGATCCTCACCAGGCGCGCCATGGATTTTCTGATCAACCTCGTGCCGCACCTGGTCAATGGTGTTTCGCTCGGGCTGCTGTTTGGGCTCATTGCGCTGGGCTTCATGCTGATTGTTGGAGTCATGGAAACGATCAATCTTGCGCATGGCTCGCTGTTTGCGCTTGGCATGTACGTCGCACTCTTTGTCCTGGCGCCGCAGCTCGGTTGGTACCCTGCGCTGCAAGCTTGGTATATGGCACTGCCGGTCGGCATCCGTTACATGCTGGCGCTGTTGCTTGCGCCAGTCGTCGTCGGGCTGTTCGGCATGCTGCTCGAGTTGTGCATGCGCCGCACCTATGGGCGCGACCCGCTCTATGGTCTCCTGCTCACTTTCGGCGCAGCGCTGGTGATTGAAGAGGTGATCCGGGTCGTCTGGGGCTCAAACGAGAAGCAACTGCCGCTGCCGCAGGCGATTTCAGGCGCGTTTTTGATGGGCGACCTGATCTATTCCAAGTACCGTTTTTTCGCCTCTGGCTTCGCGATCCTGATGATCGGCCTGCTCTGGTTGTTCCTCGAAAAAACACCCTACGGTGCCATCATCAAAGCCGGTGCGCACGACAGTGAAATGGTGCGGGCGCTCGGCATCAACCTGGCGCTGCTGCGGCGTTTCGTCTTCGGCCTCGGGGTCGCTCTCGCAGCGATTGCAGGCGTGGTGATGGCTCCGATCTGGGGCATCCGCCCGCAGGTCGGGGTTGATGCGGTAGTGCCCGCCTTTCTGATCATCGTGCTAGGCGGGGTCGGCTCGCTGTGGGGCGCGGTGATCGCCGGACTGATGGTGGGCATGGTGGTGGGTCTGACGGGCGCCTACGCCTCGGAATGGTCCCTGATGTCGATGTATCTGCTGTTCATCGCGGTGGTGACCTTCCGCTCGCGCGGCCTGTTCGGAAAGAAGAGTGTGCTTGATGTCTGAAACTCCCTCCCTGCCCTTGCAGGGCAAGCTTGCCATCGTTACCGGCGCGGCCGGCACCATGGGCCTAGCCGCCACCCGCGTTCTGCTCGAAGATGGCTGCCGGGTAGCAATGGTCGATTTCAACCAGGAACGCAATGAGGCGCTTGCCCTGGCGCTGGGCCCGAAGGCCATGCCGTTCACCTTCGACATCAGCGGCCAGGCGGCGGTTCGTGCGGGACATTCGGCCATCGTCGCAGCGCTCGGCGAAGTCGATATTTTGCTCAACAACGCCGGCATCCTGTCGAACAATAAGGTCGAGGCGACCGATGCGACTGAGTGGCACAAAGTCCTCGGGGCGAATCTCGACGGGGCTTTCTATCTGGCGCAGGCGGTGGTACCCGCCATGAAGCGGCAACGCTTCGGCCGCATCATCAACACCTGTTCGCTGGCCGCAAAAACCGGCGGCCTGACAGCGGGAACGGCTTACTCGGTCTCCAAAGGTGCGCTGACCTCGTTGACCTTTTCACTGGCGCGAGAGTTGGCAGGATTCGGTATCACTGTCAACGGCATTTCTCCGGCCTATGTCAAAACCCCGATGATTACCGAGCAGCTCGACGAAGCACAGCGACAAAAGCTGCTGCGCGACATCCCAGTCGGGCGGTTTTGTGAACCAGAGGAATTTGCCCATGTGGTACGCTTTCTGGCCGCGCCGCTGGCCGGATTTATCACCGGCGAGATTATTGATCTCAACGGCGGACTACTCATGGATTGAGATGGAAACCATCACCCCACGCATTGATTTCGCCGCCGAACTGGCAGGGCTGTTTGACCTCAAAGACAAGGTCGCCTATGTGCCCGGCGGCTATGGCGGTCTGGGCGAAGCGATCGCTTGGGGCCTAGCGCTGCGCGGCGCAAAAGTGATGGTCGCCGGGCGCGACGGCGGGCGCGCTGAAGCGCTGGCACGTGAGCTACGCGAATCCGGACTTGAAGCGGCGGGAACCGCAATGGATGCCCATTCGGTGGCGAGCATTCGTGCCTCGGTGGCGGTGACAGCCGAGCGCTTTGGCACCATCGATATTTTGGTCAACTGCGTCGGCATTCAGCGTGAAGAAGGCCTGCTCGAAGTGACCGAAGCAGCTTATGACGAGGTTGTCCAAGTCAATCTGAAAGCGGCCATGTTCATCGCGCAGGCCGTCGCCAAGCAGCAGATTGCCGCAGGCCGTGGCGGCAAGCAGTTGCACCTGCTGTCAGTGCGTGCGCAACTCGGTTTGCGCGGTCGTGGCTACTCCGCCTATTGCAGCACCAAGGGCGGCCTGGTGATGCTGATTCGCCAACACGCGAGCGAACTGGCACCGCACAACATCAACGTGAACGGCGTAGCACCGACGGTGGTGCGTACCGAAATGGCGCGGCACTGGCTGGAAAATCCTGCAACCCGCAAGCAAGTGCTTGAGCGGATTCCGCTGGGGCGGGTGGCGGACCCGAAGGACGTGGTTGGCGCGGCACTTTTTTTCTGCGCCCCCGCTTCAGATTTCGTGACCGGGCAGGTCATGTATGTGGACGGCGGCATTACCGCCAGTCAGTAACGTCGCGACACCATCCGTGCCCCACCATGGCACGCGAATCGCGCCATGACGTAATCCCATCTACCCCAAAGTCGGCATACTGAGGTTTGCGCCGCCGATATTGGATGCTGCAACCGCAGCCGTAGTCCATCGCGTGGTGACGACTTTTGGGCGGGTGTAGAAGCGCACGCCGTCCATGCCATGCACCGAGTAGTCGCCAAACAGCGAGGCTTTCCAGCCGCCAAACGAGTAAAACGCCATTGGCACGGGAATCGGTACGTTCACGCCCACCATGCCGACTTCGATTTCATTCTCGAATTTGCGTGCCGCACCACCGGATGCGGTGAAGATCGCCGTGCCGTTGGCGTAAGGGCAGCTGTTCACCAGGGTGATTGCCTCCTCCAAACTTGCCACGCGCACCACTGAAAGCACCGGGCCGAAAATCTCTTCCTTGTAGATTTTCATGCTTGGTTTGACGTGGTCAAACAGGGTTGTGCCGACAAAAAAGCCGTTCTCGTAGCCCGGCACTTTGAGCCCGCGGCCATCGAGCACCGCAATTGCGCCCTCGGCGATACCGGAATCGATGAAGCCTGTGATCTTGTCGCGATGCACGGCCGAGACCACCGGGCCCATTTCAACGCCCGGTTGATCGCCGGCCCCCACCGGGATTTTCAGGGCCCGCTCTTTAACCTTGGCAACCAATTCATCCGCAATCGCGCCCACCGCAACCACGACTGAAATCGCCATGCAGCGCTCACCGGCGCTGCCGTAGCCCGCACCGATCAGCGCGTCGGCAGCGAAATCAAGGTCGGCATCTGGCATGATGACCGCGTGATTTTTCGCGCCACCCAGCGCTTGCACGCGCTTGCCGTTTTTGGCGCAGGTTTCGTAAATGTACTGGGCAATCGGTGTGGAGCCAACGAAGGAGACGGCTTTTACGTCGGGGTGATTGAGCAGACCGTCCACGGCTTCTTTGTCACCATGGACGATGTTGAAGACGCCGTCAGGCAGCCCTGCTTCCTTGAGCAGCTCGGCCATGCGCATCGCGCACGAAGGCACTTTTTCAGAAGGCTTTAACACGAAGGTGTTGCCACAGGCAATCGCCACCGGGAACATCCACAGAGGCACCATCGCCGGGAAGTTGAAGGGCGTGATGCCGACACACACGCCATGCGGCTGGCGCAGGGTGTGGACATCGACATCAGTACCCACGTTGTTGGAATGCTCGCCTTTTTGCAGGTGCGGAATACCGCAGGCAAATTCAATGACCTCAATGCCGCGAGTGACTGAGCCTACCGCATCGGGCACAGTCTTGCCATGCTCTTCAGATGCCAGGCGGGCCAGTTGCTCGGTGTTAGCCTGCATCAGCGTCAAAAACTTTTGCATGATGCGGGCGCGGCGCAGCACGGGCGTGGCGCGCCAGGCTGGGAAGGCGGCTTTGGCCGCTTGCACGGCGGTGTCGATGTCGGCGGTGTTGGCGTAGGAAACGCGGCGGATCACGGCCCCCGTGGCGGGGTTCGTAATTGGCCCGGACCGCTCTGAAGAAGCGCTCTGGTGGCGGTTGTTCAGCCAGTAGCCGATGGTCGGAACTGAGGTTTGCAGGGCGGCGCGCTCAGCCGGGGTGGCAGGTTGATTCATGGTGGGGTTTTCTCAAAAAAAACGTCTGTGCGAATGCGCCATGTTAATCGCCTCGCCCACGCAAGCGGCATCCGCCACAAATGATGTTGCGTATCATCAGGTTGATGATGAAAAGTCTGCCCGTGCTGCGTCACGCACTCCTGCTGTTCCTCCACCCGCGCGAGCAGTGGCGCGTAATCGCGCAGGAAGCACCTTCGCCCATGCGCCTGGTAACCCACACCATCGCGCCGTTTTCGTTCGCCGTGGCGGCAGCAGTTTCGCTGGGCGTGGCGGTGTTCAATCAATCATGGGATTTGGACTACGGCTATCGCGTTGCGCCAGAGCGATGGTTTGAAACCGGGCTTGCCACGTTCGCCATTTCGATGGTGACGGTGTTTCTATTCGCCGCAGTAATCGTGTGCCTGGCACCGCTCTACAAAACTCCGCGCGACTACGGCAAAGCCTTGATCGTCGCGACGATGGGAACCCTGCCATTTTGGATGCTTGGCCTCACGCTGTTTTTGCTCCCAGCGATCATCCCGTGCTTGCTAGCCTTTGCCCACTCCTGCTATTTGTACTCAGTAGGGTTGGAAGAAGTGCTGAAGGTGAAGCCATCGATGTCACACGAATACGTGGCGATTGCCGCCGTTTTTCTTTCGCTGGCACTGATGGTGTTGGGCGCGCTGGGCGCGGCTTTGGGGCTGTTTTGAGCTGCTGCCGCGCGCAAGTCAAGGCTTCAAAACGTCAACGCTTCACCGCTTCAAATCGTCGCCACCGACATAAAGCCGGTTCCAGGTTGGGCTAATAATCAGCTCGTTCACGCAGGCACGCGGGTGCAACTCGGCGACAAAGCGAATCGTCTGACCCAAGTCTTCCTCTTGCAGCATGCGGGCTTTTTCCGCCTCTGAGGGTTTGATCGGACGCTTCTCCAAAATTGGCGTAGCCACCTCACCCGGGCAGATCGCGGTGGCACGCAATCCGTTGACACATTCTTCAATATTGAACGAGTGGGTCAGCGCCATCATGGCCGCTTTGCTGGCGGTGTAGGCAGGGCCGGTGAGGTAAGAAAAATGCCAGCCCGCGAATGAAGAGATGTTGATGATCGTGCCCGTTTTGCGCGCCCGCATGGCGGGCAAAACAGCCAGCGTGCAGTAGGTTGCGCCATTCAAGTTAATCGAAAACACTTCGTCGAACAACTTGGCATCAATCTCGTTCCAGTGGCGCTTCGGAAAATTGACCCCGGCGCTGTTGACAAGAATGTCGAGCTGGTTGCCAAAGCGCCGCAGCACCTCTGCCGCAACCAGCGGCACCGCGTCACGGTTGGCCACATCCAGCGGCAGTGCGCTGATCGCATCGCGCGGCGCACCCTTGCTTTCGGCGGTGGTGACAGCGGTCTCCAGCTTGACGCTGTCGCGCCCCGAAATGATGACCCGCACCCCAGCCTTGGCGAGCTCAATCGCACCGGCCAAACCGATACCGCTGCCGCCGCCGGTAATCCAGGCGGTTTGGCCGGCCAGTGCGCCTGCGCCGCTCATGCTGCGGCCTTTGCTTTTGCAGCGGCAGCCGCTGCGGCCATTTGCTCTTGGTTGATCTTGCGGTCAGCGTCTACCTTCATCACATGCGGGCGCGCCTTCATCATGCCCAGATATTCGCGCACCTGCGGCATCTCGGCCAGCATGTCTTCGCCATAGGTTTTCTTGGTGGCCATCGAAATCAGGGGCAAGTGTACGTAGGCGGCGCAATCGGCGAAAGTTAGCGTGTCACCAGCGATAAAGGGCGAAAATTTCACCAGCGATTTGAAAGTGCGAATACCTTTGGCCAGATCTTTTTTGACACTCTCCTTGGCTTCTTCCGAAGGCGCTGGGCCACCAAAAAACGCGAAGGGATAGAGGCAGCGCGCCACCAGTTCGAGGTGCAAATCGAGTACCACGCACAGCTCACGCACTTTGGCGCGGGCAAACGCATCTTTCGGAAACAAGGGGTTCGCCGGGTAGGCATCGTCCAAATACTCATTGATGACGTGCGACTCACACAAGTTGCCCTGCTCGGTTTCGATAAAGGGCACTTTGCCCATCGGCGAGCGGCGCAGCATGTCGTCTTTTTGCGAAGTCCAGACCAGCTCTTCAGTGAACGGCACGCCTTTTTCGAGCAGCGCGATCTTGTTTTTGTTGTAGTAGTTGCTAACGCCAAATCCGCATAGTTTGAGCATGGTTGTCCCCGTGCAAATGAATGGTGGTTGAGTTTAAGATAAGCTCTTTCGACTAACAATCTTACGGCCTTGCCGTCCTGCGAATTGCTTATGCACGTCTTTGATCCAAACTCTCCTGCGCTCACTTTGGGCGTATGCGGCACCGGTGCGATGGGGCGCGGCATCGCGCAAATCGCGGCTCAGGGCGGTGTGCGCGTGCTCTTGCAAGATGCCAAAGCCGGTGCGGCGCAAGCCGCGCGCGATGCCATCGCGGCAATGCTGAAAACCCTGGCGGAAAAAGGTAAGCTCACCACCGAGCACGTAGATGCCGCTGTCGCCAAGCTCGAAGTGGTCGAATCGACCAGCGCATTTGCTGCCTGCGATGTGGTGATCGAGGCGATTGTCGAAATTCTTGAAGTCAAAAAGAAACTCTTCGCCGAGCTTGAAACCATCGTGCGCGACGACTGCGTGCTGGCTTCGAACACTTCATCACTCTCGGTCACCGCCATCGCCGCAGCTTGCAAAAAGCCGGCGCGGGTGGCGGGCTACCACTTTTTTAACCCCGTACCGGTGATGAAGTTAGTCGAGGTGGTGCCGGGCATGCTGACCGACCCGGCGGTGTGTGAGGCGCTCACCGTACTGGCCAGGCGCATGGGCCGCACGCCGGTCACCACCAAAGATACGCCGGGCTTTATCGTCAATCACGCCGGGCGCGGCTTTGGCACCGAGGCGTTTCGCATTTTGGGTGAGGGCATCACCGAGTTCTACGAAATCGACCGCATCATGCGCGATCAAGCCGGGTTCAAACTGGGCCCTTGCGAGTTGATGGATTTGACCGGCATCGACGTTTCGCACCCGGTGATGGAATCGATTTATCGTCAATACTACGAAGAGCCGCGTTACAAACCGTCCATCATCGGGCAGCAGCGCAAAGACGCCGGTTTGCTCGGGCGCAAGACTGGTAGAGGTTTTTACAACCATAGCGGCGGCAAGCAAGAAGAGATGCCGGTGCGCCCGGTGCCTGCGCTAAAACCCGCATCCCTCTTCATTCCCCACGCAACTCTGGCTGAAAACCCGCATCTGGCGGACTTCTTCAGCAAGATCGACGTGAAGATCGTTACTGGGAGCGCCTCTTCAGCCGATGTATGTTTCGTTTCTGTACTCGGGCAGGACTGCACTACAGCCGCGCTCGCCGCAGGGCTTGACCCGACACGCACGGTCGCTATCGACGGCTTAATGCCGATCAAAGCGCGCGTCACGCTCATGACCAACCCGCTCACCAGTGCCGCCGCCCGCGACTTCGCGCATGCTGCCTGCGCGAGTGCCGGCGTGCAGGTGTCGCTGATTCACGACAGCGCCGGTTTCGTCGCCCAGCGCATCTTGGCGATGATCGTCAATATCGGCTGCGAGATTGTGCAGCAGCGTATCTGCGCACCCGCCGACTTGGACCTGGCTGTCACACTGGGCTTAGGCTATCCACTCGGGCCATTGGCGTTTGGCGACGCACTAGGCCCCAAGCGGGTACTGACCATCCTTGAAAACATGCAAGCTTTCTACGGTGACCCGCGCTATCGCCCGTCACCGTGGTTGAAGCGCCGTGCCATGCTGGACGTTTCGCTATTGACTGGTGAAGCGTAAGGGGTAAGGCGTGGGGCGTGAGGTTCGCTGCACTCCTCTGACCTCACGCTAAATACCCCCCGGCCTCGAACCTCACTCCTAACCCTTCTCTCCCTACGAACTTAAAAACATGCTCAACGCCTACCTCTACCACGGTCTTCGCTCCCCTTTCGGTCGCCACGCTGGCAAATTGTCTTCGTTACGTCCCGACGATTTGGTAGGCGAAGTGATGAAGCAGGTGATCGCTGCTTCACCCTTCAAAGCCGAGCAGATTGAAGACGTGATTCTCGGCAACACCAACCAAGCCGGGGAAGACGCGCGCAACGTGGCGCGCAACGCACTCTTGGCCGCTGGTTTGCCGCACACGATCGGCGGGCAAACCGTCAATCGGCTCTGCGCGTCGGGCTTGGCTGCGATCATCGAATCAGCCCGCGCGGTGAGCTGCAAAGAAGGCGAGCTGTATCTGGCCGGTGGGGTTGAGCAAATGAGCCGCGCGCCCTTTGTGCTGGCCAAGAGCGAATCGCCGTTTCAGCGCGAATTCAAAATGTTCGACACTACGATTGGCGCACGTTTCCCCAATCCGAAGGTAATCGCCCAATACGGCAACGACGCGATGCCACAGACTGGCGACAACGTCGCTCAAGACTACGCGATCAGCCGCGAGCAGGCCGATATTTTTGCGCTGGGCAGCCAAACAAGATTCGCCGCAGCCCAAAAAGACGGCTTTATGGCCGGTGAAATCGCGCCGATCAGCGTGGCTGGCAAATCGAAAAAAGACCCGGCAACCGTCGTCAATAGCGACGAACATCCGCGCGAAACCACGCTCGACACACTCGCTAAATTGAAGGCGCTGTACGAGGGAGGCGTGGTCACGGCGGGCAATGCTTCGGGTATCAACGACGGTGCTGCCGCAATCTTCGTAGGCTCGCGTGAAGTGGGCGACAAGGCCGGGGCCAAACCGATTGCAAGAATCCTCTCAGCCGCTTCTGCGGGCGTGCCGCCGCGCATCATGGGTATCGGCCCGGCGTATGCAATTCCGAAAGCGCTTGAGCGGGCCGGATTGACGCTCAAAGACATGGACATCATCGAGATCAATGAAGCCTTCGCTTCGCAAGTATTGGGATGCCTGCGCATCATGAAGGTGGCCGACGACGATGTGCGCGTGAACCCGAATGGCGGCGCGATTGCAGTCGGCCATCCGCTGGGTGCATCCGGTACGCGTATCGCGCTATCAGCTGCACGCCAGTTGCAACGCACCGGTGGGCGCTATGCCGTGGTCAGTCTGTGCATTGGCGTGGGCCAAGGCTTGGCGATGGTGATTGAGCGCGTCTAGAGCAAAAAATCGTCTGACTCATAGGGGAACAGCATGCCAGAAGCACAACCAGCCGAGTCAAGACTCATCGTCACTCGCGACGGGCCAACGCTCATCATGACGCTCTCGAACCCGAGCATGCGCAATGCGCTTGGGCCGAACGTCTATGAAGCCATGATGGATGTGTTTCTCCAGCAGGTGCCGCGCGATGCAGGGATTCGCGCCCTGGTATTGACGGGCGAAGGCGGCATGTTTTGCGGGGGCGGCAATTTGACCCGCCTACGCGAAAACCAGTACGCCCCTAAAGAGGTGCAGGCCAAAAGCATCGACAAACTGCACACCGCTGTGCGCGCGATGCGAGCTTGCCAGCTGCCGGTAATCGCGGCCGTTGAGGGTCACGCCGCGGGCGCTGGCTTTTCATTAGCGCTCAATTGCGACATGATTGTGGCTGCTGAAGATGCCAAGTTCACCATGTCTTATGTGAAAGTTGGCCTTACGCCGGATGGTGGCGGCTCTTACTCGCTCACCAAATTGCTGCCCCGGCAAATGGCCGCTGAATTCATGATGCTGGGCGACGTGATTCCCGCAACCCGCCTGCACAGCGTGGGTGTAGTCAATTCCATCGTGCCCAAGGGCGCGTCGCTCGATGCGGCAATGTCGATTGCTGAACGGCTGGCCGACGGTGCCAGCGGCGCGCAAGGGCGCGTCAAACGCCTGATCGCGTTAGCCGAAGGGCAGCAGATGCAGCAACATCTCGATTGGGAGAAAGAGGCTTTCGTCGAGTCGTTGCACAGCCTCGAAGCCAAGGAAGGGATTGCCGCGTTTTTGGGCAAGCGCACGCCCAATTTTCCGCGCGGGTAGGTGGCCACCTCGATGTCATTTACTCCACCCGCCCGCCGCCGTATCGTTCTGCTACGGCACGGCAGCGTTACCTACTTCGACGAACAAGGCAAACCGCAAGGCTCCGACTTTGTGCCGCTCAACGACAACGGTCGCTCACAGGCCACCGCTGCCGGAAGAGCCTTATCTGGCTTACGTTTCGACAAGATGGTCGTCTCTGGCTTGCCGCGCACCGTGCAAACGCTGGAGTGCGTGCAGCGCGAATCCGAACACTTTGAGATGCGCCAAATGCCTTATGAGGTCTGGCCTGAATGGGTCGAGATCAAGGGCGGCAGGCTGGACGAAATTGCGCCGCACGCTGCAGAGCGTGCCATGCTCTCGGCGTTGAATGAGGGTATCCCTGATGCCTCGGTAAGCTACCAGGGTGGCGAGACGATTGCTGTGTTTGGCGCCCGTGTGTGCGGCGGGATTGCGCGCCTGCTGGCCGACCCCGACTGGGACCAAGTGTTGCTCGTGCTCCACGGTGGGGTGAATCGCGTGTTTCTCTCGCATGCCCTTACCGCGGGCACGGCTCAGCAAGGCACATTTTTTGCCGGGTTTCAGCAAGCGCCGGCGTGCATCAATGTGCTCGATGTGCGCCGGAATGACCCACATGCATGGGTGCTGCGCACCGTCAACTACAATCCAACCGATCTGCTCCACCAGCGCACCCGCGCCACCACGGTGGAAGAGGGTTTCACGCTGTACTCACGCTACCTCGCAACCCTTCCAACTCGAAGTTGAAATAACCCCTCAAGTCTTTCACTCTGCCGCAACCCCCATGACGCAAGAATTTGAAGGCACCATGCCGGTTGCCGACCGCAACAAATTTGACGAAGCAGCGCTCGATGCCTATATGCGAGCCTATGTCGAAGGCTATCAAGGCCCGCTCAAGGTGGCCCAATTCAAGGGCGGGCAGTCGAACCCCACCTATCGCATCAGCACACCGTCGAAAGACTATGTTTTGCGCAGCAAGCCCGGGCCTGCCGCCAAGCTGCTGCCCTCGGCGCACGCGGTTGACCGCGAATTTCGGGTGCAAAGCGCGTTGTATAGAAACGGCTTCCCGGTCTCGCGGCAATACGCGCTGTGTGAGGACGAAGCGGTGCTGGGCCGGGCGTTTTACATTATGGATTGCGTCGAGGGGCGGGTGATTTGGGAGCAGTCGCTGCCCGGCATGGAACCGGCCGAGCGCGGCGCAATTTATGCCGAAATGAATCGCGTGATTGCGCTGCTGCACAACACCAATGCGGCGCAGATCGGCTTGGAAACCTATGGCAAGCCGGGCAACTACTTCGGCCGCCAGATTGAGCGCTGGAGCAAGCAGTACCGCCTCTCTGAAACTGAAAAAATTGAAGCAATGGACAACTTGATTGAATGGCTGCCCAAGAATATTCCGGCAGGCGAACAAGTCTCCATCGTCCATGGCGACTACCGTCTGGACAACATGATTTTTCACCCCACCGAGCCACGCGTCTTGGCAGTACTCGACTGGGAGCTTTCCACACTCGGGCATCCGCTGGCTGATTTCTCCTATCACTGCATGACCTATCGCATCGAGCCTGGGCAGTTTCGCGGCATTGCGGGCCTTGACTTCAAAGCACTCGGCATCCCCAGTGAGCAGGAATACATCGACAGCTACTGCAAAGCCACGGGCCTCTCAATCAACCAACGTGATTGGGGCTTTTACGCAGCCTACAACATGTTTCGCTTGGCGGCGATTTTGCAGGGCATCGTCAAGCGCGCAGCCGACGGCACGGCATCGTCGGAACGCGCAGGCGAGCAAGGCTCTCGCACCCGGCCCCTGGCGGAGCAAGGCTGGGCGCAAGCCATGAAGCAGTAACCCCCCCCAATCCCTGATCCCTGCCCCCAATTCTCAATCCCACTATCAACCTAGGACTAGGACTCACTATGGAATTCGACTACTCCCCCCGCTGCAAAGAACTGCAAGCCAAGTTGCTGGCTTTTATGGACGCGCACGTCTACCCGCGCGAACATGAATATCACGCCGAGGTTGCGGCTAACCGCGCCAATGGCAATCCGTGGGTGCCCACCAAGGTGGTGGAGGAATTGAAAGTCAAAGCGCGCGCCGAAGGCTTGTGGAACCTCTTCCTTCCACGCTCTGAGCGGGCGCCCAACGGCGGGCTGTCGAATCTTGACTACGCACCGCTCTGCGAGATCATGGGCCGGGTAGGTTGGTCGCCGGAAATTTTCAACTGCTCCGCGCCTGATACCGGCAATATGGAAACGATTGAGCGCTACGGCCACGAAGAGCACAAGCGCCAGTGGCTGGACCCGCTCTTGCGCGGCGAAATTCGTTCGGCCTTTGCGATGACAGAACCTGCGGTGGCCTCTTCGGATGCGACCAATATTCAAACCAGCATTGAGCGGCGCGGTGATGAATATGTCATCAACGGCACGAAATGGTGGACCTCGGGCGCCGGCGACCCACGCTGCGCCATCTTCATCACCATGGGCAAAACCGACCCGAGCGCGGCGCGTCATTCACAACAGTCGATGGTTTTGGTGCCGCGCAATGCGCCGGGCATCAATATCAAACGCCCGCTCACGGTGTATGGTTACGACGATGCGCCACACGGCCACTGTGAAGTCGAATTCAAAGATGTGCGTGTGCCGGTGACCAATATTCTCTTGGGCGAAGGCCGTGGGTTTGAGATCGCTCAGGGCCGCTTAGGCCCGGGGCGGATTCACCACTGCATGCGTGCGCTGGGTGTGGCCGAACGCGGCTTGGAATACATGTGCAAACGCCTCAATGCGCGCGTCGCGTTTGGCAAACGTATTTCCGAGCAAGGCGTCTGGCACGAGCGGATCGCCGAGGCCCGCATCGGCATTGACTCCGCCCGCCTGCTGACGCTCAAAGCTGCGCACATGATGGACACCGTGGGCAACAAAATCGCCCGCACCGAAATTGCAATGATTAAGGTGCTGGTCCCCAATGTGGCCGAGAAAATTCTCGACTGGGCCGTGCAAGCGCACGGTGCCGGCGGCGTTTCGGGCGATTTCCCGATCGCGATGATGTGGGCCCACAACCGCACCTTGCGCTTGGCCGATGGCCCGGACGAAGTGCATCGCAACGCGATCGCCAAACTCGAAATCGCCAAGTACATCGCGCTGCCCAAGGGTACCGATGTGGAGATGCCGATTACGCGGTCATAGTTCGGTGAGGCGTTAGGGGTGAGGTTCGCGGCGCTCGTCGTGGCCGAGCGCCTTTCCTCACGCCTCACGCCTCACGTCTACCCCCGTACCATCTGCAATGCGCCCCATCGAGCACACCCTCTTCTGGGGCCTTTCAGCCATTTGGGGTTTGTCGTTTTTCTTTATGCGCTTGGCTGCGCCCGAGTTGGGCGTACTTTGGTCGGCGCAGTTGCGCGTCGCGCTGGCGTGGGTGGCACTGATTGTGGTGTTTTCCGTCGCCCGCAAGCCCTTGGCGATGGGCACTCGCTGGCCGCACTTTCTGCTGGTAGGCACACTCAACAGCGGCGTGCCATTCACGCTTTTTTCGTTCGCGGCGCTGCATATTCCGGCAGGCTATTCGGCGATTCTCAATGCGGGTGTACCGTTGTGGGCGGCGATTTTCGCGTGGCCGATTCTTGGGCAGCGGATTGCGCGCCGCGTAGTGCTGGCGGTGCTCATCGCCGCCGTCGGCATCGGGCTGATGGTGCGGCTGGGGCCGGTGCACTTTTCACGCGAGGTGTTGCTGGCAATCGCCGCTTGCGTATGCGCCACCGTGTGCTACGGTTTTGCGGCGGTCTGGTCGAAACGCCACTTGAGTGAAGTCCCAGGCTACGCCACCGCGACCCACGGCATGATGTTTGCCGCCTTGGCTTTGTTGCCCGGCGCGGCAACGCAGCCTTGGCCAACGCTGGCGCTGACCAAGGCGTGGTTCGCCGTGTTGGCGCTTGCTTTGCTTTGTTCGGCTCTCGCGTATCTGCTTTACTTTGAGCTGTTCCGTCGAATGAGTGCGACCAGGGCCACTTCGGTCACCTTCGTGGTACCGGCTTTCGGCCTTTTCTGGGCGTGGCTATTTTTGGGCGAACCGGTGACATTGACCATGCTGGCCGGTTTCGCATTAGTGCTCTGCGCGACCGCGCTGGTGATGCAGATCGGGCCGTTTCGGATGCGCCAGGCAGCCTCCTCAGCGATGCCTTGAGCGCTTCGGCAGTGTTTCAACTCCCGTACCGGTCGCGCTCGCTGGTGGTTCCAGCAGCGCGGCGCGGGTAGTGGGGCTGGCCAGGCGAGTCAGCCACCACTGCATCGCCCTGCCTAGCGGACGATTACGCTCGGCGGCACGCCACGCATAGCACGCGCGCGCGAACCGGGGCTGTCGTTCAGTTTCTTTGATGACCAAGCGCCCAGTTTCGCTGAATGGGCGCGCCACCGGCTCAGGCAAAAATCCACAACCCAGGCCACGCAGTTGCGCATCAAGCTTGAATTGCAAGGTCGGCACGGTCAACACGGGTTGCCCTGGCAGAATGCCGACAGAAACCGCATTAGGGCGTGCGGTCGAGTCGGCCAATACCACCATGCGCTGGTCGCGCAAGCTGGCATCCGAAATCGGCCCAGTGGCGCTTGCCAGCGGATGATGCGGGGCCACGGCGAAGACAAACGGCACCTCACCCAGGGGCAGCATGCTAACTCCAGGCGGAGTTGGCACGTCGGTGGTGGCACCAATCACCAAATCGGCGTTACCCGATGCCAAGGCATCCCAAGTACCGGCCAAGGTTTCGACACGGATCTGCAGCGCGGTCTGCGGGCAGGTGCCGTCGTCGAGGCGATGGCGGTAAAAATCTTCGATCAACTCTTGCACCGTTCGCTGCATCACAATGCTGTCGAGCGCAATCGTCAACTGCGCCTCCCAACCGGTCGCGACACGTTTGACACGGCTGGCAAGCCGATCCATGTCATCGAGCAGCCGCCTGCCATCTTCGAGCAGCGCGATGCCCGCTGGGGTTAGCTTGGCGACCCGCGAGCTGCGGTCAAACAGCAGTACATCGAGCGCCTCTTCGAGCTTACGCACCGAATAGGTCAAGGCCGAGGGCACGCGCCCCAACTCACGGGCAGCAGCGGCAAAGCTGCCACGGCGCGCTACCAGATCGATCAAGGCCAGCGCTTCTGGGGTTAACGCTGCGCGCGCGCCGCCGGGGTGGGGGTTGGCGTACGTGTCGGTGTGGGTGCGGGTGATCGGCATCGACTCAGTATATTCAAAAACTTTGAATGCGATCAACAAAATTGTTTGCCATCTCGATTTGCCCCATCACGCACAATGGAGGCTTCCAAGATTGAATTCTCGATAAGGCACAACATGCTGCAACTGCGCAAATCCGCCGACCGGGGTTATGCCGATCACGGCTGGCTCAAGAGTTTCCACAGTTTTTCATTCGCTGACTATCATGACCCGGCGCACCTGGAGTTTGGTGCGCTGCGCGTTATCAATGAAGACCGGATCGAACCTGGCACCGGATTCGGCACGCACGGTCATCGCGATATGGAGATCATTTCCTATGTGCTCTCAGGCGAGCTGGCGCACAAAGATTCAATCGGTACCGGCTCAGTCATCCTGCCCGGTGATGTGCAGCGCATGAGTGCGGGCAAAGGCATCATGCACAGCGAGTTCAACCACGCCCAGACGCAGACCCATTTTCTGCAAATCTGGATTCAGCCTAACGTGCGCGGCATCCCGCCTTCCTATGAGCAGAAAAATTTCAGCGATGCCGACAAGCGCGGCGGCTTGCGGCTGGTCGCCTCCTCCGACGGGCGCAACGGCTCGGTGACGATTCATCAAGACGTAGCTTTGCGGGTTGGCCTGTTCGACGGGGCCGAAGCGCAGTCGCTCGCTCTCGACACTAAGCGCCGCACCTATGTGCATGTGGCACGCGGCAGCATTCACATCAATAGCACGCGCCTAAACCAGGGCGACGCAGCCATGCTTTTGGGTGAAACGGGGCTCACGCTCAACGATGGCGAAAAAGCCGAAGTGCTGGTGTTCGACTTGGCGTAAATCGGGCTGATCTCATGAGAAAGCTGAAGACTGTCGTACCCATGCCGTGGCATGATTTCACGCCGGTTTCAGGTGCATGGATGCTGCACCCGCGTGATGTCCACCTGCTGGACCCGGTGCTCGGCATCGATGCCTTTGTCTTGCGCGATATGCCGTTTGCGCCGCATCCCCACGCCGGATTTTCGGCAGTCACGGTGCTCTACGAAGAGTCGGAGGTTGGCTTCGCGAACTACGACTCGCTGGGCGACCAGAGTGTCATCCACCCCGGCGGCTTGCACTGGACGCAAGCGGGGCGCGGCATGATGCACGACGAGCCGCCCCTGCAATTGGGGCCGCACGTGCGCGGCCTACAGGTGTTCGTCAACCTCGCCACCATGCACAAAGAAGCACCACCAGCCGCTTTCAGGGTGGAGCCAGAAGCGATTCCGATCATCGAATCAGACGGTGCGCGGGTCCGCGTGGTGACCGGTCGGTATCAGGGCCAAGCGTCGTCATTGGCATCGCAACAAAATTGGTACACGCCGGTCATGATGCTCGACATCACGCTTGCCCCCGGTTCACGCTGGCAAGCCGCCGTGGCTTCCGGCGAGCGGGCGTTTTTTGTGCTCATGCAAGGGCAGGTTAGTGTGGACAACAAGGTAGTGGATGTCAACGCGGTGAACGCCAAGGCGGCGCTGGTGCTTGCCGACGAAGGCGATGCCATTTGCATCGACAACACCGGTCAAGGCGCCGTGCGCGGCACTCTTTTCATCGGCAAGCCGCTGGGCCAGTCCATCGTCGCGCGCGGCCCCTTCAACGGCAATACGCAAGAAGACATCAACCGCTACATCCGCCGCTACCGCGCCGGCGGCATGGGCATTCTGGAACCTGGCGGAAAACTGCTTGCGAAGCCCGATTTGACCGTCGGGTAGGTGGCTGAAGAGGCAATACCAGAGCCATTCTTCAGCCTTTTTCTCAGAGAACGGCTATTTGATGAACTTGCCGTCGCGGCCAATCAGCGTCAAGTCAACGTACGAAGAGCCATTGTGGTTAGTGGACGAAAAGCCCACCGTGAACCCACCGGTGTCAAAAGCACTCATCGACTCGAGAGCGGTCACAAACTTTTCACGCGTCAAATCTTTGCCAGCCCGGCGCAGGCCCTCCACAAACACCTTGGCCGCGAGATAGCCTTCCAAGCTGGTGTACGAGGGGGCTCTGCTTGACCCTTTCTTCAACGCATTTTGGTATTCACGCACGATCGCGGTGCTGGATACATAGGGGAAGGGCATTACCTGCGAAATGACCACACCATACCCGTCCTTGCCAAGCGCAGCAGCAAGTGCGCTTGCACCGACAAATGAGACATTGTGGAATTGGCCGGTATAGCCTGCCTTTTTTGCCGCTTTAACGAAAGCGGCAATCGAGGTATAGGCTGAAATCATCACGATGGCATCCGGTGCTTTGGGCACCAGGAATTTCACTGCTTCTTCGACAGCCACCGTATTGCGATCGACCGTAGCGGTCGCGCTGATTTTGAGATTGCGCTTGAGCATCGCGCGCTCGACACCGGCTAGCCCGGCTTTGCCGTAGGCATCGTTTTGGTAGAAAACTGCAATGTTCTTACTGCCCAGCGAAGTGAGCTGCTCCACGATTTTCTCGGTTTCGTCGAAATAGGAGGCCCGCACGTTGAACACATAGCGGTTAAATGGCGCGCGCAGCGACTCAGCTCCGGTAAAGGCCCCGAAAAATGGTGTCTTGGCGGCATTAAAGAGTGGCATGGCAGCGGCGGCGGTCGGCGTGCCAACATAGCCGAACAATGCAAAAACCTTTTCTTCGTCAAGCAACTTTTTGGTGTTCGCTGCGGCTTTTTCCGGCTCGTAGGCATCGTCCAGGGTAATGAGACGCACCTTGCGGCCAAACACCCCGCCTTTGGCGTTCACCTCGTCGAAATAGAGCTGCGCGCCCAACTTCATTTCGGTACCCAACTCGGCGGCCGGGCCGCTGAGCGCAAGCGACTGCCCTACCGCGATCTCATCGGCTTCAACGCCCACCTCCGCCGCCCTCGCAGCATTGGAGGCGAACCCGCCTGCGCCAAACGCCAGCCCAGCCGCGAGAATCTCCCGTCGGGTTCGGCCGCCAAGAGTTCGAAGAGTTCGATGCGGGTTCATATAAGCCTCCCGAAAGCAGGGTTGGAAACGACCGCCAATTCTCGCGCATTTACTCCATGCGCGATACGCAAAAAACTGGCGCTGCGGAAAACTTACTTCGCCAGCGCCCCCGCCTGCCCGGCCAGCTCTTGCGCCCGCCCGTAGTTCTTTTTCGCCTCGGTCGCCCAGCGGTCCTCGAGCGCGGTCAATTGCTTGGTGACCGCCGCGTCTTTTTTGCTGGCGCGAAAAACGGCGAGGAAACCTTTGTCCTTCGCTTTCGCTTCGTCCACAATTGGTGAGAATGCCAATTCGCGTGCTTCCGCCAGCAGCTTTTGACCCTGCGCATTGGGCTTGGCCGCCAGTTTGGCGGCCGCCTCGTGGATGGCCTTGGTCGCAGCTGTCAGCTCTTTGTGACGAAACGTGATCGTCTGGTCGAACAGGGAGGAAACGAGGAAGTAGCGCTCCTCTGAAGCATTGGAGTCAAAATTGACCTTCGCCTTGATCGTGCCAGCAAACGGGTTCGGGTAGCCCGGTTTCGCGTTGCTGTAGGTGGCAGGCAAGACTGGCAGGCGCGAAATTTTCGGGTCGAGCAGGAGCTGCTGGCCCTCTTCCGAGAGCGTGAATTGGATGAATTTCTTGCCGCCTTCGGCATTTTTGGCACCGTTAATCAAGGCGATATTGGCCGGCACAATGGCGGTGACCGACGGGTAAACAAATTCCACCGGAAAGCCGGAGTTTTTCGCTGCAAGCCCGAAAAAATCAATCACCAGCCCAATGCCGAATTGTCCGTTCGACACCCCGTCGGGCACGCCAAAGCTGCGATCCGTGATCGCCGCAGCATTACCGGAAATCTGCAAAATCTGGCTCCAGCCTTTGAGCCAGCCTTCGCCTTGGAGAATCGTTTCCATCGTCAGGTGGGTCGTACCCGAGCGCGACGGGGAGGAGGTCGCGAGATGGCCAAAATAGACCGGCTTCATCAAGTCTGACCACTCTTTTGGGTCGGGCAGCTTGTTCGCTTTGGTGTAGCGCGTATTCCACATCAAGCCGTAGCCTGCCAGCGCTTGGCCGAAGTACATGCCTTCGGGATCGTTGATCGGGTAATTGCCAATTTTTGCTGGCACGGCTTTGTTGGCGCCATCGAATTTACTCAGCAGGCCGTCTTTGGCGAGCACCTCGAAGGCATCGGGTGCCGAGGCCCAGAACACGTCAGGCCGCGAGCCGGGCGCGGTCTCCCGCGCGAAGGCAATGCCTGCCACCGTGTTTTTGTTGAGAATTTCAACCTTGATGCCGGGATTTTTTGCCTCGAAAGCTTTTTTGTACGCTTCGGTGAGCTCTTTTGGGAATGAAGTGACGACGCTGAAGCTCTGCGCTACAGCGCTCGTGCCTACTCCCAAACCAAGGCACAGGGTCAGTAAAAAACGCAATGAAATCAATGGTTTCACGGCAAGTCTCCGGAATTTTTCTGAACGGAAATTCTAGCTGCAAGCAGATGACACGCCGATGTCAATAGCCCTCTTGAAAACAGGGTTTTCGCCCCGACTTCTGCCGCGAAACAACAATTCCCCCAATCCCCGATTTCCAATCCCTGATCGCTGACAAAAAATGAGCACCAAAGAAACCCTGGGCTTTCAAGCCGAAGTCAAACAACTCCTGCAATTGATGATCCATTCCTTGTATTCGAACAAGGAAATTTTTCTGCGCGAGCTGGTTTCCAACGCCTCGGATGCCTGCGATAAGCTGCGCTTCGAAGCGCTCAATAACGGCGTTTCGTATGAGGGTGACAGCGAGTTGAAAGTGCGCGTCAGTTTTGACAAAGCCGCGCGCACGATCACCATCGCCGACAACGGCATCGGCATGAGCCGCGACGAGGCCATCGCCAATCTGGGCACGATTGCCAAATCTGGCACCAAAGAGTTCTTCCAGAAACTGACTGGCGACCAAGCCAAAGACGCGCATCTGATCGGCCAGTTCGGGGTGGGCTTCTACTCAGGCTTCATCGTCGCTGAAAAGATTACGGTGCTCACGCGCCGTGCTGGCGAAGCCACCGCGACGCGTTGGGAGAGTGAGGGCGCGGGCGAATACACGGTTGAGACCGCCGAGCGCAGCGGGCGCGGCACCGACATCACCTTGCATTTGCGCGCAGGGGAAGACGACTTCCTGACGCGCTGGAAGCTCTCCTCCATCATCAAGAAGTACTCCGACCACATCACCCTGCCGATTTTGATGCAGAAGGAAGAGTGGAGCGAAGAAAAGAAAGAGATGGAAATCAAAGAGGAAGAAGAGACGATCAACCAGGCTTCTGCCCTGTGGGCACGACCGAAGAGCGAGATCACCGAAGAGCAATACCACGAGTTCTACAAGCACATCGGCCATGATTTTGAAGCGCCGCTGGCCTACACGCACAATCGCGTGGAAGGGCGTCAGGAATACACGCAGTTACTGTTTGTGCCGGGTCGCGCGCCGTTTGACTTGTGGGACCGCCAGCAAAAGCGTGGACTGAAACTCTATGTCAAGCGTGTCTTCATCATGGACGAGGCCGAACAGTTGATGCCGGCGTATTTGCGCTTTGTCAAAGGGGTCATTGACTCGAACGACCTGCCACTGAACGTCTCGCGCGAGTTGCTGCAAGAGAGCCGCGATGTCAAAGCGATCCGCGAAGGTTCAACCAAGCGCGTGCTCGCAATGCTTGAGGAGTTGGCAACCAGCGACGATCAAGCGCAAAAAGACAAATACGCCAAGTTCTGGGGCGAATTCGGCCAAGTGCTCAAAGAAGGTGTGGGGGAAGACTTTGCCAACAAAGAGCGTCTGGCCAAACTGTTGCGCTTCGCATCGACCCATGCAGACACCGAGGTGCAATCGGTGAGCCTGGAAGAGTATGTCAAGCGCATGAAAGAGGGCCAGGACAAGATTTACTACGTGACCGGCGAAACCTATTTGGGTGCGAAAAACAGCCCGCACCTCGAGGTGTTTCGCAAGAAGGGAATCGAAGTGTTGCTGCTCTCCGAGCGGGTTGACGAGTGGATGGCATCGCATCTGACCGAGTTCGACGGCAAGGAGCTACTTTCGGTGGCGAAAGGCGGCCTAGATTTGGGCAAACTGGAAGACGAGGCTGAGAAAAAAGAAAAGACCGACACCGAAGCCGACTACAAAGAGCTGGTCGAGAAAATCAAGGCAGCACTTGTCGATAAAGCAAAGGATGTGCGCGTCACCCACCGCCTGACCGATTCACCGGCCTGCCTGGTGGTCGACGAGCACGAGATGAGCGGACACTTGGCGCGCATGATGAAGCAGGCCGGGCAAAAAGCACCGGAAACCAAGCCGATTCTGGAGATCAACCCAAAGCACCCGTTGGTCAGCAAGCTGAAGTATGAAGACGCAAGCACGCCACGGTTCGCCGACTGGAGCCACCTACTCTTCGACCAAGCCATGCTCGCTGAGGGCGGAACTCCCCAAGACCCGGCAAGCTTCGTGAAACGACTCAACCAGATGCTGCTGGATGGTGCGAAGTAGCGCACCCTCGGCCGCAAAAAAACGGCGCAACCCTCAGAAGGCGCTGCGCCGTGGATCTGACTTTAGAGCGGCGCAGATCGCCGCGCCAGACTAAAGGTCGATCTTCGCGCCGGAAGCCTTGACCACTTTGCCCCATTTCTCAATTTCCGAGCGGACAAATTTCGCCATGTCTGCCGACGATTGCCCACCAGCAGTAGCACCTTGTGAAGCCCAGATTTCCTTCATTTTTGGGTCGTTGAGCGCTTTGGTGGTTTCGGCTTGCAGCTTGGCGATGATCTCGGGTGGCGTACCTTTTGGTACCCAGAAGGCGTACCAAGTCGTCGCCTCGTAGCCTTTGATTCCAGCTTCATCAAGGGTCGGCGTATCTGGCACAACAGGGTTGCGTTTGGCGCTGGTGACAGCGAGCGGCTTCAACTTGCCGCCTTTGATTTGCGCAGCCGAGGTACCCATGCCGTCAAACGCAAAATCAACTTGGCCCGCCAGCAGGTCTTGCATCATCGGACCTGCGCCCTTGTAGGGCACGTGCGTCATCTGCGTGCCCGTCATCTGCTTGAACATTTCAACCGTCAAGTGATGCGAAGTGCCGTTGCCAGCGCTGCCAAAATTGTATTTACCGGGGTTCTTTTTCAGCAAATCCAGAAACTCAGCCAAGGTGTTGGCAGGCACTTTGGGATGCAGCACCACCACGTTGGGCACGTAAGCCAGCACCGTGACAGGGATGAAATCCTTTTCGATGTTGTAGGGCAGTTTGGTGTAAAGCGTCTCGGCGATGCTGTGGTGCACGGCACCGGCCAAGATGGTGTAGCCGTCACCCGGGGCCTTTGCAGCTTGCGAAGCACCCACGGTACCGCCAGCACCGGCCAGATTTTCAACGATGAACTGCTGCCCAAGCACCGTGGAGAGGTGGGCCGCAAGGGGACGCACAAAGGCATCCGTACCGCCGCCGGCCGGGAACGGGTTGACAATTTTCACCGGCTTGGTGGGCCAAGCTTGGGCGAATGCACCGGCGGTGGCAAAAGCCTGAAGCGCAAAGGCGCTGGCGGTAAGCAGGGTTTTCAGTCTCATTGAAAATCTCCGATCATGTTGTAAGCGTTGTGGGGAAAGCAGAAGATTTAGATCACGCCTGCGGTGCGCAGTTCGGCAATCCGCGCAGGGCTAAGCTTCAGCGTAGCCGCGAGAATATCGTCGGTATGCTGGCCCAGAGTGGGCGGTGGTATGTTGTGCTCAAGCGGCGTGCCCGAGAACTTCATCGGGCTGGCGATCATCGGCACGCTGCCGCCGCTTGGGTGCGGCAAATCGAAACGGACTGCGCGGTCCAGCACCTGCTCCTCGGCAAAAGCCTGCGCGATGCTATTGATAGGGCCATTGGGCACACCCGCCTCTTCAAGCACCTTGACCCATTCAGCGGTCGTTCGCCTGGCAAACACTTGGGTTAGCAAGGGAACCAGAGTGTCACGGTTTTGCACGCGGCCGGCGTTTTTGGAAAAGCGCGAGTCGATAGTCAATTCAGCACAGCCCGCCGCGAGGCAAAACTTGCCAAACAGGTTGTCGTTGCCACAGGCCAGTACCACGTTGCCATCGGCCGTGGCAAATACCTGGTAGGGCACGATGCTTGGGTGGCTGTTGCCGATCCGCCCGGGAGCCACGCCGGTGGTGAGGTAGGTCATGCCCTGAATCGACAGAAATGCCATGGCGGTGTCGAGCAACGCCAAGTCGAGATGTTGACCTTTGCCAGTTTCGGCCCGGTTGGCGACCGCCGCACAAATCGCGACTGAAGCATACATCCCTGTCAGGATATCGATGATCGGAATTCCCACACGCACCGGGCCGCCACCGGCACTATCGGGTTCGCCAGTCACGCTCATCAGGCCACTCATGCCCTGGACCATGAAGTCG